>CAIMAQ010000017.1 GCA_903839035.1 uncultured Opitutia bacterium
CTCACCGCCGAGTACCGGCCGGGCGACAAGGTCATCCAGCTCCGCAACAACTACGACAAGAACCTCTTCAACGGCGACATCGGCACCGTCACCGCGATCGACGCCGCCGCCGGCACACTCGAGGCGGAGTTCGACGGCGAGCGCCACCCGTTCGACCGCGGCGAGTTCGGTGACCTCGCACTCGCCTACGCCATCAGCATCCACAAGTCGCAGGGCAGCGAATATCCCGTCGTCGTCATCCCGCTGCTCAAGGGCCACTTCATGATGCTGCAGCGCAACCTGCTCTACACCGCCATCACCCGCGGCCGAAAAAAGGTGCTCATCGTCGGCGAGCCCGCCGCCTACGCGATGGCCGTCCGCAACAGCGAGGCGAAGCTCCGCCTCACGCACCTGCGGGAGAAGATCACCGCGGGCCGGCCCGCCTAGCTTCCTCAGGCCGGCGCGGCTGGCGGCGGGGAACTTGCTGGCGTGGACGCGTGGACTAGGCTCAGCTTCCTGATCCCCAATATCCCATAATGAAACGATCCTTCGTATTCGCCGCCCGCCTCGTCTTGCTGGCCGCCGCCCTGAACTTTTCCGCCGCGCTTCGCGCCCAGGTCCCGGCCGGGATCCCGCCCCGGCCGCAGGCGCCCAACGACGAGTCGGCCTATCGCCGCCTCACCCTCGACAACGGCCTCCGCGTCATCCTCCTCTCCGACCCGAAGTTCAACAAGTCGTCCGCCGCGCTCGCCGTCGGCACCGGCTCCTACCGCGACCCGGCGAGCCGGCAGGGGCTCGCCCACTTCCTGGAGCACATGCTCTTCCTCGGCACCGCGAAGTACCCCGATGTGGCGGAATACCGCACCTATCTGGAAAACAACGGGGGCGCCGGGAACGCCTACACCGCGGGCGGCCTCACGAATTATCATTTCGAGGTCCGCCACGAGGCCTTCGAGGGCGCGCTCGACCGTTTTTCCCAGTTCTTCATCGCCCCGCTCTTTGCGCCGAAGTTCGCCGAACGTGAAATGAACGCCGTCAATTCCGAGTTCCAGTTCCGGCTGCAAAACGACCTGTGGCGCGAAACCCAGCTCCGCACCCTCTTCTACCAGCCCGGGCACCCGGCCAATCACTTCAACATCGGCAGTCGCGAAACCCTCACCGGCACGACCCACGAGGAACTGTTCGCCTTCTACCGCGCGCACTACAGCGCCGAGCGCATGACCCTGGCCGTGATGGGCAAGGCCAGCCTTGACCAGCTTGAGCAGTGGGCCCGCCGCTATTTCGCCGGGATCGAGAACCAGCACCTCGCGCTGGCTCCACTTCCGGCCGACTACCTGCCGCCCAAGCCCGTCCTGCGCCTGATCCGCATGCAACCGGTCAAGGACCTGCGCCAGCTCAGCCTCGAGTTTCCGCTGCCCGCGACCCGGCAGTTTTACGCGAGCAAACCGGCGGAGCTGCTCGGCTTCATCCTCGGCCATGAGGGTGAGGGCAGCCTGCTCTCGCACCTCAAGGCCGAGGGCCTCGCCACCGGCCTGAGCGCCGGAGTGGACGCCGACGCGCCGGAGTTCGGCTCGTTCAACATCACCATCAAGCTCACCCCCGCCGGCCTGGCGAAATACCCGCGCGTGCTGGACCTCGTCTTCGGGGCCATCGCCCAAGTGCGCGCCGCCGGCTATCCCTCGTACCTGTTCCGCGAGCGCCAGGCCATGGCCCGGCTGGACGAGATGTTTCAGGACAAGGGCGAAGGCACCGAGCGCGCGACCGCGCTGGCAAATCAGCTCCAGGAATTCCCGCTCGAGGTCGCCGAGCGCGCGCCTTTCCTCTGGCTCAAGGAGGATCCGGCCGCGTACCAATCGATCCTCGCCCAGCTGCGCCCCGACAACCTGCTCGCAACCCTCATGGCCAAGGGCGTGACCACGGACAAGACCGAGCACTTCTTCGGCACCAAGTACAGCTACCGCGAGGAAGGCGGCCCGGCTTACACGGCGCTGCTGCAGCCGCCCGCCGTCGCCGCGATCCAGTTGCCCAAGGCCAATCCCTTTGTACCCGTCCACGCGGCGCTGCTGCCGCTGCAACCGCTGCACCTGATCGACGAGCCCGGACTCAGCCTCTACTACGCCCAAGACACCGAGTTCCTCCGGCCGATGGTCGCCGAGGCCTACCGGTTCCGTCTGCCCCGCAGCTTGGGCTCGCTCGAAAACGCCGTGCTCCTGCGTTTCTACGAGGCCTGCGTCAACGAGTCGCTTAACGAGACCACCTTCACGGCCCGCGAGGCCGGCCTCGGTTTCAACTTCAGCGCCGGTCTCGAAGGCCTCCGCATCGTGATCGACGGCTATGACGAGTCCACCGCCCGTCTGCGGGACGCCGTCGCCGCCAACCTGATCGACTTCTCGGTTTCCCCCGAGCGCTTCGCGGCGATCAAGGACCGCCTGATTCGCGGCTTCGCAAGCTTTCCGCGGTCCGACGCCTACCAGATCGTCAGCACCACCAACCAAAGCACGGTGCGCGAATTCTATTACCGGCCCGAAGAGCAGCTGCCCGTGGCCCAGAGCGTGAGCCTCGCCGCCGTGAAGGACTTCGCCCGCCACCTCTACGCCCACGGCAAGATCGAGGCGCTGGTATTCGGCAATGTCACCGCGGCTGACGCTACGGCGGCCGCCCGGCGCATCGCCTCCGTCCTGAAGGTCGCCCCCCTGCCCGCCGCCGACCTGCTCCGCCCCCGGCGGCTCGTCACGACCCCCGGCGAGTCGGTGCGGTCCTCCGAGAAGCTCATCGGCAACAATTCCTGCTTCTGGCGCGAGCATGTGCTCGGCGGCGACACCCCCGAACTGCGGGCCACGACCCTCGCCCTCGCCAATGCAATCAGTGAGCCGTATTTCACGGAGATGCGCACCCACCAGCAGCTCGGCTACGTGGTCTGGGGGGGCGCCGCCAGCGAGGAGCGGACGAATTTCGCCTACTTTGTCATCCAGTCCGGCGAGCACCCGGCGGACGAGTTGGAGGCCCGGTCCAATGCGTTCATCGCCAAGCTGCCCGGCATGGTGGCGGCGCTGACGGACGCACAATGGGTCACGATCGTCAGCAGCGGGCGCGACCAATTGAAGGAAAAAGACAAGACGATCGCCGAGCGCGCCGACCGGCTCTTCGAACTCGCCTACAACCGCGACGCCAACTGGGGCCGCCGCGCGGAAACCCTCGCGGCGCTCGACCGGCTCACGAAGCAGCGCGCCAGCGAGATCCTCGCCGTCGCGCTGGCCCCCGCCACGGGCCAGATGCGCACCTATCTCGGTTTCGCCCACCAGCATGAACCGAAGGCGCCGCCCGCGGTCACGTTCACCGACCGCGCCGTCTGGAAATCGACCCGCAAGTTCGAGTAACCGCCCGCGGTCAGAGCCTCGGTCGTCGGGGCGCAGCTAGACTGCGCCCCGACACCGGAACGCGGCCGTTCAGCTCCACGCTCACCACGTGGAGCTCCGCCGCCCCGATCATTTCTTCGCGGCCGTCGGGGTGCACTCGAACACGAGCACCTCGAACGGCCGCAGCGCGATGGTCACCGGCTCACCGGCATGCACCGTCGCGATCGGCGCGGGGGCGTCGGCGTAGGGACTCTGGACCCGGAACGTACCGATGGCGCCAGCGGGCAGCTCGAACGCGGCGCCCGCCTCGAAGGCAAAGGTGGCGGGCCGGGCGGAGGGATTGCGCAAAGTCACGATGCCCTTGGCCGGCGACCAGGCGGCCCAGCCGTAGGCCTCAAGTTTGACGGGATCCCCGCCGATCCAGTGCACGTCGCGCAGCGTGGCGGAGTTCGCGCGCGACCATTTCGCGGCCGCGGCGAGGTCGTCCCAATTTTTTGGCGAGAGCAGCTCGGGCGAGAGGTACATCTCCTGCAGCTGCGTGCCGCAGCCGAAATACGTGCGCACCTCGCTCACAAAATCGCCGCCGGGGTCGGTGCGCAGCTGCTCCGGCCGGACCGCGTAAAGCAGCCCGTGGATCATCAGCGAATTGAGCGGATAAAGCGGCCCGCGGCGAACCACGTTCTGGTAGGTCTCGGCATCGCGGTAGGTCATCCACTGCTGCCGGTTCGGGCCCACGCCCGTGAAACCGTGGTCCGAGCCCTCGCGCCAGATGTTGTCCACATGGAAGAGCCACCAGGGCGACGGGAAGGTCCCGGTGGTCTGGCTGATGTAGATATCCGGCCGCCGCGCGCGCAGGTCGTGGACGAGCCGCAGCATGGCGTCGAAATCCCGGCCTGCGGCGGGATCGATCCGGCCGGTCTCGGCGATCGAGCCGATGCCGTCGAACTTGAAATACGCCACGCCGCTGTCGCGGACCACGCCCGTGCAGAGCGCGCTAAAACGCGCATAGTACTTCGGCCCGGCGAGCGAGAAATTGCCGTCGCGCATCTCAAACCCCTGCGGCGCGGCGGCGGCCAGGCGCGCGTCGTGGGCCTTGCTGTAGCCGCCCCACGGCGAGAGCCAGATTCCCGGCGCGGCGCCGTAACGGGCCGCGGCGGCGGTGACATTCTTCAGGCCCACCGGCCAGCCCGCGTGAAACCGCCAGAGCGAGTGCACGTCGTCCCAGCCGTCATCGAGCACGAAGCCGTCGAGCTTGACGCCCCGCTTCTCCACGAGTTCGCGGCCGAAGAAGGCGATGTCGCCCAGCACCTCGGCTTCGGTGAACTTCCGGCCGCAGCCGAGGTTGTACCAGTTGTTGTGGTGGAGGAACGGCTGGTACGGCCGGGCGCGCTCGCGCTCGACGTAGGCGAGGAAATCGCGCCGGAGCTGGCCGGGCCGATAGGTGCCATCGACGAACGACACGGTCACGGCCTCGCCCGGCCGCAGCGGCTGCATGAGCGGCAGCGCGCAGCGCACGCGGCCGTTCGCCACGCGGTTCTCCGCCAGCGGATGCTCCACGCCAAAGAACCGGCGGCTCGTCACCACGGGCGAACCACTGAACTCGCCGACCACGCGCGCCGTGCCGTACTCCAGCGTGGCCGCGGCCGTGTCGAGCATCACGATGCGCGCGAGCGCCAGCTCGGCGCCGCTGGTATTGGTCAGCGTCACGAAGGTGCGGGTGTAGCCGGTTTCAGCATGCTGCACGACCCAGCGGGCCGCCGTGAAACGCCCGCCAGCTTCGGCGAAGTTCTCGCCGGCGGTGGAGGGCGGCAGCGCGCGCAGTTGCGACGACGCGACGGACTTGCCGTCCGCCAGCTCGACAAAAAAGGAGCCCGGCGTTTCCGCCGCCCGGCCCGTCACCACCAGACCGCACACCAGCAGAAGAAGGTGTTTCATCCCGGCATCAAAGTGGCCGCCGCGCCCGGCGCAACGGGGAAGCGGCCGGGAGAACTTCGCTCAGGCCGACTGTCGGCCGCCCGATTCCATTTCCGCCGGACCGGCGCATCGTCCTCCAGACCGAGCGGGCCCGCACCAAAAAAAGAGCCGGGGCGGAGGATTGTTCCCCCACCCCGGCGTTGTTTGCTGGTTTA
>CAIMAQ010000018.1 GCA_903839035.1 uncultured Opitutia bacterium
GCTTCATGGCAGGAAATCGGTGGTGGCGGCAGGAACGTACGGGGCCGATACAGCGGTCACACGGCTGTGCACGGGCACGATGAGACGGAGGCTGCGGGGGTGGACCTTGACCTCGACGAGCGCGCCGCTCTCGTGGGTTTCGCCGTCGGTGTGGAGGAGGCCGGGGCCGGAACGCTCGATCAGGAAACGCGCGCTACGGAGCCGGAACACACCCGGGCTGGGGGAGAATTTGCCGACGAACAGCCGGGCGATGAGCGGGACCGCACTGGCAAAGCCGACGGGACGTACGGCGACGAGGTCGAGCTGGCCGTCATCTACGCGGGCGCCGGGAGCGATGCGGGCGTGGTTGCCATACTGATCGGAGTTGGCGACGGCCACGAGCAGGGTAAGCAGCGCCTTGGACTGGCCGGAACCGTGGATCACGACCCATTCGGAGCGGCGCGAGCGGAAGGCGGAGAGTCCGATCCGGGCGTACGCCGCGAGGCCGCGGCGGGTGAGGCGGTTGAAGCGGCGGCTGATCTCGGCGTCGAAGCCGCAGCCCATGGCGTTGAAAAACGGTCGGCCGTTGGCGGACCCGGTGTCGATCGCGGCGATGCGCGCGGCCGGGTCGGCGGCGAGGGCGAGCGCCGCGTTGAGCTGGGTGGGAATGCCGAGGTGCAGGGCGAGGCCGTTGCCCGAGCCGCAGGGCACAAGGCCGAGAGCGGCGGGCGAGTAGAGCAGGGCCTGGGCGATCTCGTTCATCGTGCCGTCACCGCCGACGGCGACGACGCGGGTGCAACCGTCGGCGATGGCGGCCGAAGCCAGCGCGGTGGCGTGCTGCGGCCCCGTGGTCGTGACGAGCGTGGCGTCGAGGCCACGCTCGGCGATGAACTCGCGGATGTGGCCCGCGAGCCACGGGCGGCGGGCGTTGCGGCCGGAGCGGGGGTTGAGGATGAAGCAGAGTTTCATGGGCGGGACGCGGCGGTGACCGGTTCGCCGGCGGCGAGCACGTGCTGCGCGATGTCGCGGGCGGCCGTAGGGTGGGCGAGAATGGCAAGCGCCGCGCGCCATGCGCCGAGTATGCGGCCGCGGTCGGCGAAGGCGTGCTTCAGGGCGGCGATGACGGCGTCGGGCGACTCGGCCAGCGTGCCGGCGCCGTGGCGGCGGAGCAGCTCGTAGTTGCCCTCCTCCTGGCCGGGCACGACCTGGCTCACGACCATCGGGCAGAGCGCGTTGATGGCCTCCTGCGTGGTCGCGCCGCCGGCTTTGCTGACGACGACGTGATGCGTCATGAGCAGACGTGGCACCTCCTTCGTCCAGCCGAGGATGGTGGCGGGGCGGCGGCGGCCGGCCGCGAGGGCGGTGAGCTGGCGGAGCAGGCTTTCGTTGCGGCCGACGGCGCAGGTGATTTCCCACTCGTCCTCGGCGAGCAGCCGGCGGGCGGTCTCGGCCGCGTGGCGCGTGCCGGAGTTGATGATGTGCAGCACCCGCGGGGCGGCGCCGGAGTGCAGGTCGGGCGGCGTGAGCACGCCGGCCTGCTCGTCGAAGATGGCGGGGACGGGAAAACCGGAGACGTGGACGTGCGCCGGGTTGAGGCCGGCGCGCAGGACGACGGCGGCGGAGTCCTCGTTGGGCACAAACCAGCCGTCGCACGCGCCGCGGCACCAGAGCGAGTGGATGCTGATGGAGTCGGTGACGATGTTGTAGCGCGGCAACCGGGGTCCGCCGGTGCGGGCGAGGTGCTCGAGCAGCAGGGTGGCGACGGGAAACGTGCAACAGACGGCGTCGGGTTTTTCGCGGTCGAGAATCCGCCGGAGCACGCGCAGTTCCCGGAAGAACAGCGCCGGGGTGTTCGCCACCAGTGACGAGCGGTCGCTCCACCGGTAGAACCGGATCCAGAGCTTGGGCGCGCGGTTGATGAGGGAGAGGTAGCTGCGCCGGACAAGCTCGTTGTAGCGCGGGGCGGCGAGGGCGAAGATGTCCTCGGTCACGGCGGTGCCGGGGCCGGCCTCGCGGTCAATCGCGGCGGCGAGGGCGCGGGCGGCGGCATTGTGGCCCTCGCCGAAGCTGGCGGTGAGAATGAGGATTTTGCTCATGAAAGACGGTGGGCGGCGACGATGCCGAGCAGGTCGGCCTCGAAGCGCGCGATGACATTGGCCCAGGACTGGGGCTCGATGGTGACGCGGGCGGCGACGGCGAGCCGGGTGCGCAGGTCGGCGTCGGTGGCGAGCCGCACGGCGGCGGCGATGAGCGCGTCGGGCTGGTCGCAGGGCACGACCAGGCCGTTCTCACCATCGCGTACGAACTGGCGGGCAGCGGCGTAGTCGAAGCCGGCGACGGCGAGCCCGCTGGCCATCGCCTCGGTGAGGACGTTGCCAAACGTCTCCGTCAGACTCGCATGCAGGTAGAGGTCGGCGGAGGCGTAGTGCCGGGCGAGTTCCTCGCGCGGGATGAAGCCGGGAAAAACGCAGTCCGGGTGCGCGCGGGCCAGCTTGGGCCGCAGCGGGCCGTCGCCCACCACGACGAAGCGGCAGCGGGGATTTGCGGCGCGCATCGCGGCGAAGGCCCGGAAGAGGAGCGGGTAGTTTTTCTCGGCGGCCATGCGGCCGGCATGCAGCACAACCGGGTCGGCGGGAGTGGCGCCCCAGGCGGCGCGCAGGGCGGCGGAGCGCTTGAGCGGCGTGAACTGTTCGGTGTCGACACCGCGGGAGAGCAGTCCGAGCCCGGTGAAGCCGAGCGCCGACAATTCCGCGCAGAGCTCCGCGGTCGGTGCGAACGTGCGGAGGGTGCGGTTGTGCACGCGGCGCAGCCAGCCGAGGGTGGCGTGGTGGAGCGGGGCGAAGCCGTAGTGGCGCGTGTAGGCGTGGAAGTTCGTGTGAAAACTCGACGTCACGGGCAGGCCGAGCGTCCGGGCCGCGCTGACGGCGGAGGAGCCCAGGGGGCCCTCCGTCACGACGTGCACCAGATCGGGGCGGTCGGCGCGCCAGCGGCGGCGGAGGGTACCACCGGCGGGGAGGCCGAAGCGGAGCAGCGGATAACCCGGGATGGGCAGACCGGGCAGAGGCAGGGAGGCGAACTCGGGATGCGCGGTGCCGTTGGCCAGATCGTCCCGCCGGGGATGGCACACCGTCACCTCGTGTCCGCGCCGGCCGAGTTCCCGGGCGATGTGGCCGAAGGTCATGGCCACGCCGTTGATTTCGGGTGGGAAGGTTTCGGTGACGATGGTGAGCTTCACATCATGGGTATATCGGGCGGTATGGGACGCCCTTAACGTGACCGCGGTGTGTGCCGGATGCGTGGCGGCCACGTTACGATTCGGGGAATTTACCCGCTGGCGCCGGCGCTCCGGCCCGAGCGGTGCGCCGTAAATTTCGTGGTAAAACCCCAATGCAAATTGTGTGAGATTTTGATTGCGGGCAGTTGGGCGCAACCTACGGTCCAATCTTTTAAGCGGATGCAATCGCACGGACCGAAGCGCGTTTACACTCCTCATTCCCTCGAGTCCTGGTTTGACCGGCTTGAAAATGACTGGTCTGCCGCGTTTAGCGCTTCCCAGCTCGAGGAAGGCCGGCGCATCTATCGCGAGGGCGAGGTCCGCGAATTGGAACTGACCGCCAAGGACGCGATTATCCACCGCCGGGTGGAAAAAAAGGACGAGTATGTCGTGATTGAATGGGAAGAGGGCGGGCTGGCGGTGCGCTCCTCGACGACCGACCTCGATATCGCGCACGCGTTGGCGGTCGCGGGTTTACATGAGATCGAGGAGCTGGTGGCCGACGAGATCTCGCCCCTGCCGGGCGAGCCTGCGCGCACCCCGCACCCGGCGGCCTCGTCCAACGGCCACAGCCATGGCTCCAACGGCCACGGCCACTCCCACTCGCATCCCCCGGCGGTTCCGGCCAAGCCGGCCGGGATGGCCGCCTCTGCAGGCTCCGCGCCCCCGGTGGCGGCCCCCGGCCTTTCGCGGCCCCTGCTGCTGGTCTTCAAGACGAAGACGGCCGGGCTGACCTTTCAGGCGTACTGGGCCGAAGCCGACGGGGAGACCCGGCACGCGGCGTTGGGCAATGCCGCGCATGCGAACGGCAACGGCCATGTCACCTCCGGCGAGCGCGCGAAGCTCATCGGCCTCGCGGCCTACGCGCGCAAGGCGCACTTTCATTATCATCAGGACACCGGCCTTTACGTGCTCGAGTCGCTGGTGGAGATCCCGAATTTCCTGAAGACCACACTGCCGGCCTGGCGCCGGATGTTCACGGTGGAGCTCGACGAACGCGCCGCAAACCTGCTCAAGGGCACGCGCATCATCGAGATCGAGGCCGTGGCAGAGCGCCGCACGGGCGCCGGCGGCGGGAATGACAGTGCGGGGCTGAACCTCCGCTGGATCTTCCGTGCGGGCGAGCGGATGCTCACGGATTCCGAGGTCAACACGCTCCTCAAGCGCGGCGGCTCGCCGGTGATCCTGCCGAACCTGGGCATCGTGGCCCTGCAGGGCGAAAAGTGGGAGTCGTTCAGTGCGTGGCGGCACAACATCGCGGAGACGCACTCCGACGGCACGCTCTCGCCCTACCTGATTTTCTCCCTCTTCAACGACGCGCGGCTGAAGCTCACGCTCTCGCCCGAGATCGAGGCCTGGCGCCAGCAGGTGCTCGCGCCGCCGCCGGAACCACCGTCGCTGCCGGAAATCCTGCGGCCGTACCAGCGCCGCGGCGTGGAGTGGATGGCGCACCTGTGCGACGTCGGCTGCCACGGCCTGCTCGCCGACGAGATGGGTCTGGGCAAGACACTGCAGGTGCTGACGCTCCTCGCCACGCGCCGGGTGGCGGACAAGCCCACGCTGATCGTCTGCCCCGCGAGCGTCGTCCCGGTCTGGCGCGAGGAGATCGCGAAATTCTACCCGGAGCTCGCGGTGGACGTGCTCAAGACCGGCCATGATTTCTCGCAGCGGACCGACCCGTGTGTCTGGCTCGCGAGCTACACGCAGCTTCGCAAGCACCGCCACCTGCTCGACGGGCAGGAGTTTGGCTATGCGGTCCTCGACGAGGGCCAGTTCATCAAGAACCCCGACGCGAAGATCACGCAGACCTGTTTCGCGGTGCGGGCGCGGCATCGGATGGTGCTGACCGGCACGCCGCTGGAGAACCGCCAGCTCGACCTGTGGAGCATCTTCCGCTTCCTCCTGCCGGGCCTGCTCGGTTCGCGCACGGGTTTCGAGTCGGCGCTGAATGCCGACCGTGTCGTCACCCTGGAGCGCCTGCGCGCCCAGCTGGCACCGTTCATCCTCCGCCGCACCAAGAACGAGGTCGCGACGGAGCTGCCGCAGAAGGTGGAGATGGACCTGCTCTGCCCGATGACCGACGTGCAGCGCGCGGAGTATGCGCGCATCTGCACCGAGGGGCTCGCGCGCCTCGGCGACGACGTTGGCACGGCGATGCGGGAAAAGTCCTTCGGCTTCCTCGCGCTGCTCACGCGCCTGCGCCAGACCTGCTGCGACCCCGACATGCTGCCCTGGCTCAAGTCGCCGCTCAGCGACTCGGGCAAGATCAACCTGCTGGTTGAGAAACTCGCCGAGGTCGTCGGCAGCGGGCACAAGGTCGTGATCTTCTCGCAGTTCGTGATGCTGCTCGACCGCGTGCGCGAGGCGTTGATCAAGAATTTCCCCGACCTGCCGCGCTACGAGCTGACGGGCATGACGCTCGACCGGCTGAAGCCCGTGCAGTCGTTCCAGGGCGCGACCGGCGCGGCGGTGATGCTGGTGTCGCTGAAGGCGGCCGGCACGGGCATCACGCTGCATGCGGCCGACTACGTCTTCCTGCTCGACCCCTGGTGGAACCCGGCGGTAGAGGCGCAGGCCGTGGACCGCGTGCACCGCATCGGACAGAAGAGCACGGTGTTTGTGTACCGCATGGTCACGGCCGGCACCATCGAGGAGCGGATCCAGGCGCTGAAGGCGTCGAAGAAGGACCTGTTCGACAAGCTCATTGGCGGCCTGGGTGGCGACTTTGACCTGAGCCAGCATTTCACCTCGCTGCGCGGGCTCGTGCAGCTGACGGCGCAGGTCGTGGCAGAAGTGCCGCCGGAATCGGTCGAGCCGGCGGCGCCCGTCGTTGCGGCACCTTCCCTCGCCCCGGCGGCGGAGGACCGGCCGGAACCGGTGGCGTGAACGGGCGGCCGGCGCCAAAAATGCCGAGCGCGGGCTTGTTTCGCCGCGCGGCGCGGCTACGGTGACCACGACGTGGACCTGCCAACCTCACTACTCGCCCGACCGGACGCGCTGATGCTGGACCTGGCGGCGAATTCGCGCGAGACGGCGATCTGCACGCTGCACGCGGCGCTGGCGAAGAGCCCGGCGGTCAAGGATGCGCCGCAGTTTTTGCACGGCCTGCTGGAGCGCGCGATGCTCGCGCCGGTGTGCATCGCGGCCGACGTGGCGCTGCCGCACGCCCGCACGGACGCGGTGGAGCGCGTGGTGATCGGCGTGGCCCGGGTGGCGGCGCCAGGGGTGGGGTTTGACGCCGAGCACCCGGCGGTGCGGCTCATTTTCATGGTCGGCACGCCGAAGCAGCAGGTGGAGGAGTATCTCCTGACGGTGGCGGCGATCACCCGGACGCTGAAGGCGCCCGGGGTGCACGACGGCCTGCTGGCGGCGAAGTCCGAGGCGGAGTTCACCGCGCTGCTCGCGCGCG
Source organism: uncultured Opitutia bacterium (assembly GCA_903839035.1). GTDB lineage: Bacteria > Verrucomicrobiota > Verrucomicrobiia > Opitutales > Opitutaceae > Opi-474. The sequence goes on from CAIMAQ010000018.1 coordinate 6,663, forward strand.
GGGCGAAGCGATGAGCACGACCGTTCCCGCGACCACGACCGAGCTGCTGCAGCGGCTGCAACGGCTGTTGCGCTGGCGGCTCTGGATCCGGGAGAAAATCCAGCTGACGGAATGGCAGGTCACGCTGCTGTGGGCGGCGCTGGCCGGCTTCCTCGGGGCGATGGCCTCGATGATCTTTTCCGTGCTGGCGGAGGGCGTGCACGAATTCATGACGGGCCGCACCAGCGGCGTCGTCGAGTCGATGCGGCAGCTGCCGTGGTGGGGCTGCCTGCTGGTGCCGACGCTGGGCGGTGCGGCGGCGGGTCTGGTGCTGCTGTACGGCTCGCGGCTCACGCGCTCGGAAAGTTCGACCGACTACATGGAGGCGATCGTGATCGGCAACGGCCGGGTGCCGGTGCGGGCGAGCCTGGTGAAGACCACGGCGGCGCTGTTTTCAATCGGCTCGGGCGGTTCGATCGGGCGGGAAGGCCCGATGGTCCAGCTCTCGTCGGTGGTCGCCTCACTGGTCGGCCGGTGGCGGAATTTCACCGGACCGCAGCTGCGGCTGCTGGTCGCCTGCGGCGCGTCGGCGGGCATCGCGTCGGCCTACAACGCGCCGATTGCCGGGTCGTTTTTCGTGGCGGAGATCATCCTCGGCAGCATTGCGATGGAGAGCCTCGGGCCGCTGGCGGTCTCGGCGGTCGTGGCGACGCTGACGATCCGCGTGCTCACGGCGGCGCAGGTCCTGTACAAGGTGCCACCGTTCCAGCTCAATTCGCCCTGGGAAATGGGTCCGTACGTGCTCCTCGGCCTCCTCGCCGGCGGCCTGGCGCCGGTGTTCCTGCGTTCACTGAAGCAGTCGGAGGAATTCTTCATCTCGCTGCGGCTGCCGCTGGTCGCGCGCCTGGCACTCGGCGGATTGCTGGTGGGCGTCATCGCCATCAACGTCCCGGAAGTCTGCGGCAACGGCTACACGGTGGTGGTGGACATCCTCAACGGCCGGCTGCTCTGGACGGTGCTGCTCGGCATCTTCGCCTGCAAGTGGCTCGCGACGATGTCGTCGTTCGGGTCGGGCGCCCCGGGCGGCGTGTTTACGCCGTCGCTGTTCATGGGGGCGAGCCTGGGCTACCTGTTTGGCATCGGGGTGCACCGGATCTGGCCGGCGGCGGCGGTGGACCCGGGGGCGTTCGCGCTGGTCGGCATGGGGGCGTTCCTCTCGGCGGCGAGCCGCGCGCCGGTCATGGCGGTCATCATGCTGTTCGAGATGACGCTGAGCTATGACATTATCCTGCCGCTGATGCTCTGTAACGTGATCGCGTATTACACCGCGAAGGGCGTGGCGGGGGAATCGCTCTACAGCGCCTCGCTGCGGCGCAAGGCCGCCGCGGAACCGGCGGCCACGCTGGCCGCAGCCCGCGTGTCGGACCTGATGCGGGCCGATCCGTCGACGATCCCGCCCGACGCGCATTTTGCCGAGATCGCCTCGAAGTTTCTCTCTGTGCGCGTGAACAACCTCTACGTGTGCGAGGCCGACGGGAAGTTTCTCGGCGCGGTGTCGCTGCACGACATCAAGCCGTATCTCGGTCAGCTCGACCTGGCGGAGCTGGTCATTGCGCGCGACATCATGCGCGAGGACTTTCCGCGGATTGGGCCGGACCAGTCGCTGAGCGAAGCGCTCGGCCGGTTCCTCGGGTTGACGGCCGAGCGGCTGCCCGTGGTGGGGCCGGACACAGGCCGGCTCATGGGCAGCCTGGCCAAGGGCGACCTGCTGCTGGCGCTGGTGGAAAAGCGCCGGAAGCCCGCGGCCTGAGGTCGCGGGAGTTGAAGGTTGAGAGGTGAAAGTTGAAAAGCCGGAGGTGTGCGGCCGCAGCGGGGATGGCGGCTTGCAACGTTCGTCTTTCACCCGCCCGCGCGCCAGCGGGGCCGGGCGGCTAAAAAGGTGCGAAAAGGACGGCTCTTTGACCCGTTTGTCACCCGGCCGCCACACAATCGTAACAATCGGGGGGCATGATGGCGGGGTTCCTAAAACCCAACACTGACCACACTCATCATGTTTCACCTGAAATCTAAATGGCTCGCGCTGCTCGCGGGTTCCCTCATCGCCACAGGCTCCGCCCTCGCGCAGGACAGCGGCCCGCTCGTCGATCTCCTCGTCAAGAAGGGCATCGTCACCGACCAAGAGGCCGAGGAACTCCGCGTCGACCTCGTGAAGGACTTTGTGGCCAACACGTCCGCCGGCAAACTCAACCTCAGCTCCTCGATCAGCGAACTGAAGTTCTCCGGTGACCTCCGCATGCGCTATGAGTACAACGCGCAGGTGCCGGAGCTCGCCGCCGGTGCCGCCGCCGTCGCGAACGAAACCTCCCGCCAGCGCTTCCGCCTCCGCTTCAACACCGACGTCCTCCTGCAGAAGGGCTTCAGCGCCGGCTTCGCGCTCGAGACCGGCCAGGGGTCCGATTCCGCCAACCAGACCTTCACCGGCGCGGCGGATGACTACGGCGTCTTTGTTGCCAAGGCCTACATCGGCTGGTCGCCCAGCCTGAACTGGGCCTTCGTGCTCGGGAAGCAGAAGAACATCATGTACACGACGGATCTGCGCTGGGATGCGGACATCAATCCCCAGGGCGCGAGCGAAATCTACAAGTCATTCCTCACCGGGAAGGACACGTTTGAAGTCCGCGCGATGCAGCACGCCATGCAGGACAATAATGAACAGGTGACCGGGGCCGCCCACCGCGATGCCTGGCTGTTCGAACAGCAGGCGGTTTACACGCACTGGTTTGGCAAGGAAAACCTGAGCAGCCTGATCGTGGCAGCCGGCTACTCCGCCTACAACCAGTCGGTGATCCCGACGGGGGCTCTTAACTCCGCGGCCTTTATCGGCACGGTCCGCGCGCAGAACTACGGCACCTTCGCCGGCGAGGCGAACCTGGCCAACGTCAACGGTGCGGGCACCGCGTTCAAGTTCTACTGGGACTCATCCTATAACTTCGAAGCCAGCAACCGTGCGTATCAAGTTTATGGCCTCAATCCCGCGCTCTTCAGCAAGGGCGCCAGCGCCTGGCTGGCCGGCGTCGGTTACAGCTACGGCACGGGCAAGGTCATGGGCGACTACAGCCTCAAGCTCGACTACCGCAGTGTCGGCGTGGCCGCGGTTGACCCGAACATGAACGACTCCGACTGGGGCTTCAGCAAGACCAACCAGAAGGGCTTCAAGCTGGCTCTGTCCTATAACCTGACCGATTTCGCCAACTTCAACGTCACCTACTTCGACACGCAGATCATCCAACAGGGCATGACGTTCTCCCTCGGCAACCTCGACAAGTCGCACGAGCTCCTCGTCGACCTCGTCGTGAAATTCTAACGCAGTCCACTCCCGACTCTTTACGCACATGAAAAAACTTATCCTCCTCCTCGCCGCCCTTACGGCCGTCGCGACCGCCTCCGCCCAAAAGCTCGTCATCAAGGGTTCCGACACCCTGGGCGCCAAGCTCGTCCCGACCCTGGCCGAGGAATACAAGGCCAAGAACCCCGGCGTCTCGTTCGAGATCGCCGCCGAGGGTTCCACCACCGGCATCGCCGCCGTCATCGACGGCACCGCGCAGATCGGCATGTCCTCCCGCCGCGCCAAGCCGACCGAGGTGTCGGCCGCGTCGGCCAAGGGTGTGAGCATGAAGCCCACGATCGTGGCCTTCGACGGCATCGCGATCATCGTCAATGCCGCCAGCCCGATCTCCGGCCTGAGCAAGCGCCAGGTGGAGCAAATCTTCGCCGGTGACATCACCGACTGGTCCGCCGTCGGCGGCACGCCGGGCGCGATCTCGATCTACACCCGCAACACGTCGTCGGGTACGTACTCGGACTTCAAGGACCTCGCGATGAAGAAGCGCGACTACGCCTCCTCC
>CAIMAQ010000019.1 GCA_903839035.1 uncultured Opitutia bacterium
CGGCCGAGCCGGTCGAGATCCAGCACCACCAGCATGTCGCCGCATCGCAGATAGTCCAGGCAAGCCACAAGGCCGGGCCGATCGGCATGAAAGCCACTCGTCCGGTCCTCGAATATTCGGTCGCACTCGGCAGCCTGCAAGGCATCAAGCTGGCGATCCAGAACCTGGCGCTCCTCGCGCGTCGAAACCCGGGCATAACCAATCGTCGCCATACCGTTCACCAGCCACAGATTGAGGCGCCCGGCGCGGCGGTGTCCGTTTGGGGTCGTAACCGTCGCCGGCCTTCCCGATAACCTTTGCAGGAGGGGATGTTTTCGGCAATAGTTTATTCTGGCTTTTTCGTGGGTCGGAAGGGCGCGTTTGAGAGTGGATCATTGTGACCTCCGAAGGTAAGTGGCGGTCTTTCTCCAGCGCTATGTGGCGCCAACGATGCGGCTACCGGGCGAGGGTGCGGTAAACCGTCGGGCGCGAGACCGAGAATAGCTCGGCCAGGTCGCTGATCGAGTACTCACCAGTGTCGTGCATGCGGCGCAGCTCGCGCTGCTGCTTGTCAGAGAGTTTGGGCTGCTTGCCGCGGAGCTTGCCGCGGGCGCGGGCGATCGCCATGCCCTCGCGCGTGCGCAGGCGGATGAGGTCGCCCTCGAACTCGGCAAACGTGGCGAGGATGTTGAAGAACATCTTCCCCATTGGGTCGGCCGGGTCGTAGATGCTCGAGCCGAGCGCAAGCTTGACGCCGCGAGCGACCAGCTCATCGGCGATAGTGCGCGCGTCGGGGACCGAGCGCGCCAGGCGGTCGAGCTTCGGGACCACGAGTGTGTCGCCGGCGCGCACGGCTGCGAGCGCTTGGTCGAGCCCCGGTCGGGCCCGGCTCGTGCCGGTCAGCCCATGGTCGGTGTAGATGCGCTCGGGTGACACGCCGAGCCGCTCGAGCGTCGCCCGCTGGGCGGCGAGATCCTGCTTATCGGTCGAGCAGCGGGCGTAGCCGATGGTGATCGCTGACATGGCCGAAGCGTACGATAAAGGCCCCCTTAATGAAAGAATCATCGTACTATCTTAATGAGACGGATGGCCCCGCCACCTGCATGACACGGAGAATGGGTTGCGAACCGTCCGTTGACCGATCCCCTTGCGGACGGCGGGGATCGCCGGTTTCAGGAGGCGGCCATGGCTCGGGAGAGGACGACGGCATCGTTCGTGACCCTGACCGAGGAGAACCAAGCACAGGCGATGGAGCGCTTCGCCGTCCTGCGACCGCACCTCGAGGACGGCATCTCCCTGGCACGCGCGATCGCCACCGCGGGCGTACCGCTGCGAACGGCGCAGCGTTGGCTTGCCCGTTACCGTCGGGACGGGCTGGCAGGTCTCGTGCGTCCTCGCCGCAGCGATGCCGGTTCACGTCACTCGCCTGACGACCTCGTCACGTTGATCGAGGGCATGGGGTTGAAACGGCCGCGACTGTCGGCCGCCGCAATTTACCGTCGGGTCCGTGGCGTCGCCGTGGCACAGGGATGGCGCGCGCTTTCCTACAGCACGGTCCATACCATCCTCTCGAGTCTGGACCCGGCGATGGTAACACTGGCGCTGGATGGACCAACCGCCTACCGCGACCGTTACGAGTTGATCCACCGGCACCGCGCCGAAACACCCAACGCGCTTTGGCAAGCCGACCACACGCTTCTAGACGTCCTCGTCCTCGATGAAGGCGGGAAGCCGGCGCGGCCCTGGCTCACCACCGTGCTCGATGACCGTTCCCGCGCAGTTGCCGGGTACATGGTGTTTCTCGGCGCACCTTGTGTGCTCAACACCTGCCTTGCGCTCCGCCACGCGATCTGGCGCAAGGCTGACCCCACTTGGCCGATCTGTGGCGTGCCAGACGTGCTCTATGTCGACCACGGCAGCGATTTCACCAGTCGGCACCTTGACCAGGTGGCGGCGGACCTTCGGTTCCGGATCGTCTACTCCGCCGTCGCCCGCCCGCAGGGCCGGGGTAAGGTCGAGCGACTGTTCGGAACGATCAACACCGAACTGCTGCTCGAGCTGCCCGGGTACCTTGTCGGGGGCAAGGCTACCTCGACCCCAATATTATCGCTGGCGCAGCTCGACCACCAGATCGGCGCCTTCATCGCCGGCAACTACCACGTCCGTATCCACGGCGAAATCGGTGAGGCGCCGCTCGACGCTTGGCGTGGTGAGGGCTTCCTGCCCCGTCTTCCCGACAGCCTCGAGGATCTCGACCTCCTGTTGATCCAGCATGCCGAGACGCGCCTTGTACGGCGCGATGGTGTCCGCTTTCAAGGCCTGCGCTACGTTGCCCCGACGCTCGCCGGCTTCGTTGGCGAGGCGGTTACCGTCCGCTACGACCCCCGCGACCTATCCGAGGTCCGGCTCTTCCACCGCGCCGGCTTCCTCTGCCGCGCGGTGTGCGAGAACCACGCCGGCGAGGCGGTGACGCTCAAGGATATCCAGGCGGCGCGGCGTGCCCACCGCCGGTCATTGCGCACCGCGATCAACGAACGCGTGGCAAGGGTGGCCGACTTCCTGCCTTGCCCCGACCCGCCGTCGAGGCAGGTCCAGCCGCCGCGACCGGCATCATCACCGGCTCGGCCACGGCTGCGTCTCTACGAGGAGGATGATCCGTGACCGGCGGCGAGCGAGCGGGTGCTTTCATCGCAACAAAGGAACACCGGCGCTTTTCCGAGTTCGCCGATGCCGTGCGCCAGCACCGCTACATCGGCTTATGCTTCGGCGCTGCCGGCGTCGGCAAGACCCTGTCGGCCCGACGCTATGCGAAGTGGGATGTTGTTGAGCCTCTGCTCGTCGAATGGGGACCACGCAAGCCCTCCGATGCCCAGTTGTACGCTGCGGCTGCCGGCACCCGGAGCGTCTTCTACACGCCCACGGTCTGCTGCCCGTTCCGCGAATTGCGCGATGGCATCGCTCTGCTTGTCACGCGTGCGGGCATCTGTATTGACGAGCACCTGCACCCCGGGGAGTTCGTCCGCACGGGAGCCATGCCCAATCTGGCCGAGTTACTCATCGTCGATGAGGCCGAGCGGCTCTCGACCCCGGCGCTCGAACATCTGCGCGACGTGTTCGACAGAACCGGCATCGGCGTGATCCTCGTCGGCATGCCCGGCATCGAGAAGCGCCTGTCGCGCTACCCGCAGCTCTACAGTCGAGTCGGCTTTGCCCACCACTACCGTTCTTTGCAGGGTGACGAACTCACTTTCGTCCTCACCCGCCATTGGCGGCAGCTCGGACTTGCCCTCGACGAGGCCGATTTTACCGATGCCCAGGCAATTGCCTCGATCGCGCGGATTACGGGCGGCAACTTCCGCCTGCTTCATCGCCTGTTCGTCCAGATCGGGCGCATCCTGAAGATCAACGGCCTGTCGGTGATCACCAACGATGTGGTCGAGGCGGTTCGGAGTACCCTCGTGATCGGCGCCACATAGCGCTGGAGAAAGGCCGCCACTTATCTTCAGAGGTCACACGCATCGCCGTCCACCAATCAAAGAGTCCGGCATCCCGTCAAATCGGCGGTTTCCGGACTCTTTTCGTCAGAGCCAGCAACGGTTCGTTTGAC
>CAIMAQ010000020.1 GCA_903839035.1 uncultured Opitutia bacterium
GGCCTTGGGTGCGCGCAGCACCGCGACCGCGCTGACGACGGCATAGATCAGCGCGAGGCCAAGCAGGCAGCGTCCGGCGGAGATCCATGGCAGCACCTTGACCGCAACGACCCCCAGCCCCGCCGTCAGCCCGCCGAGCAGGAGCCAACGCCGGACAGTGCCGGTCGCGCGGTCCACCCGCCACGCGCCGGCCCCGATCACCGCGATCAGTAAGAGTGCGAGCAGTGTCGCCGCGGCATGCTGCAGCGCGTGCGGTCCGGGCTGGTCAAAACCGAGGAAGCCCGTCTGCACCGGGTCGCCGATGAAGCGTGTCGAGGTGGCCGCGTTCAGCCAGGCGCGACAGGCGAATGGCCCCGCCTGGGCCCACCGCACCTGCGTCGAAAAATAGACGGCAAATCCCGCCGTCGGCAGCACCGCGCCCACCAGCCAGGCTCCGATCGCCGGCCGGCCCAGCGGACGCCGGGACCAGCGTTGCCCAATGAACGCGACGCCCGTGACCAGCCCCGCCGCCAGCACGATCTCCGGCTTCAGCACCGCACTGAGCCCGAACAACAGGCCGGCGACAAAACTCCGCCGCGGCGTCGCCGCTTCCAACCAGCCGGACAGCACCGCCACCAGCAGCAGGCACACCAGCAGCCCGTGCGTGGCCTCGTGCGCGTACGGGGTGGCGTAGTTGTAATTGCCGATGCCCACGAGTTGGGAAAAACCGAAGACGGTGATGAAGACCGCCGCCGACACCCACGCCGCGCCTGGCCCCCACGCCCGGCGGAACAAGCGGTAAATCACCGCGAGGATCGCGGTGAAGACGACCAGGTTGGCGGTCACGAGCACCATCAGGCCCGGGCCGAACAGCTTGAACAGCCCCGCGTTGAAATACTGCGACAGTGGTCCGTAGAAATCATCCACATCGCGGTAAAGCACCGCCCCGTTCGCCAGCCGCCACGGCAGGTAGAGTTCGCGCCCAAAGTCGATCAGCGGGTCCGGCCATTTGCGCCACGACACCGCCAGAAAGTAAACCACCAGGCCCGCGAGCACCGCCAGCCCCAGCCATTCCGACGCCGACACCGGCGAAGGCCGGGCCGCGGACGGGGGTGCGCTCGCTTTCTTCATGCCTCTTTCTGGAATCCGCCGCGGGGCAGTCAAGGCGCGGCTGACCCGGCCACCGGCACCGGGGAGCCTCCGCCATGATTTCCCGTTGACGGGCCGGAGGCGGGAAACCCAACCTCCGCCTGAAGCGTCGCAGGAAACACCCCCACACTTGATAAAACGCCTCCATCCCCTGCTGCTCACCGGCGCCCTGTTGTTCACCCTCACCGTCCGGGCGCAGGAATCCAGCACGACCCTGGACATCAACGTCCGCTCGGGCGTGAACTGGGATGAGCAGCAGAAGCGCGACCACGATCCGGCCTATGGGCCGGACGCGAAACGGGGCCGCAATTTTTACCTGGTGCGGGTCTCGGAGGAAAAGACCGGCGAGCGTCTGGTGCGCCCGATCGATGCGCGCGCCCTGGCCCAACAGGTGGCCGCGCAGCTCGAGGCCCACGGGTTTCACGCCATCCGGCCGGGCCAGAAGCCCGAGATCGTGATCACGGTGAAATACGGCCGCGGCCTGCTGTCCAATCCCTACACCAACTCCGAGGACGACAAGGAGCACACCGGCTTGTCGGACACCGGCGGGATGCAGATCTGGCCCACCCACGAGCATTTCGTCGGGCTGAATGAAAAGCTCATCCGGATGAGCTACGAAAAGCTCTTCGTCCAGGTCCGCGCCTGGGAATACCCCCCGCCGGCCAACCCGAAGAAAAAGGAGAAGCTGTTGTGGATGACGACGATGTTCGTCGACGATCCCGACCACCGCGACCTGAACCAGATCGCCGGCAAGATGCTCGAGCAGGGCGCCCCGTATTTTGACCGCCACATCGGCCGGGAGCAGGAGGTCATCATCAACACCGCCGCCCCCGCAGGCCACGTGAACGTCGGCCCGGTGGAGGTCGTGAAGGACCCGAAGAAGTAGGCCGCCGGTCACGGTGGAAATTTCGTCACGGGTGGGCGGTTGACGCGCGGGCCCTGACCGGCATAACCGGGCCCACTTCCGCCACCCCGCGCCCCACATGACCCCACCCCTCTCCGCCCAGATTCCGCCGGCCAATTCCCCGCGCCGCGTGCTGCTGGCCAGCCTGGCGGGGACCACGATCGAGTTTTTCGACTTCTACATCTTCGCGACGGCGGCGGTGCTGGTCTTCCCGAAGCAGTTTTTTCCCGCCTCCGATCCCGCGGCGGCCACGTTGCAGTCGCTCGCGACCTTTGCCCTCGCGTTTTTCGCCCGGCCAATCGGATCGGTGGTGTTCGGGCATTTCGGCGACCGCATCGGGCGCAAGGCCACGCTGGTCGCCGCGCTGCTCACGATGGGCGTCTCCACCGTGGCGATCGGTCTGCTCCCGACCTACGCCTCGATCGGCATGCTCGCGCCGCTGTTGCTCGCCGCTTGCCGCTTCGGCCAAGGCCTCGGGCTCGGCGGCGAATGGGGCGGCGCGGTGCTGCTCGCGACGGAAAACGCCCCGCCGGGAAAACGCGCGTGGTACGGGATGTTTCCGCAGCTCGGCGCCCCGCTGGGGTTCCTCGCGTCGGGCGGCATCTTCCTGCTGCTGTCGTCCACGCTGACGGATGCGCAGTTCCTGAGCTTCGGCTGGCGAATTCCGTTTGTCGCCAGCAGCGTGCTGGTGCTCGTCGGGTTGTATGTGCGACTGAAGATCACGGAGACGCCGGTGTTCCAGCAGACGGTGCAGCAGCACACCCGCGTGGCGGTGCCCTTCGTGGATGTGTGCCGGCATCACGCCCGGGCCGTCGTGCTCGGGACCGTGATGGCCCTCGCAACCTTCGTGCTGTTTTACCTGCTCACCGTGTTTTGCCTGAGCTGGGGCACCAGCAAACTGGGCTACACGCGCGGGCAGTTCCTCGTTTACCAGATGATCGGCGTCCTGTTTTTCGCGCTGCTGATCCCGGTTTCCGCCGTCCTGGCCGACCGCCACGGCCGGCGGCGCACCCTGATGCTGGTCTCGGCCGGCATCATCCTGTTCGGGCTGGGCTTCGGCCCGCTGTTCAGTGCCGGACCAAATGGCGTGGTGCTGACGCTCATCATTGGCTTCGCCCTGATGGGTGCGACCTACGGGCCGTTAGGCACGGTCCTGTCAGAACTCTTTCCCCCGGCGGTGCGCTACACGGGGTCATCCCTGAGCTTCAATCTCGCCGGCATCTTCGGCGCCTCGCTGGCACCCTACCTCGCCACCTGGCTGGCCCTGCACCACGGTCTGCCAGCAGTGGGCTGGTATCTCGGCGGCGCAGCCCTGCTGACCCTGCTCGCCCTCGCCCTGAGCCGGGAAACCCGCGACGACGACTATACGGGGAAAGCGGGCTGACCCTCCGGTGCTTCAAGTTGACGCGTTTCCCGCCAAAATTCCATTTTCCGCGCAGAATGGCCCTTGGGAGAACCGCCCCGTGATCAAACCCCCGCTGTTAGCCTGGCTCGCGGCCGCCCTGCTTTTTTTCCCGCTCGCGCGGGCCCAGGAAAACACGACTGCACTGGATATCAGCGTGCGGTCGGGCATCGACATGGGTGAGCACCACAAGCGGAAGCATGACCTCGCCTATGCCCGGGATATTTCCAAGCACCTGACCATCTACCTGCTCGCCTCGGTCTCGCCGCATCCGTCGGTCGCCGCACTGATCAAGGAGGTCAATGCCATCGCCATCGCCCGGGAGTTGAACCGCCAACTCGAGGCCCACGGCTTCAAGCCCGTGCAGCCGGACCAGATACCCCAGATTATCATCACCGTCGAGTATGGCCGGGGCTACCTGCCCAATCCCTATTCCGACGACGATATTGGCAAGGCGCACAACAACCTGACGAACAGTGACAAGTTTCACCCCTGGCCCGTGAATGAGATCTTCTTCTCCATCGGAGAGGAGATGAAGCGCCAGCGGGCGGACGAAGAAAAACTCATCATCCAGGTCCGCGCCTGGCGCTACTCGCCGGATCCGAACACCAAGCCGGTGATGCTGTGGATGACGACCATGAACGTCGACGACCCCGACCACCGTGACCTGAACGAAATTTACCAGCAGCTGCTCGCCGCCGGGGCGCCGCACTTCGACCAGCCGATTGACCACGACCACGAGGTGATCATCCGGGACGAGGTGCCCGAGGGCCATGTGAAGGTCGGCCCCCTCGAGGTCGTAAAGGACCCGAAGTCCAAGTAGGACCGCCCTCCCGTCGTCCCGTCGTCAGGCTTCAGTTGGTGCCGGCCGGCGGCTTCTTCGTCGCGTAGAACGGCAGCAGCGTCTTGAGGTGGCCCTGCACGATGGCGCCGATCGTCTCGGCGGGCAGCAGTCCCTTGTGCAGCTCGAAGACCGCCACGAGGAGCGCGAGTTCGATGTCCGTCTTTTTCGGACTCACCGCCTTCATCGCCGCGAGCAGCTCGAGCGCCTTTTTCTCGGCGTTTTTGTAGTCTTGGAAGTTCTGGTCAGAGGGCGTGGCCATGGGGGTAAGCTTTCAGCGGTCAGCTATCAGCCGTCAACGGCGGACCCATTGCGAAGCGGCTGAACGAGCAGACCGCAGATTGCTGAGGCATGCGCAGCTCACCCACGCGCCGGCATCTCCAGCGGAATGATCGCATGGCGGCGGAGCTCGACGCCGCGCAGGAAAGTCACGATGGCGCGTTCGCCGATGCGGTCACCCGGGAGCAGCTTGTGCAGCGCGTCCACCGCCGGATGCGCCGCAGCCACGGCGCCGGAAACCGCATGGGAGGACGCATCGATCAGGGATTCATCGGAGGACGCGGCGGGAGAGGTGGAGAGCAGGGCGCCCATGATGCCGCGGAACGAGCGAAGGAACTCCGGTAATGCAAATCCGCCGCACTCGACGCCGCCGGGATTTTTCGTTCTCGTCGGCCATGCCTTCCCTGCTGGATCTCACCCGCGCCTCCGCCTTTGCCCGGCTCGCGTTGCACGGGATTGACCGCGAATACCCCAACAAGCCGGCGGAAGTGCTGCGCGGCCCGGCGGACATTATGAGTCCGGCGGCCATGCACCCGGCGTTTTATGGCTGCTTCGACTGGCACTCGGCGGTGCACGGGCATTGGCTCCTGGTCCGGCTGCTGCGGGTCTGCCCCGGGCTGCCGGAGGCCGCGGAGATTCGCGCCCGGCTGGGCGCCCACCTCACCGCGCCGAATCTCGCGACGGAGGCGGCGTACTTCGAGCCAAGGGAAAACCGGGGCTTTGAACGGATGTATGGCTGGGCGTGGGCGCTGCGGCTCGCGACCGAACTGAAAACCTGGGCAGATGCAGACGCCATCATCTGGGCGAAAAACCTCGTGCCACTGGAGAAAAAACTGGCGGCCCTGGTCCGGGATTTCCTGCCGCGGCTCACCTATCCCGTGCGCACCGGGCTGCATCCCGACACGGCTTTCGCGCTGGGGCAGATCCTGGACTATGCCCGGGCGGTGGGCGACGCGGGGCTGGAACACTTGGTCGTCACGCGGGCGCGGCATTACTATCTCGCCGATCGCAACTACCCGCTGAATTACGAGCCCTCGGGCGAGGATTTTTTCTCCGCCGGCCTGAACGTGGCGGATGTCATGCGGCGCGTGCTGCCGCCGGCGGAGTTTTCCGCGTGGCTGGAGGGGTTCATCCCCGGGCTGCGGAGTGGCGAGCTGGGCGCATGGGGCCGGCCCGCGGAAGTCAGCGATCCCACCGACGGCCGCATCATCCACCTGGCCGGCCTGAACCTGAACCGGGCGTGGAACCTGCGCGGCGTCCTTGCCGCGCTGGCGGCCACCGACCCGCGACGGTCCGTCCTCGAATCATCGCTGCACACGCACGCCGCGGCGGGTTTGCAGTACGTGTTCAGCGGGCACTACGAGGGCGAACATTGGCTGGCGACCTTTGCCGTCTACCACGTTTCCCACGCCGGGCTGCAGCCCTAGCAAGGCGGGCCGTGGAAAATGCTTTGCACCAGCTGACATCGCCGGTTGGCTGCAAGGCGTGGCAACCCCACAGCCCAACGACCAACCGACCGCTCAACCCACGAGGGCATACTTGTGGGTGAAGCCCTTGGGCTACCTCGCCCTGGCCTGGGGAGTGACCCTGACGGCCATTTCCCTGCTCACCGGCAGCTGGCAGAGCACCCCGCCAAAGAACCGGCCGATCAAACAGCTGACGCCGGAATATACCTCGTCCGATTCCTGTCAGTCCTGCCATCCCGGCAATTACGCCAGCTGGCACGTGTCCTTCCACCGCACTATGACCCAGGTGGCGTCCATCGAGAACGTCGCCACGAACATGGATGGGCTCAACCTCAGTTTCAACGGGACGGATTATCGCGTCGAACGGAAGGGCCCGGCTTATTTTGTCCGGAGCAAGCCGACGGAAGCGCCGGAGGAGGCTTTCGGCCCGCGGGTGCAGATCGTCCTGCTCACGGGCTCGCACAACCTGCAGATTTTCTGGACGGAGACGGGCGAGAACCGGACGCTCGGCCAACTCCCCTTCGCCTATGTCGTGGCCGAGAAAAAATGGGCGCCGATGGAGCACACCTTCCTCGTCCCGCCCGGGCCCGGCCAAGTTTACCAAAACGGCGACTGGAATGTGGCCTGTTACAACTGCCACGTGACGCAGGGCCGCCAGCGGTTCGTGGCCAAGGACAAATACGACTCGCAGGTGAGCGATTTCGGCATCTCCTGCGAGGCCTGTCACAGCGGGGGGCGCGAGCACATCGAGAAGAACCGCAACCCCCTCCGCCGCTTCGCCCTGCACTGGTCGGAGGGCGAGGACAAGACCATCGCCAACCCGGGGCGCATGGACGGACCGACCTCCTCCCTCGTCTGCGGACAGTGTCACAGCATCTGGGCGTTTAAAAACCCGGCGGTAGAGATCCCCTGGAGCCGGGGCGGCGCCCAATATCGCCCGGGTGACAAGGAACTCGATTCACGCTGGGTGGTGCAGCCGACCACGACCGACCACCCGGAGGAACGCGAGGCGCTGCTGAAATCGGAACCACATTTTATGAACGCGCGCTTCTGGGGTGACGGCATGGTGCGCGTGACCGGCCGCGAGCTGAACGGCGTGCTCGCCTCGCCCTGCTACCAAGGCAAAAAATTCTCCTGTCTGTCGTGTCACGAGATGCATCCGGCCCAGACCGACGCCGCCTCCCTGCACGACTGGGCGCGCTCGCAGCAGATGAAGCCCGAGGTGACGACCAACCAGTCGTGCCTCCAGTGCCATCCCGGGTTGAAAACTCCGACCGCTCTCACGGCCCACACCCACCACCCGGTGGAGTCAACCGGCAGCACCTGCTACAACTGCCACATGCCGCACACGACCTACGGTCTCCTGCGCGCCATCCGCAGCCACCAGATTTCGAACCCGAGCGTGCGCGAAAGCATTGAGCTCGGCCGGCCCAACGCCTGCAACCTCTGCCATCTCGACCAGTCCCTGGCGTGGACGGCGGACCGGCTCTCCGCCTGGTACGGACAAAAATCCCCGGCGCTCTCTGCCGACGATCACGCGCTCTCGGCGGGCGTGCAATGGCTGCTCAAGGGCGATGCCGAGCAGCGCCTGCTCGTGGCATGGAGCATGGGCTGGGCGCCCGCACAAAAGGCCTCGGGTCGCGACTGGCTCTATCCGTTCCTCGCGTTCGAGCTCAATGACCCGTACGCCGCGGTGCGCTTCGCCTCCTGGAAATCGCTCCAGTCACTGCCGGGTTTTTCGGGCTATGACTTTGACTACACCGTCGCGGACGGGAAGCAGAAGGAGGCGGTGGCGCTGACCTACCGGAAATGGTGGTTCGAGCAACGCAACCAACAGGGCGGCTACCGGCCCGAGACGCTGCTCGAGGTGGACGGCTCGTTCCGCCAGGACCTGCTCGACCGGATGCTGCAGGAGCGCAACCACCGGAAAGTTTATCTCGCCGAATAAGCCCCTGAAACCCCGGGCCCAACCCCTTTTCCCATGAACTCATCCGACCGACATCTCCGCTTTGGCTGGTGGTCCCTGTTTGCCTTTCTGACGCTCGGCGTGGTGCTCGAGGCGCTGCACGGCTTCAAACTCAGCTGGTACCTCGATGTCGACGTCGAGATGCGCCGACTGATGTTCACCCTCGCCCATGCGCACGGCACGTTGTTCGCCTTGGTCAACATCGCCGCCGGGGTGACCCTGCGCACCGTGAAGGGTTTCGAACTCACCCGCCCGGCGTCGCTCGCCCTGCTCTGGGGCTCGGTGCTCCTCCCGATCGGATTTTTCCTCGGTGGCGTCGTGATCCACGACGGTGACCCGGGTCTCGGTGTCATCCTCGTGCCGATCGGCGCCCTGTTGGTCGTTTACGGCGTGTTCTCCGCGGCCCGCACCTTGGGAAAAATCAAGTAAGCGTCGCCGCCGTGCGCTTGGCGAACCGGCGCGCTGCGGCCCAGCCGAGCGTGCCCAGCAGGACCAGGGCAAACACCGCCTGCGAGAGCCGGTTCAGCAGCGTCCAAGTCCGGTCCGGCTGCCAGACCGCACGGAGTTCGTGCCGGCCGGCCGGCAGATAAACAGCCAGGAAATGCTCCGATCGCGCCAAGCGGTCCCCGCTTAGCAACTGCTGGTCACTTTCCAGTTTCAGCCAGGGAAAAACCACCGCATTCGTCCGGACCCAGCCAGCGTGGGGCTGATCGACTTGGATCGCGCCCACTTCGCCGAAATTCATCCCGCTCCCACCGACGGGAAATGCAACCACGGCGGCCCCGCGCCGTTCGGCGTCGGTCAGTTCCCGCACCGAGACCGGCACGGTGTAATCCGGGACCACTTCTCGCTGCCGCCGGGCGACGGACGCCGGTCGGTCACCCTCTGCTGCAATGACCACTGACGCATGCTGCAATTTGATCCCCAGCCCGAGGATCGCCACCGTGAGGCAAACACCCACGATCAGGGTGGTCTCATGCGAGTGTCGCCGGTAACCACTCTGCCGGGTCACCCACGCACCCGAGGCAAAAACGGCCACCAGCAACGCCGCGCTGCAGTGGCTCACGAGCCGGTAGACATACTGGACATAGGGCGCCAGGCCCTGGAAAAACCCGGCAAACCAGGGGGACACGGAGAGCACACCCAAAAACAGGAACCAGCCGCAGGCCAAAACCAGGATCGTCTTGCCTGGGCGGGACACCGCCCCGGGGACCGAACCCTCCGCCCGGTTGCGGCGGCAAAGTTCGAGGTTCCAGAGCAGAAGCGCCAGCAACACGAGATTGATCGGTGCTTCCAGGTACGCGGTGCCCAACTCATTGATGCCGTCCTCCACGGCGGAGGCGTCGTACGGAAAAGGCGCCAACCGGCCCCAGAGGGAATCACATTTTTCCGGGATGAAAATGAAGGCACTGCCACTCCGGACCAGTGAAAGTTTACGGGCGAACAGTCCGTTGGCGTAAACCCAGGGGGCAACGATGATGGCACCGGCGAAGAATCCGCCCGCGGCAAACAGTACCCCGCGGCCCATGCACTGGCGGTAAGCCGCCCGCCCGCCGGCAAGCCCGCCACCGATGGCCAGCATGGCGACGAAGGCCGCGGCCAGGACGGCTGTCGGTGCGTGCGTGCCGGCGGTGAGGAGCAGGAAAAATCCGGCGAGCCAACCTTGGAACCAGCGGGACGGACGGTCACCCGCCACGACGGCACCGGTCCCCCACGCGAGGGCGGTCACAAAAAAACCCGTGGCAAAATACTCCGCCAGGGCCCCGCGGCTGTAGAGGTTGGTGAGGGAATACGTGCCCCAAACCACCGAGACGGCCACGACATAGGCCAGGCGCGTCTCGCCGAAAATTTTCCGCCCGGTGGCAACCAGCGCGAAAAACTGCGCCGCCAGCATCGCGAGAACGGCCACGCGCACCGCCAGCGCCGCGCCGGTGACGGCGGCCAGAATCCCGAGCCAGGGATATAACAACCACGCATAAAATACCGGCTGGGCCAGCCCCACGGCCGGCCCTGTGTTCATCACCGTCGGCAGGCTGTCGTGGGCGCGGAAATAGTCCCCGTAATAGCCGATCATCCAGAGGTGATTCGACCAGTCCTGCGGAAGGTTAACGGACAGATCCACCAGGAGCAGCAGCGGGGCCACGACGGCGCCCGCATAGCCAACCCCGGTCAAAATTCGCCGCGCAGACTGGCCGATGGCACTCATGCGGGAGGCGGGTCAGGCGCGGTTGCGCGGGTGAAACTTCGCGTGCTGGTCCAGCAGGCGCTTGGTCTCGACCGCGGTGTAGATCTGCGTCGTCGAAATGCTCGCGTGGCCAAGCATTTCCTGGATGGCGCGGAGGTCCGCTCCGCCGGTCAGGAGGTGCGTGGCAAACGAGTGGCGCAGGCCGTGGGGCTTCACGTTCTTCGTGATTCCGGCGCGCGCCGCATAGGTTTTCACCAGCTTCCAGAGCGTCACGCGCGAAAGCGCCGACCCGCGGTTGTTGAGGAACAGCTGGCTGCCGGTGCGCGCCTTGACGAGCTGCGGCCGGCCGGAAACGAGCCACGTCGTGACGGCATCCGCCGCCCGGCCTCCGACCGGCACGACGCGCTCCTTCGAGCCCTTGCCAAACACGCGGATAAAACCCTGCTCCAGGTCGATCTGCTGCAGCGTGAGCCCCGCGAGCTCCGACACGCGGAGGCCGCTCGAGTAAAACAATTCCAGCAGGGCCCGGTCCCGCAGCGCCCGCGCATCGCCCCCCGTCGGCGCGGCCAGCAGGCGCGAGATTTCCTCCGGCGTGAGCGTGCCGGGGATGCGCCGCGAAAGTTTCGGCGCCGCAAGCAGCTGGGTGAAATCGTCGTCGCGGAGTTTCTCGCGGGCGAGGAAGCGGGCGAGTCCGCGCAGCGCGGTGAGCTTGCGCGCCTGGCTGGCCGGTGAACCCACGCGGCCGTTCAGCGAATGCACCCATTCGCCCGCCTGGACACGCGTGACGCTGCGCCAGTCTTTCACCGCGCGCTTGGCCAGGAACGCGGCGCACTGGTCGAGATCGCTGCGATAGGCCGTGAGCGTGTTCTTTGACAGGCCGCGCTCGAGGCCGAGAAAACCGAGGAACGCCTCGATGTCGTTCGCAAACGCGGGGGCAGCCTGGCTGTGATCAACCCGCATGGCGTGGGAAATGACGCGGCGGCAGTCAGCCGGCGGCGCTCAGAAGCGGCGGCGCGGCGGCGGACGGTAGGTGGAGTTCTGCTCCTTGACGCGAAACGTGATGCGCGCCTTCTCGAGGTCGTACGGGCTCATCTCCATCTTCACGGTGTCACCCGCGGCGATCTTGATGAAGTTCTTCCGCAGCTTGCCCGAGATGTGCGCGAGCACGACGTGCCCGTTGGACAGCTGCACCTTGAACATCGTGCCCGGCAGTACCGTGACGACCTTGCCCTCCACTTCGATGGAATTGCTATCAGCCATGGTGGGAGGTGTGGGTCAGGGGTTGCGTCATAGGTAGGTCAGCGATAATAAAAGCGCATTGTAAGGGGGAAATACCCCTCGTAAGCAAGGTTTTACCTCGGAAGCTACGTTTCCCACCCGACCTCATGGCCGATTCATCCCCTTCCCCCGCCTGCCCGTTCGAGAAGCGCTTTCCTTCGCAACTGGTGCGCGACGACGCCTTCTACATGAGCCTGGCGTACAATCAGGCCATCGACGCCTGGCGGCAGGACGAGGTGCCCATTGGCGCCATCATCGAGCTCAACGGCGAGATCCTGGCCGCGGCCCACAACACCGTCGAGGGCGCGCACGACCCCACCGCGCACGCCGAGATGCTCGCGCTGACCCAGGCCGCCGCGAAGCTGGGCAACTGGCGGCTCGAAGGCGCGACACTCTATGTCACGAAGGAGCCCTGCCCCATGTGCTCCGGCGCCACGCTCATGTCGCGGCTCAAGCGCGTCTGCTACGCCGTGCCCGACCCGAAGATGGGTTGCCTCGGCGGCGCCACGAATCTCAACGATCTACCGCGCGTGAACCACCACGTCGAGCTGACCGCCGGCGGCGTGCTCGAGCCGGAGTGCCGGGAATTGCTGCAGGCGTTCTTCAAACTGAAGCGCACCGCGGAGTCATAAATCGCTCCCGCAGTTGACGGCGAACCGGAGCCGCGGCACGGTGTCCGAGTCTCCTTCCAACCCGAAAATCATATCAACATGGCCTACGAACTTCCGAAACTCCCTTACGCTCTCGACGCCCTCGTCCCGCACCTTGATGCGAAGACGATGGAAATCCACCACGGCAAGCACCACCAGGCGTACATCACGAACGCCAACAATCTCCTCAAGGATCACGCCGATCTCGCCGCCCTCGACGTCAACGTCCTCATCGCCGACCTGAGCAAGGTCCCCGAGGCCATCCGCGGCGGCGTGCGCAACAACGCCGGTGGCCATTCCAACCACTCGTTTTTCTGGACCGTCATGGGCCCGGGCAAGGGCGGCGCGCCGAAGGGCACCCTCGCCGCCGCCATCGAGTCGCAACTCGGCGGCTTCGCCAAGTTCAAGGAAGACTTCGCCAAGGCCGGCGCCACGCGCTTCGGCTCCGGCTGGGCCTGGCTCTACGTCGGCGCCGACAAGAAGCTCGCGATCGGCTCCACCGCCAACCAGGACAGCCCGCTCATGGGCAAGGCCGTCGCCGGCATCGAGGGCAAGCCCGTCCTCGGCCTCGATGTCTGGGAACACGCCTACTATCTCAACTACCAGAACCGCCGCCCCGACTACATCGCGGCCTTCTGGAACGTCGCCGACTGGGATGCGGCCGAGGCCAACTTCGTCGCCGCGACGAAGTAAGTCAGACACGCGGATTCAATTCGCCCAACAAAAAGCCGCGCCCGAACAGGCGCGGCTTTTTTGCGAATTGGGGTGGGCGTCGGAGTCCCTCCCGACGCTATCGCCGATGGGGCATCGGCGACCACCTTTGCAGAGGGCGGGGCAAAGACCCGCCCTACGTCAAAGTCCCGGCGTCCAGACGTTGCCCTGCATCGCCGGGCCGAAGCTGCCGGGACTGATCGGCGTGCTCTTGCCCGTCTCGGTGTCGAGGATGCAGAGCCGGCTCGTGCTGCGGTCGCGCGCGGTGTAAACCACGTGGCGGCCGTCGGCGAGCCAGCTGGCCTCGATGCCGTCAAACGGCGCCTTGGAAACGATCTCCGCCTTGCCCTTGGACATGTCGTAGACCGCAATCTGGTACGAACCGCTGCGCACGGTGCAGACGATTTTGTTGGGGTTGGTCCGGCTCCAATCCGGCTCCGCGGCGTAGCTGAAGCCCGTCATCAGCCGCGACGGCGAACCGCCGCCGGAGGACATGGTGTAGAGCTGCGGACCGGGCTCCATGGCGAACACGAGGCGGGAACCGTCCGGCGACCAGCACGGCGAGGCCTTGCCGGAGTCCGAGTGCGTCTTGCGCGAAACCTGCCGGCCCTGCGCGTTGCTGATATAGATTTCCGGCGTGCCCTCGCCACTGAGCACCATCGCCACCTGGCCGCCGCTCGGGCTGTAGCGGGCGCCGCCGTTGGTGCCCTTGAAGCTCACAAACGTCGTGCGCTGGTAGGTGTTGAGGTCGATCTGGAAAATATCCGGGAAGCCCGACTTGAAGAAACTCGTGTAGAGCAGCTTCGAGCCGTCGGGCGACCAGCGCGGGAACAGCGCCAGCGCGTTGTCATGCGTGACCTGCGTCACCCGGCGGAAAAACAGGTCGCTGGTGTAGATCTCGCGCCGGCCGCCGCCGCCGCCGATGAACGCGATCCGGGCGGTGAAAAAGCCCTTGAGGCCCACGCCGTTGGTCTTGACCACGGCGATGTCCGCGGCGCGCAGCAGCGCATCACTCGCGTCGCGGCCGGTCGCCACGTCCGACGAATAGGGCGTGCCCGCCATGCCCTTCGTGATGTCCACGCGAACCTGCGTCCCGGTCACCTGGGAGAACTTGATGTCGTAGGAGTAGCCGCTGGCGGTGAGCCGGTAGCGGCCGTGCACGTGGAAGGCGCGCAGCGCGAGGTCGTTGAGCTCGGGGGTGTTGGCCGAGACGCGGACCGGCACCGTCGTGTACTCGGCGGTGACGACAACTTCGCCGAGGTCGCGGGCCAGCACGGGGGCGGCGACGAGGGCGAGCAGGAGGAAAAGGCGCAGAATTTTTTGCATGGGGAGGAAAAGAGGGCTGGGACCGGAAGACGAAGACCGGGCATTTCTATTTACACCCAGACCGCGCATAACAACTTTATTTCCCTTCCGCCCACCATTTTCTCCCCCGTGACCTCCGACGAACTCAAAGAGCATCTCAAGCAAGTGAAGTATCCCGGCTTCAGCCGCGACATCGTGTCCTTCGGGCTGGTGCGCAGCGCCGCGCTGGTGGACGGCACCGCCCGGGTCTCCCTCGCCCTGACCACGAGCGACCCGAAGATCCCGCTGCACCTGAAGAAGGAGGTCGACCAGTGCCTGCGTGCCCTCCCCGGCGTCAAGGACACCGTGATCGACATCGCCGTGTCGCCGGTCAAGGCCCCCGCCCCCAGTGCACCCGGCGCCGCTGGCGCCCCGGCCGGCGCACCCAAGGGCATCAAGCACTCGATCGCCATCGCGTCCGGCAAGGGCGGCGTCGGCAAAAGCACCTTCGCCGTCAACCTCGCCTGCGCCCTCGCCCAGATTTCGACCGCCGCCGGCCGCGCGGGGCGGATCGGCCTGATGGACTGCGACATCTACGGCCCCAGCGTGCCGCTGATGATGGGCCTGCAGGGCCGGCCGGAAGTGGACGGCGAGTCGCTCGTGCCCATGGAGCGGCACGGCGTGAAGGTGATGAGCATGGGCTTCCTCGTGGACGACAACACCCCCGTCGTCTGGCGCGGCCCGATGATCATGAAGACCATCCAGCAGTTCGTCCAAAACGTGAAATGGGGCGAACTCGACGTGCTCATCGTGGACCTGCCGCCCGGCACCGGTGACGCCCAACTTTCCCTCGTGCAGACCCTCCCGCTGGACGGCGCGGTGATCGTCACGACGCCTCAGCCCGCCGCGACCAACGTCGCGCGCAAGGGCGGCCTGATGTTCCAGAAGGTCAATGTGCCGCTGCTCGGCGTGGCGGAAAACATGAGCTGGTTCACGGATGCGGCCGGCCAGAAGCAGACCCTCTTTGGTTCCGGTGGCGGCATCCTGACGGCCGAAAAGCTCGGCACGGTCCTCCTCGGCCAGGTGCCGCTCATCCCCGCGATCCGCGAGGGCGGCGACTCGGGCACCCCCATCGTGGTCAGCGAGCCCAAGAGCCCGGCGGCGGAGGTTTTCCGCGGCATCGCCGAGACCCTGCTGGCCCGGCTCAGGGCCCCGGCCGTCCGGCCATTGTAAATTTTGGAAGATGGCGGGCATTGACACGCAACGGTGCCTCGCTCTCATGTTCCATCGCGCTGTAACGCTGCATGACTTCCACCGCCCTAGAGCCCGCGACCACTCGCGAATTCGTCAAACAGTCGAGCCTCTACCAGGAATTCCTGGCCGAGCGGGAGGAAATCCTGAAACACAAGTGGCTGGAATCCGAGCGCCTCGGTTACGACATCGGTTTTGAACGCGCGCTGCTGGACTGGATCCGAAAGCACCGTGAGAGCTGGCGCGCCGCCCGCCGCCAGCAAGTCGCCGCCGGCACACCGGCCACCGAGAAGAAAGCCAGCTGAGGCCGCCCCGTTCGGGCGGTTTTTTAGTTTCTGGGTAGGGCGGGGACTTTGACCCGCACTAGATCGCACCGTCGACCGGCAAGTTGGATATAGCGCGATCTTCCCGAGTCTAATTCAGGGCGGGTTAAAGACCCCGCCCTACTCCGCCCATGAAAAAGCCGGGCTCGTGAGCCCGGCTTGCAAAGGACGCGGCAATCGCGGCGGAGACTTACTTGATCTCCTTGTGCAGCGTGTGGCGCTTGAGGAAGGGGTTGTACTTCTTCTTCTCGATGCGCTCGGTGACCGTTTTCTTGTTGCGCAGCGTGAGGTAGCGGGAGACGGGCTTGCCCTCTTTCTTGGCCTCGGTGCATTCCAGGGTGACGACTTCGTTCATGATATTTAAATGGTTGAAGGGTCAGGACACAGGGCGGAACAGGCCGGTGCAACCCCAAAGTTGCGCCGGCGGCGGAACTTGGTTGAAAGGTGAAAGTTGGCAGCTGAAAGCCACTTCCACGGTTTCGCAGGCCTGAAGTCGGCTTTCAACTTTCAGCTTTCAACGCTCAACTGCGCCGGTCAGCGCGCAGCGCTCACCGGCGCTTGTCCGTCAGCGGCAGCATGACCCCGCGGCGGAAGAGCGATACCTGGCCCGTGCTCGAGGAGACAATGATAGCTATACAGTTGGCTGCCACGCTGATAGCTGCGGCGGCCGCATGCCGGCTGCCGAGCCCGCTGGGCAGCGCGTGGTCGCTGTCGATCGCCTGGATCAGGCTGCCGGCCGACTCGACCACCCCGTCACCCCGGATCACAAACGCGCCGTCGATCGAGGAAAATTCCTTCACAGTCTCATCCATGAACGGGTTCAGGATGTTCCGGTCCTCCTCCTTGTAACCAAAGAACGGGTTCAGCACGAGCGGCTTGGTGAACGTCTCCACCTTTTCCACGTCGCCCACCACAAACAGGCAGCCGACGGGCCGGCCTTCGCGCCCTTCGACGGCCAGTTCCGTAGCCACCGCAATGACCCGCTCGAGCACCTCGGGCTTCACATCTTCGGGCAGCAGGTCGGCCGTCTGGCCGGTCAGCAGCGTCTGGAATTCACGCTCCACATCCACCACCACAAGCGTGTCGAACTGGTTGCTCCCGGTCATGCCGCCGACGCAACAGATGCGGTCGGTGAAGGAAATGATCCCGCGGGTGAGCGCCACCAGCATCGCGCTGCGCAACTGGGCCAGCCGCTGGCTGGAGAACGAGCGCACCTGGATCGTCTCCCCAAACCCCTTCTGGTCCTCGCTGGGCTCGATCGGGTTCCGCGTGACGAGGATGGTCTTCATCTTCGTCGGCACGGCCCCGGCCTCGATGCCGCCGATGAACGTGTCGCCAAAAATCATGATGGTCCCGCAACCCGCGCCGCTGGCCACGCGCTCGGCCTCGCGGAACATCAGCCGGTTGATCCGGTTCTGCTGGGTCTGCACCGGCCGGATGCCCCCGAAGCCACCGACCAGCCGCTCGTGCAGCGCGTCCAGGTCGGGCGCATGGACAAGGTTGTCGATCAACTCGGGCTCCTTCACCTGCCGCGCAATCGACGCCAGCACCTGCAGGTAATCACGCGCCTTCTCGCCCGCGATCAGCATGAAGATCAGGTGCACGCGCTCGTCGTCCACCGCGCCGTCGTGCCGGATGCCGATGCGGCTGCGGCCGATCGCCAGAACGTAGCGGCGCCCCATCTTGACGCGGACGTGGGGCAGCGCGACGCCCAGGCCGAGGTAGGTCGTCATCGTGCTCTCGCGGGCCAGCAGGCCCTTGAGCAGCGCCTCGCGCTTCAGGTCGGGGAAACGCTCGACGCAGACGGCCAGCAGCTCCTGCAACGCGCCCTCGAGGTCAATGCTGCGCAGGTCGATGATCCGGCCCCGGGCGATGATTTTATCGAGACGCATGGCAGAAAAACTTGGGAAAGATGAAACTTCAGAAAGAAGAAACGTTCCAAAAGGTCAGCACGGCAGAGGGGTTTCTACTTTCGGCCGTTTCCCGGGTTTCTTCTTTTCCGCTTACTTCTCCCATTCGAGGGCGCCCTTCTTGATTTCGTAGATCAAGCCGAGCACGAGGACGCCGATGAAGAACATGATGGGCCCGAGGATGGCGATGTGGTTCGCCAGGAACTCGCGGTAGATGAACGTCCAAGGCACGAGGATCACGATCTCCAGGTCGAAGAGCATGAAGAGCAGCGCGGTGAGGAAAAACTTCACCGAAAAGCGCGTGTGGATGAGGCCCTCGGCCGGCACGCCGCACTCGTAAGCCGAGTCCTTGATCTTGGAGCCCTTGGCGCGCTGGCCGAACACGTGGCTGGCCACGATGACCGCCGCGGTGATGCCCGCCGCAAGGACGGCCTGGATCAGGAACGGGAGGTAGGCGGCGGAAATCATGTCAGACTGAAATTGGGCTCACCCTCGCCGCGCTGACAAGCGGTTTTATTGGGCATGACCCAGTTTGTCACTGCGAGAAGTCCCGCCCCCGCGGGACGACGTGGCGATCCATCCGGATGGATCGCCACGCCCGCCAAGCCGGGCTCGCGATGACAATGCCATGGCCGCCTCGCCCCAAACTATTGCGTGACCGGGATAAATTTCGCGGATGCGATGTGGGTCGAGCCCACGCCCAGCGTCTCCGCGAACTCCAGGGTGCGGATCTCCTCGGAGATCGGCTCGAAGCCGGACTGTTTGCGCAGACCGTTGATGCGGGCGCGCATCAGGGAGTCGAGCAGCACGGGATCCGTGCTCAGCCACAGCAGCGGCTCGGAGGCCGAGTAGAGCGAGTTGAAGTACGGCCCGCCGATGAACTGGTAGTGCTCGAGACTCGCGAGCGTGAACATCCAGGTCTGGCGCAGCTCGGGGATGGCGCTCATCTCGGCGACCGCCGCGGGGGCGTTGGCGGGCGAACGGAAGAAACGGCCGGTGTTCGAGGCATTCCACAGCGTGGCATTCACCAGCGCGCCGTTCACGCCCAGCATGGGGTGGTCGGTGTACACCGGCAGGTTGATCCAGAAATCGGCGTCGAGGAACAGCGGCGTGGCGAGGAAGCTCTTGCGGTCCTCGTCCTTCGTCGAGCTGTTGGGGTAGTCCTTCGTCTGCTGCTCCGCGAAGATCGGGTCGAATCGCTGCGGGAGCGGGCTGTCGTAGAACCAGACCGGGTCGTAAAACTTGCCGGACTCCAGCACGTAGATCGGATGACCCTTGAACGGCGACTCGCCCGTCACCAGCGAAGGCAGGTAGCCGGTCATGCGCAGGCGCAGCTGGTTCAGCCCGACGAGAAAAATATTGTGCTGCTCGAAACCGCGGCGCTCGAGCGCCCGGATCACCGCATGGACCAGTTCCACGGGCGTGGCCATGCCCGGACCGGAGTCGGTGTAGATCTTCAGGCCGACCTTTTTCTTCACGCCGGGCACGAGTTTCTTGCCGCTCGCCCTCTCAAAGGTGGTGATGAGCGCCTCCACCTCCCGGCCGTAGGACGTTTCGTCAAAGGCCGGGAGCTGCGCCTGCCAGACGGGATCGAGCGAGGGCGTGCGCGGCACGGCCGTTTCGGTCGCGCGGAGGGCCAGCGGCGCGAGGAGGAGGGCCAGCAGAAGCGTGGGACGGATGAAGCGCATGGGATGGATATGAGTCGCCCAAAACCGGGCAATGTTTCCTCAAAGAGCCGCGAAACTTGACAGCCCCCCGTCCGGGTTGAAAGTGCATTCTTCCGCGCCACCCGCGCCGACGCCCCCCGCCCATGCCCGTCATCAAGCCCACCTGCGTCCGCGACCTGAAGTTGCGCGTGAACCTCGCGGACGTCGTTTCCCGGGTCGTCACCCTGAAAAAGGCCGGCGCCGGCCGGCTGAAGGGCCTGTGCCCGTTCCACAACGAGAAGACGCCGTCGTTCAACGTGGATGCCGACAAGGGCTTCTTCAAGTGCTTCGGCTGCGGCAAGGCCGGCGACCTCATCTCCTTCGTGCGCGAGACCGAGCAGCTCGGCTTCACCGAGGCCGTCGAGGCCCTCGGCCAGCGCTTCAACATCGTCATCGAGTACGAAGCCGGCTCCGGCGGGCCCAGCCGCGAGGAGCGCTCGCTGCGCCAGGAAATCTTCGAGATCCACGAGCTCGCCGCCGACCATTACCATCAGGCGTTCAAGGCCGCCACGCCCGCCGGCGAGTTCATGCGGACGTACTGGGTGGAAAAACGCCGGTTCGCGCTCGAGCTCGCCGACGAGTTCAAGATCGGCGTCGCCGCGACGGTGGACGACGGGCTCGCGGCCGCGCTGCTCAAGCGCAAGTTTTCCGAGGACGCCATCCGGCAGTGCGGGCTGTTTTTCGTCCGCGACGGCGCGATGCTCGGGCTCGGTTCGCTCAAGCCGCGTTTCCGCGGCCGGCTGATGATTCCCATCCGCGACCACCAGGGCCGCGTGGTGGCGTTCACCGCCCGCCAGACCGACCTCACGCCTGAGGACGATCCGGCGCGCGAGGCGAAATACGTCAACTCGCCCGAGACGCCGATTTTCACGAAGGGCAACCTGCTCTTCAACCTCGACCGCGCCCGCACGAACGTCGGCGAG
The DNA here is from genome assembly GCA_903839035.1 of uncultured Opitutia bacterium. Lineage (GTDB taxonomy): Bacteria > Verrucomicrobiota > Verrucomicrobiia > Opitutales > Opitutaceae > Opi-474. The sequence continues at coordinate 20,208 of CAIMAQ010000020.1, forward strand.
GGCCGGCCGTTCGTCATGGTCGAGGGCCAGCTCGACGCGCTGCGCTGCTGGAGCGTCGGTCTCAAGTCCGCCATCGCCCCGCAGGGCACGTCCATCACCGAGCCGCAGCTCGTGTTGCTGCGGCGCTACCAGTCGCAGGTGGAGTGCTTCCTCGACGGCGACAGCGCCGGTCAGAAGGCCGCGATGCGTTTCCTGCCAATGGCGCTGCGCGCCGGGCTCGAGGTGAAGTTTCTCGTTCTGGCCAAAGGCGACGACCCCGACTCGCTCTTCCGCGAGCGCGGCCTCGCCGCGTACGAGGAGGTCCGCAAGAGCGCGAGTTCCGCCATGGCCTTCGCCTGCCACACCGCCCTGCCCGATCCCGCCACCGCGTCGTCCGAACTCAAATCCCGCGCCGCCCAGACCATCCTCGAACTGGTCGCCTCGGCCGAGAGCGAGGTCTCGCGGTCCGAGTTCCTCGCCGAGGCCGCGGCGCACCTCCGCCTCTCCCCCGCCGCCCTCCAGCGCGATTTTCAGACCTTCATTTCCCGTCAAAGCCGGCAGGCCGCCGCTCGCCCCGCCAACCAGAACGCCCCCGCTCCCGCCCAACCCGCGACCAACACCAACCAAAGCACGGAGCATCACCTGCTCATCCTCTGCCTGCATTTCGAATCGCTCGGCAAACACCTCAGCTCCGCCCTGCCCCATGACTGGATCGACACCGGCCATACCGCCGGGGTCCTGCTCAACCGTTTCTTGGGCGAGTTTGAAAACGACACCTGGCCCGGCCGGGACCATTTGGATGGATTGCTGGAAACTCCTGAGGAAAAGACGCTTGCTGCTTCACTGCTCTTTGATACCCCGGCGATTGACGATCCGGTCAAGGTCGCCAACGAAGGCCTCCGCCAGCTCCGCACCCGCGCCCTCGAACCCCGCCTGCGGCAAATAGAACTTGCTTTAGCCAACCACGGTGCGGACAGTAATTCTGACCCAATTTCACTCTTAAAAGAACGTTCAGACCTGCAGCGTCAGCTCCGCCAGCCGCTCAGTTTGCCTGTTACGGTTTAGCCCTTATAGTAGAGACATCCACATCATGCCGCGCAAAGCCAAGCCCTCCTCCGCCGATACCCATTCCGAAGCCGTCGAGGCCGTCATCGCCAAAATCCCCGCCACCCCCGGTGCCGAGGGCGCGCCCGGTGCGGACATCCCGCCCGGTGGCATCAACGACAAGATCCGCCACCTGATCCGCCTCTCCAAGGAGCAGGGCTACCTGACGTTCGACGACATCAACGAGGCCCTGCCCGAGTCCGTCGAGAACCAGGAGGAGATCGATAACGTCCTTTCCATCCTGCAGAACCTCGAAATTGAGATCCTCGAGCCCGACCAGGTCGACGATTACAAGCAGCGCATGGAGGAGGCCGAGGAGGAGGAAAGCCGCTCCTCGCAGCACGACATCCTCGACGACCCGGTCCGCATGTACCTGAAGCAGATGGGCCAGGTCCCGCTGCTGACCCGCGAGCAGGAAGTTGAAATTTCGAAGCGCATCGAGAACGCCGAGCTCAAGGCCCAGACCGCCCTCTTCGAGGCCGCGGCCGTCGGCGGCTACATCGGCACGCTCGGCGCCAAGCTCCTCAACCGCGAGGAACGCTTCGACCGCATCGTCATCGACAAGAAGATCGACAGCCGCGAGGCCTACTTCAAGGGCCTGCCCAAGCTCGTCGAGAACACGCAGAAGTCCGAGAAGGCCGTCGCCGAGTCGTGGGCGGAATACCTCAAGGCCCGCACCGAGGCCGAGAAAAAGAAGGTCCTCACCAAGCACAAAAAGCGCGAGAACGTCCTCCGCTCCTTCTTTGGCAAGTTCTTCTTCAAGCTGAAGGTCTACGAGGAATACCTCGAGCAGATGCGGCCCGTCCTCGAGGAGATCGAAACCCTCCACGCCCAGCTCGACCGCGCCAAGCACCCGAAGACCAAGAAGGACGCCGCCCTCGACACCCGCGCGATCAACCATCGCCTGAAGCAGATCGAGGCCGGCCAGCGGATCACGCCGACCGCCCTGCTCGCCGTCGTCGCCCAGACCCGCGTCCACGTCCGCGAGGCGCACCAGGCCAAGACCGAGATGGTCGAGGCCAATCTCCGTCTCGTCATCTCCATTGCCAAGAAGTACACGAACCGCGGCCTCTCCTTCCTCGACCTGATCCAGGAGGGCAACATGGGCCTGATGAAGGCCGTCGAGAAGTTTGAGTACCGCCGCGGCTACAAGTTCTCCACCTACGCCACGTGGTGGATCCGCCAGGCCATCACCCGCTCCATCGCCGACCAGGCCCGCACCATCCGCATCCCGGTGCACATGATCGAGACCCTCAACAAGGTCATGCAGGTGCAGAAGCAGCTCCTGCAGGAGTTCGGCCACGAGCCGACCCCCGACGAGGTCGCCGACGAGATGAATCTCCCCGTCGAGCGCGTGCAGCAGATCATGAAGATGGCGCAGCAGCCCATCTCGCTCCAGTCGCCCGTCGGCGACGGCGACGACACCAGCTTCGGTGACTTCATCGAGGACAAGTCCGCCGAGAACCCGTACGACATGACGGCGTTCTCCCTCCTCCGCGAAAAGATCATCGACGTCCTCGACTCGCTCACCGAGCGCGAGCGCCGCGTGCTCTCCCTGCGCTTCGGCCTCGTGGACGGTTACAGCCGCACCCTCGAGGAGGTCGGCAAGCAGTTCAAGGTCACCCGCGAGCGCATCCGCCAGATCGAGGCCAAGGCGCTCCGCAAGATGCGCCATCCGACGCGCATCCGCCAGCTGCACGGCTTCTTCGACGCCGAGCAGATCGACAACGCGCAGAACCTCATGAAGGTCGCCGCCACCAGCGGGATGCCGCGCGCGATCCTGCCCGGCATGGCGCCCATCCCCGCCGGCTTCCCGATGCCGACGGGCAAGCTGTAAACCGGACTTCCCGCTTTACAGCCCGGACCCCCGGCATAGCTTGATCCCATGGCTACTCTCCCCGCTCTTTTCGCCGTCTTCGGCATCGGTGGCACGGAACTGCTGATCATCCTGGCAATCGTGCTCCTCCTCTTCGGCGGCACCAAGCTCCCCTCGCTCGCGAAGGGCCTCGGCCAGTCCATCAAGGAATTCAAGAAGGCCAGCCGCGACGACCCGGAGGAAGACAAGGCCGCCGCCGCCAAGAAGCCGGCCGAGCCCACCAAGACCACCAACGGCTCGAACTGAGCCCCCTTCAGTCTCACTCCCTTAAGCGCGCCCCACCCGGCGCGCTTTTTTATTCCGCGGCCGGACCCGCTTCGACGAGCCAGCTCCGGAAGGCCGAGATTTGGGCCGGAGTGCCGAGCGCCAGAACCTCGTCGCCCGCTTGCAGGCGTTCTTCGGCGCTCGGGTTCAGCACGCGCAGGCCGCGGTGGTTGACCCCGGCGATCTGTACGCCGTAGGTGCGCGCGAGGGAAAGCTCGGCGAGGGACCGGCCGGTCGCCGGGCTGCGCAGCGGAATCTTGATCGATTCCATCAGGACTTCCTCGTACAGCGAGTCGGTGTTGCCCGAGACCGCACCGAGAAACGTCTTGCCCGCCTTCACCTGCTCCGTCGTGCCCATTAGCAGCACACGGTCCCGCGGATACAGCACCGCGTCCGGCGGTGGCAGCGGGATCATGAAGCCCTGCCGCTCGATGCCGACGACCGAGCAGCCAAACCGGGCCCGCAGGTCGAGTTCGGCGATCTTCCGGCCCTGCGCATCCGCCAGATCGGGCAGCACGCAGTCGATCATGTGCAAATTCCAATCCCCGTGCGCCTGCAGCCAGGGCGCGGACGTCGCCGTCATCTTGCCCTCGGCCGTGGCGATCACCGTCTGCAGCTCGATCTCGAGCTGGCTGTGCCAGAGCACCAGCTTGCGCCACAACAGCATCAGCGCGACCACCGCGATGAACCCGCTCGCAAACAGCAGCCAGCGCGCGTTGCCCTCGGCCGGGAGCAGCGAGAACACCCAGACGAACATCGCCGTGCCGCAAAGGGACTTGATCACCGTCTCCACCCAGCGGGCCAGCCGGGCCGCCTGGGGCTGGCCGGACGTGGACACCTGGGCGTAGAGCAGCGAAAGCGCCGAGCAATTCCGCCAGATCGCCACCAGCGGGGCGAGCAGCACCAGGCTGAGCGCCACCCAGAAAATCACCTGCAGACCGTTGGGAAACAGCCAGTCGCGGCCCAGCCAGCCCTCGGCCGCGGCCAGCATCTGCCCTGAAAAGATCAGCAGCCCGCTTACCAGCAGCACCTCGATGCCGATCTGGAAAAAACGTTTCCGGCTGAGCTGCCAGAGCTTGTTGCGCTTGGCCTGCGCCTGCAGCTGGTCCAGCCGCTCGCGATACTGCCGTTGCGCCGCCGCCAGCCAGCGCGGCTGCCGCGCCAGCAGAGCCTCCGCGATCGGCGCGGACCGGCGCATCACCACCGGCGCAACCAGCGTGGTCAGCAGCGACACCCCGACCGCCAGCGGGTAAAACTTCGTCGGGACAACCGCCGCGCCCACGCCGAGCTGCGCGATGATGAACGAAAATTCGCCGATCGGCGTGACTGCCATGCCCGTCCGCAGCGCATCCTTCGGCGGCACGCCCATCAGCGTCAGCGCCGTCGTGGTTGCAATGCTGCGCGCCAGCAGCGTGAAGACCGCCACGCCCACAATCAGCCCGGCTTCGCCCGCCATCTCGTGCAGGTTGATCTGCATGCCGATCGCCACGAAAAACACCGCGCTGAAGATGTCGCGCATCCCCTCGAAGGTCCGCTCCACCTGGTGACGGTGCGGGGTCTCCGCCACGATCGTGCCGAGCAAAAATGCCCCCAGCGCCAGCGAGTAGCCGGCGTACACCGCCACCATCGCCAGCCCGAACAGCAGCGCCGCGATGCCCAGTGTCTGCAGCTCCTCGTCCGCCGAGATGCTCATCCGCCGCAGCAGCCACGGCACCAGCAGCAGCCCGCCCACTCCCGCCAGCGCAACAAACGCCCCGAGCAGGCCCAGTGTGTGGCCCAGCGACGACGCCGGCGCACCGCCCACGCTGCCGATCTGCACCAGCGAGTTCAGTAGCGTCAGCATCACGATCGCCACCACGTCCTCGAGCACCGAGATGCCCATCGCCAGCTGGCCGGACCGCTCGTGGTTCTCCCCGGTCTCCTGCAGGATTTTACTGATGATCGCGGACGACGACACCATGAGCATGCCCGCCAAAAAGAGGCTTTCGGTGCTGCTCCAGCCCAGCGCCGCGCCCAGCAGCCGCGTCAGGTAATACATCACCAGCGCCCCGCCGCAGGTCGCCACCATCAGCGACAACCCGAGCCGGCGCAGCTTCCGCACGCTCAGCCGCAGGCCGATGGAAAACATCAGGAACACGAGGCCGACCTGCGCCAGCGTCTCGATCCGGCCGACGTCGTGTACCAGCGTGAACGGCGGCGTATACGGGCCGACGACCATGCCGGCGGCGAGAAACCCCACGATCACCGACAGCCCCAGCCGCTGGCAGATCCAGCCGACCACGCCCGCGACCACGAGGATCACCGCCAGGTCCTGGATGAATAGAATGCCGTGCATGGTCGGTGGCGGGAGCCGCCCTCAGGACGCGGCGAACCACGCACCGCGTCAAGCCCGTGGAGCGGACCGGCGACCCGCTGGACGACAGGACCACGGACTACCGCGCGACCCGCTTGGGATTCCCCGCGTGATCGTCCACGGTGCCGCGCCGGATCGTCCATACCGCTGAGGGTTGTCCGGTGGTCCCGTCGTCTCGTCGTCCGCGGCGGCGTCCGGCCGCCGTTTTCCCTCGTTGACACCCCGCACGCCCGCCGATTCGTTTCCGTCGGCGGATACGCGCCCCACCCTCAACGCAATCATGGCCAACTTCCTCGGTTACTTCTCCAACGATATCGGCATCGACCTCGGCACCGCCAATACGCTCGTTTACGTGAAGGACAAGGGCATCGTCCTGCGCGAGCCCTCCGTGGTCGCCCTCGACACCGTCACCCGCAAGGTCCGCGCCGTCGGCGACGAGGCCAAGAAGATGCTGGGGCGCACCCCCGGCAACATCACCGCCATCCGCCCCATGAAGGACGGCGTGATCGCCGACTTCGACGTCACCGAGGCGATGCTCCGCTATTTCATCCGCAAGGTCAGCAGCGGCTCCTTCCGCGCCCCGCCCCGCGTCGTCATCGCCATTCCTTCCGGCATCACCGAGGTCGAGAAGCGCGCCGTGAAAGACTCCGCCCTCCACGCCGGCGCCCGCGATGTCATCACCATTCCCGAGCCCATGGCTGCCGCGATCGGCGTCGGCCTGCCCATTGACGAACCCGCGGCCAACATGATTGTGGACATCGGCGGCGGCACCACCGAGATCGCGATCATCTCGCTGAATGGCATCGTGTTCTCGAAGTCCATCCGCGTCGCCGGCGACGAGCTCGACGCCGCCATCATCAATTACATGAAGCGCGCCTACAATCTCCTCATCGGTGAGCGCACCGCGGAAGAGATCAAGCTGCGCGTCGGCTCCGCCTATCCCCTCGACGAGGAGCTCACGATGGAGGTCAAGGGCCGCGATTCCGTCGCCGGTTTGCCCAAGACCATCCACGTTACCTCGCAGGAAATCCGCGAGGCGCTCTCCGACACCATCGCCGCCATCGTGGACGCCGTCCGCGTCACCCTCGAGCGCTGCCCGCCCGAGCTTTCCGCCGACCTCGTGGACCGCGGTTTCGTGATGGCCGGCGGCGGCGCGCTCATCCGCGGGATTGACCGTCTGCTCAGTGAGAAGACCGGCCTGCCCGTGCTCGTGGCCGACGACCCCCTCTCCGCCGTCGCGAACGGCACCGGTGCCGTCCTCAACGACCTCGCCTGGCTGATGCACAACGTCTGAGCGGGCGGCCCTGAGCGCTCCCGCGAGATTGGCCTTGGCCCGCGGCTTTCCATAAGTCCTATAGGTCATATAAGCCCTATAGGCCCTATACTTCCCGCCCGCCGTGCCTCCCAAACGCCTCGATCAAGCCCGCCCGTTCCTGACGCTCATCGTCGTCATCCTTGGCTGGCTCCTTGTGCCGGTCGTGGTGAAGACCTTTGCGCGCGCCAGCTTCTTTGAGCTGCAGGCCCCCATCAGCGTCGCGGCCTCCTACGCCCGCGACCTGCAGGACTACTGGACGCTCCGCCTGCATTCCAACGACGAGCTCATCGAGGCCGGCCGCGACCTCGCCCGGCTCAACGCCACCTACGAGGAATCCGTGCAGCAAAACACCAACCTCGAGGCCGAGATCTCCCGGCTCGAGGACCTGCTGAAACTACCGCCCTACGCCAACTACCGCTCCGAATACGCCCGCGTCGTCCGCCGCGATTTTTCCGGCTGGTGGCAGCGGCTCGTCATCCGCAAGGGCAAGAACTACGGCATCACCGTCGGCGCCCCGGTCATCTTCAGCGGCGGCGTCGTCGGCCGCGTCAGCGAAGTCCACGCTTACACCGCCGAAATCGAGCTCATCAGCAGCCCCGGGGTCCGGCTCGCCGGCGTCATCGAGGGCGAGACCCAGCCGATCAGCTTCCAGGGCGGCATTAACACCACCTTCGATCCGCCCCGGGGCGTGATCGAGTTCGTGCCGCTCAATGTCTTCGCCAGTGCCGTGATGCCCAAGAAACTTGTCACCTCCGGCCTCGGCGGCGTCTTCCCGCCCGGCCTCAGCCTCGGCACCGTCACCAAGGTCGAACCGAGCGCCGACGGTCTGTTCAAGTCCGGCGAGGTCCAGCTCGACCCGCGCCTCAGCTCGCTCACCGAGGTCACCGTGCTCGTGCCGCTCAACCCGGAATGAGTCGTAAGGTTTAAGGGGTAAGTTTTAAGCCCCGCCTGATCGAACCGCGGCACACCACCTTACAATTTACCCGCTTAAACCTTACACCTTACCAGCATGCGCCGCACCCTCTTCACCTTCCTCACCCTGCTCGTGCTCTGGGTGGTCGTCGTGCAGGTGAACCACGCCCTGGCCGGCGCGCATGTGTACCTGTTTGTCGGCGGACTTTTCGTCGCCTATGCCGCACTGCAGTTGCCGCTCCGCGGCGGCCTGGCCGCCGTGCTGCTCGCCGGGTTGCTCTGCGATGCCAGCGTCCCCGTGCCGTTCGGCCTGCACACGCTGCTCTTCGCCGCCGCCTACGCCGTCATCAGCAACCTCCGCGACCATGTCCCCCGCGATGAAACCGTCGCCCGCGTCATCGTCGCCCTGCTCGCCAATCTCGCCATGTTCCTGGTGTTTTCCTTCGCGCTGATCGGGCGCGGACCCGTCCCCGCAGCCGTGTGGCCCCGGCTGATCTTCGACCTGATCTGCTCGCAGGTCTTCCTCGCCCTGGTCGCCCCATGGTTCTTCGCGCTGCAGGCGCGCACGCTCGTGCTGGCCCGCGTCGAGCGCGACACGCTGGCCTGAGGCTCCGCCCATGGCCACGCACGACACAAACCTGGCCGACCGCTCGGGTAGCCTCCTGCAGTCGCACAAGAACTACCAGCCGCGCGTCGTCTTCTTCTATTTTGTCGTCGCGCTCCTGTTGCTGACCCTCGGCGGTGGCCTCGCCTTCCAGCAGCTGTTCAACCGCGACCGACACCGCGACACCGAGCGCATGCAGAACCAGCGGCGTATCCTCGTCCCTGGCCCACGCGGCAACATCTACGACCGCGAGGGCCGCCTCCTCGTGGGCAACCGCGCCCGCTTTGCTGTCGTGCTCTACCTCGACGAGCTGCGCAGCGAGTTCCGCCGCGAGTTCATCCGCATCCGCAAGAACTACCGCGACACCGGTGACAAGGACCTCCCGTCCGCCGCCCAGATGGAACAGATCGCCCGCGCCACCGTCGTGCAGCGCTACCTCGACCAGGTGAACGACATCCTGCACCGCGCCGCCTCCGTGGACCGTCCCGACCTGATGAAGCATTTCGCGCGGCAGCTGCTCCTGCCATACACGCTCTTCGACGATCTGGAGGCCAATGACTACGCCCGCCTCGTCGAGCACCTGCCTGTGCGCTCGCCCCTACAGGTCATGGCCTCCAGCACCCGTTTCTACCCCTATGGCTCCGCCGCCGCCCACACCCTCGGCTACGTCGGCGTCGAGTCCGACATCGATGTCGAGGATTTCCCCGGCGAGGACCTCAAGACCTTCAAGATGAAGGGCACCGTGGGTCGCGAGGGACTCGAGAAGGTCTTCGACACCCAGCTGCAGGGCGAGGCCGGCGGAACGATCTTCCGCGTCGATCCCACCGGCTACAAAATCAACCCGCCCCTCGACAAGCGCCTGCCCGTCCAGGGCAAAAACCTCGTCACCTCCCTCGACATCGACCTGCAGCGCGTCGCCGAGGACGCGATCGGCGACCGGGTCGGCACCGCCGTCGCCCTCGACATCCGCACCGGCGAGGTGCTCGTGCTGGCGAACAAGCCCGACTACAACCTCAGCGACACCTCGCCGCACATCAGCCACGACACGTGGCAGAGCATCCTCGACCGCAACGCCCTGCTCAACCAGGCCATCGGCGGCGCCTATCCCCCGGGCTCCACCTTCAAGATCCTCACCGCCATCGCCAGCCTGCGCAGCGGCAAGCTCACGCCCGACCAGGCCATCGTGGACTGCGACGGCGTCGCGAAGATCGGCAACAAGCTGTTCTACTGCGACAACGGCCGGGGCCATCACCACGACGTCAGGCTCGCGGAGGCCATCGGCAACAGCTGCGACATTTATTTCTACGAGGCCGGCCGGCTGATCACGCCCAACGTCCTTGCCGCCGAAGGCCGGCGCTTCCACCTCGACCAGCGCACCGGCATCGAGCTGCCCAACGAGACCACCCGCATGCTGATGCCCACCATGGAGTGGAAGGAAGGCCAGACGGGTGAACGATGGTTCCCCGGTGACACCGCCAACATGGCCATCGGCCAGGGCTTCGTGCTCGTCACCCCGCTCGACATGGCCTGCTTCTTCGCCTCGGTCGCCCGCAACGAGGTCTACACCAAGCCGACCTTGCTCCACCACGCCGACGCCCCGGTGCAACACTCCGAGGCGATCGGACTCACCCCCGAGCAGCGCGCGGCCCTTCTCACCGGCATGGAGGGCACGACCATTTATGGCACGGCCAAGGACATCAACTCGCTGCCACTCTATCACGTGCCCGTCCGCATGGCAGCCAAGACGGGCACCGCCCAGAAGCGCGTGGTCAAGGACGGCCAGATCGGCACGATCAATTTTGCCTGGTATACCTGTTTCGCACCGGTCGACAAACCCGAGATTGCCGTGGTCGTGATGCTCGAGGGCGACACCATCGGCGAGACCTTCGGCGGTGGCCGCAACGCCGCCCCGATCGCGAATCTCATCCTGAAGAAATACTTCGACAAGCGCGACCACCCGTCCGCGTTCGTCCAGCCGGTCAGGACGCCTTGACGCGTCCGCCCCGGCGCGCCGCGCGCAACGCCTGACGCGCCCGCCGGAACACCGGCGCGGGTTTCGGCCATGTCGCCCGCGCCCCGAAGCGCAGCCGCTCCAATTCCTCGCGCACCGAACGCGTCTCAGGTGCCGAGCGGTCAAAGTCTCCCAGTTCCCGCAGCCAACGGCCGGCCTGGGCCCGGACCGGGTCTAGGCGCCCACCCGACGCTTCACTCCGCCACCGCTGCCACCAGCCACGACCAAACTCCCGCCAGGCCCAACCGGCCAGAACCGCCGCCGCCAGCAGACCCAGCAGGTTGACCACGCGGCGCATCGTCCACGGCGCCGCCAGCCACGCCTTCAACCGCTCCACGGCCTCGCTGAGCGTGGCGCGCAGCTGCTTGCCGGAGTTCTCCGTCGCCACCTTTACCGCCTTCAGCGTCTCGACCTGCGAGCGCTGGTCAAAGTTCACAATCCGCCGGTACCAGAACACCCGCAGGCTGTCCCAGCGCGCCGACCAACTCCGGTCCAGCCGCCGCGCCAGCGTCGCCTCACCCTTCGCCTGCTCCGCCGGTCCGGTCACTGCGCCAGGCGTGGGATCGGTGCGCAGCCACACTCCCGCTGCCACGTCAAAGACCTCGCACCACGCGTGGGCGTCCGAGTTGCGGATGGTGAAATTGTTCGAGTAGGCGTTCCAGCTGCCGCCGCGGAAGCCGGTCACCACCCGAGACGGCAGCCCCGCCGCACGGGCCAGCAGCACGACCGAGCCCGCGAACAGTTCGCAGTGTCCCGGCTCACGCGAAACCAGCCAGCGCACCAGCGGATCACCCGCCCCGTCCGGCACCTGCGGGTTGAGCGAATAGGCGTGCCGCTGGGCCAGCCACTCCCCCGCGCGCCGGGCGAACTCCGCCACCGGCAGGTCCGCGCCACCGGTGATCTCGCGCACCACACCCTGCAGTTTCACCCGGTCGGGCTCGCCCACTCCCAGCTTCAGCATGCGCAGGATCGGCGTGTTGCGGTCGGGCTTTTTGTTGTCCCTCAGCCGCAGCGCAAAACTGGCGTCCGCCAGGGTGTCCGACGCGTTCATCCCCTCCACGCGATACGCCGTCATCGCCGCGGGTTCGTCGCGCAGCGCGATCACACCCAGCTTCGCCGCGTGCCGGAAGTTTTGCGTCTCCCGGAATCGCAGCTGCTCAAACGTGCCCAGCAGGGGCAGGTACCGGCTGATGCCCGACTCAAAATAGAACGTCCAGTACACCGGCTCGCCCCCATGCGCCCGGGAGGTGCCGCGCACGGTCGAGGCCAAGGACTCGCCGCGGGGAAACGCCGTGAGGCGCAGCGCCGCCGAGAGCTTGAAGGTCCCGTTGGCGTAGTCATCCAGCACCAGCATCCGCCAGTACGGCGCCGCCGGGATCTGCGACCGGTCCGTCACATCCACGCTCAGAGCCAGGCCGTTGTCCTGCTGGATCTCCGTCACGTCGCCAAACTTGATGCTGTCATTGAACCCCGTCCGCGCCTTCTTCGCCGCGAAGCGCTCCAGGAACAGGCTGTTCTCCAGTTGGAAACGCGGGATCGCCAGGAACAGCAGCGCCGACACGCCCACGACGCCGACAAAGAGCACCGCGCCGAGCGTCACCACGCGCCAGTCCGCCACCTCGCGCACGCGCGCGGCCAGCCGCCGCCAGCGCAGGTGCGCCGCCCAAGCCGGCCGGCCGGGCTCGCCGGATTTTGGCGCCATGGTCTCCGCCGACTCGACCAGGTTGATCACGAGCAGAAACGCCAGCGCACACGCCGTGAACACCAGGATCTGCACCGCAAACACCAGCGACACCGTCAACACGCCCGCCACCACGATCAGGAACAGCCCGAGCACGATCACCTGCAGGTCGTCGCGCTTCTGCCGGTAGCTGATACCGCGGTACAGCAGCAGCAAAATATCCAGCCGCACGATCGCCGGCAGCACCTGCCCGGTCAGCCACAGGTCACCGACGAAAAACACCACCACCGCGGGAAATACCAGCCGGTGCGTCCACGCTGGCACGAGCGCCGGCAGCCCCGGCCGGACCAACGCCGCCGCGACGGCCAGTGTCGTCAGGCCCATCAGCGTCCACGCCTCGAAGTCGAGGTAGAACACCGTCCACACCGCCAGCAGCACGAGGGCGCCACCGAGCAGCCATTTGAGCTGGTAAAGCTCCTCGAGGCTAAGCCGTGGCCGTTTTTTCTCCATCGACGTAGGCGGCCACCCCGCGCGCCCCGTCGGGCGCGAAGGTCAGCACGTTGCGTTTTGCCTTGCTGGGCTCGGCCACTGCGACCGCCCCACCCGGTCCCGCTTCCTTGCGCGGCTCCACCAGCGCGAGCCGGTCCAGCAGCGTTTCCAAATCATTCCCGCGCCGGATCGGCACCGGCGGCTCGTCATCAATCGCCGCGGCGATCAGCTGCCCGGCGCGGAACAAATCCTCGGCCAGCGTGGCGCAAAAACTCACCAGCAGTTCGAACTGCTCCGGGTGCGTCCACACCGCCGCATCCGTCCGCAGCCAGAGCGAAAACCCCTCCGTGCTCTCCGCCGCAAACTGCCGCACCAGCAGCTGCCGCGACCGCGCGCTCGCCTTCCAATGGATCAGCCGGTGCGAGTCGCCTTCGGCATACCGCCGGAGCGCCAACAAATCCCCGCCGCTCCCGGTGCGGGAGGTCCGCTCGCCGCCGGCCGTCCGCCGTGCCCCGGCTTCCTTCAGCCGGCGGTACTCGACGGGAGCGGGCCAGACCATGAGTTCCTCGCGCAGCTCCGTGGTCAGGAGTTTTTTCAGGAAGCCAAAGGGAAATTGCGAACCGATGCCCGCCAGCTCCACGCGCAGCCGGCCGCGCCGCAGCGGCTTGAACAGCCAGTCGAGCCGCGTCTCGCCGCGCGGATCGAGCCGCTCCCGCAGGAACAGCCGGCCGCGCGTTTCCCCTTGCTCCGCCTTGGCCCACTCCACCCGGAGATCAATCCCCTTGCCCGTGATCGTGGATTCCGGCGCCGGCGGCGGGCCGTCCTCCACGTGGCGGGCGAGCAGGTCGAACCACAGCCCGTACGTCGGCAGGAAGGTCTTGCGGTTGCGCAACCCCAGCCCAACCACGGCTGCCTGCCCCGCCCGCAGCGGCGGCGCCAGCTCCAGCCGCCACGCCACGCCGCGGAAATTGAGCCAGGACAGCACGCCGCTCAGGATGAGGCAGGAGAGCAGCAGCGAGAGCGTGATAAACAGGATGTTGTTGGCGGAATTGTAGGCCGCCATGCCGATGCCGAGGGACAGCGCAATCAGCAGCGTGCCCGAGAGGGTCGGCAGGATGCGCTGCCCGCGCTGCGGAGAAACCAGCGCCCACAGCACTCGGTTCCACGTGAACCGGCGCCGGGCCCAGCGCGCGCCCGGACCCTGCCAGCCGGCGGTGGTCGAACTGACGGTGGTCGCAGGCGGTGGTTTTTGCGCAGTCTTCAAATGATTATGATAAACCGGTTTCATTCTGAGGCCCGGGTCGGGTTCACTTAATTAGTTTAAAA
>CAIMAQ010000021.1 GCA_903839035.1 uncultured Opitutia bacterium
AGACGAAGAGCGTGGTTAAACCCAGGCCGATCCAGAGAACGGTATTGGATCTCGGAGGACTACCTGCGGACGCTGGCAGGGTGGAAGTCGTCATGGTTTGCTTCGCAATGGGAGGGACCTGATTAGCTGGGCCGCATGGAGCGAGACGCGTAAAGCCGCCAAGTCGTTTCCCTGTCCTAGGGAGCCCGGGGATAAATGCATTACCCCATTTAAACACCGGAAATCGTGATTTGTCCCATTTCTGTGGTCACTCTGGTCACGCGGACCTTGATAAAATGAAAGCACACAGGGCACTGGGTGGGCTAATAATGTAACATTGGGAGCGTTGCGGGCGCCTTCCCGACACATACAGTGGGCGCTTGCTTCCCCCCGACCCATGACCACGAACCCCTCCCACCCCGCCGCGGCCGCCAATAAGAAACTCCACACCCGGATCGCCGCGGCCCAGAAGCTGGCCGACGCCGCCAAGAAGGAGGCCAAGCTGGCCAAGGTCGATTTTCGCAACGCCAAGCAGATCTACAAGGACGCCCGCCGCGCCGCGCGTAATCTCCGCAAGGAGGTCAAGGCCCTGAAGACCGAGCTGGCCAGGCTCGCCGTGAAAAAAACCCGGCTCAAACCCAAGGTCGCCAAGCCCGCCGCGCCGAAAACGGCGGCCAAGCGCGTCCGCCTGATCGTGGCGCCCGCGACCAGCACGACCCAGTTCGAAACCTCCCCTTTGCCGGTTGAAAACGTGGCCATCCCGGTGGTGATCCCGCCGTCCGAGCCGACGGCCTGAGCCGGGGCCCGGCCGCTCAATCGTACTGGGCCAGTTCGAGGATGACCCCGTCGGGATCGAGGAAATAGACGAGCGTCTTCCGGCCCGCATCGTGGCTCACCACTCCCGCCGGCACCGCCACGGGTTCGCTGAACAGGGTGAGGCCCTGGGCGCGCAGCCGGGCGCAGGTGCCGGCCATGTCGTCCACCCGGAACGCCACGTGCCGCAGCCCCACGGTATTGGCCCGGGAATTCGCCACCACGTCGACGCCCGCCGGCTGGTCGTAGCAGAGCAGTTCAATGCGCGGCTCGCCCGCCGGCGCCAGCAGGTAGGTCACGCGGGCGCTGACCGTGGGCAAGCCGACAATGCGGCCGATCCACTCCCCGTGCAGATGGGCTTCCCGGACTTGGCGAAAGCCCAGCACCTCCGTGTAGAAACGCACCGAGCGCTCCAGGTCCGAAACCACGATGTTGATGTGATCAATGGCAGAAATCATCCAGCGAGCGTGAAATGCCGCTCCCGGGCGGCAAGCGCGTTTTCCCGGCCGGGGCGCACAGTCGCCGCCCCTCCTCAGTAAATTTCCGGCACGATCATGTCGCGGCGGACCGGCTCGCGGTGATAGTCGGGGTGATGCACCCGAGGCGGCAGCGCGATGGGTTCGTGGGCCACCTCGGAATATTTCACCTGCGAGAGCAGGTGGTGGATGCAATTGAGCCGGCCCTTTTTTTTGTCCGCCGCCTGCACCACCCACCACGGCGCCTCGGGGATGTGCGTGCGCTCGAACATCACTTCCTTGGCCTTGGTATAGATCTCCCAGCGCTTGCGGGACTCGAGGTCCATCGGGCTGAGCTTCCACTGCTTGAGCGGGTCGTTGATCCGGCAGCGGAACCGGAACTCCTGCTCCTCGTCCGGGATGGAGAACCAGTACTTGATCACCTGGATGCCGGAGCGCACGAGCATCTTCTCAAACTCGGGCACCGAGCGGAAAAACTCCTCGTACTCCGCGTCCGTGCAGAAGCCCATCACGCGCTCGACGCCGGCGCGATTGTACCAGCTGCGGTCAAACAGCACCATCTCGCCGGCCGCCGGCAGGTGCGCGATGTAGCGCTGGAAATACCACTGCGTCTTCTCGCGGCTGGAGGGGGCGGGCAGCGCGGCGACGCGGGCCACGCGGGGGTTGAGCCGCTGGGTGATGCGCTTGATCGCCCCTCCCTTGCCGGCCGCGTCGCGGCCCTCGAACACGATCACCAGCCGGTGGCCGCTGGCCACGATCCAGTCGTGCATCTTGACCAGCTCGCCCTGCAGCCGGAAGAGCTCGCGGAAATATTTGTTGCGGGCCGCCGCCGTGGCATCTGCCTCGACCGGCCGCGCGGGCGCGTTGGGATCCACGTGCTCCCAGTCCTCGCGCTCCATCTCCAACTCCTCGTCGTAGTCGTCGATGATTTCGCGGTGCACGCGCTTAATGAGCTGGTTGTCGTGGGCGAGAGGGTCTTTGGCCATGGATTCCGGGATGGAGGGCGTGAGGATGGAAGTCGAGCGGCCGCGGGGCAAGCCGGCAGCAGGCGGCGGGCCACGGGTCGGCGGGATTTAACCTGACCGTGACATGGGCGGACCGGTTCCGCAACCGGGCGAGTCCTTGACCGGCCTTCCCACCCGGCGACAAAGATTTCTCGGTGGCGTTCCTGTTTCCCGCACCTCCGGCTCGACATCCCGGGGTCCGGCGCCAGCTTGGGGGCGCATGGCGAAAGCACGGCAGCGGTTGACGAAGAGGGTCTATCAGAACCAGGCCCGCATCCTCCGGGAGCAGCTGGTCCAGCTGCAGGTGGAGCTGAAGAAGATGCCCTTCAAGGTGCTGCTCATCCTCACCGGGCCCGAGGGCGCCGGCCGCGGCAGCCTCCTCAACACGCTCGCCGAGTGGCTCGATCCGCGCGGCGTGGAGACGTTCTCCTACCACGCACCGACCGACAACGAGCTCGCCCATCCGCACCAGTGGCGGTTCTGGCGGAGCCTGCCGGGGATTGGCCGCATCGGGCTCTATGCCGGCTCGTGGTACACCGAGACCCTTCGTGAGGAGGCCCGCACCGAGCGTGCCCACCGCCATGTCGCCGAGGACGCCGAGCGCATCCGCGATTTCGAAAAACTCCTCGCCGCCGGCGGCACGCTCATCGTGAAGGTCTGGCTGGACCTTTCAAAGGAGGCCCAGGGCCGGCGCCTGCGCACGCTCCGGGCCGACCCGGCCACCGCCTGGCGCGTGACGGAGGAGGACTGGCACCACCACCGCATCTACGACCGGCTGGCCGAGACCGCGCGGCTCATCCGCGCCAAGACCGACCGGCCCGGTGCGCGCTGGCACCTCATCGACGCCGGCGACGAGCGCGCCCGCGACCTTGCGGTCGGCCGGTTGCTGCTTACCCAGGTCCGGTCCCAGCAAAAGCGGATGGCGCGCCTGATGCGGCCGGCCCGGCGCCATGCGGTCAAGCCGGTGCGCCCGTCCGGCCTGCAGCGGTTGCGCGCGCTGCCGCTGGACCAGGAGCTGTCGGAAAAAGACTACGACTCGCTGCGCGAGAAATGGCTCGGCCGGCTGAACCGCGCCGTGCGTGCCGCCCTCGGGGCGGGCCGGTCCATCGTATTCGCCTTCGAGGGCTGGGACGCCGCGGGCAAGGGCGGCGCCATCCGCCGGCTGACCAGTGCGATCGACCCGCGCGACTACAGCGTGATTCCGGTGGCCAAGCCGACCGAGGAGGAGAAGCACGCGCATTACCTGTGGCGTTTCTGGCGGGATATCCCGCGCAACGGCCGCATGGCGGTGTTCGACCGCTCGTGGTACGGCCGGGTGCTCGTCGAGCGGCTCGAGGGCTTCTGCCGCGAGGACGAATGGCGGCGGGCTTTCGGCGAGATCAACGCCTTCGAGCGCGAGCTCACCGGCCACGGCACGATCGTCCTGAAATACTGGCTGCACGTGTCGCACGCCGAGCAGCTGCGCCGCTTCCGCGAACGCGAGGCCACGCCGCACAAGCAGCACAAGATGAACGCTGAGGACTGGCGCAACCGCCGGAAGCGCGCCGCCTATGAGATCGCCGTCGGGGACATGCTCGCGCTCACCGAGCAGGCGAACGCCCCCTGGCACCTGGTGCCGGCCGACAACAAGCGTTTTGCCCGCCTTGAGGTGCTCCGCTCCGCCAGCCGCCAGATCGAGGCGGTGCTGGCGCAATAAGGCACTGAACGTTGGGGCCGGGGTGGATGGAAGAGGAAGAGTCCTGAGGCGCCGCCCGAGCCGGCCGGCACCTAGAAATCCCGGAGGAAACCGCCGGCCGTCCAGCCGCCGTCCACGCTTAAAATCTGTCCGGTGACGTAGCCGGTTTCCGGCGCGGCAAAAAAGAGCACGGCCTGCGCGACCTCGTCCACCTGCCCCGGCCGGCCGGCCGGGACGTGGCTGAGCAGGCGCTGGGCCTGCGCTTGCTTGGCCGCATCCTCCCCGCCATAAAACAGCTGCGCGGTGGCGTCCGTCAGCGTCGAGCCCGGGGCCACGCAATTCACCGCGATGCCCGACGGGGCCAGCTCGATCGCCATCGTGCGCGTGAGGTGCGCCACGCCCGCCTTGGCCGCCGTGTACGCGCACTGCAGTCGCGCCGGCACGAGGCCGAGCACCGACCCGATGTTCACGATGCGGCCCGACTTCTGCGCCACCATGAGGGCGGACACCGCGCGGCTGACCAAAAACACCCCGCGCAAATCCACGGCCATGATCCGGTCCCATTCCTCGATGGGAAACTGGTCGATGGTCACCCGGTGACTCGTCGTGTTGATGCCGGCGTTGTTCACCAAAAGATCGATGCGGCCAAACTGGGCCTGGATTTTCCGCACGCCCGCGTCCACCTCGTCCGCCGAGGATACGTCCATCCGCAGCGCCGTGGCCCCGGGCAGGCCTGCCGCGGCGGTCGTCGCCCCGGCCTCGTCAATGTCGGCGAGGATGACACGTGCCCCGTTCGCCGCCAGCAACCGGGCCGTGGCGAAACCGATGCCGCGCGCCGCGCCGGTCACGAGGGCCACCTGATTCGAGAGATTCGCTTTCATGGACCGGCATCATCGCCGGGGAACGGGCGAAGTTCACGAGAAAAAGACGCCGCCTCACTGCTCCCCTCCGCAGCCGAACCACCCCCTCACTTCTACATCTCTCACTTCCACCTCTCTCACCCCGCAGCCCACCTCCGCCCCCATGTCGCGACATGGGGGGCGCAACTGCCAACGCGGGCCGGCTGGTTTTGCGGGTGAGTGCCTCCGGTCAGGCCAGTCCCCTTTCACCAGCGAGGCGAAACCGGCGAAGCGAACTTCCCTCTTCCCCCCCCGGTTGTGCCGGACCGCCGAACACCGCAACCCATTCCGGAAAAAGAAAGTCGCCCGCCGCGCCCGGATCCCAATGCTCCCGGCTGCCGTGGCGAACCCCCTCCGCAAACCGCAACCCCCGCGCGCGCGCGCCGCGACCCCAAAGACCGCGCCCACCCTGCCTGACCGCACCGAATTGCTGCGGCTCTACGAGCAGATGGTCCTGCTGCGCCAGTTCGAGCTGGCCGCGCAGGCCCGCTACAAGGCGGGCGAGATGCCGGGTTTCATCCATCTCTACATCGGCGAGGAAGCCGTCGCCGTCGGCGTGTGCGCCCACCTGGATGACGCCGACTGGATCACCAGCACGCACCGCGGCCACGGCCATGCGCTCGCCAAGGGCCTGCCGCCCACCGCGCTCATGGCGGAGCTTTACGCCAAGGCCACCGGCTGCTGCGGCGGACGCGGCGGCAGCATGCATCTGTACGATCCGCAACACGGCGTGCTCGGCACCAACGGCATCGTGGGCGGCGGCATTCCCCATGCCGTCGGCGCCGCCCTCAGTGCGCGGACCCGGGGCACACAGGGTATCGCCGCCGCGTTCTTCGGTGACGGGGCCGTCAACCACGGGGCGTTTCACGAGAGCCTGAATTTCGCCGGCGCCCAGCAGGCCGGCGTGCTGTTCGTCTGCGAAAACAACCTTTACGCCACCGCGACCCCCCTGAACCAGGTCACCCGCAACGCCGAGATTGCCACACGGGCCACGGCCTACGGCGTGCCGGGCGTGGCGGTGGACGGCAATGACGTGCTCGCGGTCTGGTCGGCGGCCCGCACCGCCGTGGCGCGCGCCCGGACCGGCGGCGGCCCCACCCTCATCGAGGCCAAGACCTACCGCGTCGTTGGCCACCACGAGGGCGACCCGCTCACCGGCGTCTATCGCTCGCAGGAGGAGCTCGACGCCTGGAAACTCCGCGACCCGATCCGGACCTTCCGCCGGCGCCTCACCGGTGAGCTCAAGGCCGCCCGGCCCGCCGAACTTGATGCGATCGACGCCCGTGTGCTCGCCGTCGTCGCCGACGCCGTGGAGTTCGCGCGCCAATCGCCGGAACCGGACCCGGCCACGGTCCATGCCCACTGCTGGTCGGAGGCCATCAACCCGCCCCGGCCCGCCGCCAAGCCGGATCCTCGGACCGAGACCTTGGGCTGGCTCGACGCCGTGCGCGACGGCATCGCGGAGGAGATGCGGCGCGACCCGCACCTGCTGTATTTCGGCGAGGGCATCGGCCAGCGCGGCGGGAGTTTTGCCCACACCAAGGGCCTGTGGCAGGAATTCGGCGCGGGCCGGGTGATCGACACGCCGATCTGCGAACTGGGCTTCACCGGTGCGGCCATCGGCGCCTCGGCGACGGGTTGCCGTTCGGTGGCCGACCTCATGTTCGTGGACTTCCTCTTTGAAACCGGCGGACAGATTCCGCTGCAGGCCGCCAAGCTGCGCTACATGAGCAACGGCGCAATGACCGTGCCGGTCGTGGTGCGCGCGCCCTGCGGCGCGGTCAAAAGCGCCGGACCCCAGCACAGCGGCACGTATCATGCGATGTGGTCGCATCTCCCCGGGCTGATCGTCGCCCTGCCCTCGAATCCCGCCGACGCGAAGGGACTCATGAAGTCCGCCCTGCGCGGGGCCAACCCGGTGCTGTTCCTCGAGCCCAAGGCACTTTTCTCGTCGAAGGGCGAGGTGCCCGTGGGCGAACATCTCGTCCCGTTCGGCGTAGCCCGGATCGCCCGCGCCGGCGCAGACCTCACCGTGGTCGCCGCCGGCCGGATGGTTTCGCTGGCCCTCGAGGCCGCCGAAATCCTGGCCCGCGACGGCGTGGACTGTGAGGTCATTGACCTGCGCACCATTGTCCCGCTCGACGTCGAGGCCATCACCACCAGTCTGGAAAAAACCCACCGGCTGCTGGTCGTGGACGAGGGTTATGCCGCGTTTGGCCTCGGCGCGGAAATCGCCGCCACCGTGGGCGAACTCGCGTTCGATGCCCTGGATGCGCCGGTCGGCCGGCTGCACTTGGAGCCGGTTCCCCATCCTTTCAATCCGCAGCTCGAGGCCGCCGTGCTGCCCAGCGCCGCGAAGATCGTCGCCGCGGCGCAAGGCGTGGTCGCGGGCGTGGTTTCTGCGCCCCGCCGCCCGCGCGCCCAGGCTGCCGCCGCCGATCGTCTCGCCCCGGCTCCGGAGGGCAAACCCGCGGCCCCGCGGCCGGCCCCGGAAATTTCTCCCGCCGCCCGCGAAAAAAACCCGGCAGACGGCGAGGCGATCAGGTTGCCGCACGGGGATCTCACCGTCAGCGAGGCCAAGGTCCTGAACTGGCGCAAACAACCGGGGGATGGATTCAGCGCGGGCGAAGTCATCGCCGAGGTCGAGACCGACAAGGCCGTCATGGAGGTGGAAGCTCCCGCCGCTGGCCGCTTGGTGCGGATTGCCGCGCCCGCGGGCGCGATGGTGCCGATGGGTGGATTGCTCGCGGTGTTTACCCGGGAGTGAGGCCCGGGCCCTGGGCCCTTACTGCTGCTGGTAGCCGTGCCGCTGGAGCACCCAGGCGGCCTGGTAATCGTTGATCTCCGCGACCGTCTGGTTGCTGGCGAGCGCGTGCTGGCGCAGTGCGCGCGCGGGGTCCGGCGTCTGCAGCCGGTTGAGCGCGTTCATCGCGGCGATTTCCGTGTCCACCGCGCGGATCGCCTCGAGATCGGTGCGGATTTGTACGCGGGCGTCCTCCGTGACCTGCTTCCGCATGCCGTTCTCCAGCGCCTCGACGAATTTGTCCACGCTGCCCTGCGGTCCGACCAGCAGGTTGAGATGCTGCCAGAACGCCATCGTGGAATAGGGCCCCACGCCCATGTACTGGGGGCCGGCGCTGTGGCCGTCCATAGTCCCGCGGTAGATTTCCATCTCCGGCGGAACCTTGACGCCGCGCACCGAGGACAGCCAGCCGCTGTGGTCCATGAAGAGCTGGCCACCCTCCACGCTGGTCAGGAAGCGCAGGAAATCGAGCGCCTCCGCCTTGTGCGGGCTTTGCTTGTTGAGGTACATCTCGAAGCTCGTGCCGAGATAGCCGTCCTTGTACGGCCCCACCACGTAGGGTCCGACCACCGGGTCGTCCTTCGTGGGCTGCGGCAGGCGCATTGCCTGCACCGGGAAGGCCGCCAGCCGCTTCAGGCTGGTCGCATCATACGTGCCCGAATAGATGAACAGCGCCTCACCCCGGACAAATTCCTGGAGCGCATCATCCCGCGAGAGCTGGCTGAAACCCGGCCGCATCTGCTGGGTGAACTCCCGCAGCATCGCGAACCCCGCCTTCACCTCCGGCCTCCGGTAGTTCCAACGGCCCAGCAGGTAATCGGACTGGGCCTGCCAGGGCCAGCGGGCGAGATAACCTTCGCGGTCGAGTTCCAGACTCATGCCCGTGAGGGTCCCGAACATCACGAAATCGGCCAGCCATTGCGCATTGCTGTAGGAGCCGGCGAGCGGGTGCAGCACCACACCGGTGCGCCGGGCGTAATCATCCACCTGCGCACACAGGGTGCGGAAGTCCGCCAGCGTCACCGGCGGCGCGGCGGAGCCGGTGATTTTCTTCAGCAGCTCGCGGTTGCAGAACAGCCGGCTGCTGCCCTGCGACAGCGTCGCCCCGTAAACCTGCCCGATCTCCGGGCTCTGGCTGATCATCTCGTAAAGCCCGTCGGCAAAGGTCTGCCGCCACGGCACTTTTTCCATCGGGGTGCCGCGGTTGTACGGGTTCGTCTCGCTCATCGCCGCCGTCAACGGCTCAAAGTACCGCACCGGCACGTCATTCATGCCCTGCAGCCAGTACGCAAACTCAATGAGGTCGGTCGCGGTGCCCCCCGTCAGGTTCGTCCGCACCCACTGCCGGTAAACCGGCCCGGGCACCTCCACCTGCTCGACCTTCACCCGCGGGTTCAGCTCCTCGTAGCGGCGGATCACCGCGCGAATGCCGTCCGGCGGGCCCTTTTCAATCTGCCAGTGCGCAAACCGGATTGTCACCGGCCGCGCACTCACGAGCGGCGCCGACCGCGTGAACACCCACCAAAGGGCCACGAGGTAGCACGCCGCAAACACCGCCAGCATCAGCCGGAATTTACCCCGCCTCATGACGATGGCCCCTCCGCCCGTTGCGCGGCGGCGATCTCCGCCAGCTTCGCCTTCACCGTGGCCATCCGCCCGTCCACCTCGTTCTCGGCAAGGTAGCGCTCGAAATAAACTCGCGCCTGTTCCCAATGTTTTTCCCGTCGCGACAGCTCCGCGATCTGCAGCTGCAGCTCCACGCGCCGGAGCCCCGTCAACCCGCCGATCCGGTCGGCCGCCAGCAGGTCGGCCAGCACGCCGGCCACCGGCTGCCCGTGAAAGAGCCGCCCCCGGCCGAGCACAATGAGCGCGTCGCGCTGCAGTTCCGGCTGCGTCATGCGCGGAAGCAAAGCCCCGGCCGCCGCGACGCGCGCCGCGGGGTCACCCGCCTCCGGCAACACGTAGAGGCGGAGCAGCATCAGCTTCACGAGTCCGAGCTGCGCCCAGAAACTGGCCGGACTCTTGTCCGCGAGTTGCGCGTAGATCTGCGCCGCCCGCGCCGGGTCCGGCGTGAAAAAGTGCACTTGATACAGCCGGCCGGTCAGGTAGGCAGCCGCGGCGGCAATCTCATCCCGTCCCCGCGCCAGCTCGGACAACTGCGCCTCCACGTTCCGCAAGCCCGCGTCGGTGACCGGCTGCAGGTCAATCCGCACCACCGCCTCGGCCAACGCCGCCTCGCGGCTATCCGGCCCGCCGGATTTCTGCAGCGCCCCCAGCGCATCGTTGGCCAGGTGCCGTCCGAGGTGCTCCCACGCGACCGCCACGTCCGCGTCGGTCGCCCGCACCGCCGGCGGCACGCACACCACGCCCAGCAGCAAGGACATCCAAAACGCAGCTGGGGTAACGCGGGACACGCCCCCACGGTGAAAGGTTGCCCGGAGACGACAAGCCTCGGTTTGGGAATTAGGGCGGGCGTGGCCGCGGGGCGCGACGGTTTGGCCGACAGGGCAAATCCTTCGGTTGAACCATCAGCGGTGGGGCGGGTCTCTGTCCCGCCCTTGGAGCCGCGACGCCTTCGTCGCGTTCTGAACGCATACGCGGTGAGGGCGCGGCGTCCCCATGCAAAATCAACCCTCGAGCCAGGGCGGGGCAGAGACCCGCCCTACCCCGGAATCACACCGACTGCAGGCAGTCCCGCGCGGCGAGGAAACCGCGCTTCTCGCCGTCAACCGTGCCGTTGTAGTCCACATCCTCGAGCTCGATGGACACGAAGCCGCCGAAGTTCGCGGACTTCAGCACGGTGAAGATCTTCGTCCACGGCGCCGCGCCCGCGCCCGGGATCGTGTAGCGCCAGAACGGGCCGCCCCACGGCAGGCCCGCGGCGAACACCGGCGCCTGCTCGGTGCCGAGGTGGTAGAGCCGTTCCGCGTCAATGAAGGTGTCCTTGCCGTGCACATGCACGACGTGCGGCGCGAACTCCGACACGAAGCGCAGCGGATCGATGCCCATGCGGAGCAGGTGCGAGGGGTCGTAGTTGATGCCGTACGCCGGAGAATTCATCTCCTTGAGGAACGCGCGGTACGATTCCGGCGTGCAACATTGCGCATTGCAGCCCGGCCAGCCTTCGACGGAGAGCTTCGTCTTCGTCTCCTTGAGCACGTCGCGCAGCGCGCCGTACGTTTCGACCATGTAGCCAAACGTCTCCTTGCGGGGAAGTTTTTCATCCTCCGCGAGCATGACGATGAAGAACAGCTTCACGCCCGCCGCCGCGCTGTCGCGGATCATCTTCTGCGCCAGCGCGACCGTGGCCTTCCGTTTGCCCGCATCGGCCGACATCATGCCGAACCATTCCGGGCCGAACAGATCGATCGTGCCGATGGGCAGCCCGCCCTGCTGGAACGCCGGCACCTGGGGCAGCCGGTTGGCGCCCACGTCGATGCAGTTGAAGCCGTTCGCCGTGGCCCACGTCGCGACGTCGCCGGCGGCCAGCTTGTCGAATTCACCGGTCATGCGGATGCCGATGGGAAAGCCACCGGTCTTGGTTTTGGCGGAGGTGCTCATGGGAGTTGGGAAAAGACGGTTTGCATCGCGGCGAACATTTTCTGGCACGCGGCTGCGGGCGGCATCGCCCAGAGCTCGTCGTTGAACATCTCGATCGCGTAGTTGCCCTTGTAGCCGAATTTCTCGAAGCGGCCGAAGAGATCGACGAGGTTGTACGCGCTCGCCGGGTCGCCGGGCAGGAGGCGCGCCGTGTTGCAGTCGGTCGTTTCCGCCGGCGTCATCGGCATGTTGTCCACGTGCACGTGTTTGATCCACTTCGCGGTCTCCGCGGTGATGTGCTCCGTCTTGCTCGGCGTGCAGTGGAAGTGCGCCGGGTCGAACAGTACGCCGACGTTGGCGGCGCCCGAGCGTTGCGCGATCTCCACCACGGAGAGGAAGGTCTTCACCATGCCCCAGTTGAACTCGATGGCCATGGTCACATTGAACGGCTTGATGCGGTCGGCGACGGCCTTGGCGGCCTCGGCCATGCGTTCGATCACGTTGGGCACGTCCTTCGCCGCCGGCCAGTTGATGTAGTCGGTGCCGACCACCATCATCGAGCCGCCCAGCTGGGCGATCAGCTCGGCGTTGGCGACGTGCTCGTCCTGGCTCTGCTTGATCTCGGCCGGGGTGCCCAGGCCGACGAGGTTCTGGTTGAAGCCGCCGGAAACGCTAATCTTGTGCCCGTTGATGATCGCCCGGGCCTGCGCGGGGGTCATCCCCTTCGCGAGCTCCCGCCGGATCTGGTCGAGCGGGCACTCAATCGTGCGAAAGCCCGCGCCGGCGGCGGCGGCGGCCATTTCCTCGAGGTTGGAAAACTTGATGGAGACGGTGTTGAGACCGAGTCGGTTGATATTCATGGGGGTAAAAATGAGGAAGGGTTGTTAACCGCGAATGGACGCAAATGAACGCGAATGCAGAAAAGCTCGGGAGCTCTCCGTTTCGATTCGCGTCCATTCGCGGTTCAAAAAATCCGGCTCAGAAGCTGAGCTTGATGCCTGCGCCCTTCTGCTGGAGGCGGAGGAAGTCGCGCGCGATCTCGAGGTCCTTGGTCGCCTCGGCGGCGGTGCAGAGCGGGGTTTTTTCGCCTTGGACGGCGCGAATGAAGTTCGCGGCCTGCGAGCGCATGGCGTGCCACGGCGCAAAGACCGGCTCGATGAGCTTCGGCGTCTCGCTGCCGCCGAGGTCCTCGAACACCTGCAGCTTGCCCGGCCGGTCGATCACCATCGGCGCCGGCAGATCGAGCTTGAGGTAACCCTTGTCGAAGCCGACGAGCGCCGACTCCTGCCAGTCCTGGGTCGTATGATAGGGCGCCATCTCCAGGATGCCCGACACGCCGCTCGTCGAGCGGATGCCCATGTACTGGCCGTTCTCGTCGGCCACGGTGACCTTGAAATCCTCGCCGAGCAGGTAGCGCAGCAGGTTGATCTGGTGGATGTAGAAATTCGTCAGCTCGAAATTCCGCTTGGCGCCTTCCGCATCAAATCCCGCCGGCGGCGCGTCCGCCTTCATGTCCGGGTATTTCTCGTCCGTGACGATGCGGGTGGAGAAGCCCTCGGCGTCCCACTTGCCGGGCGGCATCGTGACGCGGACGTAGCGCATCTGGCCAAATTTGCCCGAGGCCTTCCATTCGCGGATCTTTTCGGCCGCGGCGACGGAGGCGAGGTCACTGCGCTTGTGGTAGGCCACGTAAACCGGCGCCGAGTGCTGCTGGGAGAGGGCCGTGAGATTTTCCGCGATCTCGACGCTGTGCGCGAGGGGCTTCTCGATCATGATCGGTTTGCCCGCCGCGATCACCGCCGGGAGCAGGCCACCGTGGAACCAGAAGCACTGGATCGCGACAAACGCGTCCACCTTCGCCTTCGCAATCAGCTCGGCATCGGTGGCGTACACCTCGGGAATGTTCCAGTGCTTGGCGACCTGCGCCGCGAGCTGCGGTCGCAGTTCCGCCATGGCGACGACCTCGCAGTTGGGAAGGGTCGCGTAATTGCGCAGGTGCGCCATCTGACCCATGTTGCCGGTGCCGATGAAACCCAGTCGGATTTTTTTCATGAACGTAAGTTGAGAAAGCCGCAAAACCTAAGCCGTCCTGTGACGAGGGATAAGCGCAGCACTCCGCCGGGCGGCGGGGATGGCGTAAAGCTGAATCCGACGGCGATGGCAGCAATGACACAATGCGCTCGCTCACCTCCGCGCGGGCCAATCGCCGGGGATTCACCCGTTTCCCAGCTAAAAACACCGTAAGGGAATCCCCAAGGTAATCGCGCCTGCGGACCCAAAACGGGTCCGATTCGGAGATGTTATCGGTAATGACCTGATGCCAAGTACTTTAAATTACTAGATAATGTACCCTAGACGGAAATGGTCAAAACCTGAGCTGCGTTGCACCTCGTGTCCACCGGCGGAAATTCGGCTTCTGCACGTCGGCCAAATGAAGACCGCGCAAATTCGATTGCTGGCTGTGTCCGGGGTGTTGGCACTCACCGCCCACTCGCAGACTGCCATCTATTGGAATTTCAGCGGCGGGTCCGAGGGGCCGGGCAACTGCGCCGCCTTAAACCCGCGGGCAGCTGAGTCGAAGCGGCCCGGCCAGTCTTCCGGCCGAAGGTCGTCGGAACGATGGCGGCACTTTAGTTTTTGCCTGACACGACGCCCGGCCCCAGTGTCGGCCCCATGTCCACGTTTCTCTCCGGCCGGCGCGCACGGATCGCGGCGGCTCTTTCTCTTGGCGATGCCGTCCTGCTCGTCGGCGCCGGTGAGCCCGTACCGCTGCCCGAGGGCAGCGACCAGACCTACCCGTTTCGCTCGCACGCCGAATACTACTACCTCACCGCGCAGGAATGTCCGGGCGGGGTCGTCGCCTACGATCCGCACGACGGTGCCGGCGGCTGGGTCTCTTTCGTTCCCGATGTCACCGAGGGTGAACGCGTCTGGGAGGGCCGCGCGCAACTCCCCGGCGCCTCCGTCGCCACGCTCGAGCCCTGGCTCACCTCGCGCCGCGGCCGGCCGATCGTGATGCTCGGCGCGCCGCTCCGCGGCGTGCTCGCCGACGAGACCCGCACGCTCCAGGCCCGGGAACAGCTGAAGCACGCCCGCCGGTTGAAGGACGCCACCGAAACCGCCCTGCTGCGCCGCACCGCCGTCGCCACCGCCGCGGGTTATGAACAGATGCGGGCCAGCCTGCGCCCCGGCGTCACCGAGCGCGCCCTGCAGATCGAACTTGAGACCGGCTTTTTCCGCGCCGGCGGCGACCGGCCCGGTTACGGCAGCATCGTCGGCCTCGGCGCCAACTCCGCCATCCTGCATTCCACGCCCAGTTCGCGCGCCGCGGTCACGGGGGATTTCCTTCTTGTGGATGCCGGCGCCGAGATCGGGCGCTACATGAGCGATGTCACGCGCACCTACGTCGTGGGCACGCCCTCGGCCTTCCAGCGTGACCTCTACCAGATCGTCCTCGCCGTCGAGGCGCACGCCCTCGCGCGCTGCGTGCCGGGCGCGGAATGGCGCGAAGTCCACCTCGCCGCCGCCGTCGAGCTGACCGCCGGCCTCGTCAGCCTGGGCGTGATGCGTGGCGCGGCCGAATCCCTCGTCGAGCAGGAGGCGCATACCTTGTTTTTCCCGCATGGACTCGGCCACATGGTCGGCCTCGGCGTGCGCGATGGCAGCGGGATGGAACCGGGCCGCACCAAGTCTCCCCGCGCCAGCCTTTCGACCCTGCGCATGGACCTCCCCCTCCGGCCGGGCTACGTTGTCACAGTTGAACCCGGCCTCTATTTCATCCCCGCCCTGCTCAACGACCCAAAGCGCCGCGAGCGCTTCCGCGATGCCGTCAACTGGCCGCTGGTCGAGTCGCACCTCTCGCTCGGCGGCGTGCGGATCGAGGACAACGTGCTGGTGACCGCCGGCGCCCCCGAGAACCTCACCGCCGCCATCCCAAAGACGTTATAGGACCTGTTATTGCCCACGGAACACATAGAAAACACGGAAGGCATCCGACTGATCAATTCCCGCTTTCGGAGGTGGTTGGCCCAGGGTTTTCATTCCGTGTGTTCCGTGGGTTTCGTGGGCAAAAATTTTCCGTGGACAAGCCCCGGGTTCCTGCTCTCCCTTGGACCCTCATGGAGCAGCCCACCGAAAAATTCACCACGCCCCTCAGCCTCGTCGTCGACGTCGTGCTGCTGGTCCTGTTTTTCGCCTATCTTTTCAGCGTGCTGAAGTCGCATGTGCCCTCGGGCAACCCGAAGATGATCACCCTCTGGGCCGCCCTCGCCGCCTCCTGCCTGACCGGCGTGTTCTGGCTCGCCCTGCAGATGTTCCGCGTGGTGTTCCGCGCCTACCGCGCCGCGAACAAGTAACGCAGGTTCGGGCGGATGCCGGGCGGGGTCGCCTAACCCCGCCTTTTTCATGCCCGGAGCCGGGCTTCTGATGACACCCGGCGGGAGCGGCGACTCCCGTCCGACATTTCTGGCTGAACGGTTGACAGCCCCCGCCGCCAAGCTATGCCGTTGCCCTCTGCGTGCCCGCTCCGGGCCGATGATTTTTAACCGCGAAATCCACCATTCCATGGCCGCTAAATCCAAAGCAAAGAAAGTCCCTGCGAAGAAAAAATCCGCCGCCAAGGCGCTCAAATACGTCTACTCGTGGGGCGCCGGCAAGGCCGACGGCCACGGGGGCATGAAGCCCCTCCTCGGCGGCAAGGGCGCCAACCTCGCGGAGATGACCCGCATCGGCCTCCCCGTGCCCCCCGGCTTCACGGTCACCACCGAGGTCTGCACCTATTTCTACGCCAACAAGCGCACCTACCCGAAGTCCCTCCAGGCCCAGATGGAGGCCGGCATCGCCAACATGGAGAAGATCATGGGCACGAAGTTCGGCGCCACCACCGGCACGCCCCTCCTCGTCGCCGTCCGCTCCGGCGCCCGCGACTCCATGCCGGGCATGATGGACACCATCCTCAACCTCGGTCTCAACGACCAGACCGTCCTCGCCCTCGCCGCCGCCACCCGGAACGAGCGCTTCGCCTGGGACTGCTACCGCCGCTTCATCCAGATGTACGGTGATGTCGTCCTCGGCGTGCAGAAAAAGGAAGGCGAGGACCACGAGCCGTTCGAGACCGTCATCGAGGGCTTCAAGCACGAGACCTACCACAAGGACATCGTGGACAGCGAACTCACCGCCGCCGACCAGCAGGAGCTCGTCAAGCGCTTCAAGGCCCTCGTCAAGGATCGCACCGGTCATGTGTTCCCCAACAACCCGTGGGACCAGCTCCGCGGCGCCGCCGGCGCCGTTTTCGGCTCGTGGATGAACGACCGCGCCATCGTCTACCGCCGCAAGTACAACATCCCCGCCGAGTGGGGTACCGCCGTCAACATCCAGGCCATGGTGTTCGGCAACACCGGTGACACCTCCGGCTCCGGCGTCGCGTTCACCCGCAACCCCGCCAACGGCACCAACGAGTTCTACGGCGAGTTTCTCATCAACGCCCAGGGCGAGGATGTCGTCGCCGGCGTCCGCACGCCCGAGCCCGTCCTCAAGCTCAAGGACCAGATGCCCAAGTCCTACGCCGAGCTCCTCAAGGTCCGCGCGACCCTCGAGAAGCACTTCAAGGACGTCCAGGACATCGAGTTCACCATCCAGGACGGCAAGCTGTTCATGCTCCAGACGCGCAACGGCAAGCGCACCGCCATGGCCGCGCTCAAGTTTTCCATCGATATGGTGAAGGCCAAGCTCATCGACTGGCGCACCGCCATCCTCCGCAACCCCGCCGACCAGCTCGAGCAGCTCCTCGCCCCGGTGTTCGACCTCGCCGAGGTCAAGAAAGCCAAGGTCATCGCCACCGGCCTCCCCGCCGGCCCCGGCGCCGCCACCGGCAAGATCTACTTCAACGCCGACCGCGCCGTCTCCGCCGCTGAAAAGGGCGAGAAGGTGCTGCTCGTCCGCATCGAGACCTCCCCCGAGGATCTCCGTGGCATGATCGCCGCCGAGGGCATCCTCACCGCCCGCGGCGGTGTCTCCTCGCACGCCGCGCTCGTCGCCCGCCAGATGGGCAAGGTCTGCGTCTGCGGCGCCGCCGCCCTGTCGGTGAACTACAACGCGAAGACCGTGACCGTGGACGGCCAGACATTCACCGAGGGGGACTTCCTCTCGATCGACGGCACCCTCGGCGTCGTCTACGCCGGCCAGATCCCGACGGCCCCATCCGAGATCGTCGCCGGCCTCATCAACGGCGACAAGGCCGCGCAGGCCACCGAAAAGTTCAAGAACTACGTCCAGCTCATGAAGTGGTGCGCGCAGGCCACGAAGCTGAGCGTCCGCACCAACGCCGACACCCCCGAGCAGACTGCGCAGGCAATCGCGTTCGGCGCCGTCGGCATCGGCCTCACCCGCACCGAGCACATGTTCTTCGAGGGCGACCGCATCGACGCGATGCGCGAGATGATCCTCGCCGGCAACCTCGCCGACCGCGAGGCCGCCCTGGCCAAGCTCCTCCCCTACCAGCGCGCCGACTTCTTCGGCATCTTCAAGGCGCTGAAGGGCTTTCCCGCGACCATCCGCTTCCTCGACCCGCCGCTCCACGAGTTCCTCCCGAACTCCAAGGAGTCGCAGGTCGACCTCGCGAAGAAGCTCGGCATTGCCGTCGAGAAGATCGAGCACCGCGTGCACGAACTCCACGAGTTCAACCCGATGCTCGGTTTCCGCGGCTGCCGCCTCGGCATCAAGTATCCCGAGATCACCGCCATGCAGGCGCGCGCCGTGTTCGAGGCCGCCGCCGATGCGAATAAGGCCGGCTTCAAGGCCCATCCCGAGATCATGATCCCGCTCGTCGGCTTCAAGAAGGAGCTCGATCTGCAGGTGGAGGTCGTCCACTCCGTCGCCAAGGCCGTCATGGCCGAGAAGAAGACGAAAATCGCCTACTCCGTCGGCACGATGATCGAGATCCCGCGCGGCGCCCTCACCGCCGACGAAATCGCCGCGACCGCCGAGTTCTTCAGCTTCGGCACCAATGACCTCACGCAGACCTGCCTCGGCATGTCGCGCGACGACTCGGGTTCCTTCCTCGGCGCCTACCAGGAGTCCGAGATCATGAAGAAGAACCCGTTCGCCTCGATCGACCAGACCGGCGTCGGCCAGCTGATGGAGATCGCGATCAAGAAGGGCCGCCAGACCCGCCCCGGCATCAAGCTCGGCATCTGCGGCGAGCACGGCGGCGACCCGGACTCCGTCAAGTTCTGCCACAAGCTCGGCCTTAACTACGTCTCCTGCTCGCCCTACCGCGTCCCGGTCGCCCGCCTCGCGGCCGCCCAAGCGGCGGTGAACGATGCGAAAAAGTAAAGCGCGCTCAGCCGTAAACCCTAAGCCCTAAGCTTTAAGCTCCCTCCGCCCCGCGCCTCATCCGCGCGGGGCTTTTTTTTGCCTGCCTTTCGCGCCCCCGTCGAAATCCAGTGTAACCTATTGGGTGACACTTTGGCTTCCCGCTTGCCGCTTCGACACCGGGCTTACAGCTTATCACTTACCGCTTAGCGCTCCCCATGCCCGTCACGTTTCCGCTCTCCTCCGCCGGTTACGAACTCGACACCTCCGCCTCGGCCTTCGGGTTCATGCGCAGCTCCGCGGACTCGGCCGGTGATCCGGTCGAACTCGCGCGGCGGCTGGCGGACGACGGTTATCTCTACCTCCCCGGCTTCTTTGATCCCGCGCTGATCCTCGCCGCGCGCGCCGCGATCACCGACCGGCTCGCGGTCGAGGGCTCGCTCGATCCGGCCCATCCGTCCATCGCCGCCATCGCCCGTCCCGACAAAAAACTTTCCTATCGCGGCGACCTCGCCCGCCATAACGCCGCCGTGGAGCGCGTGGTCTACGGACCCGAGCTGCTGGGATTTTACGCGGCCCTCTTCGGCGAGGCGGTGCGGCACTTCGACCACACCTGGTTCCGCGCCGTCAGCCGCGGCATGGGCACCACCCCGCACTGCGACCTCGTCTACATGGGGCGCGGCACGCGCGAGCTGCTCACCGCCTGGATTCCGTATGGCGACATCCCGCTCGAGATGGGCGGGGTGATGCTGCTCGAGGACTCGCACAAAAAATCCGCGCGCATCAAAAACTACCTCGAGGTGGACGTGGACTCCTACTGCGAAAACCGCCCCAAGGAGGTCGAGAAGGTCGCGGTCAAGGGCGGCTGGAGCCACCCGGGCTTCCTCAGCAAAAATCCCGCGACCCTCCGCGCCAAGCTCGGCGGGCGCTGGCTGACCTGCCCGGATTACAAGATCGGCGACTTCGTCACCTTCGGCATGACGATCGTGCACGGCGGCCTCGACAACCAGACCGACCGCCTGCGCTTTTCCTCCGACACCCGCTACCAGCGCGCGAGCGAGCCGATTGACGAGCGCTGGATCGGCGCCAATCCGCCCGCCAACACCCTCGCCGGCAAGCGCGGCCGGGTGTGCTGAGGTGGGCGGGCATGGGACGTACCCGCCCACCCCCACGACCCCTCAGGGCCATTCGCACCTGCCCGCCCAGGCCAAAAGATCAGCCTTCCCCTCCGGCTTCCGCCTTGCCGGTGTCACCCGGTGACAGCTAGGCTGTCCGTGTCGCAGTCCCCCGCCTCCCCATGAAGACTTCACGCAATCTCCTCGCGGCGTTGGCCGCTGTTTCCGTTTTCGTTGTCACCACTTTTGCCGCCGATCTTTCCGGCCATTGGAAATGGACCTCGGTGACGAAGTCCGGCGGGCCTTCCGAAGTCGTCGCCGCCCTCGTGCTCAAGGACGGTGTTCTCACCGGTACCGTCACCGGCCGCCAGGGTCCCGCAGAAATCGCCGGCGCCTCGCTCAAGGGCGATCTCATCACCTTCACGGTCACCCGGTCGTCAGGCAATGTAACCGTGGTCTTCAACTACTCCGGCCAGCTCAGCGGCGACACGATCACCGGGACCATTGAAAAAACCACTGTGGGCGGAGCTGCTCCCGCCAAGACCGACTGGAAAGCCACCCGCGGTCACTGACGCCCCGCCGCGCGTCCGCTCGCCCTCCCCCGGCCTTCCCGCCGGGGCTTTTTTGTGTCCGGCACCCGGCGATCACCGGCGGGTAACACCCCATTTTCCCAGCCCAGTTCGGCGGTACTGTACGCTGCACCAGGAGCAAGTCTCGTTGACCGGCCCCCATGCCGCATTTGCCGTCACCGCTCCGCTCCCACATCCGTAAACGAAAGGGAGGGGTGAAAGTGTCCTCCGCGCGCTCCGCGTTGGGTCTTGGATGCGCGGCTTGAAGCTGACCGCAGTTCGCTCAGGCCCCCTGCTTCCGCCACCACGCGCCGGCCTCGGCCATGCCTTCGAAATACGAGCGCACCGGCGCGTAGCCGAGCTCCGCCACCATCCGGTCGTTCGGACAGTGCCCGATGAACTTGTCGCCGGGCTTCGCCGCCTCGGCCGGGATCACCGGCGCCGGCGGTGCGCCCGGAAACCACGAGCGCATGTCCTCGATGAAATCCCGCCACGCCACATCGCCATCCACGACGTTGTAAGCGCGGCCGATGGACTCGGACCGGTCGAGCGCGAGGCCGATGGCGTGCGTGACGTTGTCCACGTGCGTCCACGGCATGATGTCCGAGCCGTCGCCCAGCACCGGCACCTTACCCGTCCGCACCTTCGCGGGCACCTTCACCGCCCAGCTTGACGTCGGATGCACCCCGAGCACGGCACCGAGCCGGAAGATCGTCGCGGGCAGTCCGTGGGACATTTCCACCTGCAGCACCCGCTCGGCCTCCGCCTTCGTGATGCCATAGTGCGGCGTCGCGGCGGGGGAATGTGCGTAGGTCTTGCCGATCATCCGCAACGGGGAGTCCTCGGTGAAGGCCTCGCGCCCGCTCTGGAAATCGTAGACCGACAGCGTCGAGATGTGGATGAAGCGCTGGCAGTGCGCCATGCGCGCCGCGCCCGAAAGGATCGCCGTGCCGGTGACGTTGACGTGCAGGGCCTCGCCGAGGTCCTTGCCCACGGTGGCGGCGGCATGAAAGACCAACTCGCGCCCCCCGCAGATGTACCGGGCCATGATCGGGTCGGTGAAATCCCCCTGCACCTGCGTGATGTGCGGCGAATCCAATCCCGGGTGCGGTCCCACCTTCCGCACCACGGCGCGGACATCCGCCCCCTGCTTCGCCAGCCACGCCGCGATGCGGCTGCCGACAAAACCGCTGCCACCGGTGACGAGAACGGGAACACCCAGCAAATTCATCGCCCTCCACACTCCTCAACCCGCCGCGCAGGACAAGCCGGATGATTTTAACCAAGAAACACCCGAAAAGCACGAAACCGAACCCATCGGATTTTGGCCCACGGAACACACGGCAATATTCATATCAGCAATTCAACGCCCAGACCTGTTCGGATCCATTCCGTGTATCCCGTGGGCCAAAGGTTCGGGCCAACCGATTTCGAGTGTTTCGTGGTAAAAAAACTCCGAACCTATGCGTCCGTTACGCTCTGCGTGCGCAGGGAAAAACAAGGAGTGACCATATCCTCAGGTTGACGGGCACCCCCGGGGAGGCATGCTCAACTTCCTCAATTATGGTAAGCCCAAACTCTCCCGAAACCACGGGCGCTCCCGGCAAGCCCGGCTCACCCCGCACCCTCAACGACGTCGTCATCCGCCTCGCCGGCAATTCCCAGGACGGCATCCAGGCCATTGGCGGCTTCCTCGCCCGCCTCGCCGGCCGCTCCGCGCAGGAGGTCATGACCTACATGACCATCCCGTCCACGATCTCGGGCGGTCCCTCCATCTTCCAGGTGCGCATGGGCACCGGCGACATCCAGTCCTCCGGCGACCGCGCCGACGTGCTCGTCGCCTTCTACCAGCACAGCTACGAGAGCCACCGCAGCTCGCTCCGGCCGGGCGGCGTGCTGCTCTACGACTCGGACCACGTCCAACCCAACCTCGACGACAAGGGAATCACCGCCGTCGGCGTGCCAATGACGAGCGCGACGGTCGAGGCTGTGGGCGGCTCCAGCAAGGAAAAGGGCAAGAACATCTACGTGCTCGGCCTACTCGCGCGCATGTTCGACCTCGACGTCGCCAAGCTCACCGCGCTCATCAAGGAGCGCTTCAGCGGCAAGAACGAGGACATCGTCCGCAACGCCCTCCTCGCCTTCGACGCCGGCCACGCCTATCCCGCGGAAGGCCTCCGCGACTGTCTCTACCAGCTCGACCGTCGCACCCCGTCGCCCGGCGCGCGCCCGCAGATCACCACCGACGGCAACACGGCCCTGGCTTACGGTCTCATCGCGGCCGGCGTGCGGTACGGTGCCGGCTACCCCATCACACCCTGGTCCTCCATCATGGAGACCCTTCGCGTCGAGCTGCCGAAATACGGCGGCCTCTTCGTGCAGTGCGAGGACGAGATCGCCGCGATCTCCACCGCGCTCGGCTTCTCCTACGGCGGCAACCTCGCCGTCACCGGCAGTTCCGGCCCGGGTCTCTCCCTCAAGGCCGAGGCGCTCGGCTGGGCCGTCATGGCCGAGATCCCGCTCATCGTCGTCAACGTCCAGCGCGGCGGCCCGTCCACCGGCCTGCCCACCAACATCGAGCAGAGCGACCTGATGCAGGCCATCTACGGCAGCCATGGCGACGCCCCCCGCGTCGTGCTCGCGCCCCGCACCGTCGAGGACTGCTTCTACACCGCCCTCGAGGCCGCCCGCCTCGCCCGGGAGTTCAGCACGCCCGTCATCATTCTCACCGACCAGGCCCTCGCCACCCGCATCGAGGCGTTCGACGAGCCCGACCTGGAACGCCTCATGGTCACCGTCAAGGCCGACCTGAGTCCTCGCCCCGTCGGTTTCAAACCCTACCCGCTCAACGGCCCGACCCGCCACGCGCCCCCGGGCTCGATCATGGAGGACGGCAAGTATCCCACGGTCACCGGCCTCGAGCACGATGAACTCGGCCACCCGACCGCCAATCCCGCGCTGCACGCCAGCATGACCGTCAAGCGCCGCGAGAAGATCAAGGCCGTCGCCGCCACCTACAAGGCCCCGCCGGTCTTCGGCGACCAGTCCGGCGACCTCCTCCTGCTCGGCTGGGGCTGCACCTTCGGCCCGATCCACGAGGCGGTCGGCCGTCTCCAGGCGTCCGGCCTCAAGGTCGGTCACCTCCAGATCCGCCACATCCATCCGCTGCGCTCGGACCTCGAGCAGGTCATGGCCCACTACAAGCACATCCGCGTCATCGAGATCAACGACGAGGGTCTTTACGGCTTCGGCCAGCTCACCACGTTGCTCCGCGCGCGCTACTGCAACCCCGAGATCCAGAGCATCACCAAGACCGACGGCCTGACCTTCCGCGTCAGCGAGATCGTCGAGCTCGTGGCCAAGAACCTCGGCATCACCAGCATCAAGAGCGCCCGCGCCCAAAGCGTGCTCGCCCCGCCCACCCGCGGCTGACCCGCACCCCACGTAGCCCATAACACGTAAAACCTAGCCCCTTCGTCCGCCCCATGTCCGCCCCCACCCTCGCCCCCGCCCCCGACGCCCCACGCGCGCCGCTCACCAAGAAGGCCCTCACCGCCGACCACCCCACGTGGTGCCCCGGCTGCGGCGACTTCGCCGTGCTCGCCTCCTTCTACAAGGTACTCGAGAAGCTCAACTACCCGCAGGAGAAAATCGTCACGTTCGCCGGCATCGGCTGCTCGTCGCGCTTCCCGTATTTCGTCAACTCCCACGGCGGCCACTACATCCACGGCCGCGCCCTGCCCTTCGCCGCCGGCATCAGCCTCGGCCGCGATGACCTGCATGTGTTCGTCTTCGGCGGCGACGGCGACGGCTTCTCCATCGGCGGCAACCATCTCGTCCACACCGCGCGCAAGAACCCGCGCCTGACCTACGTCATCATGGACAACTCGGTCTACGGCCTGACCAAGAAGCAGACCTCCCCGACCTCGCCGCTCGGCTTCAAGTCCAAGACCGACCCGTGGGGCGCCTTCGACCAGCCCATCAACCCGATGCGCACGCTGATCAACAGCGGCGCCACGTTTGTCGCCCGCAGCCATGCCACCCAGGTCAACCACATGGTCGAGATGATGCACCGCGCGGCGCAGCACGATGGCTTCTCCGTCGTCGAGATCCTCTCCGAGTGCGTCGAGTTTTTCCCCGGCGCCTTCGACACCTCCATCCCCCGCAAGGGCGGCACCTTCCAGGCCATCGACCTCAAGAAAAACGACGGCTCGCCCGAGGATGCCACACGCCATGACCCGACGGACGAACTCGCGGCCTTCCAGCTGGCCCTCGAGCCTTGGCCCGGCAAGTTCGGCGTGTACTACGAGAACAAGACCCGCCCGACGAAGAACGCCCTCGAGCAGAAACTGATCGCGAACACCCGCGAGAAGACCAAGAACGCGAGCGACCTCGACCTCCTGCAGAAGACCTTCGCCAAGATGCGCTGAGGTCAGGCGTGGTCACTACGAAAGACCCGAACGGCACGAAATACGATCCTCCGGAGGTTCGCCCAAGGAACCCACGGCGGACACGGAATGGGTGAATCCCGCTACTCACCATCCGGGGATGAGGTTTGGAATATTTCCGTGTGATCCGTGTCTTCCGTGGGCTAAAAGTCAGACGGATCGGATTTCGTGCCGTTCGGGTCTTTCGTGGTGAAAATCCGTGGCTTGGCGGTCTTTTGCGCCCTTCGCGGTTAAACCGGGTTCACCGGAGCGCGTGTTTCACGAGGAAATCCACGATCGGCGTCGGGTCGACCAGGCTGTGCGGGTGGTGTTTTCCACCCGGCTTGATCACGACTTCGATCAATCCGCCCGCGGCGCGGTAGCGCGTCACGAGCAGGCCGAGGTTCGCTGGGTACGGCACCGACTCGTCGGCGTCACCGCTCACCCCGAAGATCGGAATGCCCGCCCGGGCCACGGTCTCGTACCGGTCGATCGGGTTCACCTTCGCCGTGGCGAACTGCGCATCCGTCACGCCGTAACCCGCCAGGCACTCGGCCCAGAGCCGGCTTTTCCGCCCGGGCCAGCTCAGCAGGTCCAGCGCCGGCGCATCGAGGTACAACGCCGCGACGCGCTCGGGCCAGGTCGCGGCAAAGTTCATCGCATAATGCCCGCCGCGGCTGAACCCTTCCACCACCACGCGAGGCGCGAGCCCGTACCCGGCCCGGACGTGCTGGTAATAGGCGTCCATCAACTTCATCGACGCCGGGTCGCCGTACATGTCCTTCACGTTCATGTAGCCCACGTGCCACCCGCGCGCGACCAGCGCCAGGTCCGCCTGCGGAAAATGCCCGAACCATTCCGTCCGCCAGATCCACGGCTTGCCTGGCGCCGGCGTGGCCGGGACGATCAGCAGCGCGGGTCGGCCGGCCACGACAAAGTCGAGGCGCAGGCAGCCGAACCAGTCGGAGGGGGTGACGGAGGGATTGGAATCCATGGGAGTGGTAATGACGGCCCGGGCGGCGGGCAGGAAGGAAGACAGGAGAACCGCCGCGAGGCAGAAAAGTCGGGAAGGGAATTTCATTCGTTCAGGCAGGGCTGGGATTCCGGGAGGAGGCAGTCCTGCCCCGGTGGTCCAAAAATTTAAGCGCGTTCTCCATCATGGCGCCGGATCAGTAGGTCATGCGCGTACCCATATCCTTTGGCGGTTTCGGCACGTCGTCGAGATAAGCGTTGGCCGGCGGGGCCGGCCGGGCAGCGGGTTTGGTCAGGGTCGCCTCGACGACCTCCCCGGCCTGCACGGTGAACACAAAGTCATCCCCGGATTTATTCACCCCGGCGCGGGACCAGACCGGCGCGCGGCCGCCGAAATTGTCGCGGATGCGCAGCTCGCCGGCCCGCGCCGCCACGACCCGCAGCCAGACCGTCGCGTTGTTCTCCCGCCGGGCCGAGACCTTGTGCCCGCCCTCGGCGACGAGGTCGGTGAACGCCGCCTCAGGCCAGGCCCACGGTGTCGCCGGGAAAACCCGGATCGTCCCCCACCCGCCCGCGCCGGGCCGGGCATCCCAGCTCTGCAGCAGCATTTCGTGCACCGCCGCATCGGCGAGAAAGTTACCCTCCAGCGTGAACGGACGGTAGTCGAACGCCGAGAACCCCGACTTGGTCTGGTCGCCGTTCGCGTGAAACCCGTTCCGCAGGATGAACGCGTGCAGGTAGGCCTTGAGATGCCAGAGCGCCGCCTCGGGCTCGCCAATCCGCGCCCGCAGCGCCGCCATCCACGTGTAGCTGTAGCCGCACCACTCGATCACGCCGAGCCGGTCAATGTCGGGAATCGTCGCGTGGATGATCGCCCGGTCCGACGCCGACCCCTCGATCGTCATCAGGTTGAAGGGGTAAACCGCCATCAGCGTCGCGAAATGCCGGTGGCTGAAGGTCAACTCCTCCACGGCGTTGAGCTTGAGGATGTTTTTGCCCGTGACGTGATACGGGCCGAGGCGGCGCGCCGTGTCGCGCCAGTCCGCCGCTGCCGCCGGGTCGCCCAGCTCCGCCGCCATCTCGGCGTTGCCGAGGAACAGCATGCGCAGGCACATGAGGTCGTAGTTGCTGTTGGGCTGGAGCCACGCGCGGCTGTCGTTGTTGAACGACTCGGGCGAGGACGAGAGCGGCAGCACGAGCACGCCGTTCGCGTCGGGCCGCAGCAGCCCGCGCAGCGCCCGGCCGACCTCGCGGCACCAGGGATAGGCCACGTCGCGCAGATAGGTCGCATCGCGGGTGTAGCGCCAGTGCAGGTAATACAGGTGGCCCACCCAGGCGCCGTTCACCGGCGCGAGGCTGTACATCGCCCAGCCGCCGAGCGGCTCGCCCGCAAGGGTCATCACCGCCGGCACCGCGGCGCCGGGCTGGCCGAGAAATTCCGACGCGAACTTCCGAAACGCCGGCAGCCGGGCGTGCATGAAATCCAGAAACACCCGGCCCTCGTCGAAGCGCCCGGCGGCCTGGTAGGCCATGTACGTCATCTGCGTGTTGAGGTCGTGGTGGTAATCACCCTTCCACGGCGGCAACTCGCCCGCATCGGCCGTCCATACGCCCTGCAGCGGGATCGGCGGCGCCCCGGTGCGCGAGGCCGCGCCATAAAAATACTGCACGAGGTTGTAGTGCTGCTGCACCTGCGCGTCGGGCACCGTGACGGAGGACTTCGCCCAAAAAACCCGCCACCATGCCGCATGGGTCGCGTGCCGCGCCGCAAATCCGGCGCGCAGAGCGGCCTCCACCTGGGCGCGCGCCGCCGCGAGCACGTCCACGCCGTCGTGCGGGGAAAAGGTCACTGTCGTGGCAATGAGCGTGGTGTCCGCCTCGCGCCGCGTCGCGACGTACACGCAGGTCACGTGGCCCTCGGCCGTGGACTGCGTGAACCACTGCGCGTCTCCCGCGCGGCCACGCACGGGATCGGGAAAGCCGATTTTCTTCACCGCCAGCGGCGCCAGCAACCGCAGCTCCCGGGGCGCGGCGCCCGGGACGCGCAGCAGCGCCACCGGGTGATCCGCGCTGAAAAACGCCTCCACTGCCCCGACCTTGCCCAGTGCCGCGCGGCCCGTGGCCGTGGTCAGGTCCAGCTCGAAACCCGTCACCGTCTGGCCCGGCGCCAGGTCGAGCTCCAGCCGGCCCGCCGGGATCTTCGTGGGATGGTCCGAGAAATAAGCGCCGTCCACGATCTTGCTGATGCCGGCGTTGTCCTTCGCCGCCACCAGCTTCTCCAGCTGCGCGTAGGTGAAGCCCTTGAGCGGGTTGCCGGGCGCGGGGCGCTCGTCCCACAGATCGCCGCGGTCAAGCGACAGGCGCAGCGTCCCACCCTCGCCCCACAGCAAGCCGCCCAGCAGGCCGTTGCCGAGGGGCAGGGCCTCATCCCACGTGGTGATCGGCGCGGTCAGGGCAAGCTTCATGGGATCAGCGGACGCCGGGGCCGCGCCGGCCAGGAGGGAAGCGGAGAGCAACACGGCAGCCAGACTCGCCCAGCGGGAGAATATTTTCATCAGCGGACAATCCGACCCTGTTAAAACCGCAGCCCCGCCGGACGGGAAGCGTATTCCCGCGCAAATTCCCCCCCGGAAAGGCGGACAGGTTCCGCGGCGGCCGTTCTGCTTGGGCACCCGCCGGGGTGTAAATTTTGTAATCTCTGACTCCTGCCCCGGTGCGCGATGGATTGACGCCCGAATTCCCGCTCGCCATTTAAGGCACATTCGTCCGCCCGCATGAACGCATCCCTTCCCGCCGAAATCGCCTCACTCCTCCAGGATGAGGCGTATGCCGTTCTCTGCCGGGAATCGCTGGTGGAGGAACTGGACAAGATCAAATCCGCCAAGGAACAGATCCTCACCACTCGTCCGCCCTTCGGCATGCTCGCCTCCAGCGAGGTCCGCCAGGAATTCCGGACCTCCCTCCGCGCCGCCATGGACAACGAGGCGGGCTTGCAGGCCCGCCTCGATCAGATCAGCCAGATCGATGCCTGGCTGAAGGATGACATCGATAAGGCGCTGCAGAATTACCTGCCGCTGGGCAGCCAGGACTACCGCATCTGCCACGAGGCCACCCAGGTCGTCGGCCACTGGGAACACACCATCCAGGCCCTGCATGAGCTGGCCGTGGCCCTGGCCCGGGACGCCCATGCGCTGAACGTGCTCGTGAAGGGTGGCACCGTCTCCGACATGAAAGTGTCGCTCGTCCAGCAGATGCGCGCGCGCGCGCTTGCCAATCTCCGCGCCACGGCCCTCGGCATGCAGGCCGGGCTCAGCAGCGTGCTCGACGTGCAGCAGGAATTCATCCGCCTCTGCGACAGCGAGGCCGACGGCCTGAAGCTGCCCTCCCCCCCCGCCTTTCATGACGCCGCCTGGGTCGACCACGTGGCCAAGCTCAGCGACTCCCAGGCCGGCGACGAACTCGGCGCCTGCGAGATTGAGTGCCGCGCCTTCTGCGCCACCGGCATGATCGCGCTCCTCCGCGAGGGCGGCGAGGTGCGCGAGTCCTGCATCGACGCCGGCCGCGCCCTCCTCGCGAAATACTGGCGCCAGCTGCAAATCCACGCCCAGGAGCATTACGTCAAGGCCCGCGAGGTGGACGAGGTGATCGCCGA
Source organism: uncultured Opitutia bacterium (assembly GCA_903839035.1). Taxonomy (GTDB): domain Bacteria; phylum Verrucomicrobiota; class Verrucomicrobiia; order Opitutales; family Opitutaceae; genus Opi-474. Next base: position 29,236 of record CAIMAQ010000021.1, read on the forward strand.
GCTGTCCAAGCACCGCGAGTCCGCCGACGCCAAGCGCCGGCAGGCCACCTTCGAAAGCGCCACCGTCGCCCACCTGCGCTGAGTGGATTCGGGGTTGAACCACGAATCACACGAAAACCGGACTATCGGAGTTTGCCCGCGAATCACGCCAATTTACGCGAATTGATTCCGAACCCAAATCCTAAACTTTGGATCCGATCCATTCGCGCAAATTCGCGCGATTCGCGGGCAAGGATCGACGTTCCCGGGATACTTTCGTGTCTTTCGTGGTGACCTACCCCACCGCGGACTGGCTTTTTCCCCGGGGTTCCGGAAACTGCCGGTCATGGCCAAGCTCTACTTTTACTATTCGGCGATGAATGCGGGGAAGAGCACCGTGCTCCTCCAGTCGAGTTACAACTACCAGGAACGCGGCATGCGCACGCTGATGTTCATCCCCGCGATCGACACCCGCGCCGGCGCCGGCCGCATCGAGTCGCGCATCGGCCTCGGCGCCGATGGCATCGCCCTGCGCCTGGCGGAGAACATTTTCGAGGCCGTCCGCACCGCCCACGCCACGAAGCCCGTCGCGTGCGTGCTGGTGGACGAGGCGCAGTTTCTCACCCGCGCCCAGGTCGAGCAACTCACCGAGGTCGCCGACGTCCTGCGCATCCCCGTGCTCTGCTACGGCCTGCGCACGGACTTCCAGGCGCAACTGTTCCCCGGCAGCGCGGCGCTGCTCGCCCTCGCCGACGACCTGATCGAGCTGAAAACCATCTGCCACTGCGGGCGCAAGGCCACCATGAACCTCCGCATCGCGGACGGCGGCCGCGCCGTCACCCAGGGCGTGCAGGTCGAGATCGGCGGCAACGGCCGCTACGTCGCGATGTGCCGCCGCCATTACAAGGAGGCCGTCGCGTCGGCCTGACCCGCGGTTGTCCATGCGCCTGCTGCTTTTTCTCCTCATGACGCTTTCCGCCTCCGCCGGACAACTCCTCTTCATCGGCACCTACACGCGCACCACCAGCAAGGGTATCTACGCCGTGCGGCTCGACGAGACCACCGGGGCGCTGTCCACGCCGGTCCTCGCCGCCGCGACGCCCAGCCCGTCGTTCCTCGCCTTCGCCCCGGACCAGAAAACGCTCTACGCCGTGAGCGAGTCCAACGCGATGGCCGCAGCCTTCGGCACCGACCTCACGCACGGCACGCTCCGTCCGCTGCAGCCGCCCCAGCCTTCCGGCGGCGCGGCGCCGTGCCACCTCGTGGTGGACGCCACGTCGCGCATCCTCCTCGTCGCAAATTACCACACCGGCATCGTGGCCGCGATTCCGCTGCTGGCCGACGGCACCCTCGGAGCGCCCCACGCCATTCAGCATACCGGCCACAGCGTGGATCCCTCGCGCCAGACTTCGCCGCACGTGCACTCGGTCACGCTCTCCCCGGACGACCGTTTTGTGCTCGTCTGCGATCTCGGGCTCGACCGCATTTTCACCTACCGGCTCGACGCCGCGAAGGCCACGCTCACCCCCGGCGAGCCGCCGTTTGTCGCCACCACCCCTGGCGCCGGCCCGCGGCATTTCACCTTCGGCGCCGACGGCCGCCACGCCTACGCCATCACCGAGATGGGCAGCACCGTCATCGCCTTTGACTACGACCCCGTCACGGGAGCGCTCACGATGCGGCAGACGCTCTCGACCCTGCCGGCGAATTTCACGGGGACCTCCTCCGGCGCGGAAATCCGGCTGCACCCGAACGGCCGGTACCTCTACGCCTCCAATCGCGGCCACGACAGCATCGCGGTGTTCGCTGTGGACCAGGCCACGGGCCGGCTCAGTCTCGTCGCCATCACGCCCTGCGGCGGAAAAAACCCGCGGAATTTTTCGCTCTCCCCGGACGGCGCCTGGCTCGTCTGCGCCAACCAGAATTCCAATTCACTCAGCGCGTTTAGCGTGGACGCCGCCACCGGCCGGCTCACGCCCACCGGGCACACCGCCGAGGTGCCGCTGCCGGTCTGTGTACTGTTCGCGCGGCCGGCGTGAGGTAAGGCCGGGGCGTTGACCCAGCCGGTTTGGGGTGGGCGTCGGCGTCCCCACCGACGCATTCGCCGATGGGGACATCGGCGACCACCAAATAAAGACGGGGTCAGCGACCCCATCCTACAAAACCCTCATCCCTCAAGCCGGCTTGGGCACCGGCAGCGGCCCGGGCATCGGGGCCGTCGTGGTGCTGCCGGGCTGGGTGGAAAATGCCGTCTCCAGGCAGCTCAACAGTTCCGACAGGGTGAAGGGCTTGGGCAGCAGCGCATGCGCCCCGCTTTTCCGCGCGATGTGGAGATAACTCTCGCTCGAGACGCGCCCGCCACCCGACGCGGCGATGATGCGGATCTCGGGATGGTGCCGGCGCACATCCGCCATGACCTCCAGGCCGTCCTTGTCGGGCATCAGCATGTCCGTGATGACGGCGTCAAATTTCTGCTCCTTCATCAAGCGCGCCGCCACGCGGCTGTCCGTCGTCCAAGTCACGTCGTGACCGGCCTTTTCAAGGAGGATCTTGGTCATCTCACAAATGTCCTCCTCGTCATCGATCACTAAAATTTTGCGTTTGGTCATAGCTGGAATCCCGACGCTACGGGCACCCCACCCCTGCTCAAGCCTACAGCTGTCAAAACCGTGTAAAGCTTTTCGGCGTACGCGTTTTTACCCGGATTTGACGGCCGACGGCATGCCAGCCCGCCCAACGGAACGGCCCGCCTGAAATATCATCCTGAAGCCACGGCGCGGGCTTGCTGCACGCGGGTCGTTCCGGCACAGCACTCCTCGCCATGGCGAAACCCGACATCGATACCCCTTACCCGCTCACGCCCGCCCAGATCGCGCAGTTCCGTCGCGAGGGATTCATCAAACTCAAGCATGTTCTCTCGCCCGAGGCCATCGACTACTACGCCAAGGTCATCACGCCCGAGGTGTTCCGCCTCAACACCATGCACCTGCCGATCGAGCAGCGCACCACGTACAACAAGGCGTTCCTCCAGGTCGGCAACATCTGGACCAAGAACGAGACCGTGAAGGAATTCTGCTGGAGCCAGCGCCTCGCCCGCCTGGCCGCCGAGCTGCTCGGCGTCCGCGGCGTGCGCATGTACCACGACCAGGCCCTCTACAAGGAGGCCGGCGGCGGCATCACCCCGTGGCACGCCGACCAGTACTACTGGCCGCTGAGCAGCGCGCAGAGCGTCACCGCGTGGATTCCCCTCCAGGCCGTGACCCAGGAGATGGGCCCGCTCGCGTTCTCCATCGGCAGCCACCAGTTTGAAGCCGGCCGCGAACTCGCCATCAGCGACGAGAGTGAGGCCCTGATCGGCCGCTCGCTCAAGGAGCGGAATTACCCGCTCAACGACACGCCGTTCGACCTCGGCGAAGTGAGCTTCCATTACGGGTGGACCTTCCACCGCGCCGGCCCGAACACGACGAAGATCCCGCGCGCCGTCATGACGATCATCTACATGGACGAGGACATGCGCCTCCTCGAACCGAACACCAAGGCCCGTGAGGGCGATCGCGCCTACATCGCCCCCGACGTCGAAGTCGGCGCCGTCTTAAACGGCAAGATGACCCCGGTCATCTACCACGCCAAGTAAGCCGGGATTTTCAGAGGATCGCAAAAGCGCGAAAGGGCAAAAACGAGGATAGGCGTCAGATTCCCGGTTTTCGCTCTTTCGCGCTTTTGCGATCCCGATCGAATCCGAGTCTTTGCGCTGCTTGCGCCTCTTCGCGGCCAATCTTCCGAGGCCTGTTGACCGCACCGTCGGCTCCAGCCACTGTCTGACCTCCCATGGCTGATTTCCTCACCGACAAGCCCACCAAGCTCGAGCGCGCCTTCCTCATCGGCGTGCAAACCCACGCCATGCCCGCCGGCGAGGCCGACGAGCTCCTCTTGGAATTGAAGGAACTAGTCGAGAACCTGCGCATCAGCGTCGTCCGCTCCACCCTCGTCAACCTCCGCCAGCCCACCCCCGCCCTCCTTCTCGGCAGCGGCAAGGCCAAGGAGCTCGCCGACCTCGCCAAGGCCGACGGCGCCGATGTCATCGTCTTCGACGAGCACCTCTCCCCCGCCCAGCAGCGCAACTGGGAAGAACTCGCCGGCCTGCCCGTCATTGACCGCGAGGAGGTCATCCTCGAGGTCTTCGCCGACCGCGCCCACACGCGCGAGGCCGTGCTCCAGGTCGCCCTGGCCCGCATGGAGTACTCCCTCCCCCGCCTCACCCGCGCGTGGACCCACCTTTCCCGCCAGCGCGGCAAGGGCTCCATGGGTGGTGAGGGTGAAACCCAGCTCGAGCAGGACCGCCGTCTCGTCCGCGACCGCATCGCCCACCTCAAGGTCGAGCTCGCCGAGGTCGTGAAACAGCGCGGGGTCCAGCGCCGCCGCCGGCTGCGCGTGCCCGTGCCGACCACCGCCATCGTCGGCTACACCAACGCCGGCAAATCCTCCCTGCTCAACGCCCTCACCGGCGCCCACGTCCTCGCCGAGGACAAGCTCTTCGCCACCCTCGACCCGACCACCCGCTCCCTCGAGCTCAAGGGCAATTACAAGCTGCTCATCACCGACACCGTCGGCTTCATCCGCCGTCTGCCGCACGGGCTTGTCGAGGCGTTCAAGGCCACGCTCGAGGAGGTCGTCGTCGCCGATTTCCTGATCCACGTCCTCGACGTCACCAACCCGAACTTCGAGCAGCACCACGCCACCACACTCAGCGTCCTCGAGGAGCTCGGCGCCGCCGAGCAGACGATGATCACCGTGTTCAACAAGGTGGACGCCGCCACGCCCGCCATGAAGCGCCGCGCGAAGCAGCTCGTGCCCGACGCGCTGTTCGTCAGCGCCCACACCAAGGCCGGCCTCGACGACCTCGAGGAGCGCTGCATCGAGCTCATCGCCGACACGACGAACGAGCAGGAACTGCTCGTCCCGCACGACCGCTACGACGTGATCGCCCGCTTCCACCAACTCGGCCACATCCGCGAGCAGGAGCACGAGGACAAGGGCGTCCGCATCAAGGGCAGCTTCCCCGACACCCAAGCCGGCTACTTCAAGCCCTTCGTGGTGAAGAAGAAATAAACCCGGAGTTTATCGCTAAAGCGCAAAAGAGCGAAAATTGGGAGGGTTGTCATTGCGAGGAGGCTGCAGGCCGACGCGGCAATCTATCCGGATGGATTGCCACGTCGCCCGTTGGGCCTCCTCGTAATGACAATCGGTTTCCCCCGTTTTGCTCCTTCGCGCTTTTGCGATAAAAAGCGTTACTCAGCGATCCAGCTTCGCCAGCTCCTCGGCCACGCCGAAGTTCATCGGCACATCCGGATCGGACGACGGGATCGCCGACAACAACAGCTTGGTGTACGGATGCTCCGGTGCCGCAAAGATCCGCGCCGTCGGCGCCAGCTCGACGATCTTCCCGCGGCGCATCACCGCCACGCGGTCGCAGAAGTTGCGCACCACATCCAGGTTGTGCGCCACAAACAGGTAGGTCAGCCGGAACTCCGCCTGCAGTTCCTTCAGCAAATCCAGCACCTGCGCCTGGATCGTCACGTCGAGCGCCGACGTCGCCTCGTCGCACACGATCAGCGACGGCCGCATGATCAGCGCCCGGGCGATGCCGATGCGCTGACGCTGCCCGCCGCTGAAGGCATGCGGGTAACGCACCCGGTGCTCCGGCTTCAACCCCACCCGCCGCAGCGTCTCCGCCACCCGTTCGGCCAGCTCAGGGCCACGGGCGAGGCGGTGGATCACCAGCGGTTCGCCGACGATGTCGCCGACGGTCATGCGCGGGTTGAGCGAGGAAAACGGATCCTGGAACACCATCTGCGCGTGCTGCCGCAGCGGCTTGAGCGCGCGGTCCGACAGGCTCGCCAGGTCCACCGTGCGCCCGTCCGGCAGCCGGAAAATCACCTGACCCGCCGTCGGCTCGATCGCGCGCAGGATGCAACGCGCCGTTGTCGTCTTGCCCGAGCCGCTCTCGCCGACGAGCCCCAGCGTCTCGCCCGGCGCGAGATCGAAGCTCACGTCATCCACCGCCTTGGTCACACCTGTGACCTTCGGCCGGAACCCCCGGCTCATCACCGGGAAGTGCTTGCTCAGCCCGCGGACGGACAAGAGCGGGCTGGGCACGGGTGAGGGGTTATGGGCCATGGGCGATGGGAAAAATCCCAATGCAGATCGCAAAAGTGCCAAAGTGTGAAAGCGCGAAAACCAGGAATTCCGATTCCCAGTTTTCGCACTTTCGCCCTTTTGCGATAAAGATCGTTTCCGGATTCATGGCTCTCAAGCGACGCGAACGCGGCGCGATGGCAGCGCCTCGAGCAGCGCGCGCGTGTACGCGTGCTGCGGGTTTTTGAGCACGGCCCGCACCGTCCCGTGCTCGACGATCTTGCCGTGGTGCATCACGGCGACGTCATCCGCCACCTGCGCCACCACGCCGAAGTCATGCGTGATCAACAGCACCGAGCAGCCGAGTCCGCGCTGCAGGGTTTTGATGAGCCCGAGGATCTGCGCCTGGATCGTCACATCGAGTGCCGTCGTCGGCTCGTCCGCGATCAGCAGCTCCGGCCGGCAGACGAGCGCCATGGCAATCACCACGCGCTGACGCATCCCGCCGGACAGCTCGTGCGGATACTGGTCGAAGCACATCTCCGCCTGCGCGATGCCCACCTGCCCGAGCATCTCGACCGTCAGCCGCCGCGCCTCGGCCTGGTCCACCTTCCGGTGCAGCAGGATGGCCTCGGCGATCTGGCTGCCGACGGAGTGGACCGGCGAGAGCGCCGTCATCGGCTCCTGGAAAATCATGCTGATCAACCCGCCCCGCACCTTGTACAGCGCCTCCGATGTCTCGCCCAGCGCCGCGAGGTCAATCTCCCCCGCCCGCGCCGAGCGAAACAGGATCTTCCCGCCCGTGATTCGCCCCGGCGGCTGGATGAGCCGCAGGATGGAGTACGCCGTGACGCTCTTCCCCGACCCGCTTTCGCCGACCAGGGCTAGGGTCCGCCCCCGCATGAGCGAAAACGACACCCCATCCACCGCCGGCACCACCCCCTCCTCCGTAAAAAACCCGGTCGATAGATTCTCGACCTCAAGCAACGGAAGTTCAGCGGGGTAAGCCATCGCCGCCAGCAAACGCGCGGCAAGTGGTCGCTGCAAGTTCCGAGGTGGAACGCGTTGTCCCTAACGCGTTTGCTTGGGAATGCGGCGCCTCCACCGCGTTCGCTCGGCGCTGACAGCTGACCGCTGACAGCTGACCGCTAGTTTAGTGCCTTGACCGTCCCCGCCCCCGGCGCACTGTTTGGCGCTCCATCACTGCCTGATGGTGTAATGGTAGCACAGGCGACTTTGACTCGCCTAGTCATGGTTCGAATCCATGTCGGGCAGCCATTCGACGCGGCCCTCGCGCCCGCCCTGCTTGGTAGCCACCCCATCAGCCACCATGCTGCGAGCGATGGCCCCAAGGGTCATGCCGCCAGCCCTATAAAACCCACCGGCCGCGGTTTCAGGGAGTACCGGCACGGCGTGGCAATGCTGCGACAGTACACCGCCGCGATATACTTCGCTATGTCGTTTGAACTGGATAATATCACCTTGTGGCCATCAACAATGAAGATGAATCCAAGCTCAGCATCGCCAGTAAAAATACACGCGCCGCAGCCTACGTAGCTGCGCGTGATAATAGAACAGCGGCTTTTGTCGCTGCGGTTGTTGCGGCCAAGGATGAGTATTTTGACTTTCTTGTTGCTGCTCTCGCCATCTCTACTGCCGCGGCTAAAGCCGCTGCCGAAGCTGCCGCTCATGTCGCTGAAGCCGCTGCCGAAGCTGCTAGTAAAGCCGTTACCGAAGCTGCCGCTGCCGCGGCCTTTGCCGCGGCATCGGCATCGGCCTTTGCTATTTCTTCTGAAGTAGCGAGGAAAGCTGGGGACGCCGAGTTTGGTGCGAGCTTGAAGGCCAAATATTTGGCCGACCACGCCTACGAACACGCCGAAGTAATATACAAGGCCGCCCTCGAAAAGGCGGACGCCGAATACAGCGCAAGCCTGCTAGCCAACTAAGGCTCACGCCTCTGACCTAGAACGCGCAGTCCTTGGCGGTCCCGAGAGGCAATTCGGCCACCTCGGCTGAAGTCATAGGTCGCCCCGCCAATTTCCCGCGCCACGAGTTTTCCCGCGGAGTTGAAATACTCCGTACGCCCCCCCGCACATACCCCACGACCTTCCCCATGGTGGCCGATAAGGGGGCAGGCTGATCCTTGATACCATCTTGACCGCTTTCCCGAACCGGCATTCGTGCCGTTCATCCTTCGCTCTGCTCCGCTCGACGCGAAACCCTTGAGTTTAGGGGTGGGCGGGGCTGACTCGGGGGATGCAACCCAAACTTCTGTCATTACGCCTGATCGGTTCCTTGGTTCGTGCCGGCTTGGTCGCCGGTGTCGCGATCTTCACGGCCGCGAGCGCGCGGGCCACTGATCAGGCGGACTGGATCACCAAGAGTAACCTCAACGCCCAGGTGCTGCTCGACGCGACAGCCAAGGTGGCGCCGGAATTCGCGGGCCGCATCGGCGTGCGGGGTTTGGATGACCAGATCGCCGACCTCACCGCCGGCAATGACGAGCGCACGCGCCTGCTGACGACCGCGGCGCGGGACGAGCTCGCCAAACGGGCGATGATCGAGACCGACCCGCGCGTGCAGCAGGACCTCGCCATCCTGATCAAGTCCGCCAACGACCGTCTCACCACCTCCGCGCTCAACGAAAAGCTCACCCTGCCCTACGGCAACGTGCCACAGCTGATCTTCTTCGGCGAGTTCAGCCTGCTCGACGACCAGATCGAGGCCGCCCGCCGGCCCGCCGCGCTGGTGCGCCTGAAGCGTTACACGGGTCTCATGCCCGGCACCCAGCCGATCACCGAGCTCGCCAAGGAGCGTTACAACGAACGGGTCGGCAACCCCGCGCTGCTCCCGCCGTTCAAGGGCGAAGTCGAAAACCACCTCGCGGCGATCCCGCAGTACGCCGCCGGCATCCGAAAGCTCTACGCCAAATACGGCATCGACAAACTCGACGGCGCGCCGGCCACCCTCGCGGCGCTCGACGCCCAGCTCAACGATTACGCGGCGTGGCTGCGCAGCACGGTCCTGCCCAAGGCGCGCACCGACGCCCGCCTCCCCGCCGAACTTTATGCCGACAACCTCAAGAACATCGGCCTCGATCTCTCGCCGCAGGACCTGATTAAGAAGGCTCAGCTCGCGTTCGCCGAGTACCGCAACGAGATGAAGGCGCTCGCGCCGCTGGTCGCGAAGGAACACGGCTTCATCGATCCCGATTACCGCGCCGTCATCCGGGAATTGAAGAAGTCCCAGCTCACCAAGGCCGAGGTCGAGCCGTATTACCACGAGATCATCGGCCAGATTGAAGAGATTATCCGCCGCGAAAAGATCGTGACGCTCCCCGACCGTCCGATGCAGATGCGCATCGCCTCCGACGCCGAAAACGCCGCGCAACCCGCGCCGCATTTCCAGCCGCCGCCGCTCATCGGCACGAAGGGTGAACAGGGCGTGTTCGTCCTGACCACGAGCAACCCCGGCGCCGGCGGCAAGGCCGCGTCGTTCGACGACTTCACGTACAAGGCCGGCGCCTGGACGCTCACCGCGCACGAAGGCCGTCCCGGCCACGACCTGCAGTTCGCCGCGATGGTCGAGCGCGGCGTGTCGCTCGCGCGCAGCCTCTTCGCGTTCAACAGCGTCAACGTCGAGGGCTGGGCGCTCTACGCCGAGGCCGAGACGAAACCCTACGAGCCGCTCGACGGCCAGCTGATCGCGCTGCAGCACCGGCTCATGCGCTCCGCGCGCGCGATGCTCGATCCCATGCTCAACCTCGGGCTGATCACGCGCGAGCGCGGCTTCGAGATCCTCACGCAGGACGTGTGCCTGTCCGAGGGCATGGCCAACCAGGAGCTCGACCGCTATACCTTCCGCTCACCCGGCCAAGCTTGCGCGTATTTCTACGGCTACACCCGCCTGATGGAGACGCGCACCGCCACGGAGCTCGCGCTCGGCAAGAAATTCGACCGCCAGACGTTCAACGATTTTGTCATCGGCGAAGGCCTGCTCCCGCCCGAACTGCTCGCCAAGGCTGTCCGCGAGAAGTTCATCCCGGCGCAGCAGAAGAAGGAGTGAGGGGGTACGCGCCTCTGAGCACCGAAGATGTCCCGCAGAGACGCTGAGACGCAGAGGGATTTGAAGGTTCTTCTGATCACAACTCACTTTCTCCACGTCTCAGCGTCTCTGCGTGAGACATTTTAATCTTCTTCGATTTCGGGCGGGCGGATGGCGGTGAGCAGTCGGTCGAGCTCGGCTTGGGTCGGGTTGCGGAGGGCGCGGATGGTCAGGAGGGCGGCACCGGCGGGGAGCGTGACGGTGGCGGGCGTGTTGGGCGTCAGGCCCAGCACGGCGGCGGCCAGGGGGGAATTGTGCGGCAGGCATTCGATGCCTGACTCGGGGTCGGTCGCGGTCTCGCCGTGCGTCGTGATGAGAAACGTGAACGTGTGCTTTCGCTTCGTCGCCAGGTCCTGCTTCTCCAGCGTGACCACGTGCCCGAGTAGCAGCGTGTCCGTCGGCTTGGTCAGCCACAGGGTGGGATCCACCTCGATGAACGTGTTGCGGGCGACAAACCGGTCGAGCGCCGTCATCTTGCGGTCCACCGCGCGGATGGCGTCCTTCGCCGCCTTGAACCCGAAGTTCTCGCGCAGGTCGCCCTGGCTGTGCGCCTCCACCTTGTCCTTCACCAGGTCCACGCGCTTGCGCTTCAGCGCCTCGAACTCCTCCGCCAGCACGCGG
>CAIMAQ010000022.1 GCA_903839035.1 uncultured Opitutia bacterium
GGCCCTGGGCTGGATGGCCTTCGGCCTCGTGCTCTGCCTGGCCGGGCCGTGGACCGGGGCGGCGGGCTCGGCGGTGGACTTCCGGCTCGACCACGCGGCGATGGGTCTGATGGGCCTGATTTCCACGCTAGCGCTGCTGACCCGCGGATTCCGGTCGACCCGCTGGGCCGTCGCACTCGGAGTCGCCACGGGGATCCTCCTCCTGGAACGCTTTCTCACCGGCGTCTATTTCGCGGTCATTTTCCTGGTCAGCGCCGTTTGGATCCTGTGCGGCGCCGAACGCGGCCGGCGGCTGGGCAACCTTGGGCTGGCCGGTCTGCTGGCCGCCGCGGTGGCGCTGCCGGTCTTCTGGATTAACCGCACCGCCATCTACACGTACTACTGGGTGGGCCATATCACCGGCGCGGAAGGCGCGGCGCGTTCGCCCGGCCTGGACTTGTGGCATTCCGTGCAGTTCATCGGCCGGAATCTCGGGCACCTGCACCTCGGGTCGTGGTTCGGCTGGACCGTGGCCGCGGTCACGGCCGTCCTGCTGCTGGGCTTCCTGCTGGCCCGGGCCAAACCCGCACCGGGAACAGGTCCCGACCGCGACTGGCTCTACTTCGCCCTGGCCTTCCTGCTCCTGCCCGCCGCGGTGCTTTGCTTCCACCGGCAGAAATCGGAATATGTCCTCGGCGTGCTGGCCCCGGGTCTCGTCCTGCTGGTCCTTTGGCTCTGGGCCTGGCTCTGGAGCCGCTTTGATGTTGTCCGGTGTCGTTCCGCCGCCCGCTGGCTCCCCGTGGCGCTGGCCGTGGGCGTGGTGGCCTCCGGTTCGACGTATTTCGCGCAGCGTCAGCTGGCCGCACCGTACAGCGACGAATTTCGCGCCAGTGCCATCTCCGTCAATGCCATGGCGGACTACATCTACGCCCAGTCCCAAGCCCGGCATCTCGCCAACCCCTACATCGCCGTGGACCAGATCGTGGACTTCATGGACGCCCAGATCCTGCAGGTGATGTGCTACGAGCGCCACAAGACCTGGGTGCCCTTCGTCATCCAGCTCCCCAACAGTATTCTCGAGGACAAGGACGAGGTCATGCTCTACCGCATGCAGCTCTGCGATTATGTCCTGCTGACGGATGCCATGCCGGGCAACGGCTACTGGCCCTATGACCGGCAGATGCGCCGGCTTTATCCCGAGTTGAAAGCGTGGTGCGAGGGTCACCTGCGCCACACACAGACCTTCTTCCTCTTCGGCCGTGAAATGTCGCTTTACGAAAAGCGGAATGGCTCCTGACATTCCCCGGTGACAGCCTGACCGGCCCAGCCGCGCCCTCCCTTACCCTTCCGCCTTTATGAACCTCGTCGTCACCGGCTCCAGCACCGGCATTGGCCGCGCCCTCGCGGTGCGCCTGCTGGCCGGCGGCCATCAGGTCTGGGGCCTCGCCCGCAGCGACCAATCCGGTTTCGCGGCCCAGCATCCCGGGACCTTTCGCGCTTCGCGCTGTGATGTCTCCGATTGGTCCCAGGTCGCCGGCGTCGCGGCCGAGATCGCGGCCGCCTGGCCGCACGTGGATGGCCTGGTCACCTGCGCCGGCGTGCATGGCGAGGTCGGCCCGGCCCTGGCCGCCGATCCCGCCCAGTGGAGCGCCACGGTCCGCGCCAACCTCGATGGCACGTTTTTCGCCCTGCGCGCCCTGGCCCCGCAACTCGCCCGCGCCCCGCGGCGTGCCAAGGTCGTCTGCTTCTCCGGGGGCGGTGCCACCAAGGCCCGCGCCAATTTTTCCGCCTACGGTGTCGCCAAGACCGCGATCGTCCGGCTCGTCGAGACCGTGGCCGCGGAGGAATCCCCCCGGCCGTTGGACATCAACGCCATCGCGCCCGGCGCCATCACCACCCGGTTGACCGAGGACATCATCACCCGCGGGCCCGCGGTCGTCGGGGCGGCGGAATACCTGGCGGCACTGGCGCAAAAAAAATCCGATGGCAGCGCCCTGACCAAGGCGCTGGATCTCGTCGAATGGCTGCTGTCACCCGCCAGCGACGGCATCAGCGGCCGTTTACTGAGTGCGCCGTGGGACGATTGGAAATCCCTCGCGGCCGGCCGCGAGACCCTGGCCGCGTCCGAACTCTACACCCTGCGCCGGATCACGCCCGAGACTCGCGGCACGAAATGAGTCAGGCCGGCCGGGCCCGGAAAACCCGGTAGTTGAGCAGCAGGAAAACCACCACGGTGGAAGGCGGGACCGCCACCGCCGTGGACCAGATTTTCCCCAGGCCGATGACATCGAGGCAGAGGTGAAATACCGCGAGGTTGATGAGGTAGCTGATCACCACCGTCCCAAGGTATTCACGGAGCTGGTGCCAGCTATCACGCCGCGCACTGGGCAGCGCCCAGAACCGGTTGAGGCAGTAATGCGTCAGCGTCGAACAGAGGAACGACAGGGTGAAGGCCGCATTCGTCCCCAGCCCGAGTAGAAACAGTTTGATGGCCAAGAGCTGCACCACAAAGGCGGTCGCCCCCACGGCCAAGAATCGCGCAAACCTCACTTGCGTCTGCCGGTCGCTTAGCTTGGCCTTGAACATCGGTCCCAAGGAATGAATCGCGCCAACCCCGAGCAACTTAATTTCGCCGTCATCGGCTGCGGTCTCATCGGCCGCAAGCGGGTCCTCGCCCTCGGTGACACCGGCCGTTTGCGCTATGCCTGCGACCTCGATGCCACCCGGGCGGCCGAGCTGGCGCGGGTCGTCCCCGGTTGCACCGCCCTCACGGATTCTCCACCGGCCCTCGCCGACCCGGCCGTCCATGCGGTCATCGTCTCGACCCTCAATGCCTCGCTGGCCCCCCTCGCGCTCGCCGCGGTGCGCGCCGGCAAGCATGTGCTCATCGAGAAGCCTGGCGCGCTCAATTCCGCCCAGCTCCGGACGCTCCGGGACGCGGCCCGGAAAGCCGGCGTCCGAGTCCGGCTCGGCTACAACCATCGCTATCACCCCGCCCTGCAAAAAGCCCGCGCCCTGCTGGATGGCGGAGCGCTCGGTCCGCTCATGTTTCTGCGCGGCCGCTATGGCCATGGCGGCCGCACGGGTTATGACCGCGAGTGGCGCGCCGACCCGAAACTTTCCGGCGGCGGCGAGCTCATCGACCAGGGCGTCCACCTGATTGACCTCGCCGGGTGGTTCCTGGGCGACTTCGCGAAGGTGGAGGGCCACGCCGCGACCTACTTCTGGGACATGAAGGTGGACGACAACGCCTTCCTCTCCCTCCGCACCGCCGCCGGGCAGACCGCGTGGCTGCAGGTGAGCTGCACGGAATGGAAGAACCTCTTCTCCCTCGAGATCTACGGCCGCGACGCGAAGATCGCCATCGATGGCCTCGGTGGCAGCTACGGACCCGAGCGGCTGACCTTCTACAAAATGCTGCCGCAAATGGGCCCGCCGGAAACCACCGTCTGGGACTACCCGGGCAACGATGACTCGTGGCGGCTCGAAACCGCGGCCTTTGTTGACGACATCCGCCTCGGCCGCGAACCCGCCCCCGGTCTCGACGAGGGCATCCGCACCCTCGAGGTCGTCGAGGCCATTTACCGCACCAGCGGCTTCCCTGTCTCCGACGCCAAACTCTGACCTCCCCCAGGAGAATACGCATCAGCCACCCCAGTCCCTCACACCCTCAGTCTCTTTCCCTTCCGTTCCCCCTCCGCCCCCTCCCTTTCCCCCGGTCCCACGTTTCTGCTTTCTCAAGTTTCTTACTCCTTCTTTGCCCCATGATCATCACCCGCTCTCCCCTGCGCATCTCCCTTGGCGGTGGCGGCACCGACCTGCCCTCGTATTATCAAGAGCACGGCGGCTTTCTCGTGGCCGCGGCCATCGACAAGTACGTCTACCTGACCCAGCACCGCACCTTCCAGGAGGAGATCATCCTCAAGTACTCGAAGCTCGAACGCGTGCAATCGATTGACCAGATCGAGCATCCGATCTTCCGGGAGGCCCTCAAGCTCACCGGCATCACCGATCCGCACCTGGAACTTACCTCGATGGCCGACATTCCCGGGGGCACCGGGCTCGGCTCGTCCGGCAGCTTCACCACCGCGCTGCTCAAGTGTCTCCACGCCTACAAAAAGAACATCATCTCCCCCGCCGAACTCGCCGCCCAGGCCTGTGAAATCGAGCTCACCAAGCTCGGCGAGCCGATCGGCAAGCAGGACCAGTACATCGCCGCGGTCGGCGGCATTACGGCCTTCACCTTCCACCCCGACGGCCGGGTCGAATACCGCCCCTGCCAGATCAGCGAGGAGACGCTGTTCAACCTCGAGGACAACCTCCTGCTGTTCTTCACCGGCTACTCCCGGAGCGCCTCCAAGATTCTCAAGCACCAGAACGACCAGTCGAAAAAGCAGGACCCGGCGATGCTGGACAACCTGCATTTCA
>CAIMAQ010000023.1 GCA_903839035.1 uncultured Opitutia bacterium
GCCGCGGCGCTGACCGGCAGAAAGCGCCAGCCCTCCGACGTGCGCGCCAGTGCGCGGCCCGCGCCCATCACCAGCGACGCCGTGGACCACATGTTGCGCTCGCCCGTCAGGACGTGATCCCAGGTGGGGCCGTGCCCGTAGTCCGCCAGCGCCCGGATGATGTCGCCGCGCGGCGACCCGGAGAACGCGTAATCGAGCCAGGAGCGGAGTCCGGCCGGCAGATCGTGAAACAGGGTGGCCTGCGCCGCCTTCCAGTACGTGCCGCGCTCATGGGCGGGGTCGAACGCGCTGTGATCGGTCCCGCACGGGTACCAATCAATCGGCAGCCCCGACCGCCACAACGCGATGAAGGCGGCCGGATCGAGTCCCACGTTCCACTCGCGCTTGGGTCCGCCGGTGGCGCCGGCGTTGAGCAGCACGGTGCGGACCTTGGCCCGCAGCAGCGCCGGCTCGCGATTGAAGGCGGCGGCGAGCACGCGGCCCGAGCCGACGATCGAAATGGTCACGGGCCGGTCGCTGCGTTGCAGGACTGAGAGCAGCAAACCGATGCCGGCCTGCTCGGCGAGCGGACGGTCGAGCGCCGCATCACCCGGGTGGGCCAGCGCGACGGTCGGACCCAACCCGGCGGGGAGGGCGCGACCCAGCAGGTGGGCCAGTTGCGCCACGGGCACGTAGCCCGGGTCCCGCGCGACGTCCCAGCCCTCCGGCTTGGCGACGAGGAACTTTTGCGTCACATCGAGCACCACGCCCTGCAAGTCGTATTCCGGCAGGGCGGCAATCGTCGCGAGGTCCAGGTGGTCATCCGGATCCTGCGGCGGGTGGTAGAGGTCGGTGATGTGGACCAGCGGAATGCGACCGTCAGGCTTTGTGCCCACCGCGTCCGCCCCCAGCCGCCGTGGCAAACTAGCCCCAGCCGCCAGGACCGCGATGGACTTAAGCGCATTCCGGCGCGTGATGTTCTTCATGTCGGCACCGGTCGTGGGGTTGCGTCTGTGGTAAGTGGCCCCACCGAAGCGTCAACGCTCTGTGTCCAATAATTCAGGCTCAGGTCACGAAAGGAAGGCGCAAGGTGAGGCCCGCCCGTGTCTGCATTTGTCCCCATCAGCGGGCGCCGGAGTGCTTTAGGGTCGTGCGGCAACGGGGATAGGTGGAGCAACCCCAGAACGAGCGGAAGTTGCCCTCACGCCAGACCATGGGTGCCTCGCACTTCGGGCAGTGGTGCTCGCTGGCATCAAGTACCTTGTCGAGCTGCTCGCCCGTCAAGCGGGCTACGGCGCGGCGTGCCAATTCCTCGCCGTCGACCAGAGTGATGGAGTGACTCAGCGCGAATCCGGCGGCTGGCTTGGTCCACCCATTCAACGTGTAGATTGCACCGCAACTGACTTGGAAATGAGTCATACTGCCCAGCATTTCCCGAATGACTTTTTCCTGGACGGTCCACGTTCGCCAGTGCTTGCACTGCACGAGGATTCGCTCGTTGCCCTTTACGGCGATCAAATCAACTCCACCATCAGGCTGGGCGCCGCCCTTGCGAGTGACCTCGTAGCCCTCGGTCCGCAGCAGGGCCGCGCAGAAACGCTCGAACTGGAACCAGTCAATTTCGCCGAGAGCCGTCAGTACCGACGCCGCAGTCCATGAAGGTGACGCTTGGTTAGCGCGGTTAGCCGCCGGCTGCCCCTGCCATCCAGAATTTGCTGACCCGGCAAAGGGTGTTCGAGGCGCTTGCTCTGGTTGAGGAGGCCTCGCCCAAGTCGTGGGATGAATGCCGGTTTGTGAGCGAGGAATCCACCACTTGCGGTAGATCACCCAACCGATAAAAACCAGCACCGCTAAGCCAGCTAGCCAAAGGACGATGCGGGCCAAAGCGCCAAGTATCGCGGCAAATCCGCCGAACCCACCGACACCCAAGGCAATCATCATGATCAAGATGAAGGCCAGTTTGACGATCACTTCCACGCCATCTGTCTGTTGATTCCGTCTGCGTCGTGCCATGGTGCCAGCAAATCGGACTGTGTGCCATTTGACAGGCTCAAATCTACCGGAAACTCGGTATCGGCGGCTCCTTTCGCCCGGCCTGCCGCAAGAAACGCAGCCTGACCCCGGTTGTTAGCTTCTGTATCAGCCCCCGAACATGTCACTCAATAGGTGACATGCTGCTGGGTAGCCGTGAGAGGGGAAAGCCAGGCTCCCTACGCGGCACCTTTTGAACCCTTCAACAGAGAGCAGAGCTGCGGGCGAGACGATCGAGGCGTTCAAGCCGGAGCGGTAGTCCCAGCAGGAAGAGTTTGGCGGAGGGGAAATGCGGCGGTTCGAAGGCCGGGATCACCCACACCTGTTCAGGCGCGATGCCCAACGCCCGGATCTTCTCCCGCGTCGATTCGGCCGAGGGCGGCAGGTTGTCGATCAGGGCCGACGCCGGGCTCAGGTTCCGGCGGCAGTTCAGGATCATTGCGAAGCTGAAGATGGTGTGATCATCGAACCCCAGGGAGAAAAGTCGCGAAGCCTCGTGGGCGAAGCCGAAAAAGGCATTGGTGAAGAGAAACACCTGCCGGCCACCGGCCCGGCAGACGGACAGCAGTTCGTGCGCCTCCGGCCGCACGCAGACCTCATAGTCCCCGATCCGCCGGGAATTCCTGAGCGTTACCGGTCCGCCATCGGGAGTTTCGCGGGCATGAATCAGGGTTTCGTCGAGGTCGATGAAGAGGGGCGGTTTTTTCGGCTGCATCGCGCAGTATATCAGCCGTGTAAAGCCGCGCAGCGAAATTCTATGCCGCGTTATTGCCAAAGATGGTCGTGTACAGGAGCGGAACCATAGGCGCGGCATTACCGAGGGAGCCGACCCAAGGTACGCGACTTGGTTCGTAACCAGTACCGATGCTAAATCCCAAAGCCTTAGAACTTTGACTGCTCGAGCTTCATTTTCGCTATCGTCTTAGCCGGCCCGCTGACCCGATGATCATCCAACTGTGATAAACGAATGCCAGTTTTCGCCCTGTCGACGTTGGCGCTACACGCTGCTTCATAGGTTGAAAGCGCGTCACAAAGGAGAGCGTCTCATCATGTGGATCGGGCTCAATCCCTCTACTGCGGACGAAAACCAGCTTGATCCCACCTTGAGACGGATCGCGGCCTTCTCGAAACGTGAAAATTTTGATGGGTTTATCATGACCAACCTCTTTGCTTGGCGCGACACGACACCTTCGGGAATGAAAGCGGCGGTAGACCCGATCGGCCGTCTCAACGATCACTGGATCCAAGAGTCGGCGAAACAGTGCGATACTGTGGTCGCTGCGTGGGGCGCATCGGGAAGTCATTTAACCCGGGATGTCGCGGTCATGAGTCTTCTGGCCGTAGCGCGGACTGTATGTCTCGGACTAACCAAGAGTCGCCAACCTCGCCACCCACTCTACGTCAAGGGCACACAGAAATTCGTATCTTTTCCTGACTAAATCCTGCCGTTTCAGACGTCGAATTCCTGAACATAGGTTATGTCGACGCACGTCGAGCAGGTCAGACTTCCTTACCTAGCGGCCGTGTGAACCGGCTCCTGATGGGTCGCATCGTGGAGGAAGGACTCGAAGTCGGCCTTAAACTTAACCCGCGAATCGCGGTGGATATACAGCATGTGGCCGGCTTCGTAGTAGGAGAAGCGGAGGTTGGCGCGGATGCTGGGCTCCAGGTTCATGCCGGCGACGACGGTTTCGGCGGCGAAGAAGGGGGTGGCGAGGTCGTAGTAGCTGCAGGTGACCCAGATCTTGAGGTAGGGATTGCGGGTCATCGCCTTGCGGAGGGCGTCGGCGGTGTTCGGGGGGCCTTCGCTCGAGTCGCCGAAGTTCCAGGGGCTCACGTCCCAGGTCGTCTCGTAGGGGAGGTCGGTCTCGAACTTCAGCTCGCGGTGGATGTAGTCGTTGAAGGCGGCCGTCAGCGGGCCGGTCACGGCTTCGTCGCTGGGGTCCCACTCGTTGTAGCCGGCGTCCGTGCCGGGTTCGTAGCGGGGGCCGGTGAAGCGGCTGTCGTAGCGGCCGAGGAGCTTGTCCTCGTCCCGGAGGAGCGCGGAGAAGAACAGGCTGTCCGACACGCGGAGCTTGCGCTGCAGGTAGTACTTGGCGGGCAGGCCGGTCAGGCGGCTGAGTTCGGCGGCGACGCGCGTTTTCTCGGCGGCGGGGAGGGTGTCACCCTTGGCGAGCGCGAGCAGGTAGTCGTTGCCGGCGAAGGTGCGGGCGAGGTCGGCGATCTCGACGACGGACTTGGCCTGGAGGTCGGGGGCGAGTTTTTTGTGGTACCACGCGGTCGTGGCGTAGCCGGGCAGGAAGCCGATGTAGGGGAGGTTGTTCTGCGGGGTGAAGTCGAAGCTGCCGTAGTTGAGCGCGGAGGAGACGAGGATAATGCCGTTGAGGCAGAGGCCGTAGCGGGTCTGCAGGTAGTCGGAGAGGCCGGCGGCGCGGACAGTGCCGTAGCTTTCGCCGAGGACGATCTTCGGGGAGAGCCAGCGGGCGTTGCGCGAGGTGTAGAGGCGGATGAAGTCGCCGACGGCGGCGAGGTCCTCCTTCAGGCCGTGGTACTGGGCGGGGTTTTCCTTCGGCAGGGTGCGGCTGTAGCCGGTGGAGACGGGGTCAATGAAGACGAGGTCGGTGTGGTCGAGCCAGGTGGACTCGTTGTCCACGAGCTGGTACGGCGGCGGCGGGGCCTCGCCCTCGTCGGTGAGCTTGGCGCGGCGCGGGGCCATGGAGCCCATGTGGAGCCAGACGGAGGACGAGCCGGGCCCGCCGTTGAAGCAGAACGTGACGGGGCGCGTGGCGGGGTCGGTGACGTCGTCGAGGGTGTAGGCGACGAAGAAGACGCGGGCTTTGGATTTCAAACCGTCTTTCGACGGTTTGGCGTCTTCCTTGGAATCGGAGGGGGCCGGTCCCGCGGTCGCGGGACCAGTCGCGCCCGGCGCTCCTGGGACTAGAGGCTTACCTTCTTCCTCCTTGAGGACCATGTAGCCGGTGGTGGCGTGGTATTTGATGACCTGGCCGTTGACGGTGATGGAGTGGGCGGTGACGACGGGGAGCGGGTCGGCGTCGGGGGACTCGGCGTCTTTGTCCGACTTGTCGGAGGACTTGGTGTCGATCTTGGTCTCGGTCTTGGATTCGACTTTTACGTCAGCGCGTCCAGCGGGAACAAGCGACAGAGCGAAAGTAAGACCCAGAATAACCAAGAGGTGGGTGAGTTTCGGCATTGGGCGAGACTGGCGGCCGCGGTTGGTCGCTCAAGGAGATTGAGGCCAACGGCGCGAATACTGGGCCAAGCGGAGCGAAATAGTGGGCCAGTCGAAATTTAACCACGAAGGGAGCCCTCGGAGTTTATCGCTAAAGCGCGGAAACGCGGAGGGGTGGAAAAGGCGGGGAATCGAGCGTACGGATGGATTGCCACGTCGTGCTGCTGGCACTCCTCGCAACGACAATCTTCCCGGTATTTCCGCTCCTCCGCTCTTCCGCGATAAACGGATTGGAGGCTGACGGCTGACCGCTCTGATCTGAGCGCACCGCGCTCAGATCATCGGCACATGCGGCTCGACTTCGGCGTCGTAGTCCACGCCGGCGAGGCCGAAGCCGAAGTTCTTGAGGAACTCGACCCGGTAGCCGGCGATGTCGGTGGTCTGCTCGAGATTTTCCGTGGTGACGGTGGGCCAGATCTCACGGACCGCGGCCTGGATCTCGGGTATCATCTCGAGGTCGTCCACGCGGACGCGTCCGCCGGAGTCGAGGGTCAGCGACTTGCCGTTGTAGAGCTGCGTGGCGAAGAGCCGCTGCATCTGCTCGATGCAGCCCTCGTGTGTGCCGCGGGCCTTCATGAGCTTGTAGAGGATGGAAATGTAGAGCGGGACGACGGGGATGGCGGAGCTGGCCTGGGTGACGAGGGCCTTGTTGACGGAGATGAAGGCGCGGCCGCCGCCGAGGGCCTTGAGGGAGGCGTCGATGCTGCTGCCGGCGCGCTCAAGGTCGTTCTTGGCGAGGCCGATGGTGCCGTTCTTGTAGATGGCCCAGGTGACCTCGGGCCCGATGTAGGAATAGGCGACGGATGTGGCGCCGGGGGCGAGGAGGTTGGCGTCGCGCAGGGCGTTCATCCACATCTCCCAGTCTTCGCCGCCCATGACGGCGGCGGTGTCGGCGACTTCGGCCTCGATGGCAGGTTCGATGGTGACCTCGCTGACGATGCCCTTGTCAGTGTCGACCGTCTTGTTGGTGTAGGGGGCGCCGACGGGCTTGAGGCAGGACTTGTGCACGACGCCGGTGCGCGGGTGGGTGCGGCGGGGGGCGGCGAGCGAGTAGATGACGAGATCAACCTGGCCCATGTCGGCGCGGATGAGGTTGAGGGCCTGCTGCTTGATCTCATCGGTGAACGCGTCCCCCATGATGTTCTTGGCGTAGAGGCCGGCGGCGCGGGCGGCGTTGGTGAAGGCGATGCTGTTGTACCAGCCCGGGGTGGCGGGGCGGCCCTCCTCGGAGGGGCGCTCGAAGAAGATGCCGAGCGTGGCGGCACCGGACCCGAAGGCGGCGGTGATGCGCGAGGCGAGGCCGTAGCCGGTGGAGGCGCCGATCACCAGGACCTTCTTGGGGCCGGGCTTGATGGGGCCCTTGGCCTTCACGTAGTCGATCCACTCTTGGACATGAGCGGCGCAGCCGGTGGGGTGGGCGGTGACGCAAACAAAGCCACGAACCTTGGGTTTGATGATCATGCGGCGGACAGGTTCCCCGGGGAGGGAACAAGGGGCAAGATTCAAAAAAGTAAGAAGGAAGAAGGAAGAACTAAGAAATGACGGAATCATCCAACGCCCAAGGCCGATCGCGAAAGCACGGAGGGGCGGAAAAGGCAGGGAATCGAGCCGGCTGACGGATTGCCACGTCGCACCGGCGGTGCTCCTCGCAATGACAATCAAGGGGGAAATCGCAAGCCGTCTGACTTCTTCAATCTTCCTTCCTGTTTCTGCCTTCGCGCCGTCGCGGTGCTCACTGGCTCAGCAGCACCATCGGGCCCTCGGCCTTGGGGACGCCGCCCTTGCGCTCGAGGCTGACGGCGAACTTGGCGACGGAGTTGACAGGGCGGTTGGCCTTGAAGGTGACGTGGGCGACACCGGTGGACGGATCCACGCGGAAGACGCCACCGTCCACTGGGATCGCGTACTGCGGGTCCACGAGCCAGAGCTGGTAATCCTTGTCGGGGGCGAGGGCGGGGAGTTTCTCGACGGTGAGGACGCCCTCCTGCTTGGCGGGATTCCAGACGGCGACGGCGAGGGCCTGCGGGGAGTTGCCGAGGAGGGAGGCGAGGGTGGAGATCTTGAACTGGGCGAGATCGCCCTCGGACTTGAGCTGTCGGTCGAGGGCGGCGAGCTGCTCGGTCATGGCGCTCAACTGGTGGCCGGCGATGAGGCGCTCGGCCTCGAGCTGGTTGCGGGCGCTCCGGAGCTCGAATTCGGCGAGCGCCTGCTGGTCGCGCAGCGTGGCGGCCTCGAAACGGCTGCCCAGGTAGAGCTGGCCGAGCCAGGCGCACGCAATGGTGAGAGACGCGGCGGCGGCCCACGGGAGCCAGACGGGCGTGCGGAACGGCAGGACGTTGGATTGCTTGCGCCAGGCAGCGGCGGTGTCGAGGCGGTCGAGCAGGCGGGCGCGCAGTTCGGGCGAAGGGGCGGCGTCGGAGGCGGTGAAGGCGAGCTGGGCGGACGACTCGCGGAGTTCGCGTACGAGCTGGGCGGACGCGGGGTCGCGGGCGAGCTTCTGTTCGAAGGCGGCAAGCTCGGCGCCCTCGAGCAGGCCGAGGACGTAGAGGGAGGCGAATTCCTCGAAGGTTTCGTCAATCATGGCGGCCTCCCAGGGTGTCGCGGAGCCGGAGCAGGCCGCGGCGGATGCGGGCCTTCACGGTGCCGAGGGGTTCACGGAGCTTTTCGGCGATCTCCTGCTGCGTGAGGCCGGAGAAGAAGGCGAGTTCGACGGCGCGCTGCTGGTCGGCGGGAAGCGCGGCGACGGCGGCGCGAACGGCGCCGGCCTGCTCCTTGAGCATGAGGCCGTCGGCGGAGTCGGGACCGGTGCCGGAAGGCTGCGTGCCAGCGTCCTCGGCGGTGGTCTCGGCGAGGAGTTCGCTGCGGCGCTTGCGCATGCGGACGCGGTCAATGGCGCGGTTGCGGGTGAGGGTGACGGCCCAGGCGAAGGCGGAGCCGCGGCCGGATTCGAAGGCGGCGGCTTTTTCCCAGAGGGCGAGGAAGACGTCCTGGACGATGTCCTCGGCCTCGGCGGAGTTGTGGAGGATACGCAGGGCGGTGGCGAAAAGCGGGCGGGAGAAACGGTCGTAGAGCTGGGCGAACGCCTCGCGGTCGCTGCGGCCCATGCGGCGCATGAGCTCGGCATCGAAGTGGGCGCGCTCGGCGGCGGCCACGGACTCGGGAGTGCTGCCGGCCGGGTTCATGCGGGCAAAAACGTCCCCCCACGCCGGTTGCACGGCGAAGTCACCGGACCAGCAAGGTGTGAGGGTGGACATTCAGATATCATACGCGTGACCGGAAGCTTGGGATGCGGGGATGGTCGGGATTAGGGCGGGGGAAGCAAATGGAATTGGCGGAGGATGATGGCGATGGGTGATAGGAGCTGGGACCTATGGGGCCTATGGGAGGGGACCGGAGGGAGTGGTGGAACGACCACGGATGGATTGCCACGTCGCCCCTAAGGGCCTCCTCGCAATGACAATCTTTATAGGACGGCATACCCGATCAGGCCGAGGATGATCAGGACGGCGAGGACGGTCAGGATCTTCTTTTCCGAGGTGGTCAGGGGCAAAGGCATGGGCGGAAGAAGGGATAAGGGAGTAAGGGATATGGGGTAGGCAGAGGTGTCGCAGCGGGCAGAGGGTAATTAATCCGAGTTCACGGAGTATCCTCGGCCCTCTCTGTGCTCCCACAGTGAACTCAGTGCTCCGCGATCGAATTCAGAGGCCGAGGGGTTGCAGGCGGGTGAAGAACGTTTCGAGGACGGGCTCGTGGGCGAGGTCGGCCCAGGGGCGGTTGCTGGAAACGCGGACGAAGAGCTGGTCGCCGTCATGGCGGAAGCCGTAGCGCCAGGCGAGGCGCAGGAGGGCGGCGGGGGAGTTGGTGCTCTGCTGCGTGATCGAGTGGCCGTCGTAGAGGTGCCAGTACCAGACGTTTTGCGGGAAATCTCCGCTGAGGAAGGAGCGCGACTCAGCCTCGGCGAGGCGGCGGCGACCGACGGCGAGGACCACACGGGGATCAGCCACGGGAACGGCTTCCCATCCGGAGCCCGGCCAGCACGCGTCGGGGGTGTGCGAGGAGACGAGGCTGACGGACGCCTGGCCGGGGCGCCAGTAGGCGAGATAGAGGATGATCTGTTCGGGTCCGCGGTCGGTCATCCGAGTGTAAGTCCGCTGAACCAGATGATCGGTGTGGAGCACGCCGCTGAACTGATAGAGGTCGCGGGCGGTCTCGACCTGCCAGCCCTCGGCGGCGGACGGCAGGATGGCGGCGAGATCGGGGACCGGGGCGTCACGGTGGAGCGCAGGGCGGGTGTTGGCGTAGAAGAAAAGGACGAGGACGGCGGCGAACGCCAAGCTGGAGACGAGGAGCCGGGAAACCAAGGAAGCAGGGACGACGGTCGACGGACTACTGACTACAGATTCCTGACCCCTGACTTCTGACCCCTGACTTCTGACCTCCGGTCGCTGATCGCTGCCCGCTGACGGCTGACCGCTATTTTTCCGCTCCAGCAGAAGGGCGAGGCCAACGAGCAGCGCGGCAGTCACGCCGAGAACGGCAAAGCCGGTGAGGTCGTGCCAGAAGCCCTCGATTTTGACGCCGGAGTTGGCGAGCAGAGTGAGGGTGAGCGAGCGAATGAAGTTCATCACGAGCGCAAGCGGGGGGGAGAGCCCGATCAGCAGCACGCGGGACCAGGGACGGCGGACGAGGCTGGCGGAGAAGAGCAGGCCGGCGAAGACGCAGGAGATGAGGCTGCGGACACCGCTGCAGGCCTCCTCGATGCCGACGGTGGCCCCGCCGAGTTCGAGGATGTTACCATGGCGGACGGCAGCGATGCCGAGCAGGTGCAGGGAGCGCAGGACGTTCTCCGTGACCATGAGCTGCAGGCCGAGGGTAAGCCGCGAGTAGGTGCCGGGAGGAATGGGCGCGCAAAGCAGCCACAGCGCGATCGCCGTGACGGCACTCCAGTTGAAAGGAATGAAACGGATCGAGGTGGAGGAGAATACGAGGAGCCCCGCAGCCAGCAGGAGGACGAAGGAGAACGTCAGCGTGAAGCCGACCAGGTCGTGCGACCAGCCGAGGGAGGCGGCGTAGAGTCCGCCGGCGGCGAGGGCGAGGAGACCGAGGGCCAGGCAGGCGAGCAGGGAAGTGAGGGCGACCCATTCGCCGCGCTGCGCTTGCTTAAGGTGATCGATCCTGGAGGATCGATCAGCGCCATGAAAACGGAGGGAGCCGCTGCGGCTTTCGCGCAGGAGGAGCAGGAAGATCACGGGCATGAAGTACCCGTGGGAGAGGTCGGGGTTTTGCTGCCAATGCGGCCAGAGGAGCAGGCCCAGCGCGAGGGTCAGCGCGACGAGCAGGACCGCGCTCAGCTTGGTCGCGAGGGGGAGGCGCGTGAAAGGGGCCGGCGGGCTCATGGCTTTAGTTTCACGGTCGCCGGTCCGTTCGAAGGGCTTAGGGCGGGCACGACCGTGCCCGGATACCGCGCGATGAGGGCGTAGTTGACCTCGAGGGGCAGGGGCAGGGCGGGGAGGAAGGCGGTGATGCGCGTCGCGCTGCTGCGGCCGCGGAAGAACGCCTCGACGGCGGAGAGAAACGCGGTGCTGGAGTTGGAGTGATCCGTAACGAGCGAGCGCAGTTCGCCGAACTTGGGCCAGTCGGCGTTCACGCCGGCGGCGCACAGCAGGGAAAAAACGGCGCCGGCGGTGTCGGTGTTGAAGGGAATGTGCTCGGCGCGGAAATGGGCGTGGAGCTGGTCGAGCACGGCCTGGTCGGGGTAGCGGATCAGCTGCGCGGAGAGGATCTTGATAACGGGCAGGCTGAGTTTTTGCCCGAGCAACTGACTCGCGAGACGCTGGACCGGCCCGTGTGCGCCCTGGCGGGCATAGGCGGCGAGCAGCAGTGTGACGCGGGTCTCGTCGTCGAGGGCGG
The DNA here is from genome assembly GCA_903839035.1 of uncultured Opitutia bacterium. Taxonomy (GTDB): domain Bacteria; phylum Verrucomicrobiota; class Verrucomicrobiia; order Opitutales; family Opitutaceae; genus Opi-474. The sequence goes on from CAIMAQ010000023.1 coordinate 11,171, forward strand.
CGCCGTTGCGTCCAAGCAGGTCGAGGGCGGTGTAGACCTCACCCAGTTCGGTGAGCTGGCTGACCTGGTAGTAGAGTCCGTACGCCGGCACGCGGGACCAATCGGCGGCGGTCAGGAGGGAGCGCGCCTCGGCGGTGCGGCCGGCGACGAGCAGAAGCTCGGTCTCGAGCAAGGGCCGCCAGACCTGGGCGGCGGGGACCGGGGTATCGCGCAGCGCGCGGAGGGTGTCAAAGCGGTGGCTCTGGCGCGCAGCGAAGAACAGGGCACGCATCCAGACAGAAGTGTGCGGACCGGCGGCGAGGACCTCGTCATGGGCGAGAGTGGAGATGGACTCAAAGTCGCCCCGGGCCAGCAAGGCGCGGAACCATTCCTGGGCGGTGTCCTCGCGCCGGGCGGGGTGCTCGTGGAGCAGACGCTCGTAAACGCGGTTGGAGAGGACGGGCTGGCCGGACTGGAGGCTCTTGGCGAGGGTGAGGCCGGCGGTGTAGTTGGAGGGGTCGAACTCGTAGGCGTTGGATAGATAGAGAATGGCCTCGGACGTGTGGTTGACGGCGAAGGCCTTTCGGGCCTTTTCCATGAAAAACCAGCCGCGGGCCTCGCCGAGCCGGTGCCACGCGGGCGGCCAGGCGACATGGAAGACGTTCACCGGGTAGCCGACGACGCGGAGGAAAATGAAGACGGAGAGGACGGCGGTCAGGTAGAGGGTGGCGACGGCGCCGCTGTAGTAGCCGAAGGCGCGGCCCCAGAACGGGCGGACATCAGCGGTGTTGGCCGAGCAGCGCCAGCCCTGCGGAGTTTTGACGAGGAGCGGGCAGACGCGGCGGAAGCGGGCGGCGGAGGCCCAGTGCAGGCAGGCCTCGCAATGGGTTTCGAAGGCGCGGCCGGAATCGCTGGGACTCTGGCACGGGCAGGGAGAGCGACCGCGGCGCAGCTGGAACCAGGATTTCCGGGTGTTCCAGTAGAGGAGGCCCCCTGCGAGGCGGAAGAAGTCGGCGAGACGTCCGGGCACGAAGCTGACGTTAGGTGGCTGGGAAGGAAGAAGGAAGAATGAAGAATTCAGGACCAGCAGGATCGCGGAAGCGCGGAGGAGTGAAAATACCCGGAGACGGAAGCCGGAGGTCGGAATATTTTTAAGGGGAAGCCAGAAACCAGGAATCTGAGAACACCCTCAATCCGATGCCATATTCCCGGCTTCCCCATTTTAAAATCCTGGTTCCCGGTATTTTCGCGCGTCCGCGCTTCCGCGATAACGATTGGGAGCAGAGTTGCGCGCAGGCATGCAAACGGCATTTTTGGCCGGATGCCTCCGCTCTTCTCATTGTGCATCCCGGCCTACAACGAGGCGGCGTTGCTACCGCGGTTGCTGGACAGCGTGGACGTGGCGCGGAAAAACTATCGCGGCGGGGCGGAGGCGATTGAGGTGGTGATTGGCAACAACGGCTCGACGGATGCGACGGCGGAGATCGCGCGGGCACGGGGGTGCGTGGTGGTGGACGTGGAGAAGCGGGCGATTGCGGCGGCGCGAAACGGGGCGGCGGCGGCGGCGCGCGGGGCGGTGCTGGGCTTTATTGACGCGGACTCGATCGTGCACCCGGACACGTTCAACCAGATCGCGGACTGCATGGCGACGGGGCGCTGCGCGATCGGCGCGACGGGGGTGAGGATGGAGCGGATGTCACTGGGCATCGCGCTGACCTGGCTGATGATGGTGCCGATGACACGCGTCGTGGGCGTGGACACCGGCGTGGTGTTTTGCCGGCGCGAGGATTTCGCAGCGGTGGGCGGCTACCAGGAGGCGCTGCTCGTGGCGGAGGACGTGGATTTCCTGTGGCGGATGAAGCGGCTCGGCTGGAAGCGAAAGGCGAAGTTCATGCGCACGCCGACGGCGCGGGCGATCACCTCGACGCGGAAATTCGATAAATACGGCGACTGGCACTATTTCCGCATCATGTTCGGCTTCCCGTTCAAGGCGCTCTTCATGAAGGACGCCGCACGGAAGGTGGCGATGGCGTACTGGTATAACGACCGGTGAGGCGGAGATTAAGAGTTGGGAATTAGGATGGAGGAAGTCAGACCCGATCAACTCCAGTGCTGGAGCTCGATGATGTTGCCCTCGGGATCGCGGGCGTACACGACCCAGAGCTGGCCGGCGCCGGCGACGGGGGCGGTTGCGACTTCGCCCAAGGCACTGCCGCCTGCGGCGATGACAGCTGAAAGGGCGGCGGGTACGTCATCCACGGCGAAGGCGAGGTGTCCATAGCCGGGCTCATTGGCGACGGGCTTGGGGCCGGGGATCATTTCATCGTAGGTAAAGATCTCGAGGGTGGGGCCATCCTTGCCGAACCCGGGCAAGACGAGGTGCATCCCGCGGAGACGCGCGTTATTCAGGCCGGCGACGCGACTGATCCAATCACCGGAGATATCGCGTTCGGGCGGTTTCGGGACGCAGCCAAAAACGTCGCAGTAGAACTGGACCAGTCGCCGCCAGTCCCGGGCCATGAGGTTCGTGTGAACGTAGCGGGCCTTGATCGGCATGGCAGACGAAGGCCGGACGGGACTACACCTTCACCAAAAACAGCTCCGGGTGCATCGTGCCCTCGGCGACTTTGTTCACGGTGCCGGTCATGAGGATCGAGAAGTCGGGGCCGATCTCGATGCCAATCTGGCCGCCGGGCATGTGGACGGTGACCTTGCTGTCGATCAGACCGAGCCTGTGGGCGACGGCGGCGGAGGCACTGGAGCTGCTGCCGGACGCGAGGGTGTAGCCGGCGCCGCGCTCCCAGATCTCGATCTGGACGTTGTTGCGGTCGATGACCTTCAGGAACTGGACGTTGGTTTTGCGAGGGAAATTGGCGTGAACCTCGAGGTCGGGGCCGTACTTCCGGGCCATAGCCTCGGAGATTTCGGGGAGGACGATGACGCAGTGCGGGTTGCCGATGGTGGCGGCATTGAAGGTGAATTCACGGTCCTGGATTTTTATCTTCTCGTTCAGGACTTCGCGCGGGGCGCCCACGACCGGGATCTTGGCGCTGTCGAAGCTGACCTTGCCCATCTCGATGGTGAGGAGCTTGCCACCGTCCTTGATGACCGTCTTCACGTGTCCGCCGGGCGTCTCGACGGTGAACGTCGGGTTCTTGACGAGGCCCTGGTCCCAGAGGAAGCGGGAGAAGATGCGCAGGCCGTTGCCGGACTTCTCGGCCTCGGAGCCGTCGGGGTTGAAGATGCGCAGGCCGAACTCGCTCTGCTGGGACGGGAGGGGACCCCAGAGGATGCCGTCGGAGCCGACGCCGAAGTTACGGTGGCAGACGACGCGGATCTGCTCGACGGTGGGGGCCGGCTTCCAGGTCGGAAAGTCAGCGGGATTGAGGACGATGTAGTCGTTGCCGAGGGCGTGGTACTTGTAGAACTTCATGCGGAGGAAGGGCAGCAAAGGGGAAAAAGGCGGATCGCGAAAGCGCGGAATTTTAAAAAATACCGATCGCGGAAACGCGGAGGAGCGGAAAAGGCAGGGGGATCCAAGGCAACTGATGGATTGCCACGTCGTCCCTGCGGGACCGTCCCTGCGGGACTCCTCGCAATGACAATCAGAATTCCCGGTATTTCCGCTCCTCGGCGTTTCTGCGCTTATAGAAAGGCGTAAGCGTCGCGGAGGAGTTCCTTGGCGCCGGCGTCCACGTTGCGGCCGTGGCTGAGGACGAGGCGGTCGAAGTCCCAGGCAAAGATCCGCTCGAGGGACGCGCGGAGGCCGGCGCGGTCCTTGATCGTGGTGCGCAGCAGGCGCGAGGCGGCGAAGCAGTCGTAGCAGCCGTTGATCTTGAGCATCACCCGGCTAAGCCAGGGCATGTCGGTGCCGAGGTTGAAGGCGAGGTCGGTGAGGATAAGCGTGCGGCTGGCGCGATGGAGAAAGGCGACCTCGTTGAGGCGGGGCATGCCACGGACCATGAGCTGGTCGAAGGTCCCGGCCCAGACGGGGTCGGGCGTGTCGCCAAGCGCATCGGTGAACTTCAGGTCGGGGCGAAACTTGGAGAAACCGCGGGCGCCGTGAAAGCGGGCCGACGGGTAGGCCTGAAACCAGCCCTCGAGGTAGGTGTCGTGCATGGCGTTGGGCGCGACGATGTGGGTGACGGGGCCGAGCGCGGCGAGTTCGGCGCCGAGGGCGGGCGAGTAGGCGCAGGGCGAGTGGAGCCAGAGCGTGCCATCGGCGAGGCGGGCGACCGTCAGGCGGTGGCCGAGCTGCATGCCGATCACGGTGAGCGGAGCGTCGTAGTCCCAGAGATCAGGCGCGAGTGGGGTGAGCACGGCGGGTAAGTAAGAAGGAAGAAGGCAGAATTAAGAAGTCCGGAAATGCGGATCGCGGAGACGCGGGGGAGCGGAAATGGCGGGAGTCGGAGACAGGAAATCTAAGGGGGTAGCCATGAAACACTACCGGATGCCTTGTTCCTGGCTTCATGGCTTCCCCCTAAACCTGCCTGAAATTTTCTTCCCGCCATTTCCGCTCCTCCGCGTTTCCGCGTTTCCGCGATAAAAGGGCTGGCTTAGGCCGGGGTGGTGACTTTCTCGGTGTAGCCGAAGAGGTGGCGCTTCTTGATGGCGGTGGCGACACGGGCGGGGACCATGGTCTCCCACGACGGGTCCTGGGCCTTGATGCGGGAGAGGACCTCGCGGGAGAAGATGTCGAGGATGTCGGCGTTGAAGCCCACGATGCACTCGAGGTAGTGGTTTTCGAGCAGGTGATCGTAGAGGTTGCGCAGGTGCAGGGCGACGCTGAGGTTCTTGGCCGTGATGAGCACGCTGGTGCCGAACTCGGCGGTCGGGTCGAGGGACTTGTGGGCAGGCGGGGCGCCGTTCGAAAGGTAGCGGTCAAACGCGTCCTGCCGCATCGGGTAGATGTAGAGCTTCACGGACTGGCGGAAGAGCCGGCCGAAGTTCTCGAGGATACCGCCCTCGAGGTTCTCGTAGTATTTCTCGTTGAAGATCTCGAGGAGGTTGTTGATGCCCATCGTGACACCGATCATCTCGTTGGTGTAGCGGCGGAAGTACGAAGTGAGGCGGTAGTACTCGGAGTAGTTCGAGATGAGGACGGTGAAGCCGATGTCGGCGAGCAGGTCCACGCGCGAAAGGAAGTCCTTCGGGTCGAGCTCCCCGGAGGAGAGCAGGTTGTGCATGGTGATTTCCATGAGCACGATGAAGTCCTTGCCCTTGACGAGCGGCTCCTGGACGAACTGGGCGCAGGCGCAGCGGAGCATGTCGACGTTGACGTGCGTGACGGGGCGGAAGCTGCCGCGCTCGACGAGGATGGCCTTGCGGTGGAGGATCTCGGACGGCTGGAGGACGCCGCCGTCGGGGCCGAACATCACGGCGTTGGTGAGGCCGCACTGGACGAGGTGGAGGGAGGTGAGGCGGTTGTCCACGTTCGCGAACGCGGGGCCGGAGAACTGGCACATGTCCACCTCGATCCGGTCGGCGCTGAGGTTGTCGAGGAGCGACGAGATGAGCTGGCGGGGGTCGTCGCGGTAGTAAAACGCGCCGTAGATGAGACTGACGCCGATGATGCCGAGGGCCTGCTGCTGGAGGATGTTTTCCTTATCCCACATGCGGACATGGATCATGATGTCGCTGGGTGGCTCGTGGGGGTTGGCCTGGAAGCGGACGCCCATCCAGCCGTGGGCCTCGTTGTTGCCCTTGAAATTCTTGGTGGCGACGGTGTCGGCGAAGGCGAAAAACGCGGTGCGGTCACCCCGCTGGCTGTCGAGCCGCTCGACGAGGAGGGCGTACTCGTGGTCGAGCATCTTGCCGAGGCGGTCGCTGGAGACGTAACGCTGGGTCTTGCCGTAGATGGCGTCGCTGAAGGCCATGTCGTAGGCCGACATGCTCTTGGCGATGGTGCCGGACGCGCCGCCGGCCTGGAAGAAATGGCGGGCGACCTCCTGGCCGGCGCCGATCTCGGCGAACGTGCCGTACTTGGTGCCGTCGAGATTGATCGTGAGCGCCTTGCGGTTGGTCGTCAGCAGGTCCTTGGGTTCGCTCATGGGGAGGGACAATGGAGGGTTCTGCGGATCATCGCAAACCGTACTTGAGCAGTTTTCGTGACAACCGGGTGATAATCGTGGGGGTGGCCGAGGAGGGCGGGCATGTTCCGGTGCCCGCAGGTCAAGGTGGGTTGCCTGCTGGCGGGCAACGTTGCGGGCCAGCGCGCAACCCACGACTTGCCCGTCCAGCCCGACTTAAGACCGCTTGACGCGTTTCGACTGGAGGAAGGGGAAAAAGCGCGTAGCTTAGCCCGACACATGAAGAATTTCTTTACCTCGATGCTGGGGGCGCTGGTTGCGCTGATCATTTTCACCGGCGGCGGGCTGCTGCTCTTCATCGGCTTCATCGGCGCGATCGCGGCGATGAGCGGCGAAAACAAGCCGGTTGTGATGGAACGCGGCTCCTACCTGGTCTTTAACCTCGACGCCAACATCACCGACGCGCCACCGCGGGTGGATTTCAGCGCCTTCACGAACGACAACCGGCCGGAGACGCTGCAGTTGCGCAGCGTGACACGCGCGCTGCGTGCGGCGGCGAAGGACGACCGTATTGTCGGCGTACTGATGACGGGTTCGCTCTCGTCCGGCGGCTACGGCAACGGCTATGCGGCGCTGAAGGAAGTGCGCAACGCACTCGAGGACTTCAAGGCGGCCGGCAAGCCGGTGAAGGCCTACCTGACCTTTGCGGACAAGAAGGATTACTACCTGGCCTCGACGGCCAACGACCTGGTGCTGGACCCGTACGGGATGATCCTGCTGCCGGGCCTCGCGAGCGAGCCGATGTTCTATGCGGGGGCGTTCGAGAAATTTGGCATCGGCATCCAGGTCACGCGCGTGGGCAAATACAAATCCTACGTCGAGCCCTTCACCCGCAAGAACATGAGCCCGGAGAACCGCGAGGAAGTCCAGAAGCTGCTCGACGACGTCTGGGGCAGCCTCGTGGCGGACATCGCGCAGAGCCGCGGCCTCACGCCGGCGGCGCTGCAGGCGACGGTGGACGCCGAGGGGCTGGTCCGCGCCGAGGCCGCGAAGACGGCGAAGCTCGTGGACCGGATTGCCTACCGCGACGAGGTGATTGACGAACTCAAGGCCAAGACCGGCCGCAAAGGCGCGAAAGAAACTTTCAAGCAGATCAGCCTCGCCGCGTACGCGAAGATCGCGCCGGACAAGATGGACACCACCAAGCACGGGGTGACGCCGACGCGCGGCCAGAACATCGCGCTGGTTTACGCCGAGGGTGCGATCGTGGACGGCGAGGGGGACGTCGGGGAGATCGGCGGCACCAAGTTTGCGCGCGAACTCCGCCAGCTCCGCCAGAACGACAGCATCAAGGCGATCGTCCTCCGTGTGAACAGCCCGGGTGGCAGCGCCACGGCCTCGGAGGCCATCCAGCGCGAACTCCGCCTGGCCCGGAAGGTGAAGCCCGTGATCGTCTCGATGGGCAGCTATGCCGCGTCGGGCGGCTACTGGATTTCGGCGTACGGCGACCGCATCTTTGCCGAACCGACGACCATCACCGGTTCCATCGGTGTGTTTGGCATCCAGTTCGACGTGCAAAAGCTCGCGAACAACCTCGGCTTCACCTTCGACAGCGTGAAGACGGGCAAATTCGCCGACGCGCTGACGATCTCCCGGCCGAAGACGGACGAGGAACTCGCGGTCTTCCAACGCATGGTGGACTGGATCTACGGCGAGTTTGTCGGCAAGGTCGCCGATGCGCGTCACCTGAAGCTCGATTTCGTGAAGGAGATTGCGCAGGGCCGCGTCTGGTCCGGCACCGAAGCCAGGAAGCTCGGGCTGGTGGACGAGATCGGCGGGCTGGATGCCGCGGTGAAGTACGCCGCGGAGAAGGCCGGGCTGGGTTCGAACTACCGGCTCGTGGAATATCCGCGCAAGAAGGAGTTCGGCGAGGCGATCGCGGAGATAATCGAGCGGTTCAACCCGCAGAATGCCCACGCGCAAAGCACGGGCATCGTCGCCGAGATTACGAAGCGCCTCGAGGCCGAGCTGGGCGTGCTAAAGACCTTCAACGACCCGCAGGGCGTGTATGCGCGCCTGCCCATGGAACTCGCCATTCACTGAGCCCACGCGCATGACCCACACATTGGTTCGCGATTGTCCGGCCACGGCGATTCCGGCGGGGAGCGCCGTCACGCTGCCGGCGGGCACGGAAGTTTTCGTCACCCAGACCCTGGGCGGCAACATCACGGTCCGGACGGACCACGGCCTGCTGCGCATCGCGGCGGAAAACGCCGGCGCCATCGGCGGTTATTCGCCGAAGGAGGAGGAAGCGGCCGTGGCGGCCGGTGAGTTCAGCGAACCGGCCGTCTGGGCGGCACTGAAGACCTGCTTTGATCCGGAAATCCCGGTGAACATCGTGGATCTGGGTCTGGTGTATGACCTGGCAGTGGAAAAGACGGCCGGCGGCCATACGATCGAGGTGAAGATGACCTTGACGGCGCCAGGCTGTGGCATGGGGCCGACGATTGCGGAGGATGCGCGGCAGAAAATCGCCGCGCTGCCGACCGTGGAGGCGGCGAAGGTGCACATCGTCTGGGACCCGATTTGGACGCCACAGATGATTTCGCCGGAAGGCCGGAAGGTGCTGGGGCTGGAGTGAGCGCGGGGCGCTCACTCGGGGATCGAAGATCGGGGATCGTAGTTCGGCCCAGCCGACTGTCTCCGGGTATCTGCCTTTGACGCTGCGATTGGACGAAAAATCGGCTGACTCGAAGATGCGAATTGTCGGTACAATGCAGTGCAGACCTCCAACCCGATCTGCGATCTCCGAACTTCGATCTCCGCGTAGCCCTTTGGGCTACGCCAGGTACGGGATCGTCAGCGGGCCCTCGGGAAGGATGGCGATGGGGGCGTCACGGCCGATCCGGGCAAGTTCGGCGTCGAGGGCGGCGCGGATGTCATGAACGGGTGTCAGGTGGGCGCGGTGCACGTCGGCGTCGGAGAGTTCGCTGAAGAGGGCGACCCGGGCCTTGACGAGAATCATGGCGAGATGCTGCGCCTGCCACTGGTCCAGCACGGAGAAGCCGGGAGTCAGGATGCGGTCGAGCATTTCCTGGGCGGACTTGGATTCCTCGATGAGCTTGCGGAAGTTGCCGTGGGCGGGGAAGCCATCGTTGCAGCGGGCGGCGGTGAGGATGAGCCCGCCGGGGGTGACGATGCGGGCGGCGGCGGCCATGCCCTTGACGGTCTGGTAGAGGCTTTGGTCGAGCGGGAAACCGCTGTTGGTCGTCACCACGATCGGAAAAGGATGCGGGCAGGCGGCCATGGCGGTGGCCTTGACGAAGGCGCAGCCGGCGCGGTGGGCCTCGAGGGTTTCGCCGCAAAAGAAGCGCGTGATCTGGCGGCGGGTGTTGAGGGTGACGTTGAGGCAGAAATCCACCGGGAGGAGTGAACCCCCGGCGCGGACGTGGCGCTGCGTGGGGTTGTCCTCGAGTTCGCCCCAGGTGCTGCGCGGGTCGCCGATGACACTGGCCCCGTGGTAGTGCATGATGGCGTCGAGCGAAGCGATGCCCGGGAAGACGGCTTTGTAGCCGCCCGAGAAGCCGGCCATAAAGTGCGGCTCGATGAAGCCGAGGAGAATGCGGCGGTCGGCGGCAACGTAGTCCTTGGCGAAGCGCACCTCGTAGCCCAAGGCGGAGCGGCCGGCGGAAGCCACGGTGGAGTCGTCGGTGGAACTGTGGTTCACGACCCGGTAGTTGCGCGCGACGGCGGGGCTGAGCATGGCATCGAGCTCGGCGGGGGTGTTGGGCCGATGCGAACCGGTGCCGACAATGATGGTGAAGTTTTCGCGCGGGACATGCGCGAGCTCCGCAAAGACCCAGAGCAGCAGGCGATCGCTGGGCAGCGGGCGCGTGCCGTCGGGGATGACGACCGCGACTTTGTCGCTGGCGGCGATCGAGTCGCGCAACGGCGGGCAGCCGATCGGGGCCCGGGCCGCCGCGGTGAAGGCAGCCTGCTCATCGGGGAGGCCCTCGATAAATTTGGGCGCGAGAATGGTCGCGTTAAGGCCGGTGAGATCGAGTTCGAGGCCCGTCGTGCCGTAATCGAGATGCACCTTCATGCGGTAATCGTTTCGAGCGAACAGCCATCCGTCAGCACCGAAGGCGTCTCACAATTTGGCCTCGCGATGACCCCGGGATAGGGCTCCGGCGCGAATTCGCGGGCCGGTTCGGCCAGCAAATGCCGGTCGCACACCTCGAAAAGCGCGGCCTCGGACTCGGTGCGACGCATGTCGTGCAGGAAGGCGCCGGTGGCGTCCACGCTCTGGCCGACGAAATTAAGGTACTTCTTCATTTTGTTCACGTGCAGTCGGTCGGGCAGGCCGGGAACCGTGGTGGCGCGATACAGCCGCTCGATGTACTCGCGGACATCGGCGAGGGTCACGCGGGTGACGGGCCGGCCCTCAAACTGTTCGCGGCACTGGCGGAAGATCCACGGGTTGCGGATGGCGTGGCGGCCGATCATCACGCCGGCCGCCTTGGTTTCGTCGAGGATGGCAGTGGCGCGGGGGGCGGAGAGGACGTTGCCGTTGGCAAGGACGGGGCAGCGAACGCGGGTGACAGCGCGGGCAATGGCGTCGTAGTGCACCTCGCTGCGGTACATTTCCTTCACCGTGCGGCCGTGGATGGTGAGGAGGTCGACGCGGTGCGCGTTCACGAGCTCGAGGATGCGCTCGAGGTTGACGGTGTCATCGAAGCCGATGCGCATCTTGACGGTGAAGAGCCCGGGGATGGCGGCGCGGAGGGCGCCGAGGATCTCGTCGATCTTCGCCGGCTCGCGCAGGAGGCCGCCGCCGACGTTTTTCTTGTACACCTTGGGGGCGGGGCAGCCGAGGTTGAGGTCAATGCCGGCGACCGGGTGCCGCAGCAGCTCGGTGGCGGTGCGGGTCAGGTGCGTGATATCCTCGCCGATCAGCTGCGCGAAGACGGGTCGGCCGGTGGCGTTCTCGTCGATGGAGCGGAGGATGTGCTTCTCCGGGTGGGACTGGGCGTGAACGCGGAAGAACTCGGTGAAAAAATAGTCGGGGGCGCCGTAGTGGGAGATGACCGACATGAACGCGAGGTCGGTCACGTCCTGCATCGGCGCGAGGGCGGTGAGCGGGCGGCCGGGCTGCTGGCCGGCGGGAAGGTGGGTGGCGGGTTCCACCGGATCAGACCTCATCCTCGGTGGATTCCTCGCCGGCTTCCTCCGCCTTCTTCCGGCGCATCTGCGCGAGGATCTCCGTATAGTCGTCGGCGTCATCGAAGACGCCGCGAGCCACGAACAGCGGCCGCTTTTGCTGGAGGGCCAGGACGATCGAGTCACTGGGCCGGGCATCGAGCTCGACGATCTTCTTCCCCAGTTCGTTTTCCATCCGGAGAATGATGCGGGCGAAGAACGTGCCCTCGCGGGCGTCATTGATGACGATGTGGTCGAGCTTGGTGTCGAGGCCGAGCATGATGCTGCCGATGAGGTCGTGGGTGAGCGGGCGCTCCTTTTTCACGCCGTCGAGGGTCATCTGGATGGCGTTGCCCACGGAGTGGTCGACGTAGATCACGAAAGTCTTGGACCCGTCGCCGAGGAACACGGCGCAGCCGTTGGCGGTGGGCATCACGCCTTTCACGGTCACGGAGACTACTTCCGGTTTCATGCCGGGAACATGGGGAGCCGGGCAGTAAAGCGCAAGCGGGTCATGGCCACCGTGGGTGGCGCGTTGGCACGCCACCCCCAGGGTGGGATCAGCAATCCCGCCCTGGATCACTCAAACCCCAGTAAATTGATACCCCACGTCTTGGCCTGGGCGAGGACGGCGGAACGGTCGAGGAGGATGACCCGGCCGGCCTCGAGGGCGGCGGACGCGATGCCGGCCTCGCGCATGGTCTCGAGGGTGCGCGTGCCGAAGCACGGGACGTCGAAGCGGTAGTCCTGGCGCGCCTTGACGGTTTTGACGAAGAGCGTGTGGTCGGTCTTGAGGGTGCCGGCGCGGCGGAGCATCTCGTCGGTGCCCTCGAAAGCCTCGACGGCGAGAACGGTGCCCTTGCGGACGACGCAGCCCTGGCCGATGTCGAGGCGGGCGCATTCGCGGGCGATGCGGATGCCGTGGTCAAGGTAGTCCTGTTCGATGGGAAAACTGCGGCCGGTCATGCTGCCGGGCGTGGCGAGGTGGGCATCGAGGAACGAGCGGGCGTCGAGCAGGGTGACGCCGAGGTCGGTGATCTCCTGCGCGATGGCGCCGAAGATGGTCTCGGCGTTGCGGCGCTTGAGGGAGAGCAGGATCTTCGTGGCCTTGAGGTCGGGATGCAGGCCCTTGAAGAGGCGCTTCGGAGTGATCTGGCCGGCCATGAGGGCGTAACCGGCGTCAAAGTCCTTGAGGGCCTTGAGCATCTTGCCGAGCTGGCCGACGAGGAGGGTGCGGCGGTCGGATTCGGGGAATGAGGTGATGAGCTCGGGGCGGGTTTCCTCGTCGAAGGCGACGAGTCGCAGCGGGATGCCGGCCGCGCGGATGGCCTGGGCGACGAGGACCGGGTAGATGCCCTGGCCGGCGATGAGCGCCACGGGGCGCTTGGGGTCGAAGCCGGAGGGGAGAAACGCGGAGAGGGGCACGGGAAAAGTTGAAAGGTGAAAGTTGGGGAAGTTGGAAGACCAAACCTTGGGCAACTATGATCTGGGCAAAGGTTTGGTGCGCTCGGGCGACTTTCAACCTTCACCTTTCAACTTTCAACCGAGCCGCGCAGCGGCTCACGACTGCGTCCCGTAGTATTTTTTGTAGCTCCGGTAGTAGCGGTAATTCGAATAGTACTCGATGCGGCGCGGGGAGAGGCCGTTGAGGACGACGCCGAGCACCTCGTTCTTGCCGTTGCGCAGGGCCTTCATGTACAGGCGGACATGCTTCTTGGTGGCGCGGTTGAAGCGGCAGACGTAGATGACCTCGTCGGTGCGCTCGGCGATGAGGAGGCTGTCGGTGACGGCGCCAAGCGGGGGCGAGTCCACGATCACGAGGTCGTAGTGCTTCTTGAGTTTCTCGAGCAGCTGGCCGAACACGGGGTTCTCGAGCAGCTCGGTGGGGCTCTTGGCGCGGCCGCCGGAGCAGAGGAGGGAGAGGTTGTCGGCGAGCTTGATGATGCCGAGGGAGGGGTCGGCGGGGATGTCGCCGTCGAGTTTCGCCCCGCTCTCGAACCAGGAGATGAGACCGTTGACGTTCTCCTGCTTGAAATTCCGGTGCAGCATGGGCCGGCGCAGGTCGCAGTCGATCAGCAGGGTCCGCTTGCCGTGGCGGGCGAAGCTGCCGGCGAGATTGCACGAGATGAGGGTCTTGCCCTCGCCCGGGATCGTGCTGGTGATGAGAATGGACTTGGGGAAATCGAGCTTGGAGTGGATCTTGACCGAGCTGTAGACGCTGAGGAACGCCTCGGCGCCCGGGGTCTGCTGCCCCTTGAGCAGGAGGGAGTATTTGTCGTCGTCCTTGACGGCGGAGAGGTCGGGAATGATGCCGAGCAGGTTGGCGCCGATGTAGGACTCGACGTCCCACGCGCTCTTGATGCGGTCATCGAGGAAGCTCAGGCCGAAGCCGACGACGAAGAACACGAGGAAGCCCACGCCCAGGCAGGTCCGGATGATGCGGGCCAGGTCGGGCTCGTAAGGGCCGCCGGGCACGACGGCGGCGTCGAGCGGGTGCAGCGGGATCTTCTCGAGGTTGCGGGTGGTGGTGGTCTCGTTGAGGCGGTTCAGGATCTGGACGTAATTGGACTTGGCGACGTTGGCCTGGTTCTCGAGGGAGTTGTATTCCACGCTGAGGTCGCCGAGGTGAAGTGATTCCTTTTCCGCGCGGTCGTACTCGGTCTGCAGGTTGGCCTCGCTTTGCCGGGCCTCGCTGAGCTGAGTGGCAAGGTCCGCCACGGCGAGGTCGACGGCCTTCTCGAGTTGGTCCTGCACGACGGTGACCTGGTTGGCGAGGTCGACCATCTTGGGATGGCGCTCGAGGTAACGCTCGCCGAGGACGGACTGGTTCTGGCGGAGGTTGGAAAGCTGGTTCTTGAGGGTGGGCACCGTTGCATGGCCGGCGATGTAGGCGATCTCCATCAGGTTGCGGCCCTCCTTCCGGTAGACCTCGACCTGGTGGTACTGCGTCTCGAGGTCGATGCGGGTGAGGCGGGCCTTGGTCAGCGCGTCGTTGACGGTGGTGAGGCGTGTGCCGACGATATTGGTGCTGTTGCCGAGGGAGACGAGGTTGTGCTCCTTCTTGTACGCCATGAGCTTTTGCTCGGCGTCCGCGGCATCCTTGCCCAGCCGGTCGGCCTGGGCGCGCAGGTATTCCACGCCGGTTTCGTTTTTCCCGCCGTAATAATCCACGAGGTAGCCGACGAACTGGTTGACATACTGGTTGGCTACGAGGGCGGCGGCGACAGGATCGGGGTGGCGGACGGTGATGCTGATAAGGAGGCTGTTGCGAGTGGACTCGATGGAGACCGAGCCGAGCGCCTCGCCGGCGGAGGGCACACCGGCGCCGGGCGGGAGATTCCTCAGGAAGGGACGCTGGAGGATCTTCACCTCCTCCGGGGTGAACGACTCGACGACCTTGGTCCGCAGGCGCTGGCTGTTCAGTTTTTCCAGGTTGGAGCGTAGTTCCATCTCGCTGCGGACGGAGGGATCCACGACGCCCTGTGTCGTGACCACGGTGTCGGCCTTCTCGAACTGCATCGTGGCGGTGGCCGCGTACATCTTGGGCCGGCTGGCCTTGTAATAGCCCAGGCTGAGGGAGACGAGCAGGGCGAGCGGGAGCGCGATCCAGAGTTTCTCGCGCAGGATGATGTAGTAGTCGCGCAGCGACCGCCGCTCGGCGACAGGCTCGTCCTTGTCGTGGACGGGCGGGAAGGGTCGGGCGGTGTGATCGGGCATCGGGGAGTCCTCAGATTATGCGCTCAGGCACATAGATGATGTCGCCGGGAAGGAGGAGCAGGGAGTTGTCCTCGGATTTGGCGCGGTCCTTGCCCTTGATGAGGCTGTCGATGTCCACGATGAAGACCTTCACCTTGCCGTCGGCATCGACGCGGGTGACGCGCACCTCGGTGCCCTTGGCGCTGTCGCTGAAGCCGCCGCACTTGGTGATGGCCTCGAGCACGGTCATCGAGGACTCGGGGGGCAGCATGACACGCTGGGGATTCTTGACCTGGCCCTGGACCGAAATTTCGCGGACGGCGTAGACCTCGACGGTTACCGTGACCTGGGGATTCCGCAGGAAGCGGCCGTCGCGGTAGGCGCTGGCAATCACCTGTTCCGCGTCGCGGAGGGTCCGCCCAAAGACCTTCACCTCGCCCACGAGCGGCAGGTTGATGAGGCCGCGGGCGTCGACGCGCGTGATGCGGGAGAGCTCCTCCTCGCTGAAGACGGACACCTGCAGGCTGTCGGTGATGGCGATGGTGTAGAGCAGGGCCTTGCGGGATTCAGGCGCGAGCGGGGCGACCTGGGCGGGGGCGGAAAGGGGGCCGCAGGCGAGACCGGCGAGCAGAACCACCGGCAGCCAGCGGGAAAGAGACGGGAAGAATGAGGGATTCATGGCCTTACCACCGGGAGGAGAGGGTGACGGTGATCATGTGCCGCGTGAAGTCTGAATAGCTGAAGGTGGACCAGTTTTGGTCAAAAAGGTAATTCAGCGAGGTGTCGAGGTGCTCATTCATCTTATACTTCAGACCCGTACCCCAAGTTAAATATTCGTCGTGCCGGCTGGCATCGATGGCGTCGAGGAAGCGGCTTTGACCGCCGCCGGCGGTACCGGTGAGCGAGAGATTGTCGCGCAGTGTGAGGTTGAGCCCAAGGCTGGCGGAGGTGGTGTTCACCGACTGGTTGTTGGCGGTGACGGAGACATCGCGGGAAACCTGCCCGTTCATGGTCAGCTTGCTGGACACGCTCCAGGTGAGCGAACCGGAGGCGGTGAGGCCGCGGTACGCGCCGTCGTTGGTGGCGCCGCGCGGGGAACGGACCTCGTAGCCGGCGCGGAGGGAGCCGTTGAGCTTGGCCAGGATCCGGCCGGAGACACCCACGGTGAACGCGTGGTCGTCGAAGGAGGAGGCGGAGGAAGTCTGGCTGCGGCGGAATTGATAGCCGGCCACCAGGTCGCGCGTGGAGTTCAGGGCATAAAGCAGGTCCGTGCCGGCGGTGTAGGTCTGGAGATCGGTCAGTGCGGTGGGCTCGTCGTAAATGCGGTCGCTATAGTCCAGGTTCCCGGAGAAGGAGTAGCGCTCGATCACAGGGTACTTGAACTTGAGGCCGGCGTCATAGTTCCAGGATTCCGTGCGGAGGCCGGCGACGGCGTCGGCTTGGCTTTCGCGCGCGGCGAGGAGCTTGAGCGAACCCGTGGTGCGTCCGCCCGACTTGATGAATTCGGCGGTGAAGGCGGGGTTGTTGAAATCCTGCGTGGTGTTGCTGCCGAAGCGCGAGGCATTGACGGCGACGCTGGCGTTGACCCCGATCAGGCCGGCCCGCCGGGAATATTCCAGAATCAGGCCGGCGCTGTAGATGTAGTCCCCGTCGCCGCCGGCGTGGGCGAAGATATTGGAGTCGTAAGCCAGGGACGCGGTGCCGGTGGCGTAGAGATGATCCGAGCCATCATTGAGGCTGATGAAGGCGTGCGCGGGCAAACTCGTCAGGACCGCCAGCGCCAAGAGCGCACCGGCGAAACGAAATTTGGGCGAGAATGCCATGTCACGCTTTGAGCGATGGGTCGGATCCCAGTTCAGCGGGGCAGTTGGGACGGACTGACCGTGGCCTGAACCGGGAGGGAGACCGGCACCACCGGGGCCGCAGTGATTTCCCCGGTGGCATCCTGCTCGAAAAACACGGTCTTGCGCGCGGCGTAGGCCTGGGCGGCAGCGGCCTCGAGCGCGGAAAGGTCGGCGGCCGGGATTTTCCGGATCCGCACGATGTTCGGCTGGCCGGGTGCACCGGGCAGGATCCCGGCCTGCTCACCGGCGTGGAGTACATGCCCGCCGAGGTCGAGTTCCCCGCCCTGCACGGTGCCTTCGCCCGCGAGCAGGGAAAATTTCACGCCGAGAGAGTCGGACTCGACCACCAGGTTGCCGCCGTGAAGGTTAAAGGAACCAAGCCACGTGAGGAGGGTAAACGTGCTCCCGGCCGCGAGCTTGCTGGTGCTGACGGCGAAAGCGCCGCGCGACAGGAAAACCACGGTGTGCGAAATCGAGGGCTCGATTTCCATGTCGGTGCGGCTGGCAATAAAAGGTTCCTGGTTGAAGCCTCTCACCTCGAGGTGGCTGTCCGGATAGAGGAAGGCGCCGGTGCCGTTGGAGAACACCATCGTCAGGGTCCCCTGGGCCATGGTTTCAATCTGCGCACCCTGGGCCATGAAAACGGATTTGATCGCCAGGGCCTCGATCTTTTCGCCGGTGGCGACCTGAGCACCACCCTCGGTCCCGGCCACGTAGATTTTGCCCGTGGTCGCTTTCCCCTTCGATTCCGCCAGCAATTGGGCCGGACTGAAGGCGAGAAGGCTGACGCTGGCTAGGACGCCCAATGCAGAGAGGCTGCGGCCAAGAAAAAGGCGTGGATTCATGGTGAGGGGCTGATGGAGGACAAATTGCAGTGGATGCGGAAAAATGAAAAGTAGGGTGTAATACCTATTCCATCAAGCGCATATTGATGACAATAATTATTCAACGACGATATTCAAAATGCGGCCGGGAACGTAAATGACTCTCTTTAAGGACTTACCGGTAAGAAATGGCACGACACGCGCGTTGGCGTGGGCCAGTTTTATCGCCTCGGATTCAGGCAAACCGACGGGTACCAGCTGATCTCCGCGGTGTTTGCCATTCACCTGGAAAACCAGCTTGGCCTCGTTGGTGACGAGTTTGGCCGGGTCGAATTTCGGCCAGGCGGCCTGCATGACGGAGCCGGTTCCGCCCAGGCGGGACCAGAGTTCCTCGCCGAGATGCGGCGCGAACGGCGCGAGCACCTGGAGAAAGGAAAGCACCGTGGCCCGGCTGACAGTCGGGGCTTTCTGGAGGGCGTTGGAGAAAACCATCATCTGGGAGATGGCCGTGTTGAAGTTCAGGCTCTCGATGTCATCGCCGACCTTCTTGATGGTCTCGTGCAGCAGGCGGAGGAGTTCCGCGGAATCCACGGAGGCGTCGTCGGTGATCTTGGGACTAACCTCGCCCTCGCGGCCGATGCATTCGCGCCAGACCTTGTAGAGGAAACGGTGCACGCCCTCGATGCCCTGGGAGTTCCATGGCTTGGCCGCCTCGAGCGGGCCGAGGAACATCTCGTAGAGGCGCAGCGTATCGGCGCCGTGGCTCGCGACGAGCGCGTCGGGCGTGAGGCCCTTGCCGCTGCTCTTGGACATTTTTTCGCCGTCCTCACCGAGGATCATGCCCTGGTGAAACAGTTTCTTGAACGGCTCGTTCTGCGGCACGACGCCGAGGTCGAACAGGACCTTGTGCCAGAAGCGCGCGTACAGCAGGTGGAGCACGGCGTGCTCGGCGCCGCCGATGTAGAGGTCGGGTACGCCCCAATATTTCAGCGCCTCGGGGGAGGCGAAGGCGGCGGCGTCTGTCGGGTCGGTGAAGCGCAGGTAGTACCAGCACGAGCCTGCCCATTGCGGCATCGTGTTGGTCTCGCGGCGGCCACGCACCCAGGCGTCACCGGCGGGTTTCGCGGACGCGGCGGGCACGGCCGCGCCGGTCTCGACGTTGAACCAGATCTCGAGCCACGCGGTCTCGTTGGCGAGCGGGCTTTCGCCGTTGCCGCTCGGGAGGTAGGATTGGACGTCAGGCAGCGTGAGCGGCAGGGCGCCCGCGGGGAGGGGCAGAGCGTACTGCGTGACCCCGCCGCTGTTGAACGTGACAGGGTTGGCGGGCACATCGCCGGCGCGGTGCGCGATGGCGCGACGGTAGTCGGCCTCATTCAGCCAGACGATCGGGAAGGGCTCGCCCCAGTAACGCTGCCGCGAGAACAGCCAGTCGCGGAGCTTGAAGTTGACCGTGGCCTGGCCGGCGCCGCGGGCGGCGAGGTCGGCGGTGATTTTCTTTTTCGCCTCGGGCCAGTCGAGGTCCGAGTAGCCGGCGGAGCGGACGAGCTTGCCGTCGCCCACGTAGGGCAGCTTCACGTCGTGATCATCCTTCGGCTCGATGACCTGGAGAATCGGCAGCGCGTACTTCACGGCGAACTCATGGTCGCGCTCGTCGTGCGCGGGCACGGCCATGATCGCACCGGTGCCGTAGCCCATGAGCACGTAGTCGGCGATCCAGATGGGGACGCGCTCCTGGTTGATGGGATTGATGGCGAATGAACCGCTGAACACGCCGGACTTGTCCTTGGCGAGGTCGGTGCGCTCGAGGTCGCTCTTGCCGGCGGTCTTTTTCTTGTACGCTTCGACCGCCGCCTTCTGATCCGCGGTGGTGAGCGCCTCGACGAGCGGATGCTCGGGCGCGAGCACCATGTAGGTGCAGCCGAAGAGCGTGTCGGGGCGGGTGGTGAAAATCTTCAGCGGCCCGAGGGCCTTGTTCTCCAGGCCGAACAGCACCTCCGCGCCCTCGCTGCGGCCGATCCAGGCTTCCTGCATGCGCTTGGTGGATTCGGGCCAGTCCACGTCCTTCAGGTCCGCGAGCAGGCGCTCGGCGTAGGCGGTGATGCGCAGCACCCACTGGCGAAGGTTGCGGCGCTCGACGGGGAAGCCGCCGACCTCGCTCTTGCCATCCACGATTTCCTCATTGGCGAGGACGGTGCGCAGCTCGGGGCACCACCACACGGGGCGCTCATCCACGTAGGCCAGGCCCTTTTTGAAGAGCTGCAGGAAGATCCACTGCGTCCACTTGAAATATTTCGGGTCGGTCGTGTCGATTTCCCGGTCCCAGTCGTAGGAAAACCCCAGCGACTTGATCTGCCGCTTGATGTTGGTGATGTTGTTCTGGGTGTTGGACGACGGATGCGTGCCGGTTTTGACGGCATGCTGTTCCGCGGGCAGGCCGAAGGCGTCCCAGCCCATCGGGTGGAGCACGCTGAAGCCCTTGGCGCGCTTGTAGCGCGCCATGATATCCGTCGCGGTGTAGCCCTCCGGGTGGCCGATGTGGAGGCCGGTGCCGGAAGGATAGGGGAACATGTCGAGCACGTAGTACTTCGGCTTCGCCGTGCCGGTTTCCGCCCGGAAAGAGTGGTTTTTATCCCAGAAAGATTGCCAGTAGGGCTCGATTTCGAGGAAGTTGTAATCTTTGCAATTGGTAGACATCGCGTTGAATTTATCACTGTGAAGTTTTCATCCCCCCGGTCAATCATGCTCAAAGTATTCGTCACCGGCCTGTTGCTGACGGTTTCGGCGTCGGCGGCGATGACCCGCGGGTTCAACCAGCTCTTTGATGCCGTGGTGCGCATCGACGTCCGGGAGGTGGCCTTCGAGGACGGCGCCAAACGCCTGTCCGCGAGCATCGGGTCGGGGGTGATCCTGACCAAGGACGGCCTGATCCTGACCAACGCCCACGTCGCCAGCCCCCGGGCGGTCGAGCTGTCCGTGACCCTGGCGAGCCTCGAGCGGGTCAGCGCGCGGCTGGTGGGCTGGGATCACTGGACCGACCTGGCCGTGCTGCAAATCGACCTGGCCGAGGTGAAGCGGCGCGGGTTGAAGTTCACCCACGCCGAATTCGGCAACAGCGACGATCTCTTTGTCGGCCAGACCGTGTATGCGGTCGGCACGCCGTTCGGCCTGACCCGCACCGCCACGCGCGGGATCATTTCGAACAACCGGCGCTACTTTGAGGACAACCGCGGGGTGAACGGCTACGAGACCGGTTCCTTCAACACTTGGCTGCAGACCGATGCCGCGATCAATCCCGGCAACTCGGGTGGCCCGCTGGTCACGGAGGACGGCAAGGTCATCGGCATTTCGTCGCGCGGCTATCTCGGCGCGAACAACCTCGGCTTTGCGATCCCGGCCAGCACGGCCCGCCGCGTCATGGACGGGCTCGTCCGGGACGGCACCATCACGCGTAGCTACATCGGGCTCGTCCCGCGTGCGCTGCAGGACTTCGAGAATTTCTATTCACTCGCGCTGAACACCGGCATGCTGGTCAACAATGTGGACCGGGGTTCGCCCGCCGACCGGGCGGGCCTGCGCGGCGGTGACATCCTCCTCGCGGTCAACGGGGTGAAGGTGGACGGACGTTTTCCCGAGCAGCTGCCGCCCATCCAGAACATGATCGCCAGCATGCCGGTCGGTTCCCCGGTGAAGCTCAGCGTCAAGCGCGGCGCCCAGGCCGCCGATTACACCGTCGTCACCGAGAAGCTGGAGAGCCGGGTGGGCGAGGAGTGGGTACTGGAGAAATGGGGCCTCAGCGTCCGCAAGGTCACCCGCACCTACGCGCGGGACAACCAGCTCGACGACGCCAACGGCGTGCTGGTGATTGGCGTGCAGCCCGGCTTTCCGGCCGATGTGGCGGGGCTGTCGCGCGGTGACATCATCACCAAGATCAACCGTCAGGCCATTACGAACCTCGCCACGATCCAGGCACTGCATACGGCCTATGTGGCCAAGCCCGCGCCGGTGCTCGTGGAAGCCCAGCGCAACCGCGAAGTGTCACTCTACGTCCTGAAACCATGAATTACCGCCGCCTGCTCGCCCTGTTTCTCCTGATCCTGCTGACCGGACACGCGGCGGAACTGCCGGCGCTGTGGGCTGAGCGGGTGAAATCCGTCGTCGCCGTCGAGTATTACACGGAGACCGAAACGGACCGGCGTCCGAGCGTCTGTTACGGCACGGTCATTGACCGCAACGGCACCATCATCCTCCCGCCGGTCGCGATCAATCCGCGCATCACGCCGACGCAGCTGAAGGAATTCAAGGTTTACCGCGCCGGGGGTTCCACCAGCGTGCCCGCAGTCTATCTCGGGCAGGATGCGCTCACGGGCTGGCATTTTGTGCGCGCGGCGGAGTCGATCCGCAGCGAGCTCATCCCGATCACCACCTATGCCGCGAAGACCTCCGCGGAGCCCGCGATGGCGGAGGAAGTCTGGGGCATCGGCCTGCGCAACAAGGACGAGGACTTCGCGTCCTACCTGCTCGACAGCCGGATCGCGCTCATCCAGTCGCTGCCGCAGCGCACCGCCATCGCGCTGCACGAGGTGGCGGGACCGGGCCTGCCGGTCTTCAACCTGGCGGGTGAGTTCCTCGGCCTCGCCGCGAGCTCGTTTGGGCAGAGTTTTGTGCAGTTCACCCGCATGGATCGGAACGGCACGCCGGTGATTCTCGTCAACGTCGAGGAAAGCAGCGTGTTCCAGGTCGCCGCCGAGGTGCTGCCGTACCTGGGCCGGGTGCCGGCGAATGTCTACGGCCGGCCGCTGGCCTGGCTGGGCGCCTCCGGCCTACAGCCGGTGGATCCGGATGTGGGTAAATTCCTGAAACTGGAAAACCAGTCGGGCGCAGTCGTGAGCGAGGTGCTCGAGGGCAGCCCGGCCGAAAAGGCCGGCATGAAGGCACGTGATGTCATCCTGGCGGTCGACGGCGCGCCGCTCCCGCGGCTCAAGCCCGACCGGGTCGTCGTGGGCTTCCTCGAGCGCGAAGTGGCGCGGCGGGCTCCGGGCCAGACCCTGAAACTCACGGTATTGCGCGGCGAGACGCGGCTGGACCTGCCGGTTGTGCTGGGCGAGGAGCCACGACTGACGACCGAGGCGGACCGGAAATATTTTGACCGGATTGGGCTGACGGCGCGCGAATTTGTCTACGCCGACGCCGTGACGCTGCGCGTGAAGACGAGCAACCTGACCGGCGTGATCGCGCATTTTGTGAAGCCCAACGGCCCCGCCGCCATCGCCGGCTTGCGGACCGACGATTGGATCAAGGAAATCGACGGAACCGAGGTAACCAATTTTGTCGCCGCGGCCCAGAAGCTCGGCGAGATCGAAGCCGACGCCCAGCGCGCGGAGTTTGTGCTGCTGGTCGGCCGCGGCAATGAAACGGCTGTGCTGCGGGTGAAGTTGAAATAAGTCGCCAGTCTTCCATGCGCGCCTCGCTCCACGCCCTCACCGCCGAATTGAAACGGCTCAAGGCCAGCGGCGTGAAGTCGCTGCCCGTGTCCGACGCGAGCCTCGCGCAACTGCGCACAGCGCTGACGGGACGGGCTGTCGGCCGGACGGCGGCACCCTCGCCGCCCACCGCCGCGGCGGTCACAGCGGTGGCGCCGGAAGCGTCGGTTCCGTACAAGGCGCCGGAACGCACCTTCACGGTTAAACCGGCCGCGGCCCCGGTGCCGACAATCCCGGCCCCCGTGCCGTTCACGCTGCCGGCCGGCGACAAGCCCAGCCGCTGGGCGGCACTGCGGGCCCGGGTGATGGCGGATGAATTTTGCCGCGCGCAGGTGCGGCCGGGCAAGCAGGTCGTGTTTGGCGTGGGCAGCCTGGATGCGAAGATCATGTTTGTCGGCGAGGCTCCCGGCGCGGAGGAGGAAGTGCAGGGCGAGCCGTTCGTCGGGCCGGCCGGTCAGTTGCTCAACAAGATGATTGGCGCCATGGGCCTGAAGCGCGCGGATGTTTACATCGGCAATATCATGAACTGGCGGCCGCAGATGCCAGTGGATGCGAGCGGCGTCCAGTATGGCAACCGGCCGCCGAGTCCGCCGGAGCTGGCCTATTGCCTGCCGTATCTGCAGGCGCAGATCGACGTGGTGAATCCTGCGCTGCTGGTCGCGCTCGGGTCGACGGCCGCGTCGGGGCTGCTGGGCCCGGGCGCGTTCAAGGCGCTCGGCGAGGTGCGCGGCCACTGGAAGGAATTCGCCGGCAAGCCGCTCATGGTGACGTATCACCCGAGTTACATTCTCCGCAACCAGTCGAACCAGTCCAAGCGCCTGATTTGGGAGGACCTGCTCAAGGTGATGGAGCGCGCGGATCTGGCGATCTCGGACAAGCAGCGCGGGTTTTTTCTGTAGGGTAGGGGAGCGCCGGGCCTGCTCCTGCGCGATGTCAGGTCCCGAGCTGTTTTTTCAACTCCTCCGTCGCGAGTTCGAATTGAAGCTTGAGCTCATTGAGCAGTCCGGCGACGTCACCGAGGCCTTCGTTCTGCGAGCGCTGCTCCAGTTTGCCGGCCACCTCCCGGAGCGCCAGGGCCCCGAGATTGCCGGAGCTGCCCTTGATGCTGTGGGCCGCGCGGGAAAATTTTGCGGCGTCGCCCGCGGCCAGACTGGAGTCGAGCTCGGTCAGGCGCCGCGGCATGTCCTCGAGAAAGATCCCCACAATCTCGCGGAGGAACTCGTCTTGATCCCCCGGATTCAGGGCGCGCAGGTTGCGGATGGCTTCCGGGTCGATGACGGGCAGGGACGACATGGGTGGCGGAGTCCGCGCCGGCAGGGGCCCGGGCGAAGGAGTAATTAAGGGCCGGGCGCGAGCGGGCGGCAAGCGCGTAATGAATTGGGGCCAAGCAGGATATTGAGGTGCACGAAATACGCATCAGGAAATCGATATGCGTTGATATTGAGCTTGCTAGACCCGGCCTCGCGGGTTTCCTTCTGAAACTTCTTATGGCCAATAAATTCGTATTCTCCTCCGAATCCGTCGGTGAAGGACATCCCGACAAAGTCGCGGACCTGATTTCCGACAGCGTGCTTGACGCCTGCCTCGCGCAGGACCGTTTCAGCCGCGTTGCCTGCGAAACCATGGTGAAATCCAACATGGTGATCCTCGCGGGTGAAATCACCACGAAGGCCACCTTGAACTACGAGGCGATCGTGCGCGCGGCCATCCGCGACATCGGCTACGTGAACAGCGACGACGTGTTCCACGCCGACACCGTTTTCATCAACAACTACCTCACGAAGCAGTCGCCCGACATCTCGCAGGGCGTCGACGCCAAGAAGGCCAAGGGCAAGAAGAAGGCCGAGCAGGGCGCCGGTGACCAGGGCCTGATGTTCGGCTACGCGTGCAACGAGACGCCCGAACTCATGCCGACGCCGGTGATGTTTGCGCACCGCCTCGGCCGCCTGCTCACCAAGATCCGCAAGTCCGGCAAGGCGCCGTGGCTGCGTCCCGACGCGAAGTCGCAGGTCTCGATCCGCTACGAGAACGACAAGCCGGTCGAGGTGGTGAATGTGGTTATCTCCACGCAGCACACCGCCGACGTCGAGCACCGCCTGATCGAGAGCTACCTCATTGATCACGTCATCCGGAAAGTCATTCCGAAGCGGATGCTCACGAAGCGCACCCAGTTTCTGATCAACCCGACCGGCCGCTTCGTCATCGGCGGCCCGCAGGGCGACTCCGGCCTCACC
This sequence comes from uncultured Opitutia bacterium, assembly GCA_903839035.1. Lineage (GTDB taxonomy): Bacteria > Verrucomicrobiota > Verrucomicrobiia > Opitutales > Opitutaceae > Opi-474. The sequence continues at coordinate 36,456 of CAIMAQ010000023.1, forward strand.
GGCCGCAAGATCATCGTCGATACCTATGGTGGCTGGGGCCGCCACGGTGGCGGTGCGTTCTCGGGCAAGGATCCGTCGAAAGTGGATCGCTCGGCCGCGTACATGTGCCGCTGGGTTGCCAAGAACATCGTCGCCGCCGGCCTTGCCGAGCTCGCCGAGCTCCAGGTCGCCTACGCCATCGGCTATCCCGATCCGGTCAGTGTCTACGTCGACACGATGGGCACGGGCAAGGTCTCCGATGAGCGCATCGCCCGCGCAGTTACCCAGGTCTTCGGCTTCAAACCCGCCGAGATCGTCAGCCAGCTCAATCTCCTCCGCCCGATCTACCGCCAGACGACCAATTACGGTCACTTTGGCAAGGCCGGCCTCCCTTGGGAGCAGACCAACAAGACCGCCGCACTCCGCGCCGCGGTGAAGTAAACTTTAATTCCTATCCTTATGGCTACCGCATCCTCCGCGCCCAAAGCGCACGATTTCCACGTCAAGGACCTCTCACTCGCCGAGTGGGGTCGCAAAGAGATCACCATCGCCGAGCATGAAATGCCCGGCCTCGTGTCCGTTCGCAAAAAGTTCGGTCCCGCCAAGCCGCTCGCCGGCGTCCGCGTCACCGGCTCGCTGCACATGACCATCCAGACGGCCGTGCTGATCGAGACGCTCAAGGAGCTCGGCGCCGATGTGCGCTGGTGTTCCTGTAACATCTTCTCGACCCAAGACCACGCCGCCGCCGCCATCGCCCAGTCCGGCGTGCCGGTGTTCGCCTGGAAGGGCGAGACGCTCGAGGAATACTGGGATCTCACCCTCAAGGCCATCGGCTTCCCCGGTGGCAAGGGCCCGCAGCTCGTCGTCGACGACGGCGGCGACGTCACGCTGCTGATCCACAAGGGTTGCGAACTCGAAGAGGGCAGCGACTGGGTCAACACGCCTTCCGACTCCCATGAGGAGCAGGTCATCAAGAACGTCCTCAAGCGCGTCCATAAGGAAGACCCGCTGCGCTGGACCACGATCGCCAAGGAATGGCGCGGCGTCTCCGAGGAGACCACCACCGGCGTCCACCGCCTCTACCAGATGCTCGAGAAGGGCAAACTCCGCGTGCCCGCCATCAACGTCAATGACTCGGTCACAAAGTCGAAATTCGACAATCTCTACGGCTGCCGCGAGTCCCTCGCCGACGGCCTGAAGCGCGCCACCGACGTCATGATCGCCGGCAAGGTCGCCTGCGTCTGCGGCTACGGCGACGTGGGCAAGGGCTCGGCGTTCTCGCTCAAGGGCTTTGGCGCCCGCGTCGTCGTCACCGAGATCGACCCCATCAACGCCCTGCAGGCCGCGATGGAGGGCTTCGAGGTCAACACGATCGAGTCCACGCTCGGCACCGCCGACATCTACGTCACGACGACCGGCAACAAGGACATCATCACCCTGGAGCACATGCGCCAGATGAAGGACCAAGCCATTGTCTGCAACATCGGCCACTTCGACAACGAGATCCAGGTCGACAAGCTGAACACGTCCGACGCCAAGCGCATCAACGTGAAGCCGCAGTACGACCTCTACACGTTCCCCAAGGGCAACAGCATCTACCTGCTGGCCGAGGGCCGGCTGGTGAACCTCGGCTGCGCGACGGGCCATCCGTCGTTCGTCATGTCGAACAGCTTCACCAACCAGACGCTTGCCGCGCTCGACCTCTGGAAGAACAAGGACACGTACAAGGTCGGCGTTTACCGCCTCCCGAAGCACCTCGACGAAGAAGTCGCCCGCCTGCACCTGGAGAAGATCGGCGCCAAGCTGACCACGCTCACCAAGGACCAGGCCGCCTACCTCGGCGTACCCGTCGGCGGGCCGTACAAGCCTGAGCATTACCGGTACTGAGGTCAGTTCGGCAGTGAACATCTCAAACAAACCCGCGCCGAATCCGGCGCGGGTTTTGTGCGGAATCGCGGCAGCAATGCCAGTAATGCGTGCTAGCCTTTCATCTTGGCGAGCATGTGATCCAGCACTTGGCAGTGCTCGTGCTGTGGGCTGAAAAGAATGACTTCGGCGTCCTTGACCACGCGTACGCTGTGACCCGGAGGCCAGTAAAAGAGATCGGCCTCCTTGCAGGTATCGATCTTGCCGTCGGTGTAGCTGACCACCAGCTCACCGGAGATCATATAGCCCCAATGTGGCGCGTGGCAGGCATCATTTCTCAGCCCCGCCAGCAGCGGAGCAATGTCGGTGCCGGCACCAAGAGAGAAATACTCCGCCCCCATTTTACTGTAACCCGTGGCGTCGCCGAAATTGATCTGCTGACGGGCCACCGCGCCCGGGACGTTGATCTTGACCGGAATCTGGCTTTTGGGGATGCGCATGCGGATGAAATCTTGCGGGCGCGATTCGCAGTCAAATTCTTAACCCGGACTGGGCCAATTAGCCGAAAGTCTTATCTGATGACCGAGCCGGATTAGTTTTTTTGAATGCTAGCGGGCGCAAAAGACGGTGGCTTCAGCCGGTGAAGTTTATGACCGTTGTCATTTCCAATGCCTAGACAGGTCTAATCCGACATACGCCCTCCTTCGCCCAGACTCCGGCGCGAATATTTCGCCTCTAGCCGATGGAACCAATGGGCTGGACGCAATTTGCGGTAGTTTTGGAAACGGGTCGTGCCATCCGTAGCCTTGGCGAAGGATGGCGGAGGGGGGGGGATTCGAACCCCCGATAGGGATTTAAACCCCTATAACGCTTTAGCAAAGCGCCGCTATCGACCACTCAGCCACCCCTCCGAAATCAGGTGGTCGAGGCAAACGCGGTGGCCTGAAAGTGCAAGGCGGATTTCTCCGCGGCCGGCTCAGCTTTCCTCATCCACCGGGCGGTCCAGCTCCTCGCGGCACTCGTTGATGACGCGCAGCCAGATCTCCCGGAGGTCAAACAGCCGCGGGAGGGTGTCCTCGCGGTAGGCCATCACCGCGCGATGCGCGGTGGAGGTGTCGGCGTTGAGCAGGCTCAGCGACTCGTTCAGGGCGCTCAGGGCCCGCTTGAAGAGGCTGACGGCCATCGCAAAATCACCGAAATCGAGGGCGTGGATCGCCTGCACCGCCTGCTCCTCGCCGCGGTGGAGCGACGCCAGGAGCGCGAGCGCGAGCGGGGCCGGGACCTTGGCACTGTCACCGGCGTTCAACTCCCACTGGCGTTTGGCGCCGAGGTAGATGGCCTTGGTCGCGACGAAAATCGGGTTCTTGTGCAGCGTGTAAATCTCGGCCTGGCCGTAATCCGGCGCGTCCGCGGCCGAGTCCTCGTCCGCGGAAGGGGTGGAGTCATCGTCCTCGGCTTCGCTCCAGTTGCCCTGGCCCCAGCCCATCTGCTCGGCGACGGCGTCGATGCGGTTGGGGTTGTGGCGGAACGCCTCGTAGAAGCCCAGGTAGCGGTGAATCGTGTCGTCCTGCTCGCGGAGATAGCGCTCCCAATCAAATTCATTCCACGCCAGCTCACCGCGCTCCTCCCACTCGTTTTCCGGGCCGCTGTCAGGATCGTGATCGCTCATTCGGTTGGCTGAAACTGAGCGCGCCAAATCCGGGAACGCAAATCAAAATCCCACTCTGCTGGTTACGGTTTTTTTGCGAATTGAAGCCCGCGGCGGGCACGGGTATTCCGGCAGGCTCGCATGAGTGAGGTCCACCACGAAGCAGTCTATTTCACCGGCCGCGTCCAGGGCGTCGGCTTTCGCTACACGGCCCTGCAGGTGGCCAAGGAGTTCGAGGTGGCGGGCTTTGTCTGCAACCTGCCCGACGGCCGGGTGCAGCTGGAAGTCGAGGGCCGCACGGCGGAGGTGGCGGCGTTTGTAACGGCGCTGGAGGAGCGGATGCATGGTTACATTCGGAAAACTGAGCGCAGCGCCCGCGTCCGTCCGCCGGAGTTCCGCGGCTTTGGACTCAAATGAGGCCGCGGTCGAGCTGGAGCAACTGACCAAGGATTTCTCCATCGGCCTCCAGGGACTGCGTCTGCGCGCGGTGGACAGTCTCAACCTGCGCATCGGGCGCGGCCAGGTGTACGGTTTGTTGGGCCCAAACGGCTCCGGCAAGAGCACCACGATCAAGCTCATCCTGGGCCTGTTGGAACCGACCGCGGGCCACTGCCGGGTGTTTGGCGTGCCGTGTGGCCAGGTTGAGGCGCGGCGCTTGATCGGCTACCTGCCGGAGTCGCCGTACTTCTACAGCTACCTGAGCGGGCGCGAGCTGGTGCGGTTTTATGGCCGCATGGCGGGGCTGGAAGGTGCCCGATTAAACGCCCGGGTGGAAGAGGTCATGGCCTGGACCGGCTTGGCGGACGCGGTGGATCGGCGGGTGGAGACGTACTCGAAGGGCATGCTGCAGCGCATCGGACTCGCGCAGGTGCTCGTGCACGAGCCGGAGCTGGTGATCCTTGATGAGCCCACCGCGGGGCTGGATCCAGCGGGAGTGGAGGCGGTGAACACATTGATTCTAAACCTCAGGGACGAGGGCAAGACGGTCCTGATTACCACCCACCTGACGGACCAGATTCAGGAGGTGTGTGATCGCATCGCGCTCCTCGAGCGTGGCCGGCTGATCGTGGAGTGCGCGGTCTCCGACCTCCCGGTGAATAGCAGCCGGTACTTGCTGGACATCAGCCGGCGGTCGCCTGGCTGGAGCGTGTAATTCCGCCGGAATGAACGATGAACCGGGTGTGTTTTGCCCTGCGCCGGCTGCGGTTTATCGCGCAAAACACGCTGCGTGAGGCGGTGCGCCAAAAGATTTTTCTCCTTCTGCTCGTGCTCGCCCTCGGGCTGGTGGCCGGGGCGCAATTTTTTCGCGAATTTCACTTCGGGTCGCACGAACTGAAATTCCTCGCTGACGTCGGGTTTGGCGCGATTGCCGGGTTTGGGTCCGTGCTGGCGGTCGTGGCCACGGCCCAGCTGTTTTTCAGCGAAATTGAGCGCCGCACGATTCTGACGCTGTTGGCGAAGCCGGTGTCGAGGGCGGAGTTTGTGCTGGGTAAATTTGCCGGTGTGGCGGTGCTCACCGCCGTGTTTTGCGGTGGGCTCACGGCGCTGCTGGCCGGTGTGCTCTGGGTGCGGGAATCCACCCTGATGCGGGAGTTGCCCGACGCGTTTGCGGGTGGGGGGATGATCAACTATGCCCATGTCGCGGTCGTGGGCCTGATGCAGTGGTTGAAGCTGGTCCTGTTGTCGGCGCTCACCCTGCTGGTGGCGAGTTATGCGCAGACGCAGCTGTTCACCGTGGTGATGGGTTTCGTGGTCTGGGTGATCTGTCATCTGCAGCACCTTGCTCAGGCAGCGAGTTCGCGGCCGGGTGCTTCGGGCGTCAGGGTGATCATGGGCTGGGTGGCGCACGCGCTGCCCGATTTTCAGGTGTTCAATCTGGGCGAGATCTTGGGCGGCGACCGGGCCCTGCCGTGGAGCTATCTGGGGCGGGTCCTGATCTATGCCGGCGCCTATATCGTGGTAGCATGTGCGCTCGCGGTTTTCTGTTTCCGGCGCCGTGAACTCTAGGGCCGTCATCGCACTCGTGCTCAGTGGAGGGTTGGCGGCGGCCGGTGGGGTGCTGCAACCGGTCGTGGTGCCGGTGTGGGCGGCGATGGAGGCGGGGGAGCCGGCGCTGCGACTCGACTCGGGGGTCGCGGCGAGCGAACAGGCAGTCGTTTCCGGATTGTTGGGCGGCTTTCGCGCAGCGGTGGCGGATATCGCTTGGCTGGAGCTGGCAGAGGCGGCGGAAGCTCACGACCTTCCGGCGGCGGAAACACTGCTTCACCTGGTCACGGTCATCGATCCCCGGCCGCTGTATTTCTGGCTGAACGGGGCCCGCATCATGGCGTACGACATGCCGGTGTGGCGGATGGAGGCGGCGGGCGGCGCTGTCCAGGCGACCGTAGCGGTGAAAGAACGGATCGGACATGCTCAGACGACGCGGGCGCTGGACCTGTTGGCGGAGGCGAGGAGGTTTCACCCGGACAGCGCGGCATTGTGGATCGAGCAGGCCAACATCGAGCTCAACCGCCTCGGTGACACCGCGGCTGCGTCGGAGAGTTACCGGCGGGCATGGGAGCTGCCAGGGGCGCCGTATTATGCTGCCCGCCTGCATGCGGAACTGCTGCGGCGCCTCGGCCGGAACGCCGAGGCGCTGGCCTGGCTGGTGAAACTCCATCCGCAACTGCCAGCTGCCGACGAATCGGCCGGCGCAGACCTGGTGCTCGCGCGGATCCGGGAGCTGGAATGCGAATTGGGAGTTCCACCCGGGCAGGGGTGTGGCGAACGGGCGGGACGCCGAGCGGATCCCGCTTGAGCGGTGGTGCCCGCCGTTGACCTCGTTCGCCGGGCGCTCTTTCGTGGCGCAGTGTCGAAACGTTACTCCACACTTCCGGGAGCGAGGGTATGAGCGAACCGCGCTGGAAAATCTGGACCGCGGCGGCGCGTCCGCGAACGTTGCCGGCGGCCGTCGCGCCGGTGCTGGTCGGATCGGGGCTGGCGTGGCGGGATGGGCATTTTGACGGCCGCGCGGCGGGGTTTTGCCTCGGGTTTGGGCTCCTCGTGCAGATCGGCACGAATTTCGCCAACGACTACTACGACTTCATCAAGGGCGCGGACACAGCGGCGCGGGTCGGACCGCGCCGCGCGGTGGCGGCGGGTCTGATTTCGCCCGGCACGATGCGGGCGGCGATGTGGGGCACGTTTGCCGCCGCGTTTCTCTGTGGGCTGAGCCTGATCGCCTGGGGCGGACCGTGGCTGATCGCCGTCGGGGTGGTGAGCATCCTGTGCGGCGTGGCCTACACCGGCGGGCCTTGGCCGCTGGGGTATCACGGTCTGGGGGATGTCTTTGTGTTTATCTTTTTCGGGCTGGTCGCGGTGTGCACCACCTACTTTGTCCAAGCGGGGAGAGTGAGCCCGGATGTGATCCTGATAGCGGTGCCCATCGGGTTGCTCACGGCCAACATCCTGGTGGTAAATAATTACCGGGACATGGAAACGGATGCGGCGGCCGGCAAGCGGACGCTGGTCGTGCGGTTCGGGCGCGGATTTGCCCGCGTGCAATTCACCGGGTCGCTCCTGATCGCGCTGATCGTGGTGCCGGTCATCCTGGCCCTGCGCGACCACAACGCGTGGCGGTTGCTGCCACTGGCCATGCTGCCGATGGCCTGTCGGCATATCAATCGCCTGCGTCATCAGACCCAACCCGTAGAGCAGATCGCACTCCTGGGTGACACCGGCAAGCTGCTCGCGCTCTACGCGGTGCTGCTGACGGCGGGGCTGGTGCTGAACTGCGGGCACTAAAAAGGCGGGGTCCGAAGACCCCGCCTGAAATGGTCAGCGACTCCGCCGCCCTTAGATGTGGGCCGAAACCTTGGCCTTGAGCGCGGCCTTGGACATCATGCCGACGATCTGCTCGGCGACCTGGCCGCCCTTGAAGAGGAGCATCGTGGGAATCGCGCGAATGCCGTACTCGACGGCGATGGCGTCATTCTCGTCAATGTTGACCTTCGTGACCTTCAGCTTGCCGTCCAGCTCCGTGGCAAGCTCCTCGAGGATCGGGGCGATGGCCTTGCACGGCCCGCACCAGGGTGCCCAGAAATCGACCAGCACCGGCGTGGTCGCGGCGGTGATGGTGGCTTTGAATGTATCAGTGGTCAGGTTGGTGATTTTGTCGGACATGGTATTCAGTGGTTAAAGGACAGGATAGTCAGGAAAGGGACGGTGGCAAATCGCGTGCCCAAGAAGGCAGTCAGCGGGGCGTGGCGCGATGCAAAATTTCCGCCAGTTCCTTGGGCTCGACCTGCTCCAGCTGCTTGCCGCGGGTCTTCAGCACCTCGAAAGTCTTCACGACGGTCTCCGTCATGCGCCCGTGGGTTTCCTCGGAACCGCCCACGATGGCAAAACGCTCCCCGGTGGTGATGCGTTTGTGGCCGTCGGTGTTGTCGAGGCCCAAGCCGAGCAGTCCGGCGGCGGCCGCGGGCTTGGGCGGCTGTTTCTTTTTGCTCACGCGGTCACCGTGCTTGGGTTTGTCGCGGTTTCAAGTGGGATTTCTTCTTCCACCGCGGAGCAGACGATGTCGGAAAAGGCTTCGTCCTGGCGCAGCCGCAGCTTTTTCAGGCGGGTGAGTTCCAGCACGGCCAGGAACGTCGCCACGAGTTTGCGCAGGGTGACCTTGTCGGGGAAAATCGCGGAGAAGAGGAAGGATTTCTCGGTGCGGAGACGCTCCAGCAGGTATTCCATCTGGTCGGCGACGGTGATCTGCTCGTCGTGAATCTCGCCGATGACGAGCTTCTCGGCAAGGCGGCGGAGCACGATGTTGAAGGCGTTCCAGAGCTCGATGCGGTCCACGTTCTTCAGCGGCCGGTCCAGCGGGTCGCCGGAAAGGCTGGAGACGTAGCGCTCCATCAAATCCTGCCGCAGCGTCGCGAGTTCGCCGAGCTTGGCGGCCGCCTCCTTGAATTTCTTGTACTCGAGCAGCTGGTGGACGAGTTCCCAGCGCGGGTCGATTTCCTCGTCCTCGGCGTTGGGGTCGATGGCGTGCTGGCCCTTGGGCAGGAGCATGCGGCTCTTGATCTCCATCAGGGTGGCCGCCATGACGAAAAATTCGCCCGCGAGGTCGAGGTCGAGCTCCTGCATTGCGTGGAGCGCATCGATGTACTGCCGCGTCACCGACTCGATCGGGATGTCGTAGATATCCAGCTCATTCTTGCGGATGAGGAACAGCAGGAGGTCGAGCGGGCCTTCAAAGACCTGCAGCTTGATGCGATAATCGGAATCGGGAACCACGGGGTAATCGTTGGGGCGGCGCGGGGCGCGGCAAGGGAAAATCAGCGCCGCCGCAGCGAGGCGACGAAGAAGCCGTCCGTGTCGTGGCGGGCCGGCAGGAGGGTCAGGCCGGCGTTGCTCGGGGTGAATCCGAACGTCTGAGCGAAGGGCGTCACTTCAAACTCCCGGTGGGCCGCCAAAAATGCCTGCACCACGGCTGCATTCTCCCGGTGGCTGAGGGAACACGTCGCGTAGACCAGCTGGCCGCCAACCCGGACCCGCGCGGCAAACTGGGAGAGAAGTTTCTGCTGCAATTCGGCGCGGGCGGCGATGAGTGCGGGGGTGGTCACCCATTTCAAGTGGGGGGAACGCCGCCAGGTGCCGGAGCCGCTGCAGGGGGCGTCCACCAGCACGCCGTCGTACTCCCCGGCCGGGGTCTGCGTGAGGGGGTGGAGATTCCCCATCCGGGCGCGCACCGCGCGGGCCTGCAATTCCACCAGGGCTGCAGGGCGGATATCGTAGGCGTCCACCTGGCCGTTGGAGCCGAGGAGGCGGGCCAACTGCAGGGATTTGCCGCCCGCACCGGCGCAGGCGTCGAGCCAGCGGCCGCCGGGTGCGACCCCCACGGTCTCCAGGAGCAGTTGGGAACCAAGATCCTGAATCTCAAGGTGACCGTTCGCGTACGACGACGACTTGGTGACATCGACTTCGCCGAGCACCTGCCAGGCGGAAGGGAGCAGGGACGACGGCGCGAAGCGCCAGCCGTTCACGTCAAAATCGGCGGCGACCCCCGCGGTGTCGTCGGTCTGCAGCCGCAACCAGAGCGGGGCGCGGGCGAGTTGGGCCTCGAGTTCGGCCGGGGCGAAGACATCCGGGTATTCCTCGCGAAACCAGGCGGGTAGCAGGGCGCTGGCGTCGCCTTCGAGAAACTTGGCGCGCTCGGCGAGTGAGGAGACCGCCGGCCAGTCGGCGCAGAGTTCGGCCCGGTAGGCACGGGTGTCGCGCGTCTCCGCGGCGAGCCAGGCCGTGATCTTGGCGGCGCGGGCAGGGTCGCGTTCCAGCGACGGCTCGATCCAGGGCAGGTACCGCAGCGTCGTGTAGATGAGCTCGCGGTACAGGCGCCGGTCGCGGGAGCCGAAGGCCCGTTCCCGGGCGAGCAGGTGCTGGATGCGCTGGGGTAGGTTGAAATCGCGGCGCCAGTCCGGCTGCAATTGCCGGAGCAGGCGCAGGAAAACCTGCTGCTGGCTGCCAACGACACTCATGGGCGCGGCTTAGAAACCGATCGCCTGCACCTGGACATTGAAGCCGAAGCGGCTCTCGCGCCGTGGGCCGTCGTAGAGGGTGACAGCGTATTCGACGAGCCAGAGGTCGGAAAGATTCTGGCGGATGCCGTAGAACTGCTCGTTGAAGCGACGCGTGCGGAAGTCGTAGCGCACGCGGGCGATGGCCTCGTAGGCCTCGTTGATCCGGCGGCAACCCTCGATGAAATAGTCATCCAGCTGGTGCCGCAGGAAATTGCTCGAAAGGCGCACCGACCACTGGTCGCCATCGTGGAGGGTCAGACCGGTGTTGAATTCCTTCATCGTGAAGGTCTGCGGGGCGAAACTGTTGTAGAGATCAAACTGCAGCCACCGCGCGGGCATGATGGCGATCTCGTTGTGGAGCTCCGACACGTCGCTCTCGCCGGCGGCGCGGCGGAGGTGGAGGTCAGCCGCCAGGTTGAAGACCAGCAAGTCCCGCGAACCGTAGACGGAATCCCGCGTCTGGAACGTATTGTCGAGTTCGAGGCGCACGGTGTTGGTCGCGTGGAGCTGGTCCACATTGCGCAGGTCGCCAAGGCCCAGCGGCTGGAGGTAGGTGCTAAACGTCTGCCGGTCGATCGGCGGAATGTAGGCCTGGCCCTTGTCCGCCTCCGGGATGTAGCGGTAAAGGAGACGCGGGGTCATGAGGTGGCGGATGCCGTCAATCCCCCAGGCCTCGTTCTTGTAGTCATAGGTCGCGCTGGTGCGGACCGCGGCATCGAAGCCCACCTCACCGAGCGTCCGGGTGTAAGTGCTGCGTCCACCGGTGGTCTGGTCGTAGTAGGTCAGGCGGCCGCCGGCGACGGGCGTGAAGGTCAGCCACGGCTGCGGGGCGAACGTGCGGCTGAGTGAGTAATAGGTGTCGAAGCGGGTGCTCTCCAGCGTCGGCCCGCCGGAGGGCGGATCCTCGCGCAGGGACCCCACGCTGGCGTTGAAGCGCTCGGTGAAGCCGCTGCCGACCGCGAGCGGCAGGAGGTCGAAGCGCAGCTCCGGGAGGCGCGCCTGGACGGGATGGAAGGAGTTGGGCTGGAACCGGCCGAAGGCGGAGACGAAGTAATTGTTCCCGTTGTAGACCGACTCGAGGAACGTATCCGGCTCCTGCACGGCGAAGAACTCCTTCGGCTGGAAGTCGCGCAGGATCTCGGAGTCCTTCCAGTAATTCAGTTCCCCCACGAGGGTGAGGTTGCTCGTGACCTGCTGCTGGTGCTGCCACTCGACGTAACCGCGGTTTTTCGGGACCGGGTTGCCGAGGATGTCCGTGAGCCGGTCGCCGTGGTCGCTGATGAAACCCGAGTGGATATAACCCTGGAACGTGTTGTCGTCCTCCTTGCCGCCGTAACTGGCGGCGGGACCGAACATGACGCCGCGGTTCGTATAGATGCCGAGGTCGGCACCGAAGCGGAAGCCCTCGGCCACGGGCAGGTGCAGGCCGCTCTCGAGGAAGGCCCCGAGCGACGCCCGGTAGCCGCCGGTGAGCGAGACATAGGACAGGAGGGGCTCCTTCAGGTTTTGCTGGAAGAGACTGAAAGTGATGGGCCGCATGCCGCCGATGCCCACGCTGGCGCTTTCGGCCTGGAGTTTCTGGCCGGGCGCATAGACCAGCTTGTCGGCCCGCAAGGTGGGGACAAAGGCGCCCGGCTCGTGAAGCGTGGCCCGGGCCCCGTTCAGGGTGATGGTGTGCTTGTCGCCCGTGGCGCTCGTGCCGGTGATGTTGAGCGGGTATTCCCCCATGCGCAGGTTTTCGACGTGGTAGGTGCCGTCGACCAGATTGAACGTGAGGGTGTCCGCGAGCAGCCGGCGTTGGCCTTGCGTCAGAATCGCGTGGCCGTGGGCGACTGCGATCTTGGTCGAGGTGTTGTAGCGGATCTCGTCCGCGGTCAGCAGCAGGTCACCGTAGGCCAGCTGGGCGTTGCCGATGCCCACCGCTTCCTTGGTGTTGCCGTCAAAGTAGGTGGGCTGCTCGCTGGAAAAGACCATCTGCGGCTTGTCCGCGGCCCGCAGCAGGCGCGGGCAGGCAAGGAGGAGGGCGGAGAGCGCTAGGATCAGGCGGCGGGTCACGGACCCGCAGCAAAGGCGGCGCGGTGCGGGCAAGCAAGCCTCGGCGTTGATGTGTGTCTTCACGTGTTTTTTGTCTTTTGCGGCAGCCGGGCGCATCCCATCGTTCGCGCGCGCCTATGACCAAACGCCGCCCACGCCGTTCCAGTGCCCTGCGGGAAATGAACCGCCTGGGCACGGATATTCGCGAACTGGGCAAGGCTCTGGGCCGGGTCATTGCGCGGATTGAGGGGCCGGAGACCTTTGACACCGTGGAATTGCTCCGGCGCCTCGCCAAGGCCCGCCGGACCGGCGACCCGTCGGCGGCGCGCCAGCTCGGCACCGTGGTGGCCGCGCTCAACCCGGCGGAGGCGTTCAACCAGGCCATGGCGTTCACGCTTTATTTCGAGCTGGTGAACCTCGCGGAGGAGAATTTCCGGGTCACGCTGCTGCGCCGCCGCCGGGCGGAGCGGTTGGGCGAGGCCACCGGGGAAGGCGCCCCGATCCGTGAATCCATCGAGGCGGCGGTGCTGGAGCTGAAACAGCGCGGCGTGGATGCGGCGGCGATGCAGGCGCTGGTCGGGCGGCTGGCGATCGAGCTGGTTTTCACCGCGCATCCGACGGAATCAAAGCGCCGGACGCTGCTGACCAAACTCCAGCGGCTCGGGGAAATCCTGCGCGAACGCGCCCAGCCGGAGCTGGTGGCGGACACCGCGGTGCTGGATCCGGACTGCGTGGAACGCGAGATTGCCTCGCTCTGGCTGACGGACCGCAGCCGGGCGTCGCGACCCGAGGTCACCGACGAGGCCCGCACCGGCCTGTGGTATTTTGACACCACGCTTTACGCCACGCTGCCGCGGCTGCAGGTGGACATGGAACGCGCGCTGGCCCGGCATTATCCCGACGTCAAACCGCCCCACCGCTGGCTGTCGTTTGGCTCGTGGATTGGCGGCGATCGTGATGGCAACCCCAACGTCACCGCCCCCGTCACCGCGGAGGTGCTGCTCCTGCACCGTCGCCTGGCCATCCAGAAACTCCGGCTCGCGGCCCGCGAACTGGCCCGCACCCTCAGCGTAAGCGACCGGCGGGATGTGGTCGTGCCCGGCCTCCGCAAGGAACTGAGCGACAATCTGCACCTTTCGCGTCACCTCGAGGAACTCGGCAAGCGTTATCCCCACGAACCTTACCGGCTGCTGCTGGGCATCCTGCGGGAACGCCTCACGCAGGCGGTGAGCGAGGTGCAGGACGGCAGCCTGTTGTCGTCGGAAGCCACCGCGGTGGCGTGCCTGGACCGCGCGACGGTGGCGGGCACGCTGGAGACGATCCGCACGAGCCTGATTGCCGGCAAGGGGGCGCTGCTGACCGGCGGCGAGTTGAAAACCATGCACGACCAGCTGGAGATTTTCGGCCTGCACACGGCGCGACTGGATTTGCGGCAGCATTCCTCCCTACACGAGGCGGCCGTGGCCGAGGTGCTGGGGCAGCCGTTTTATCCGCGACTGGGGGAGGGCGAGAAAATCAAGCTGCTGCTCACCGCCAGCGCGGATGCGACCCCGCTCACGCCGAAAGTGCGCGAGAAATTGTCGCCCGCCACCCGCCATGTACTCGACCCGCTCGCACTGGCCGCGCGGACCGGGGAGACGCTGGGAGCCGCGGCACTGGGCATTTACGTGATCAGCATGACCGACGGGGTGTCGGACGTGCTGGAAGTGGAACTGCTGCAAAAACTCACGGGCGCGGCGCTGCCCATCGCGCCGCTGTTTGAGACGCTCAGCGACCTGGAGCGGGCGCCGGAGGTCCTGGCCGCGCTTTTCGCGCTGCCCGGCCGGGCGCCACCGGCGCACCAGCACGTCATGCTGGGCTACTCGGATTCCAACAAGGATTGCGGCTACCTGACCTCGAACTGGGCGCTGTACCGGGCGCAGGAATCCATCGCGCGGGTCTGTGCGGGCCAGGCGGTGCGCCTGACATTTTTCCACGGCCGTGGCGGCAGCATCGCCCGCGGGGGCGGTCCCGCGGCGAAGGCGATCCTCGCGCAGCCGGCCGGCCTGGCTGACGGCGGCATCCGGGTCACAGAGCAGGGTGAGGTGCTCTCCACGCGTTACCACGAGCGCGACCTAGCGCATCGCATCCTCGAGCAGATGACGTATGGCGTCATGCTCGGCTCCCACGCCGCGGAGTCCAAGGTCACGGTGCCGGCGGAATGGCGTGAGGCGATGGAGGCCATGAGCGCGGCGGGTTTCGGGGCTTACAAGGCGCTGGTGCATGACGACCCGGAGTTTCTACAGTTCTGGCGGCAGGCCACGCCAATTGACGAAATCAGCAACCTTAAGCTGGGCTCGCGCCCAACGTACCGGAAGGCGACGCAGAGCGTGGCGGACCTGCGCGCGATCCCGTGGGTGTTTTCATGGATGCAGAGCCGGTTTAATTTCCCGGGCTGGTTCGGCCTGGGCACCGCGCTCGACGCCGTCCTGCGCCGCGGCGCGAAGGGCCGCCGTCTGTTGCGCACGATGCACGCGGACTGGCCGTTTTTCGCGACACTGATCGACAATGCCCAGCTCACGATGCGCAAGGCCGACATGGGCATCGCCACGCTGTACACCGGGCTGGTGGACGATCCCAAAATCCGGCGCCGTGTCGGCGCGCTGCTGGAGGCGGAGTTTGCCCGCACGGAGGCGGCGATTCTGGCCGTGACGGGGCAGCGCCAGCTGCTCGCGCGGGAGCCGGTGCTGCGGCAGTCGGTGCAGCTGCGGAATCCCTACATTGACCCGCTGAACTACATCCAGGTGGAGATGCTCCGGCGGTTGCGGAACGAGAAGACCCTGTCCGCGAGCGAAACCGAGGCGGTGCGCGGCGTGATTGAGCTCACCATCAATGGCATCAGCGGGGGCTTGAAAAATACGGGCTAGACCGGGGGGAGCGACTGGGGCACGGTAACACAACTCCGACCCGCGTGATCATCCCGAAGACCGACCTCCACGCGCTCCTGCAGGCCCGCCACGCCTCGCCTCATGCGGTGCTGGGCATGCACCTCCAGACCAAGGGCCGCAGCAAGGGCGTGGTCGTCCGGGCACTGCTGAGGCAGGCCGGTGAGTGCGCGGTCGTGGACGTGGCGAGCGGAGTGGCCTGGCCGATGGAGTCGGTTTCACCCGACGGCATGTTCGAGGTCTTCGTCCCGAAGCGCGCGTCGGTGTTTCGCTACCAGTTGCGCGCCACTTATCCCGGCGGCGAGGTCCGCCAGTTTTACGACGCGTACTCGTTCCTGCCGACGCTGGGGGAGCAGGATCTTTACCTGTTCAACGAGGGCAACGAGCACCGCATCTACGAAAAGCTGGGCTCGCACCTGCGCGTGATCGAAGGCGTGAGCGGGGCGTCCTTCGCGGTGTGGGCGCCGGCAGCGAGCCAGGTCTCGCTTGTGGGGAATTTTAATCACTGGGATTCGCGTTACCACCCGATGCGCTCGCTGGGGGCGTCGGGAGTGTGGGAGGTGTTTGTCCCCGGGATCACCGAAGGCGAGGTCTACAAATTCGCCATCCGCGACCAGGCGGGGAACGTGCGGCTGAAGAGCGATCCGTACGGCACGTATTTCGAGGCACCGCCGAACAATGCCTCGGTCGTCTGCGACACGACCCAGTTCCAGTGGAACGATGGGTCTTGGCTGGAGCGACGGCGGGCGGCGGCGGGGCAACTGGACCGCGCGATCTCCATTTACGAAGTGCACCTGGGTTCCTGGCGACGCAAACCCGAGGATGCGAACCGGCCGCTGAGTTACCGCGAGCTGGCGCCCGAGCTGGCGGACTACGTGACGGAGATGGGCTTCACGCATGTCGAGTTCATGCCGCTGGCGGAGCATCCCTTTGACGGCTCGTGGGGCTACCAGGTCACGGGCTTCTTCGCCCCGACGCACCGCTACGGCCACCCGGTGGATTTTGCCTGGCTCATCGATTACCTGCACCAACGCGGCATTGGCGTGATCCTTGACTGGGTGCCGGCCCATTTTCCCCGCGACAGCTTTGCGCTCGGCGAATTCGACGGCACGCACCTCTACGAACATGCCGACCCGCGGCTGGGGGCGCACATGGACTGGGGGACGCTCATCTTCAACTACGGTCGCAACGAGGTGCGCTGTTTCCTCGTCGCCAACGCGCTGTCGTGGCTGGAGCGCTACCACATCGACGGCCTGCGGGTGGATGCGGTCGCGTCGATGCTGTACCTCGACTATTCCCGCGAGGCGGGCCAGTGGATCCCGAACAAGGATGGCGGCCGGGAGAATCTCGAGGCCATCGCGTTCCTCAGGCAGGTGAACGAGCAGGTGCACCACTACCATCCGGGCGCCCTGATGATCGCCGAGGAGAGCACGTCGTTCACCGGTGTGACCCGGGCGGTGAAGGACGGCGGGCTGGGCTTCGACTACAAGTGGAACATGGGATGGATGCACGACATGCTGCGCTATTTCGGCAAGGAGCCCGTCTACCGCAAGTGGCACCAGAACGACCTGACGTTTGGCATGCTCTACCAGTACGCGGAGAATTTCGTGACGGTTTTTTCCCACGACGAGGTGGTGCACGGCAAGGGCTCGATGCTCTATAAGATGGGCGCCTGGCACATCGCCGAAAAGGCGGCGAACCTGCGGGCGCTCTACGCGCACCTGTGGGCCTACCCGGGCAAGAAGCTCCTCTTCATGGGCGGCGAATTTGCGCAGTCCCGGGAGTGGAACCACGACGCGAGCCTCGACTGGCACCTCTGCCAGTATCCCGACCACGAGGGCGTGCGGCTGCTGGTCCGCGACCTGAACCGGCTTTACGTCAGCGAACCCGTGCTGAGCCAAAACGATTTCAATTCCCAGGGTTTCCGCTGGACGAACTGTCAGGACGGCGAGGCGAGCTTGATTGCTTATCTGCGCCACGATGCGGCGGAGAAGACCTTCTTTGTCGTGGTCGGACACTTTTCCGGAGCCACCCGCAGCAAGCGCGTCGGCGTGCCACGGCGCGGCCGGTGGCTGGAGGTGATCAACAGCAACAGCGAGTTTTACGGCGGCACCGGCCTGGGGAATCAGGGCGGTCGCGAGACCGAGGACGTGGCCTGCGACGGCTTTGACCAGTCCATCGAGTTAACGCTCCCGCCGCTCTGCACGCTGATCTTCAAGTGGCAGGCGTGAGAAACGACCGTGGGGGGATGCGGCGCCTTCGCCGCGGCTCCATTTATTAAACTTAAACCGGCCGCAGCAGGCGGTAGGTCTTGATCATCCCGCGGTTCTTGAGGTCGATGTCCCCGCGTTCCTCGAGCACGAAATGCTCCTTGAGCAGGTCGGCCGTGATCTGGGAAACCTGCGGGATGTCGGGTTCACCGTGGGACTCGAGGCGGCTGGCGATGTTCACGGTGTCGCCCCAGAGGTCGTAGGAAAACTTGATGGAGCCGATGATGCCGGCGACGAGCGGGCCGGTGTGCAGGCCGATGCGCAGCTGCCACTTGAACTGGTGGCGGAGGTTGAAGTGGTGCATGGCGTTGAGCATCTCGAACGCCATCTTCGCGCAGCGCACGGCATGGTCGGCCTGCGGCAGCGGCACGCCGCCGACGACCATGTAGGCGTCGCCGATCGTCTTGATTTTCTCGAGGCCCTTCAGCTCGCTGAGGGCGTCAAACTCGGAAAAGATCTCGTTGAGCAGGCTCACGGTGCGCGCCGCGGAAAAGGACGCGGCGATGCGGGTGAAGCCGACGATATCGGCGAACATCACGGTGGCCTCGGGGACGGCATCGACGATGGTCTGCTCGCCGGCCTTCAGCCGGTCGCCGATGGCCTTGGGGAGCACGTTGAGCAGCAGGCGCTCGGACTTGGCGCGCTCGGATTGGATTTCCGCCAGATAGGCGCGTTCCTGGTCGCGGAGGCGCTTTTTTTCGAGCGAGGCGCCGATGCGGGCGCGCAGGATGACCGGGTTGAACGGCTTGGGCACGTAGTCCTCGGCACCCGCCTCGATGCAGCGCACGGTGCTGGCGACCTCGTCCAGCGCGGTGAGCATCACGACGGGGATGTGCCGCAGTTTCCGGTCCGCCTTGAGCCGGTCGAGGGTCTCGTAGCCGTCCATCACGGGCATCATGATGTCGAGCAGCACGAGGTCGAACGGCTCGTGGGCCATGACTTCCAAGGCAACCTGGCCGTTCGGAGCGCCGGTGGTGGTGAAGCCCATGCGCGCGAGGCGGCGCAACAGCATCTCCCGATTGAGGGGCTCGTCATCGACGACGAGGATCCGGCCGGTCGGGATCGGCGAGGTGCTGGAGCCCGGCGCGGCCGGGGCGGCGACCCCCGCGGCCAGGGGCATGGGCGCGGGGGTGAGGCTGCTGGCAAACGGCGCCATCGTGGCGGCCTGGCTGGCGGCGGCGTTGCGCTGGGCAAAGGTGCCGTCCTCGAGAAGCTTCCGCAGGTTGTTCGTCGCGAGATCGATTTTCCCGAGGTCCGCGAGCACTTCCACCTGCTCGTGCACATGCGCAGCCTCGGTGCACAGGTCGCGGTAGCCGACAAAGGCGTTGAGCGGGCCCAGCATGGCGCGCCGCAGGCCGATCAGGTCCACCTGGCCGGTCTCGACCTTCCACTGCGCCAGCGACTCGTTCAGCACGGTCAGGAGCTCGCCACCGGCGCCGCACAGGCGCTGCAGGTCATCGAGCATTTCCGCGGGACCGTTTTCCGTGACGGTTTCGATGAGCATTTCGCTGTAACCGATCATCTGGTTCAGCGGGGTGCGGAGATCATGCCGCAGGTGCTTGATCGACTCGCTGGAGGCGGACGGGGCGGTGCGCACCGCCGGAATATCGCGGCCCAGGGGGTTGGACGAGACTGGGGGCGAATCACTCACGCGGGGGGCTTGCCCAGCAGTGTTTCCATCTTCGCGAGCAGGCTCGTGAGGTCGACGGGCTTGGTTTCGAATTCGTTGCACCCGGCGCCGAGGGCTTTTTCCCGGTCTTCCGCCATGGCGTGGGCGGTGAGGGCGATGATGGGGATGTCGGCTGTGGCCGGGTCGCTCTTGAGCAGGCGGCTGGCCTCCCAGCCATCCAGCCCGGGAAGGCTCATATCCATCAGGATCAGGTCGGGCTGCTGGGTCTGGGCGAGATTGACGCCAATGAGCCCGTCTTCCGCGAGCAACAGGTTGAACCCGCGCTTCTGCAGGCGGCGGGCGAGCATGTCGCGGTTCATTTCGTTATCTTCGACAAGCAGGATCTTTTTCATACGGAAGTGGGGGCCTTGGCCGGGGGCATGGGGGGACGGCTCAGCGCACTGAAGGGCGGCCGGGAGCCGCGCAACCCGCGGTGGACGAACTCGGCGACCGCATCCCGGACTTCCTTGAGCAACTCCTCCCGGGTGTAGCGGCCCTTTTGCAACACGCGTTCCGCCTGCTGCTGGAGGAGACGACGGACCTCCCCGGTGAGATCGAGGGAGGTGAGGACCACCACGGGGATGTCGCGCCACTGCGGATTGGCCCGCATTTCCCGGAGCACGGAAAAACCGTCCACTTCGGGCATGAGCAAATCGAGCAGGACGACCGAGGGGGTGAAGGTCTTGAGCAGGTCGAGCGCCCGGCGCCCGTTTTCCGCCGGCACGGCCAGCCAGCCCTCGCGCTCGACCAGCCGGCACACCATGAGGCGGGTGGGCGGGTCGTCCTCGACGACTAGGATGGAGGTTTCCTTCCGCTCGGCGCACAGCCGGTCGAGGATCGGCAGCAGCTTGGTGCCGTCGACGGGCTTGATTAGATAGTCGGCCGCGCCGAGGGCAAAGCCGGCGGTTTTCACGTCATCCACCATCGTGAGCAGGATGACCGGAATGGACGACAGCTCGGCATCGGCCTTGAATTGGGCGAGGAGATTCCAGCCGTCCACCTCCGGCACCAGCGTGCCGAGGATGATGACATCGGGATGAAACTCCTTGGCGTGCTCCCGGCCCTCCTTGCTGGTCACGCCGACAATGAGGTAACCCTCTCGGCTCAGCAGCTGGTTGATCGAAGTATGGACCGCCTTGTCATCATCGATGATGAGGACGCGGGCCATGGCCTGAGGGGGCGCGACCGGCGTGGGCTTGGGCGGCGGCGGCGGAGTCGGGGTCGGAGAGCGCGGCGTGGTGACCTCAAACGGGGCGGTGGTGGTGCGCACCGGGGCCACCTGCACGGGAATCCACACCGTAAACGTGGAGCCCTTGCCCGGATCGCTGGCGGCGGTGACATCACCGCCCATGAGCCGGGCAAACTGGCGGGAGATGGCGAGGCCGAGTCCGGTGCCGCCAAATTTTGCGGTGGTGGACGCATCCGCCTGGGAAAAAGTCTGGAAGAGGCGGCCCATCTGCTCGGGGGTCATGCCGATGCCATTGTCGCTCACCTTGATGATGATGCACTCACCCGGGCCCATCACGCCGCGGCTGACCGCGAGGCCGATCTGGCCGTTGGTGGTGAACTTGGAGGCGTTGCTGAGCAGGTTGAGCAGGATCTGGCGCAGCTTGGTGGTGTCGGCATGCATCACCCCGATCTGCTCGCTGCAGTCGATAGTGAGGCGGTTCTGCTTTTTCTCGATCAGCGGCGCCACGGTCGTGGTCGCCTCGCGGACGAGTGTGCCGACATCGAAGGTTTCCAGGAAGAGGTCCATCCGGCCGGCCTCGATCTTGGACAGATCGAGCACGTCGTTGATGAGGCCCAGCAGGTGGCGGGCGGCGCTGAGAATCTTGCCGAGGTCGTCGATGGCGCTCTGGTTGGCGTTGTCCGTGGCATCCTCGAGCAGGATCTCGGAGTAGCCGATGATGGCGTTCATCGGCGTCCGCAGTTCGTGGCTCATCTTCGCGAGGAAACTGCTCTTGGCCTGGTTGGCGTCCTTGGCCGTGAGCATCATTTTTTCCAGCTCGGCGGTGCGGTCCTGGACCTTTTGCTCGAGGGTGCGGTTGACCTCCTCGAGCATCACATTGATCTCGGCCAGTCGCTCGCGCGCCGACTCGGCGTTGGTCTTGGCCACCACGAGCTCCGCATCGCGCTGCTGGATGGTGGTGAGCATGGAATTGAACGCCTCCACGAGAACGCCGGTTTCACCGCCGGTCTTGCTGTCCACGCGCACATTGTAGTCGCCGTCCACGGCGACGCGGCGCGCGGCCTCGGCCAGGCGACTGATGGGATCGGAAATGCCGCGCTGCATGAACCGCGAGGCCAGCACGGCAAACAGCATCGAGAGCAAAAACAGGATCGCCATGCCGCGGAGTGGTTCCTGCAGGCGCTCGCGTTCCAGTCCGCCGAATTCCGCCTTCAGGTACAGCGTGCCGATCTGCTGGCCCTCAAAGCGCAGGGGGCGGAAAATGATGACCTGGGTGGTGGAAAAATTGAGGGTGATCGCCCGGGGGCGGGGGATGAACTCGACCACGCCCGGCCGGACGAACTTGGTCAGGAGGTGGTCATCGGCGGAGTAAATGGCCGCGGCCACGATGGTGGGATCCGCCTCGAGGCTTTTGAGGGGAAAATTCGTCGCCTTGGGGTCGCGGGCGAGCATGAGCGTGGCGTTTTCCACCAGCAGGCGCTGGGTGCCCTCCATCCGCTCCGAAACGCTCTGCCGGATCTTCACCAATTCGACCGCCAGATAGCCGCTGAAAGCCGCCAGCAAAGTAACCGCGCAAATCGAGGTAATCAGCAGCGTGAGCCGCCAGCGTAAGGGCATGCGGTCAAACATGATCAATAAGAAGTGTTTGAAAGAGTTGCGCGCCAGACTTCGGGCGACGCCAATCGGGGGTCAGCGTTGATTTAAGCATCCCTAGCAGCAGCTATTTATCCAATCATTTACTGGCTCAGTACGCTCGTGAACCAAGTCACTGTCAAACGATTCTGCCGCGAAAAGATATCCGCCGTGGAAAAGACCCGGTTATGACCGGTATAATCCGGGTTACAGACTCGCAGCCAGGGCATCCAGTTCAGGCCTCGGAAGGGCCTCCGGCAGCGCTTCAGAAGCGCAGCGTCAAGCGGGCCTCATTGAGGCCCAAAGTCACGCTGTTGGCCGTGATGCTGATGATGCGCAAATAAACGGGAGTGCCCTGGAGGCGGACACTGAGAATCCCACCCTCCTTGTAACTGGCCTTGTTGATCACGAGCACCTGGACGTCGCCGATTTGGAGCAGCCCGCCGAAAACCAAGCTGCCGGCCGCCTGCCGAAGGACGGCTTCATCGGAGGTCCCGGGGGCCACGCTGGGAATCACCTTGCCCGTGAGGTTGAGATTGCTGGCAAGTGGAGCGTCACCGACCTGGAAGGGATCGTCGTGCGGACCGGGCGGCTTGGGCGGATTATTGCGGTGCTGAAACATGTCCTCAATGCGCGCGTCGGTTTCCTGGAAAAGCTGCGTCCCGATCACCGGGGTGGCAGCCGGCAGCGCGACGGAGGCGGCTGCGGCCAGCAGCAGGGTCAGCAAGGAACGGTGGGAGTTCGGCTTCATCGTCTGGCGAGGACCTTGACTTCAAGATTGAGGGTCAGGACGGGTGAGCGCGGGCTGGTCCGGCGGAAACTGAAGGAGCGGATGTACATCAGCCGGGGGCCGGTTTCCAGCTGGAGCAGATAGCCACCAACCTGTTCATACGTCCCGGTCAGTTGCAGGGAGAAGGGCACCAGCTTGTAATCCGCGTCGTCGGCGGCCGCGTCCCCGTTCAGCCCCCGCAGGTTGGTGAGGATATCTTTCGAGTCGGGGTGGATCTTGTAAAAGTACCAGAGATTATCGGCGAGGTTCTTGTCGATCACGAGATTGCTCTCGATGCGCTGCACGATGTCCTGGGCGCGCGCCAATTCCGTCTTAATCAACGGACCGGTCACCAAGGTTGAATCCATGGCGGCGCCTTCCTGGGAGCGCTCCCGGTTCACAATTTCAAGGGAATGGATGTCGAGCCGGAGGACCCACAACCCCGCCCCGAGTACGAGGCAGAGAATAGTGCAGACCGTGCCGAATATATTCCGCCGGAGCAGGCTGCCCAACTGGGAGTTTTCAACCGGGTTCATGGGGCGGTGGTCAGGAAACGGAAGGCGATTTCAAAATTCTGCTGATCCGTGCCGCGGTCGCGCTCAAAGGACGTGACGGTAATCTCGAAGCGCGGGCCGAGTTCGGGGTCCTTGCTCAACTGGGCCACGTACTGGCCGATCAGCAGGGTGGCCTGCTCCGAGGATTCGCCGAGGGTGCCGCGCATCAGGATGCCTGAGGTTGTCGACTCAATGCTGTTGATAACCATCTGCTCGGGCCGGGTGCGGCCCAGCTCGTTCATGAAATTATAAATAAACAGCCGGTTTTTGACCAGGGCGTGAGCCTGCTCGATTTTGGCCGAGACCCCGGAGTATTCGCGCTGCATCTGCTTGATGCCGGCGACCTGCACGCGGGAGTCGGACAGGCGCCGGGACCAGTCGGCGATGAAATTGCGGAGACTGAGGTCGGTGGAGAGGTTCAGGCCGAACAGGACCAGCAATCCGAGCGCCACGGCACCGAAGGGCAGGTTGACGAGAAAGCGGCTGCTGACCACGCGGTCGTCCGGCAGCTCGGCGACGAGCCGGCAGTCCACATGCCAGTGGTCGCTTAACGCGAGCGGATCACGTTTTTTGCTCATTGGGCACGTTGGCGAGCTGGGTCACAAGGCTCAGCGTTTCCAGCCAGCTGGAGTTGAGGGAGACGCTACCGGGTTCGACTTTCAAGCCGGCGGCGGGGAGCCACGCCTCGAAATTAGGGGTGAGCACCTCGAGTTCCACCGAGGCACCCAGCGCCTGGCCGAGCCACTCCAGGCGCGCGGGGAGCTGGGAAAAGAAAAAGGTCTCGATGCGCTGGCCGGTCTTGAGCTCGAAGTGGTCCACCGCCGGCTTGAGATGGCGGGAGAGCACACGGACAAAGCGCCGGCCGTGGGTCTTGATGGCCTCCGGTGGATCTTCCAGCTGCTTCAGCGCGGTGGCGACATCAGGTGCGCCCAATTCCTTCAGCGCGCTTTCCAGGATGGAGAGCAGCCCATGGGGCAGGGGAGAAAGGGTGTGTACGCCGTCCTTCGCGACCACGTAAGTCCGGGTTTGGGAGTGTTCGATTTCGCAGACCACGATCGAATTGGCCAGACCGGTGCGGGAGAGGTGCTGGTTGAGCGTGCCGAGCAGGGAGAGCGTGCTCACCTCGAGGCGGCGGGGACGCAGGCCGAGCTTGAGCAGCCGCTGCTGCTGCTCGCGGATGGCCGTCCACGGCACGCCAAAAAGCAGGCCGGGGCGGGCCATGCCATCGGAGGAAGGGATGACACCTTCGCTGGGTTGAAGGACAGTCATCTGCCAGTCCCGGGCGGACGAAATCTTGGCC
>CAIMAQ010000024.1 GCA_903839035.1 uncultured Opitutia bacterium
CGAAACCCGAGGCCGTGAAACCCCGCAAGATCGCGGTGGCGTAATGCCTGCGTGCAAACCGCACGGAGCAATCAAAGTCTGATCCCGGCCGGGCCTCGCAAGGGGCCCGGCCCATTCATTTTTCAGTGACCGCGCTTTGCCATGGCGTGCGGCGCGTGGCGCGGGTCCGCCCACTCAAGCCAGCGCCGGGCCGGAGTCGTCCTTCAGCGTCACACCGCTCAGCTGTGCGCGGCGGGCGGCGGTGAGCAGGGAAAAGATCTGCTCGGCGGCGGCGGCGGGCGGCAGGCCCTCGGTCCGAATGTTGGAAACGCAGTTGCGGTCGGCATTGGTGCGGCCAGGTCCGGGCGCGAATGCAAGATACGCCCCGAGGCTGTCGGCGGTGCCGAGTCCCGGGCGTTCCCCGAGCAGGATGAGTGCTAACTGGGCATGCAGCGCGGCGCCCACTTCGTCCATCAGCGCCACGCGGGCGTGGCGCACGACGCAGACCGGGCCGACCCGCCAGCCGGCGGCGGCCAGTTTCGGCTGGAGAATCGCGACCAGCGGCGGTGCCTGGCGCTCGGCGGCGAGGGCGGAGAGGCCATCGGAAACAAGCAGCACCAGATCGCACGTCCCGTGGACCCGGGCCGCCAGACATTCCCGCGAGGCATCGGATAATTTCCGCCCGAGATCCGGCCGGCGGAGATAGGTGGCGCGGTCGGGCGCGGCGCTGGCGAGTTCGATCACGTCGCCGCCGACGGCGCGGAATGCGTCGGCGAGTTTCGCGCCGTCGAACGGGGCGTGAACGGCGTCGCGGGCCAGGGCGTGATCGTGGGCAAAGGCGAGCAGCTCGCGCGTCGGCAGGCTGCCGCCGGTGCGGCCGAGGGCGATACGCGCGGTGGTGAACCGGCGGAGCCCGTGCCATGGGTCCTGGGCGATGAAGGAGGACATGTCAGGGGCTGACGGGCGGCATTTCTGCGCCGAGACCGCGGTCGGCAAGCAGCGGGTGGCTGCCACTCACCGGCAGCAGCCGCCGGTCGGGGCCGGCAATCTTCATGTGCTCGAGCCAGTGTTCGAATTCCGGCGCAGCGCGCAGGCCGAGGACCTGCCGCAGGTAGTGGACATCGTGGAAACTAGTGGACTGGTAGCCCAGCATGATGTCATCGGCACCCGGGACTCCCATGATGTAGTT
The DNA here is from genome assembly GCA_903839035.1 of uncultured Opitutia bacterium. Lineage (GTDB taxonomy): Bacteria > Verrucomicrobiota > Verrucomicrobiia > Opitutales > Opitutaceae > Opi-474. Next base: position 1,169 of record CAIMAQ010000024.1, read on the forward strand.
GACCCCGGCCGCGCCGAGGAGCGTGAGCAGCGTGTCCATGTCGTCCTGGTCGGCCTCGGCGTGGTTCGTGTAGCAGACGTCCACGCCCATCGGCAGGCCCAGCAGCTTGCCGCAGCAATGGTCCTCGAGCCCGGCGCGGATGATCTGCTTGCCGTCGTAGAGATATTCGGGGCCGATGAAGCCGACCACGGTGTTGACGAGCAACGGGGCAAACGCGCGGGCGACGCCGTAGGCCCGGCACTCCAGGGTCTGCTGGTCCACGCCGTGGTGCGCGTCGGCGGAGAGGCACGAGCCCTGGCCGGTCTCGAAGTACATGACGTTGTCGCCGAGGGTGCCGCGGCGCAGCGACAGGGCGGCGTCGCGGGCCTCGCGCAGCAGCGCCAGGTTGAGGCCGAAGCTGGTGTTGGCGGCCTCCGTGCCGGCCACGCTCTGGAACACCAGGTCCACGGGCGCGCCACGCTCCAGCGCGCGCAACTGGGTCGTCACATGCGCGAGGACGCAGGATTGCGTGGGAATGCGGTAGGTCTGGATGAGCTCGTCGATCAGCTGCAACAACACGGTCACGCGCTCGACGGAATCGGTGGCGGGATTGAGGCCGATGACGGCGTCGCCGCAGCCGTAGAGCAGGCCTTCAAGGATGGACGCGGCGATCCCGTGCGGGTCGTCGGTCGGGTGGTTGGGCTGGAGCCGGACGGCGAGGCGGCCGGGGAGGCCGAGGGTGTTGCGGAAGCGGGTGACGACGCTGCACTTGTGCGCGACCAGTACGAGGTCCTGGTTGCGCATGAGCTTGGACACGGCGGCAACCATCTCGGGCGTCAGTCCGGGCGCGAGCGCGGTCAGCGCGGCGGTGTCGGTCTCATAGCGCAGCAGCCAGTCGCGAAACTGGCCGACGCTGAGATCACGCACCGGCGCGAAGGCGGCGCCGTCATGCGTAGCGAGGATCAGGCGCGTCACCTCGTCAGTTTCCGCGGGCACGAGCGGCTCGGCCAGGAACCGGGCGAGCGGAACCTCGGCCAGGGCGTAGCGGGCGGCGGCGCGTTCGGCCGCATCGCGGGCGGCCACGCCGGCGAGTTCGTCCCCCGAGCGCAACGGCGAGGCCTTGGCCATGACCTCGCGCAAGTCGGCGAAGACGTAGGTGGTGCCGCGGAGCGTGACGCGATGGGCGGGCATGGGGGAGGGTTGCGAGCCAGCAGGAGGCGGGCCGGGAAAAGCGCAAGACATTGGCCGCGCGAACCGGCTCCGTTTTTTGCTTTTGCGGTGGGGCGCTGGAGGGGTGACATTGCGGTCATGAGTCCTGCCCTGATTCCCCTCCTGATGATCGGCTTTTTCCTGGCCGTCGCGGGACTTGTCGTCTGGGCGGCCGCGAGGCAGAGCCGGCACGGGATGGAAAATATGCGCCAGACAGCCGGGGCCCTCGGGCTGCAATTCATCGAGAAACCGCCCACGGCGGGCATCTTTTACACCGACTTGCGGGCTACCGGGCAGGTGCGCGGCAAGCAAGTGGAGCTTTTCCCCTTCGCCACCGGGTCGGGTAAATCCCGCATCCAATGGAGCGCGGTATCGGCCGCGGTGCCGGTCGCCGTCGGCCTGACGTTTCACCTGCGGCGTCAGGGCTTCGGCACGAAGTTCATGGAATTGTTCGGGGCGAAGGAAATCACGGTGGGCGACGCGGAGTTTGACCGGGACTGGTTTATCCAGACCAACCGGCCGGAGTTTTTCCGCGAGGCCCTGCTGCCGGAGCTGCGGGGCAAAATCACCACGCTCGTGCGCGAGCTCGGCACGCAGGCCCGCGGCGTGGAGTTCAAGCTGGAACAAAACGTCGTGCGCTACGCGGAGATCGGCGGCTTTACCAGTGGCGACACCTGCAAGCGCTGCGAGTGGGCGGCGGACATCGTTTGCGACCTCGCCGATGTGGCCGCGGTGTTTGCAGAGCAGCAGGCCGGCCGGTAAGCTTTCGCCCATGACCACCACTCCCACTACCGGTCCGGTCCTGCTGTACGACGGCGAATGCGGACTGTGCAACCGCGTCGTCCGCCGGCTGCTCGCGCTGGATCGCGCGGGCCAGCTGCGGTTCGCGCCACTGCAGGGTCCCGCGGCCCAGGCCTACCTGCGCGCGCGCGGCCTGCCGACGGCGGACTTCAGCACGCTGGTGCTGGTGCCGGACTGGCCGGCCAACGTCGCGGTCCCGCTTTTGCGCACCGACGGCGTCATTGCCGCGCTGCGGGCGGTGGGCCGCCCCGGCTGGGCTTCCCTGCTGGCGGTTTTCCCGCGTTTCATACGCGACGCGGGCTACAAATTTGTGGCGCGAGTCCGGTATGCCCTCTTCGGTCCGTGGCGGACGTGTCCGCTGCCGCGGCCGGAGTGGGCGGCGAGGTTTATCGACTGACGGCGCGAGCCGGCGTCAGCGGACCTGATGCCGGGCCGCCCCGTATTACGCCGTGTACTCGGCGTGGAGCTTGAGCCCTGCGCCCTCCATCAGCGGGTCGAGTATTTGGCCGTCCTTGACGAGCCCGGCGCTGAACGGATGGAGGTCCTTGGCCACGAAATTGCGGACCAGCTCCAGAGTCCGGCGCATGGACTTGCGGTCCTCCGCGGTGCAGGCCGGGTCATCCTAAAGCGGGCCGGGGCTGGCGGCCGGACTGGAGGAGACGTGCCAGAACGGAGCGGTCTGTTCAGGGCACCTTCTCGGCGCCGGGCTCCTTGATCAGGAGGGACATGAGCACGGACGTCGCAAGCACGCCGCCGATGACGCCGAGCGAGGTCGCGGTGGAGATGTCCACCCAGTGCTCGATGAGCATCTTCACGCCGATGAAGACAAGGATGACGGCGAGGCCGACCTTGAGGAAGCGGAAAAGCTGCATCACGCCGTTGAGCGCGAAGTAGAGCGAGCGCAGCCCGAGGATGGCGAAGATGTTCGAGGTGAGCGCGACGAAGCTGTCCTTGGTGATGGCGAGCACGGCGGGCAGCGAGTCGAGGGCGAAGACGAGGTCGGTCGTCTCGATCACGAGCAGCACGATGAACAGCCGGGTGGCGACGCGGCGGCCGTTTTCCCGGACGAAGAAGGTTTCCGGCTCGGCCTGCGCCGAGACGGTGAAGAACCGGCGGAAGAGCCGCACGGTGATGTTCTGGTCGGGATGGATCTCCTCATCCTTTTTCGGCAGGGCCATCTTGATGCCGGTGTAGACGAGAAACGCGCCGAAGAGATAAAGCACCCAGTGGAACCGCGAGATGACGCTGACGCCCACGATGATAAACACCGCGCGCATGATCACCGCGCCGATGATGCCCCAGAACAGCACGCGGTGCTGGTAACGTGGCGCGACCTTGAAGTAGGCGAAGACGAGGATGAAGATGAAGACGTTGTCGACGCTGAGGCAGAGTTCGACGAGGTAGGCGGCGAGGAACTGCTGCGCGAGCTCCGGGCCGCGCCAGTGGAGCAGCAGGGCGTTGAAGCCGAGGGCGAGGGCGACCCAGACGACGCACCAGGCGAGCGCCTCCTTCATGGACATCGCATGCGGGTTGCGCTGCAGCACGCCGAGATCGAGGGCGAGCATCGCCGAGATAAAGGCGAAAAAGGCGCCCCAGGCCCAGAGCGGCATGGAGTCAAAGAGGGCGAACGGCAGCGTCATCGCCCGGAAGCATGGGCGGGCCGGCGCGCGGCGGGCAAGCGGGGAGTAGGCCGGTGGAAAGGCGGCGGGGCATTCCAGCCGGGTGGGGTGGAATTACTTTTTGACTTCCGGCGGCCCCGGCGTTGGAAACGCCGCCCGCATGCATCTCTTCCCCCGCCTCCTGCCCAGCCTTGCCCTGCTCCCCGCGATGGCCGCGGCGGCGGAAACCGCGTCCACCCCGGCGGCCCTGCCCGCGGCCACCCCCCCGGCAGCGGAGACCGCGGCGAACGACATCCTCGAGCACTTCGTGGACTGGCTGCAGCTGCGCTTCTTCCCCGACGGCTCGCACGGTGAGCTGGTGCACGGCATCGCGTTCGGCGTGCTGCTGCTCGCGGCGATCCTGCTCCGCCGGTTCATCACCAACATCATTTTCAGCTGGCTGAAGCGGCTGGCGGCCAAGACGGAGACGACGCTCGACGACAAGCTGTTCCCGGCGCTCGAGGGCCCCGCCGCCACGCTGGTGATGGTGTGCGGCATCTTCGCCGCGCTCACGGTGCTCAAGCTCTCGGCCACGGTGGACCACCTGATCGCCAACGGCGCCAAGGTGTCGCTGCTTTCCGTGTTCTTCTGGGGCCTGCTGCGCGCCGGCGGCGCGGTCCTCGATCACTTCGAGGAGATCGGCCACGAGCGGAAGATGAACATCGCGCACTTCATGCCGCTGATCAAACGGACGCTCGCGGTGTTCGTGATCATCTTCGGCGTGCTGATGGTGGTGAAAAGCCTCGGGGTGGACGTGGGCGCGGTGCTCGCCGGCCTCGGCATCGGCGGCCTGGCGTTTGCCTTCGCGGCGCAGGACACGATTGCGAACCTCTTCGGCTCGTTCGTGGTCGTGATGGACCAGCCGTTCAAGGTCGGCGAGGCCGTGAAAATCGGCGCGCAGACCGGCACGGTGGAGGACATCGGCCTGCGTTCCACCCGCATCCGCCTGCTCGACCGCTCGCTGGTGGTCATGCCCAACAAGATGGTCGCCTCCGAGGCGGTGATCAACCTGTCGAAGTTCACGTCGCGCCGCGTGGAGCAGACGCTCGGCCTCACTTACGACACGAAGCCCGAGCAGATGGAGGCCATCCTCGGCGACCTGCGGCAGCTGATCCTGTACGAAAAGGAAGTCGATCCGGCCTCGGTGGTGGTTTTCTTCACCGCGATCGGGGTTTCGTCACTCGAAATCCTCGTGGCCTACATGGCGACCAGCCCGGACAACCTCGCGCACCTGCAGCTCCGGGAGCGGCTGAACCTCGCCTTCCTGCGCGCGGTGACGGCGCGCGGGCTCGCGTTCGCCTTCCCCACGCGGACGGTGCAGCTCGAGGGCCCGGTGGCAAAGGCCCTGGCCGAGAAAAAGGCGTAGGCCGGCTCAGTCCAGGGTCTGCCGGTAGCGTTTCACGCCAACGGTCATGGCCACGGCGAGGAAGAGCAGCAGCGGCCAGATCTCAGGCGCAATCTCGGCGAGGCCGTTGCCCTTGAGCAGGATGCCGCGGACGATGCGCAGGAAATGGGTGTTGGGCAGGCAGGAGCCGACCCACTGCGCCCACTGCGGCATGCCGCGGAAGGGAAACATGAAGCCGGAGAGCAGGATGGACGGCAGGAAGAAGAAGAACGCCATCTGCACCGCCTGCAGCTGGTTCTGCGCGAGGGTCGAGAAGGTGATGCCCATCGAGAGGTTCGCCGCGATGAAGATCAGGGACACGCCGTAGAGCAGCGCGAGGTTGCCGATCATGGGCACGCCGAAGATGAACCGCGCCGCCAGCAGGATGAGCGTGACCTGGATGTAGCCGACCGCGATGTAGGGCAGGATCTTCCCGACCATCACCTCGATCGGGCGCACCGGCGTGGCGAGCAGGTTCTCCATCGTGCCGCGTTCGCGTTCGCGCGTGATGGCGAGCGCCGTGATGACCACCATCGTCATCGTGAGCACGACGCCCATGAGCCCGGGCACGACGTTGTACTGCGTGATGTTCTCGGGGTTGTAGTGCGCGTGGATCTGGAAATCGATCGGACCGGCGCGCGCGCGCAGGCGGGCCAGCGGGCCGGTCAGGTCCCGGTTGAGCACGGTATCCGCGATCGCCCGCACGGCGGAAATCGCCGGCCCGGTGGCGGCGGGGTCGGTGGCGTCGGCCTCGATCAGCACGGTCGGCTGCTCGCCGCGGAGGAGTTTCCGCGAGAAATCCTCGGGGAGGTTGATGACAAACTGCACGTCGCCGAGCTGGAGCAGCCGCGCGGCTTCCGCCTCGGTCGCGGGTTCCCGGGTGAGGGCGAAATAATCGCTGTGTCGCAGCGCCGCCACCAGTGTGCGGGCAAACGGGCCCTGGTCCGCCGCGAGGATCGCCGTCGGCAGATGCTTCGGGTCGGAGTTGATCGCGAAGCCGAACAGCATCAGCTGCATCAGCGGGATGCCGACCATCATGGCGAAGGTCACGCGGTCGCGCCGCATCTGGATGAACTCCTTCCGCACGATCGCCCAGAGGCGGTAGAAGCTGAGGCGATGCAGGGCCGCGGCGCTCATGCAAAATTGTCCTTGGCCTCGTCCATCAGACTGATGAACACGTCCTCGAGACCCGAGCGCACGCGGGTCCATTCATGGCGCGGATCGCGGACGGCGTTGATTGCGGCGTCGAGTTTCGCGGCGTCGCGCCCGCTTACGTGCAGGGTGTTGCCAAACGCGACGACCTGCTCGACGCCCGGACGGCCGCGCAGGCCCGCGGCGAGTTCGAGCAACCCGGGGCCGGTGACGCGCCAGGTGTTCAGCCGGGCGCCGGCGAGCACCTCGGCGAGCGTGCCGCGCGCGAGCAGCTTGCCGTAGGCGAGGTAGGCGAGGCGGTGGCAGCGCTCGGCCTCGTCCATGTAATGCGTGGTGATGAGGACGGTGAGGCCGGCGGCGGCGAGTTGGTGGATCTCGTCCCAGAACTCGCGCCGGGCCTTCGGGTCCACGCCGGCGGTCGGCTCATCGAGCAGCAGGAGCTGGGGATTGTGAATGAGGCACGCGGCGAGCGCGAGGCGCTGCTTCCAGCCGCCGGAGAGCTGGCCGGCGAGCTGGGCGCTGCGGTTTTGCAGGCCGAGCCGCTCGAGGCTGTGCTGCACGGCGGCGGCGCGGTCGGACACGTCGTAGATGCGCGCGATGAAATCCAGGTTTTCGCGGATGCTGAGATCCTCGTAGTAGCTGAACCGCTGCGTCATGTAGCCGACGTGGCGCTTGATCTCCGCCTGCTGCGTGAGGACGTCGTAGCCGAGGCAGGTGCCCTGGCCGGCGTCGGGGGTGAGCAGGCCGCAGAGCATGCGGATGAACGTGGTCTTGCCGGAGCCGTTGGGCCCGAGGAAGCCGTAGATCTCGCCGCGGCGGACCGACAGGTCGATGGCGTCGACGACGGTCTTGCCGTCGAATTTTTTCGTCACGCCGGTGACGTCAATCGCGAGATCCGTCGGACTCATGCGGGCCTAGGGGACGAGCGTCACATCCACCGGCTGGCCGGGATGGAGGTCGCGTGCGGCGGAGTCGAAGACGGCCTCGACCATGAAGACGAGCTTGGCGCGGTTTTCCCGGTTGTAGAGGACGGGCGGGGTGAATTCGGGCTGCGGCGAGAGGTAGCTGATATGCGCGGACAGCGGGGCGGGGAGGCCGGTGATGGCGACCCGCACGGCGGCCCCGGCCCGGAGGACGGCGAACTCCGCCTCGGGGACAAAGAAGCGCACCTTCAGGTTTTCCGGCGGCAGCAGTGCGACCACGGGATTGCCCAAGGCGACGAACTCGCCCTGGCGGTAAAGTGTGTCGTAGACCAGCGCGGCCGTGGGCGCGGCCTGGGACTTCTGGTCCACGCTCCAGTCGGCGTGAGCTTTGGCGGCCTCGGCGGCGCTGGCGTCAGCCTCGGCGGCGGCGATGGTGTCGCTGCGGGCGCCCAGCGACGCGGTGGCCAGGGAGGCGGAGAGCTCGTCCTCGGCGTGGAGGTTCCGTTCGTGGGAGAGTCGAGCGCGATCAAAATCGCTGGCGGGAATGACCCTCGTGTTGAAGAGGTTTTGCTGGCGGGCGAGCTCGAGGGCGGACAGCTCGGCGGCGGCGCGGGCCTGGTCGAGCCGCGCCTGCAAGGTGGCGAGTTCGCTGGGCCGCGCGCCCTTTTTCAGGTCCTCGAGCCGGGCCGTGACCGCGCGCAGCTGGTCGGCGGCCTGGCGCTGCAAGGCGAGCTCGGCGCTGCGCTCGAGGGTGAAGAGCGGCGCGCCGGCGTTGACGCGAGCGCCTTTTTGCACGGCGAGGGTTTCGAGCCGGCCGGCGAGTGGGGAGGCGACATAGACAAATTCGCCCTCGAGGTAACCCTGATAGCCGTGGGCGGCGGGCCGAGCGCAGCCGGCCAGGGTCAGGATAGCGAGCGCCAGCAGGGTGGGGAGATTAGCGGGGGAAAAGTTTTTCATAGTCGTTGCGGCCACCGGGGGTCAGCAGGCCGCCGGTGAAGAGTTCGAGGGCTTTCTCCAGCGTTTGCCGGGGAGTAAGGTGGGTGGTGGCGAGGGTGTCGGGATGGGTGAGACCCCGCATGGCCTGCAGCCAGAATTGTGCGGCGAAATCCGGGTCGAGATCCGCCCGCACCGCGCCCTCGGCGATGCCGGCGCGAAACAACCGGCCGAAGACGTAGGGGATGTTCTTCTGGCGCAGCTCGTCGATTTTCTGGTGGATGCGCGGCGCGTAGCGCTGGAGTTCACGCAGCATGGCCGGGCTGGTCTGGGCGAGGCGGGGCGCCACCACGTCGACGATGCCGCGGAGTTTCTGGGCGAAATTAAGTCCCGGGTCGTTCAGCACGGCCTCCATCTCGCCGCGGATCGTGCGGCCGATGCCCTCGATGATGAGGCTGATGATGGCGTCCTTGCCCGGAAAGTGCAGGTAGAGCGTCTTTTTGCTGATCCCCAGTTCGTGCGCCAGGTCGTCCATCGTCAGGGCGTTGTAGCCGTAGGTGAAAAGCTGGCGCCGTGCGGTCTCGAGGATCCGGGTGTTGGGCGAGTCCGCGGCGGACACCGGCGGCGTTGGGGCGGAGGCAGGCATGGGGAATCTTAGGAAACTATTGTAGTATCTAAAGTTTCCACGGCAAGGAAAATCCCCGGGCCCCGGGGAAAACCAGCCCCCGGGTCCGGCGCCTCTTTTTCACCGGCCGGGGGTTGAAACGGCTGTGCCAACGTGTCTGCCTCGGGCCATGCCCGCCCAAGCCAACGTCCCCGCCGAGGTCTCCGCGCTGATCGCCCGTAAGGATCTCGGGGCGTTGAAGAGATACCTCGAACCCTGGCTGCCGGCCGACATTGCCCCGATCATCGCCGACCTGCCGGTCGAGGAACTGGCGGCGCTGTTCCGCGTGAGCTCGCGCGAGCTGGCGGCGACGACCTTCACCTATGTGCCGCTGGAGGCGCAGAAGAAGCTGCTCAAGCTGCTCAACCAGGAGCAGGCCGCGGCGCTGCTCAACGCCCTCCCGCCCGACGACCGCACCGCTTTCCTGAACGAACTGCCGCTGGACGTCGCGATGCAACTGCTCTCGATGCTCACGCCGGATGAGCGGCAGGTCGCGCAATCGCTCCTCGCGTACCCGGAGCACAGCGTCGGCCGGATGATGACGCTCGACTACGTGGCGGTGCGCCCCGAGTGGTCCGTCCGCGAGTCGCTCGATTACATCCGCGAGCACGGCTACGACCGCGAGACGCTCAATGTCGTCTTCGTGGTGGATGAGCGCGGGCACCTGGTGGATGACATCCGGGTGCGGCGCTTCCTGCTTTCGCCCCTCGACCGGCCGGTGCGCGAACTGCTCGACGGCAACTACACCATGCTGTCGCCAACTGATGACCGGGAAAAGGCGCTTGGGCTGTTCAAGCAGTTCGACCGCGTGGCGCTGCCGGTGGTGGACGAGAACCGGAAGCTGATCGGCATCGTGACGGTGGACGACATGCTCGACGTCGCGGAAGAGGAGGCGACGGAGGACATCCAGAAGATGGGCGGCACCGAGGCCCTCGACGAGCCCTACACCACGATCTCGCTCGCCCGCATGGTGAAGAAGCGCGCGAGCTGGCTGGTGATCCTGTTTCTCGGTGAAATGCTGACCGCGACCGCGCTAAAGTATTACGAGGGCGAACTGGCGAAGGCTATCGTGCTCTCGCTCTTCCTGCCGCTGGTCGTGAGCTCGGGCGGCAACGCCGGCTCGCAGGCCGCGACGCTGGTCATCCGCGCGCTGGCCCTGGGCGAATTCAAGCTGCGCGACTGGTGGCGCATCATGCGCCGCGAGCTGGTGGCCGGTTTCTCCCTCGGCGTCATCCTCGGGGCCATCGGCTTCGTGCGCATTTCCGTCTGGTCGCTCCTCTTTCCCAACACGTACGGCGAGCACTGGATCCTGGTCGCGGCCACGGTCAGCACCGCGCTGGTGGGCATCGTGATGTGGGGCTCGCTCATGGGCTCGATGCTGCCGCTGGTGATCAAGCGCGCGGGCTTCGACCCCGCGACGTCGAGCGCGCCGTTCATCGCCACGCTGGTGGACGTGACCGGACTCATCATCTATTTCAGCGTGGCCTTCCTGATCATGCGCGGGACGATGCTCTGAACCGCGCGTAACCTGCCGCTGCCCTAAGCCGTCCTACCCGCCGACCCCATGACCAAATCCATCCACCACCTCGGCTTGCTCGCCAGCCTCCTGCTGGGGCTGGCAGCACGCGCGGACACCACGCTGGCGCCGAGTTCGCCCTTTGCGCCGGCGTCCGGATCGGCAGTGGCGGCGGAGAACCAGCCGCTGGAGTTGCGCGGCATCATGATGGATGGAGCCGGCTACCGGTTCAGCGTTTTTGACCCGGTCAAGAAGGCCGGCCAGTGGGTGCGGCTCAACGAGCCGGGCCATGATTTCACGGTCAGGACCCACGACGTCGCGCGCGACACCGTCACGCTCGATTTTCAGGGCCGCGTGCTGACGCTGGCCCTGCACACCGCCAAGGTCGTGGCGGTCGCGGTGCCGGAGGTCCCCGCCGGCCCGCGTCCGACCGGGATGCCGTTGGGGTACGGCCCGGGGTCCAAACCCAGCTCGCCCGAGGAGGCCGCCCGCTTCAACCGGGCCGTGGAGGAAATCAACCGGCGCCGCGCCCTGCGGGAGAAGAGCCCGGGCCCCCTGCCGCGGCCGCAATGAAATCCCCGGCCGCCTTCCGCCGGCGGCAAAAAATTTCGTGTGTTTGCGCGCCGCGGCCCTAGCTTGGTCGCCGTATGCCCGCGCCCTTGCCGCCTTCCGCCACCGCGCCTTCGAATGGCGTGCTGATCTGGCGGTTACTGGGGCTGACCTGGCGCTACCGGCTCGGTTGCATCAAGGTCCTGAGCATCCAGCTGGTGCTGCTGACCATGGGTCTGGCCGGATTGAGCCTGACGGGTCTCGGCATCGATTACATCCGAAACCAGGTCGCGCCGGAGCCTCCCGCGGCCATGAGAGTGGTCAAACCCGCCGCGACCGCGGCGTTGATCGCCGCCACGCCCCCGGCGCCGCCGGCCAAGCCCGGGCACCGGATTGATATCTCGATGCTGCCGAGCGCGTGGAAACCCGTCGAGGTGATCGCGCTGCTGGCCGGCATCATCCTGCTGCTCGCCCTGGGTCGCGCGCTGCTCAACTACGCCTATCTCATCTCGATCAACATCCTGCTGCAGCAGCAGCTGGTGGTGGATCTGCGCGCGATCATCTACGACAAGCTCCAGCAGCTGAGCTTCCGGTTCTTCGACGCCAACTCCACCGGCTCGATCATCACGCGCGTCACCGGCGACGTGCAGTCGGTGCGCATGTTCCTCGACCAGGTGCTGTTCCAAAGCGTCATCATGGCCGTCTCGCTCACGGTCTACATCATCTACATGGCGAGCCTGAGCCCCGGGCTGACGCTGGCCTGCCTCGCGACCACGCCGCTGCTCGCGATCATGTCGCTGTGGTTCTCCAAGAAGATCCAGCCGGCCTACGCCGAGAGCCGCACCCTGGCGGAAAAGCTGGTGCAGTATCTCGCCGAGAGCATCCAGGGCATCGCGGTGACCAAGGGCTTTGGCCGCGAGGCCGAGAACCGCGCGCAGTTCGCCGCGTCCAACCGCGCCGTCTACGACCAGCAGCTCGGCATCTTCTGGCGCGTGAGCCTGTTCTCGCCGGCGGTGGGCATCCTGCAGCGCGGGAACATGATCGTGCTGCTGAGCTACGGCGGCTGGCTCGTGATCCAAGGGCAGCTGCCGCTGGGCACGGGCCTGGTTGTGTTCGCCGGGCTGCTCGAGCAGTTTTCCGGGCAGGTGAACAACATCGCCGGCGTCGTGAACTCCGTGCAGCAGTCGCTCATTGGCGCGCGCCGCGTGTTTGAGGTGATGGACGCGCCCGTCGAGGTGAAGAGCGCGCCGGACGCGATGCCCTGCCCGAAGCTGAAGGGGGCCGTGCGGTTCGAGAAAGTGGAGTTTTCCTACAGCGGCATCGATCCCGTGTTGCGCGGCCTCAACCTCAACGTCGAGCCCGGCCAGTGCGTGGCCATCCTCGGGGCGACGGGCGCGGGCAAGAGCGTGCTGATGAGCCTCATCCCGCGCTTCTACGACGTCACGGCGGGCCGGCTGCTGGTGGACGGCATCGATGTGCGGCACCTCGTCCTCGACGACCTGCGCCGCAACATCGGGCTCGTGTTCCAGGAGAGCTTCCTTTTTTCCAACACCATCGCGGCCAATATCGCCTTCGGCCATCCCGGGGCCACGCCCGCGCAGATTGAGAAGGCCGCGCGGGTCGCGGCGGCCCACGATTTCATCCTGCAGCTGCCGAAGGGCTACGACACCATCCTCGGCGAGAGCGGCAACACGCTGTCCGGCGGCCAGCGCCAGCGGCTGGCCATCGCGCGCGCGGTGCTGCTCGAGCCGGCGATCCTGCTGCTCGACGACCCGACCGCGGCCATCGACAGCGAGACGGAGCACGAGATCTTCGAGGCGCTCGATCGCGCCATCGCGGGCCGCACGACCTTCATCGTGGCGCACCGGCTGAGCACGCTGCGCCGCGCGGACTTCATCATCGTGATGGAAAAGGGCCGCATCGTGCAGCAAGGCGTGCATGAGGAGCTCATGCGCGTGCCCGGCCCCTACCGCCATGTCGCCAGCCTGCAGCTGGTGGACGGCAGCGAGTTGGAGCAGCTGGTGCCGAAGGGTGGCGCGCCATGAGAAGGAAACTGCCCCCGAAGGTCCGCCCGCTCGGGCTCACCTGGCGCGAGTCGGACGACGACGAGGACGAGGAACAGTTCAAGCCGCTCGAGTGGGGCCTGATCCGCCGGCTGTTCACGTACACGCGGCCCTTCGCGGCCAAGCGCAACACGCTGATCGGGCTGACGCTGATCCGGGCGATGCAGATCCCGGCGATCACGTGGGCGATGGGCCGCATCATCGCCGGTCCGATTGCGCGGCACGAGCTGGAGATCCTGCCCTGGGCGGTGCTCGGCTACGGCGTGCTGGCGATCGTGACGGACGGAATGTTCCACTTCCGGCAGCGGTATGCGCTGGAGCTCGGCGAGGAGGTCGTCACCGCGCTGCGCCTGGCGATCTTCGACCGCATGCAGGGCATGCCGATGAGTTTCTTTCACCGCACGAAGCTCGGCCGGATCATCGGCCGCGTGACGACGGATGTGGAAACCGTGCGCGCGGGCATCCAAGACGTGCTGTTTGTCGGCATCATCCAGTTCGGCCAGATGCTGTTTGCCGCCGTCGTGATGGCGTGGTGCGACTGGGTGCTGTTCCTCGTGGTCGCCGCGATGGCGCCGGTGCTCTGGCTGGTGAACAACCATTTCCGGATGCGGCTGAGCCAGCTTAACCGCGCCGCGCAGGAAAGCTTCAGCCGGGTGACGTCCACGCTGGCGGAATCGGTCAACGGCATGCGCGTCACGCAGGGCTTTGTGCGGCAGGAGACGAATCTCGGGCTCTTCCGCACGCTGCTGGCCGACCACTCGCGCTACAACATCGAGCAGGCGCGCACCTCGGCGATCCTCACGCCGCTGCTCGAGCTGAACAGCCAGTTCTTCATTGCCGTGCTGCTGCTGCTGGGCGGCTGGCGGACCTTCCACGGCGAGATGACGGTGGGCGACCTCATCCAGTTCTTCTTCCTCGCCAACCTGTTCTTCTCGCCCATCGCGACCATCGGCAACCAGTACAACCAGGCGCTGACCGCGATGGCGGGCGCGGAGCGCGTCTTCCGGCTGATCGACGCGCAGCCCGACTGGGAGGATGATCCCGCAGCGACGGAGCTGCCGGCCGAGCCGGGCACCGGCCTGCGCGTGGAGTTCCGGGGCATCACCTTCGGCTACGATCCCGCGCGGCCGGTGCTGCACGATGTGGATTTTGCCGTCGCGCCCGGCCAGACGGTCGCGCTCGTCGGCCACACCGGCAGCGGCAAGAGCTCCATCATCAACCTTGTCTCGAAATTCTACCTCCCGACCGGCGGGGAATTATTGGTGGACGGCCGCGAGATCCGCACGGTCACGAGCCACTCGCTGCACCGGCAGATGGGCATGGTGCAGCAGCAGAATTTCCTCTTCACCGGCACGGTGATGGCGAACATCCGGCTGAGCAAACCCGATGCCACCGAGGCGGAAGTACGCGACGCCGCGCGCCGGCTCGACTGCCTGGATATCCTTGAGGGTCTGCCGCACGGCTTTGCGACGGAGATCGGCGAGCGCGGTGCCGGGCTGTCCGTCGGCCAGCGCCAGCTCGTGTGCTTCACGCGCGCGCTGCTCGCGGACCCGCGGATCGTCATCCTCGACGAGGCGACGAGTGCGATCGACGCGCTCACCGAGGCGCGGCTGCAGAAGGCGCTGGTCGCGCTGCTGCGCGGGCGCACGAGCTTCGTCGTGGCGCACCGCCTGAGCACGATCCGCCACGCGGACATCGTGCTCGTGCTCGACCAGGGCCGCATCATCGAGCGCGGCACGCACCCGGAATTGCTCGCGCAGGGCGGGCGTTATGCGGCGTTGTACGAGCAGTTCGTGCAGGTGGACGAGCCGGCCTGAGCGGCGGCGCGCGGGAGATTTTTAAAAATTCTACTGGGCAAACCACCGATTCTCCCTCTAGAAAGGCGTTGCTATCACAGTAAAGCACCCTAAACCCACAATCACTATGGCTAAAAAATCCGCTCGTAAACCGAACGCCGCGTTCATGAAACCGGTCACACCCGACGCCAAGCTTGCTGCCGTCGTTGGCTCGACCCCGTTGCCCCGCACGGAGCTCACCAAGAAGCTCTGGGCCTACATCAAGAAGAACGGTCTGCAGGACAAGAAGGTCCGCACGCAGATCAACGCTGACGACGCCCTCAAGGCCGTCTTCGGTGGCAAGACCAAGGTCAGCATGTTCGAGATGACCAAGCTCGTCTCGGGCCACGTCTCGTAAGGGACCCGAAGTTTTACAGCCGCCGCCCCCACGGGCGGCGGCTTTTTTGTGCCCGGACCCCGGGAAATGCCGGGCGGCGGCAGCCGTTCTTCGCGGTTGCGCGCCTTTCGCCGGGACGGTTTAATCGCCGCTGCGTCGCATGGGATCCCGCCTGAAAAACCACCACGTCATCCTGCTGGCCGGGGTCATCCTCGTGGCCGGGCTGCTGGCGCGCCGCTGGCTGGGGCCGATCTGGCTCGGGGGCGGGTTGCCTCTCGCGGTCTTATTTCTCTACCGCCGGCAAAACCGGCTGAACGAGACCATCCTCCATCTCGCCGGCGCCGTGGAGCAAAGCCGGCCCGCGGTCATCATTTTCAATCCCGCGGGGATCATCGAGTATGTGAACCAGGCCGGCTGCGAGCTGACCGGCTTCGGGCGCCGCGAGTTGATCGGGCGCAACTGGCGCGATCTCCAGCTGACCGAGCCGGGCGTGCCGCCGGCGCTGGCCGCGGAGCTGGCGGCCACGATCCGCGCCGGCCACGGCTGGCGTGGCGACTGGATCCGGCGCCGCGCGGACGGCACCCTGTACCCGCTGCGCGGGACGTTTGCGCCGGTGCGGGGGAGTGATGGCCAGCCCGCGTGTTTTGTCGCCTCGTTCGAGGACCTGAGCGAGAGCCGGAAAATGAGCGCCCTGCTGGTGGACGCGCAGGAACGCGCCGATTCAGGGGCGGAGGCGAAGAAGCAGTTCCTGGCGACGATGAGCCACGAGGTGCGCACGCCACTCAACGGCATCCTCGGTTTCACCAGCCTGCTGCGCGAAACGCCGCTCACGCCGGACCAGGCTGAGTATGTTGAGACCATCCAGCTGAGCGGCGAGGCGTTGATCCAGTTGACGGATGGCATCCTGGATTTTGCCCGCATGGAATCCGGCAAGTTCGAGCTCGATCCACTGCCGTGCGCGCCACGGGAAATCGTGGAGGACGCGCTGGACCTGGTCGCCGCCAAGGCCGCGGCCAAGAACGTGGAATTGCTGCACTGGGTGGATGACACCGTGCCGGCCGTCATCCTTGCCGACGGCAACCGCCTCCGGCAGGTGCTGGTCAACCTGCTGAACAACGCCGTGATTTTCACCGCGCAGGGCGAGGTGGAGGTGCGCGTGAGTGTGGAGCCCGGCCCCGAGCCGCGCGACCGCGCACAACTGGTGTTTTATGTCCGCGACACCGGCATCGGCATCGCCCCGGACCAGCATTCGCAGCTGTTTCAGCCCTTCAGCCAGATTGACCACGCGCTGACGCGCCGCCACGGCGGCACCGGGCTCGGCCTCGCGATCTGCAAGAACATCGTGGAACTCATGGGGGGGAAGATTCAGCTCAAGAGCGCGCTCGGGGTGGGTTCGACATTTTCCTTCACCCTCCCGCTGGAGCCGCTCGAAGTGGGCGGTGAGCCCCAGTTTGTCCCGCCGCTCGAGTCCCTCAGCCTCGCGATCGCGGCGCCCCCCGGTTCGCTGCGCGCGGAGCTGATGCGCCTCGGCAAACGGTTTGGCTCGAAGCTGGTGCCCACCTCCCCGGAGTTGCTAGGCCAGACGACGGGCTGGGATGTCGCGCTGATGGACGTGAGCCCGGCGTACGCCACCGAACTGGCGGCGTTGTCCGAGCCCCGGCCCGGGCTGCCGCCGGAGCGGATTTTCGGCCTCGTGCCCCTGTCGCTGCCGAGTGCACAGCGCGCGGCGCTGCGCACGCATTTCCGGCTGCTGATCAACAAACCCGTCCACCAGGACGCCCTCCGCGGGCTGCTGCCGGCGCTGCGCGACGCGTCGACGCTGAAGGACCAGCAGCAGGACCCGATCGAACTGAACGTGCTGCTCATCGACGATGATCCGGTGAACCAGATGCTGATGCAGAAGCAGCTCAGCAGCCTGGGCTGCCACTGGACGAAGGCGGAGAACAGCCGGGTGGGGTTGGAGGAACTCGCCCGCGGGAAGTACGATTTTGTGCTGATGGACCTCCACATGCCCGAGGTGGATGGCGTGACCGCCATCAAGCAGATCCGCGCCGGGCTGGCCGGCGGGGCGATGAAGAACGTCTGGATCGCCGCCCTGACCGCCGACGCGCGCACCACGTTGCGGGAGCAGGTGCTTGCCCTCGGGGCCAACGATTACCTGATCAAGCCGGTGACCATGCCCGAGCTGCGCATCGCGCTGGGCAAGTTCACGATGGCGCGCCGGGGCCAGGATACCCGTCCAGTGTGATTGGGTTTCGGGTTTTTACCCGCGAAGGGACGCGAAATTAGCGAATCCGGAAAAGACGCCGGTCGTTTTGACCACGGATTGAGGCGGGTAAATTTTAACAGGAGGAAACAGAGGCAACGGAGATCGATTACTCTGTCCTCCGTGTAATCCGTGGTAAAAAGGGCGCGGTGTTTCGGGCTCGCGCCAATTCGCTTGGCGGCGGCGGGTGGGTTGCCCACGCTGCGCGGTTTTCCATGACCACCCCCCCTCCCGCGCAACACCACCAGGCCATCTGGATGCTGCTGCTCGGCAATTTGCTGTGGGGGGTGAGCTTTCCGCTGATCAAGTCGTTGGTGCTCCTGCAGGAGCGGCTCGTGCCCGGCGGCAGCTCCTGGTTCATCACGGCCTCGACGATGCTGCCGCGGTTCACCCTCGGGGCGATCGTGCTCGGGCTGATCTGCTTCCGGGCTGTGCGCACGCTAACGCGCAGCGAACTTCGGCAGGGCCTCGGGCTCGGGCTGTCCGCGCTGGCGGGGATGATTTTCCAGAACGACGGGCTGCAGTTCACCTCGGCCTCCACGTCGGCGTTCCTCACGCAGTTCTATGCGATCATGATCCCGGCCTGGCTGGCGCTGCGTACGCGGCGGAGTCCGTCGTGGGTCGTGTGGCTGTGCGGGGCGCTCGCGCTGGCGGGCATGGCGGTGCTGGCGCGGCTCGACTGGCACGATTTGAAACTCGGGCGCGGCGAATGGGAGACCCTGATCAGCTCGGTGTTCTACATGGGCCAGATCCTGTGGCTGGGGCGGCCGGAGTTTGCGGCCAACCGCGCGCTGCCGGTGACGACGCTGATGTTTGTCGTCCTGGCCACCGGGTCGGGCGTGATGTCGGTCGCGCTGGCGCCGGCCGGTGCGCCCATGCTGGCGCTGTGGACGGACCCGACCTGGCTGGGCTACACGCTGATCCTGACGGCGGCCTGCACGCTGGCCGCGTTCACGATCATGAACAAGTGGCAGCCGTTCATCAGCACGACGGAGGCGGGCCTGCTGTACTGCTCCGAGCCGGTTTTCACGGCACTGTTGGCGCTGTTCCTGCCGGCGTGGTTTTCTCTCTGGGGCGGGCTGAATTACCGGAATGAAATCCTCGGGGTGAACCTGCTGGTCGGCGGCGGGCTCATCACGCTGGCGAACGTGCTGATCCAGCTGAAGCCGCGGAACGTGGCGGCTTCCGCATGAGTGCTTCGTCGCAGCACACCCGCGCGCTGGCTGTGCTGGCCGGGGTCACCGTGATCACGGGGATGAGCTTTGTGCTCTTCAAAGCGTCGGTGCTGACGCAGCTGCCAGTCAACCCAGGGGAGAGCTCGTGGTTTGTCGCCGCGAGCAATCTCGCGCCACGGTTTATCTTCGGGGTCCTGTGCCTGGTGGGGTTGTTTCGCGGCCGCGTGCTGCGGCTGACGCGGACGGAGTGGGCGCAGGCGGGGTTCATGGCGGTGACGTCGTTCTGCGGCTGCATGCTGCAAACGGACGGGCTGCAGCGCACGTCGGCGGCGACCACGGCGTTCCTCACGCAGTTTTATGTGATCCTGATCCCGCTCTGGTGGGCGCTCGTGCACCGAAAGCGTCCGACGGTGACCGTGCTGCTCGCCGCCCTGCTGGTGCTGGCGGGCGTGGCGGTGCTGGCGCGGGTGGACTGGCAGACATTCCGCGTGGGCCGCGGCGAGGCGGAAGTGTTGATGTCCACGCTGTTCTTCTCGCTGCTACTCTGCTCGCTGAATTGGCCGGCCTTTGCCAAGAACCGTGCCGAGTGCAGCACGATGGGCATGTTCTTGATCGAGGGCGTGCTGTTTGCGGTGGTGAGCGGGGCCACCGTGCGCGAGCCGGGACATTTACTGACCCCCTATGCCTCGCCAGCGTGGCTGGTGCTCATGGTGCTGGCGGCGGTGTTGGGGTCGGCCGGGCCGTTCCTGCTGATGAATTACTGGCAGCGCTTCATCACGACGACGGAGGCGGGACTGCTCTACAGTTTCAGCCCGGTGCTGGCGGCGGTCACGGAGACCTTCCTGCCCGCACCGCTCTCGCACTGGATCGGCATCGACTACGCGAACCAGCCGCTGACGGTCTCGCTGATTGCGGGCGGGGCTTTGATCCTGGGTGCGAACGTGGTCATTCAGCTCTGGCCGCAGGAGAAAACGTAACGGTCTGTCATTCTGAGCTCAGCAAAGAATCCAGTCCGGGTCCGCCAAGGGCTTCGGCGTAGTCCAATTGGATTCTTCGCTACGCTCAGCATGACAATCTTGGGCGGAATGTAACCCATTGGGTTACACTCTCGACGTGGGTCGGGGTTTATCCCGGACAGATTTTCCCGGATGTCGGGCGTAAAGCCCGACCTACGACGATCGTGTCTCCGCGATCGGAGACGGTGAACGCGGCGTCCGGATTGCCGCGATGGCGCGGAACATGACGGCGCCGAGCACGAGGGTGCCGCCGATGAGTGCGAGCCGGCCGGGGCGCTCGCCGAAGCACAGCAGGACCCAGAGGGGATTCAGGATGGGCTCAACCACGGGGATGATCACGGCTTCGAGGGCGGTCACGTGTTTGGTGGCTTGGGCGTAAAAACGATAGGAGAGGCCGAGCTGCACGATACCGAGGAGCAGCAGCAGGAGCCACCCCGACGCCGGCAAAGCGGGGGCGGTGACGATGGCCGGGAGGCCGATGGCGAACGCGAGGAGGTTGCCGAGGATGATGGATTCGACGGCGGACCCGTCCTTCTGCTTGCGGAGGAGCATCACGCACACGGCGAAACTGATGCCGCTGAAGGTGCCGACGAGGTTGCCGAGGACACTGATCCACCGGAGCTCGTTGGCGAAAAACAAGCTCATGCCGCCCAGCGCGACGACGATCGCCCACTTGTCGGCGCGCGTCGGACGCTCGTGGAGCAGCCACGCGCCGAGCAGCGCGACCCAGATGGGCGCGGTGTACTGGAGCAGGATGGCGTTGGCGGCGGTGGTGAGCTTGTTGGCGATGACGAACGTGACCGTGCACGACGCGTAGGCGAGGGCGGCGCCCACCTGCACGCGCGACCAGGTGAATTTCAGGCGGCGGGAGGTGGCGACCAGGAAGACGGCGGCGATGATCCCGCGCCCGCCCGAGACGGCGAGCGCCGGCCATTCGAGCCCCTTGAGCAGCACGCCGGCAAGACTCCACAGCAGCGCCGCGATGAGCAACTGGCCGACAGCCCGCGTGTGATCGGGGTTTTTCACGCCGTAAGCGGATGGCCGGAACCGGTCACGGGCGCACGCTGAAAATAGCAAGGCCGAGCGCGTTAACGCGTCGGACAAGGTTCACCCCGGACAACGCGCACCTTTGATGCCGGATTCTTCACCAATTTGGCGGCCGGGCGGACCGGCCGACGGACAAGCTCACCGCCGCAATTGGGACAGACAAAGCGAAGCTTCTGCGAGGCGCATTCGAGGCAGAAGGTGCACTCGAAGGTGCAGATGTAGGCTTCCGTCGAAGCCGGGGAAATATCCCGGTCGCAGCACTCGCAGTTGGGGCGGAGTTCCAAGGCCATGGGGTTTGAAGCGGTGGCAAGTGTGAGCCAGCCGGGTGAAAAAACGCGAGTGGCATTCCGGTCGGCGTAGGTCGGGGTTTATCCCCGATATTCGGAATATCGGGCATAAAGCCCGACCTACAACGGACATGAGCGGCAAGACCGTTCTCACAGTTCAACCAAATCGCCACGTGCAGAGCGCACGGCCCGCCTATTTCAACGCGTTCAGGACGGTGCCCGGCGTGAGGAGCTCGGGGAGGATCGTGGGCGCGTCCTGGCCGGGCTTCCAGATGAGGTTGAAGGGGACAGCGCTGCGCTGGTACTTCGCGAGCTCGGCGGTGATCAGCGGGTCCTGGTTCGTCCAGTCGCCGCGGAGGGTGACGATGTTCAGGGCCTTGAACCGCTTCAGGACCTCGTCGTTGTGGAACACGAGTTTCTTGTTCGCCTGGCAGGTCGCGCACCAGCGGGCGGTGAAGTCCACGTAGACGATCCGGTTCTCGGCGCGCAGCTTCGCGACGGTCTCGAGGCTCCATTTTTCCCAGACGACCTCGGGCGCACCGGAGGCGGACGCGGCGGCGCTTTTGGCGGCGGCGTTCTGCGGCCAGCCGAGCCAGCTGCCCGCGGCGAGCAGCATGAGCAGGCCGATCACGCCGAAACGGGCACGTCCGGCGGAGGCGCCGGGGGCATTCCACCGGCCGTAGACCCACACGCCCATCGCGATGAGCACGAGGCCGAACAAAACGTTTTGGAACGTCTCATCCCCGGTCTGACCGGCGAGCACCCAGATCAGGTAGCCGACCGTGGCGTAGAGCGGGAAGGCCATGAACTGCTTGAACGTTTCCATCCACGCGCCGGGACGCGGCAGCACCCGCACGGCGGCCGGGAAAATCGAGAGCAACAGGTAGGGCAGCGACAATCCGACCGCGATGGCAGTGAAGATGGCGAAGGACTCCAGCGTGGAGAGTGCCAGTGCCGCACCGAGGGCGGGGGCGAGGAAGGGGGCCGAGCAGGGCGTCGCGACGACGGTGGCGAGCACGCCGGTGAAGAACGAGCCGGCGAGGCCGGACTTGGTCTGGAGTTCGCCGCCGACGGAGGTGGCGCTGAGGCCGATTTCAAACACGCCGCTCATGTTCATGCCGAACACGAGCATCGCGGCGGCGAGGACGAACACGAAGGCGGGCGACTGCAGCTGGAAGCCCCAGCCGAGATGGCTGCCGCCGGCGCGGAGGATGGCGAGGACGCCCGCGAGGGTCCAAAACGAGAGCAGCACGCCGAGGGCGAACATCAGGCCGTGCGCGATGACCTTGCTGCGCTCGTGGCCCGACTGGTTGACGAAGCCGAGGATCTTGATGCCGAGCACCGGGAAGACGCAGGGCATCAGGTTCAGGATCATGCCGCCGACGAGGGCGAGGAGCAGGGTGCCACCGAGGCCGCTGGCCGGCGGAGGGGTCGTGGGTGACCCGCCCACGTCAGGCACCGGCGAGGCAAGTGGGTTGACGGTGACGGCAGCGGCGCTGGCAGTGAGGGGCGCTTCGACGCGGAGGCCGCGGAGGGAACCGTCGGCGAGCCAGCCGGATTCGGAGGTGAGGACGCCGAGGAGTTTCGTCGCGTTCTTCGGCGCGTCGGTCGTGAGGGGGATGGTGACGGTGTAGTGACCGCGACCGTCGTCGGTGGCGGTTTGGGCCTGGTCGTAGGCGGTGAGGTTGTCGGCCGAGAAGAAATAAACGTTCTTGGGCAGGTGGACGCGATGCTCCGCGAAGCCGGGTGACACCGTGATCGTGACGTTTTTGGCATCGCGCGTGGCGGTGACATTCCAGCCGGCCTCGGCGCGGGGCAGGCTGGCAACGTTGGCGCGAATCTTTTCGCCCCAGGTGGCGTCGGGCGCGGGTGCAGCGGCGGAGACGGGGAGGGAGAGTTTAACGGTTGCCTCACCGGGGACGCAGAGTTCGTCGCACATCAGCCAGTTGGCGTCGGCGGAGAGCTCGACGATGGTGCCGGACTTGAGGTCGGCGGGCGGGGTGATCGTGACCGGGAGGAACAGTTCCGCCTCGTAGCCGTTGCCGATGATGCCGCCGGAGTTGTCCTTCAGGAGATGGGGAGCGGGCCACTGGATTTCACCGGCGGAGAACCCCGGGGGCAGGTGCCAGGCCAGTGAGGTGGGCAGGCCGGTGCCGGGGTTGGACCAATAGGTGTGCCAGTGCGGGTCGTGCTCGAAGCGCAGGGCGACCGTGAAGGGCTTGCCGGGCTGAATGGAGGCGTCAGCGGCGACCAGCGAGGCTTTGACGTGGGACTCCGCGGCCCGGGAGAGCGGGAGCAGCGAGGCAAGGCCGAGGATGCAGAGGCTGAACAGACGGGGCAATTTCATGATGGCGAAGGTTGGAGAGAAGCGGGGGTTAACGCAAAGATTCCCGGCAAAGTCATGCAAGCAGCCAATTGTAAGAGGAAAGTAAGAAGCAGGGGCTTCCAACCGGGTGATTTTATCCGCGAATGCACGCGAACCTCAGTCGGCGAGTTGGTCATTCTGGGCTTCGCCCGGAATGACCATCCGGGTTCGTGCTGGTTCGCCACATTGCGCGGTAGAAAAATTACCCTTCACGCCCGCCGGGTGATATGCGCGATGAGCAGCGTGTAGAACACGAGCACAAGATCGAAAAGCGGGAGCTGCAAGGACAGCGGCAGAGCGTAGATCAGGCAGGTGAGCGGCACCCAGAGTCCGAGGTTGGCCAGCAGAGAGGGCAGGATGTGCCGTCGGTACCATTGCCCGGCGCGAAAATCCGCCCGCAGCGGCGCCCAGCGGAAACCCGCCGCATGCCAGGCATAGGCCAAGACCGTGACGACCACGGCCCAGATGGGGCAATAGACGACCTGGTCGAGGAACACCTTGAGGGCGATCGTCCGCACCTGGGTATCGTTGCCCACGCTCCAGGCAAGAAACCGGTACCAGTAGTCCAGTTCGAATCCCTTGGCGGCCCAGAACAGGGTGAAGAACACAAAACTTTTCCATGTGTAACCGGCGCGCGTCGCCGGGTTGAGGCGGAGGTAGACGAACGGAAGGACCCCGCCGCAGAGGGCAGTTGCGAGGACCGGGAACAACAGACCGGTTCGTCCGCGCAGCGCGGTCAGTTGCTCGAATACTGCGCGGGTCGGCGGGTGCCCGTAGTACGCCAGCACCAGCGCCAGGGCGACTGACTGCAAGATGATGCCGGGAACGAGATTGGCACGCGCCGCCCGCAGCCCGGCGCGCCCCGGGGCCTCATGAGGAGTCAAAGCAGGCGAATTTTCAGACATGAACTGGTCAGGATGAGGAAAGCTGGCGGGGCACGCCAGAGTGTTTTGCCCGCGATCCCCGGTGGCACCCCCCGCCACCTCCGTACGCTTTGGACTTTGTAAGGCAATACGTTCCCCTCAGGCCGTGGGTCGGTTCCGCTGGGCCCGTGGCAATCTCATTGCCGGCCGTGGGTCGGCGCGCCAAGGCTCCGCGGTCATGAACACCCACCTGAACACGCAGCAGATCGAGCATTACCGCCGCGAAGGTTTTGCGGTGCACGAGAACCTGCTGACAAAGGCCGAGCTCACGGAATTGCGGGCGGCGGTGGATGAAGCGGTGGCGACGCTCGGCAAGAAGAAGGTCGCAGGCGGCGAGCACACGGGCGAGGACGGCGACGGTTATTACGACCGCGTTTTCACGCAGAAGCTCAATCTCTGGAAAATCAGCCCCGTCATCAAACGCTTCATGCTCGGGCCGGAGGTCGGCCGCATGGTGTGCGAGCTGTCGGGGGTGCCGGCGATGCGGCTGTGGCACGACCAGGCGCTAATCAAGGAGCCGTTTGGCAATCCCACGGGCTGGCATCTCGACAACCCGTACTGGTCCTTCTCGTCGCACGACGCCATCAGCATCTGGATCGCGCTCGACGACGCCACGCTGGAGAACGGCTGCCTCTATTATGTGCCGGGCTCGCAGCAGATCGCGGACTTCCGCAATGCCGGCATCGGCGAGAACATCGCCGACCTCTTCAATGTTTACCCGCAGTTCAAGGCGATGGGCACGGTGGCGACGCCGGTGGCGGCGGGGGGCTGCGTGTTCCACAACGGCCTGACGGCGCACGGGGCCGGCGCGAACATGACCAACGGCCGCCGCCGGGCGATGACCGCCGGCTACATGCCGGACGGCAGCACGTTCAACGGCCAGCAGAACATCATGCCCGACCGCCTGTTCAAGGCCGCGAAGCTCGGCGACATCCTCAACAACGACGCCGAGAACCCCCGCGTCTGGCCGGTTTAAGGGACGTCCGGTCGAATCGGGCGGTGGGTCGCATCGAGGGCGATCATCTGGCGCAGGCGCTGGCCGATGGTTTCGGCGACGGTGATCATTTCGGCCGCTTCGGCCGGCGCGAGGTGGGCGCGGCAATGCCGCGCCCACAGGCCCAGCCACGCAGCAAAGTGCCGTTCCTCCAGCCCGAGGGGAAAATGCTTCATGGGCATCCCGCCGCCGTACCGGGCCGGACCGCCGGTGACGCCCGACCAGAAGTCGGCGATTTTTTCCAAATGAGCCGGCCAGTCCGAGATGTGCGCGGTGAAGATCGGCCCGATCTCGGTCTGCTGGCGCACATCGGCATAAAAATACCGCAGCAGCTCCAGGAGCGGCCGCCGGCCGCCAATGCGGTCAAACAGCGAGGCCGCAGGAGGGAAATTGGTCATGAAAGGAGAATACGGTCAGGTCACGTAAGCCGGCATGCGGTATTCAGCGGGGAACGCGAATCCCGGCCAGGTATCGGCTCAGTTTTCGCCCAGGTTGCGGCGGAGCATGGCCTGCACCGCGGCGAGATTGTGGATGGTGATCTTCTTGCCGGAAACGGAGATGAGGCGCTGGTCGCGCAGGCGTCCGAGGGTGCGGGACAATGTCTCGCTGCTCGTGCCGAGTTCGGCGGCGAGGACCCGCTTCGTGCCGGGCAGCTGGATGGCGCCGCCCCGTGCGGCGTGGCTGTGCTTCACCAGCCAGTTGAGCAGGCGGGTTTCCACGTCCTTGAGGGTGAGGTCGTCGAGCATGCCGACCAGCACGCGGAGGTGCCCGCTCATCGACCCGAGCATGCGCAGCGCGAGGTCGGGCCGGTGGCCGATGAGATCGAGCAGCGGGGCCTTGGGAAGGATGAGCACGGTGCTTGGCTCGACGGCGCGGGCGTTGGCAGGATAGCCGGTGGGGGTGGCGAGCGCCGCCTCGGCGAACGACTCGCCGGAGCGGAAAACGTGGATGACCTGTTCCTTGCCGGCGGCGCTGACGCGGTGGACGTTGACCGCCCCGCTTTGCACCAGGTAGCAGCCGCGCGCCGGTTCGCCCTCGTGGAACAGGTAGTCGTCCTTGGCCAGCTTTTGCATGACGGTGAAGCCTGCGATGACGGCGAGGTCCTCGGCCGACAGCCCGGAGAACAGCTGGCAGCAGCGCAGCGTGCCAATGAGCCCGGTGAGCTTAACGTCGGCGGGGCGGGGGGACGCAGGCATGACCGGCAGAGTGATACGAGGCGGGTCGGGGAGTCCCGCCCAAAATTCCGGCGGCCGGCTTTCACCGGGGCGCGGGTTGCTTGACACAGGTCAAGGCCCGACCCGCCGCGATCGGGTAAGGTAGTGGCGAACCCATTCATCATGACCACTGCCACCGCCTCCGATTTAACTCCTGAAACCAAGCTCGGCGACATCGTCGCCGCCCGGCCCGCCCTGGCCCGCGTCTTCGAGCGCCTCGGCCTCGACTACTGCTGCGGGGGCCAGCAGACTCTCGCGGCGGCCTGCGGGCGAAAGAAACTCGATCCGTCGACCGTGACCGCGATGCTGGAAGCCGCGGCCGCGGCCATCGAGGCCGGGCCTGCCGAGGTGGATGCCGCGGGCCTGACGCTCACGCAGCTCACCGACCATATCGAGCAGACGCACCACACCTATCTGAAGGCGGAGCTGCCCCGGCTCGTCGAAATGGCCGGACGCGTCGCCGGCAAGCATGCCTGGCGCGACGCGCGGCTGCCGGAGGTCCACGAGTGCGTGGTGGCGCTGGCGGAGGAAATGCTCAGCCACATGCAGAAGGAGGAGGAGATACTTTTCCCGTTGGTGCGGCAGATCGATGCCGGGACGCTGGGTGATTTTCATTGTGGCTCCATTGCGAACCCCATCCGCCAGATGGAAGCCGAGCATGAATCCGCCGGCCGGGTGACGGCGCGGCTGCGGGAACTGACCGACGGATTCACGCCCACCCCGGAGTCGTGCAACACGCACCGGGCGCTGCTCGCGGGGCTAGCGGAGTTCGAGTCTGACCTGCACCGCCACGTGCACAAGGAGAACAACATCCTGTTTCCCCGCACGATTGCCCGCGCCGGCTGAAGCCGGCCACCGGGGCTCAGATTGCGACGAGCCGGTCCACGGCGAGCGCGGCCAGCACCAGCGGAAGAAAGAAAATCGACGCGAGGAAAAGGCGGCGCGCCGCCGGATCGCGGTCCGGCGTTGCCGCCGCAAACTGCCAGGCGCACAGGAGGAAGGCGCCGCCGGCCAGCGCCACCGTCACGCCATAGATTGCGCCGAGGTATCCGAGCGCCCACGGCGCCAGCGAGACGGGCAGCAGCAGCGCCGAGTAGAGCAGGGACCAGCGCGCGGTTTGCCGCCCGGTGGCATCGACCGCGGGCAGCAGCCTGAAGCCAGCGTTGCGATAGTCGGCGCGGTGCCGCCAGCCGATCGCAAAGAAATGCGGCATCTGCCAAAACAACAGGAAGCCGGCGAGGGCGACGCCCGGCGCGGCCCACAGGTCGCCCGCGGCGGCGTTGCCCAGCAGTGGCGGCAGTGCCCCCGACACCGCGCCGAGTTCGGTCGCCCAGCGCGTGCGGCGTTTGAGCGGCGTATAGACAAGCCCGTAGGCTAGGATAGTGAGGGTGGCGACCGCAGCGGCTGGGAGGTTGACCCGCACCGCCAGCACGCCGACACCGGCGCCGGAAAGGGTGAGGCTCCAGGCAAGGGCGGCGCCTGGGTGCAAGCGCCCCTGAGGGAGCGGCCGGCTGCGGGTACGGCGCATCTGCGCGTCGGCGCGACGCTCCCACCATTGGTTGAGGGAAAGCGCGCCGGCGGCCGCCAGCGAGGTGCCGGCAAAGGTGACCAGCGCACCGGCGGCCCCGGCCGTGGGCCGCGCGGCGCCGTAGGCCACCATGGAGGTGATCACCGACATCAGGGCCAGCTGCGGCTTCGTCAGCGCGATCAGCGCGCCGACGGTCGCGAGCCAGGCCGGCCGGGACTGGGCGGCCCGCAGCGGCTGGGTGATGGGGAGGCTCGTCACGGCGAGGCGAGATCATGGCCGAAGCCCGGGCCGTCGGCCTTGACTGGAATCAAGGAATCGCACTGCGGGCCTCTCCGCGAAAACGTTGACCTGGGTCAAGGCCGCCGGCCCGGGTTTGGTGTAGAAACATGCCATGCCTCCTCCCGCGGCGTCACTGCCCCGACATTCCGTGCTTGAAACATCGCGGCCGTGCGCCGGGTTGACGGACGCGGCGGTGGATGGCAACGCGCCGGCCCGGGGCTGGTTTTTGCTGGCGGTTGGCAGCCTGGTGCTGGCGGGTCTGCTCTCGCTGACGCTGGTCGTCGGCCGGCTGCCGTTCCTTGGCTGGCTGTTTACGGACCCGCTGTTTTTCAAGCGGGCGCTGGTCGTGCACGTGGACCTGGCGATCGTGGTGTGGTTTCAGGCCGGCACGCTTGCCTTCCTTGGGCTGGCGCTCGGCCCGCGGCTGCACCGCGGGGTGACGGCGGCCGCGCTGGCGCTGGCGGCCATGGGCGTCGCCGGGATGCTCACGGGTGCGTGCATGCCGGGCGCGCTGCCCGTCCTCTCCAACTATGTGCCGGTGATCGACCATCCGGTTTTCTTTGGTGGGCTGGTTTGCTGGTTTGCCGGCGCCGGGCTGTTTTTCAGCCTGGCGCTGGCAACGTCGGCCCGCACCGATGCCAAGGCGCTGACGCCCGACGCTGTAGTCGCACTGCGCGCCTCGGCCGTGGCCAACCTGCTCGCACTGGCGACCTTTGCGGGGGCCAGCCTGACGACGCCGGCCTCGGCGCCGGCGGTGCATTACGAACTGGTGTTCTGGGGTGGCGGCCACGTGCTGCAGGCGGCCAATGTGGCGGCGATGCTGGCGCTGTGGCTGCACCTGCTGCACCGCTGGACCGGCCGGGCCGTGCTGACGCCGGCCGCGGCCACTGCGCTGGTCGCGGCGCTCGTGCTGCCGCAGCTCGTGCTGCCGCCGCTGGCGTTCGCCGGCACGACGGCCACGAACTATTTTTCAATGGCGACGCACCTGATGCGTTGGACAATCTTCCCGGTGGTGACTGTCGTGCTGGCCGCGGCCGCGGCCCATGTGTGGCGGCACCGCGCGGGGTTGAGCTGGCGCGACTATCGCTTCGCCGGCCTCGCCGGCAGCGCGACGCTGACGGTACTGGGCTTCATCCTCGGGTCGCTGATCCGGAGTTCGAGCACGCTGGTGCCGGGCCATTACCACTGCGCCATCGGCGCCGTGACGATCGCGTTGATGACGGCAGCGTATGAATTCTCCGGGACGGTCGCGCCGGTGGCGGCCCCGGCTCCGGCCCCGCGCCACGCGCGCCTCCAGCTGCTGCTCTTCGGCGGCGGGCAGGCGGTCTTTGGCCTCGGGTTCGCGCTGGCCGGCGCCTATGGCCTCGGCCGCAAGCAATACGGCAGCGAGCAGCACGTGCGCTCTCTCGGCGAATATCTCGGGCTCAGCGTCATGGGCCTCGGCGGTCTGGTCGCCGTGGCCAGCGGGATCCTTTTTCTGGCGGTGATACTGCGCGGTCTGGGCGCGTGGCGCCGCCGGCCCATTCCAGTTGCCTCATTCCAACATGAATAACGAATCCAAGAAACACCCGTGGCAGAAGGTGCTCGATAACCCCTGGCTGCTCCTCGTCCTCGGCGTCCTCATCCCGGTCCTCTCCTACACGGTGTGGGGCTGGATTGAGCTGCTGCTCACCAAACCCGCCCTGCTGCCCTGACCCCCATTGACCCATGAGCCTGCGTCCCCTCACCACCCCTTGGTTCCACGGCCCGGCCGGCCACGAAAAAATCTGGCTCGGTTGCGCCATCCTCTGGTGCTTCGTGATGTCGCTGATGATGCCGTACTGGCATTTCCGCGGCAAACAGAACAGCACCGGCGAGGCCTACACGGTCAAGCCCGCCGATTTTTTCGCCCGCACGGAAAAATTTGTCGCGTCCAACCGGGTCGGCACCTTCAAGAATCCGATCGCGAACGCGCTGATGACGGAGCTGCCGATCGTCGAGCCCCCGGCCGGCGGCGACGCCTACCTGATGGGCCGCATGTGGCAGTGGTATCCCGCGCTGCGGCTGCGCAAGGGCGAGACCTACCGGCTGCACCTCTCGTCGCTCGACCTGCAGCACGGTTTCTCGCTGCAGCCCCTGAACATGAACTTCCAGGTGCTGCCCGGCTACGACCACGTGTTGACCATCACGCCGACTTCCACCGGCGAGTTCACCATCGTCTGCAACGAGTTTTGTGGCGCCGGCCACCACGCCATGACCGGCAAGATCTTCGTCGAATAACCGCACCCCGCCATGTCCAATCCCTCCCATTCCCTCTCCGCTCCCGGCGCTCCCGGGCGCGTGTGCGGCACCACCGGCCTGAGCGTCTGTTTCGCCGCCCAGCGCTTCATCAAGCTCAATGCCGTCAGCGGCATTGTCTTCCTGCTGCTCGGCGGCATTGCCGCGCTGTTGCTGGCGCTCACGCGCTGGCAGACGGTGCATCTCCTGCCGGTCGACTGGTTCTACCGCATCCTGACGTTCCACGGCATCAACATGCTGATCCTGTGGATCCTGTTCTTTGAGGTCGCGATCCTCTACTTCGCCTGCACGACCCCGCTGAACTGCCGGCTCTTCTCGCGCAAGATCGCCTGGGCCTCGTTCGGGATGATGCTCACCGGCGCCGTCATGGTGGACTACATCATCCTCGCCGGCCGGGCCGACGTGATGATGACGTCCTACCTGCCGCTGCTGGCGCACCCGCTCTTCTACCTCGGCATTATCCTCGTGGCGGTGGGCACGCTGACCGGGGTGTTCAATTTCTTCGCCACGCTCTACGTGGCCAAGCGGGACGGCGCCTACACCGGCTCGATGCCGATCGTGACCTTCGGCGCGCTCGCCGCCGCCATCATCGCGGTCGTCACGCTGCTGCATGGCGCGGTGGTGATGATCCCGACCTTCACCTACTCGATGGGCTGGACCGCCCAGCCCGATCCGGCGTGGTACCGGCTGATCTGGTGGGGCCTGGGTCACCAGTCGCAACAGGTCAATGTCTGCGCGATGGTCGCCGTCTGGTATTTGCTCTCACACATCACCGTCGGGGCCCGCCCGATCAACGAGGCCGTGTGCCGGACGGCGTTCGTGCTCTACATCCTGTTCATCAATCTCGCCTCGGCGCATCACTTGCTGGTGGACCCGGGCGTCGGCGCCACCTGGAAGATCTGGAACACATCCTACGCCATGTACCTCGCGGTGCTCGCTTCGATGATCCACGGCTTCACTGTGCCGGCGGGGGTCGAGCTCGCCATGCGCGAGAAAGGCTACACCAACGGCATCTTCGGCTGGGTCACGGCGCTGCCGTGGAGAAACCCGGCGTTCTCCGGCACCGCGCTATCGCTGGTAATCTTCGGTTTCCTCGGCGGCATCACCGGGGTCACCCTCGGCACGCAGCAGATCAACATCATCGCGCACAACACGCTGCGCATCCCCGGGCACTTTCACGTGACCGTCGTCGGCGGCACCACGCTGGCCTTCATGGCCCTCGCGTATTACGTGATCCCGCTGATTTTCCAGCGGGACTTCATTTTCCGCGGCGTGGCGCGGGTGCAGCCTTGGCTGTTCGGCATTGGCATCACCATGGTCGCGTTCGGCATGTCGTTCGCCGGCTCGATGGGGGTGCCTCGCCGCAGCTGGGACATTGACGCGCAGGGGGTCTACGGCCCCGCGGCGCACCTCTGGCTCGGCGTGCTGGGCATGGGCGGGATCCTCGCCTTCACCGGTCTGCTGATCTTTGCGCTGCTCTGCGTCGGCACGCTCTTCTTCGGTGCGAAGATCGAGGGCCGCGCGATGGCCGACTGGGGCACGCCGCCGGCGCTCGCCGGCAGCCAGCCGGGCTCGCTCGCCCACGACCACTACGCCACAAAGGGCACGATCGTCCTCACACTCGCCTTCCTCGCGTGCTTTGCGGTCTATTACTTCGCGAACTGGAAAGCGTTGGCCGACGTCTGGCCCGTGCGCTGAGCCGGGGTCCTCGCTCTAGCCATGTCCCACTCGCTCAGCTTGGCCTCCCCCGCACCGCCGGCGCGGTCGGACTCCGCGGGGGAGCGCTTCCTGACCGGGCCCGGCCTGCTGGTGTTTCTGTTCACCGCACTTGCCGCGTACCAGGCCTTTCTGCTGGTTACGATCTTCGGGCCGACGCAGGGCGGCCCGCTGGGCGACTTCGTGCGCGATTTCCAGCTCTGGTGTTACCGGGGCGACCCGCGCACCGGCGGGATTTCGTGGCTGGCGGTCTCGGTGATGATGCTTGAGCCGGTCTTCATCGTCGCCGTGGCGGCGCTGCTGTGGCGGGAGATTTTTGTGCAGTTGATCCACGTCCGCACCTGGCTGACGCATGCGCGGGCGGCGGGCGCGGGTCTGGGCGTGATCGCGGTTTGCGTCGCCGGGCTGGTGTCCTACGCCCGCGCCGATGCGGCCCGGGCGCAGGTGCTGCCGCCGTTTCCCGGTGAAAGCATCCGGCTCCGGCTCGACCTGCCCGCGGGACCGTTCGTGGATCAGAAAGGCGCCGTCTTCCGCTTTGCCGACCTGCGCGGACGGGTGGTGCTCGTCACCGGGGTCTATGCGGCCTGCACCACCGCCTGCCCGGAGATTTTCCTCGAGGTGAAAAAGATTCTCGGGGAACTGCCCGCCGCCGACCGGGCCGGCCTGAGCGTGGTGGCGCTCTCGCTCAACCCGGAATACGAGACGTCGGAGCTGATGAACCTCGTGGCCGAGGGGCGCGGACTGTCGCACCCGGAGTTCCGCTACGTCAACGGCCGGAACCCCGCCGCGATGCACGAGGTGCTGACGCGGATGCAGTTCTCCGCCACGCGTAACCCGCAGACGGGCGTCGTTGACCACGCCAATTTGTTCCTGCTCGTCGACCGCTCCGGTCACATCGCCTACCGTCTTACGCTGGATCCGCGCCATCGCGCCTGGCTCCGCGCGGGCCTGCGCGCCCTGCTGCGCGAGCCTTATGCCGCCGGACCTGCATCCTGACGTGGATTGCGAGGTGCTGGCCGAGTCGCTGGGGCCGTCTCCCAACCCGCCCGGCAGCCAGCCGCCGCCGCCGCCCACCCGCGCCGCCCGGCTCCTGGCTGCGGGCGACGGGCTCGGCACGCGGCTGGACGCGCTGCTGGAGCGGTGGCTGCCGCGCGAGGTGAACCCGCTCGCCCAGCTCGGGCCCGCGGCCAACGCCATGCTGCTGCTGGCGACGCTGTCCGGTGTGCTGATGCTCCTGTGGTATTCGGCGAGCGTGCAGTCGGCGTGGCGCTCGCTGGCCGACCTGGGCCCGCGCTCCCCTGGCGGGATCGTGCGCAGCGTGCACCGCTACTCGTCGGACCTGCTGATGCTGCTGGTGCTGGCGCATGCGCTGCGGACCTTTTTCGCGCGGAAGTTCGCGGATGCCCGCTGGCTGGCGTGGGTGAGCGGCATCGCGCTGCTCGGCCTGGTGTGGTTCATCGGCTGGACCGGCTATTGGCTGGTGTGGGATGTGCGCGCCCAGCTGCTCGCCCTCGACACGATGAAGGCGGTGGATGTGCTGCCCGTGTTTGGCGAGCCGATGCTGCGCCTGTTCGCCTCGGACCGCACGGTGCCGTCGCTCCTGTTCTTCGTGGTGTTCTTCCTGCACATGGTGCTGCCGCTGGGCATTGCCGGCGGGCTGTGCCTGCACCTGGCGCGGCTGAGCCGGTCGCAACTGCTGCCGGACTGGCGGCTGAGCGCGTGGCTGACCGGGGCCGTCGTGGCGGCGGCCCTGGCGTATCCCGCGGTCAACGCCACGATCGCGCAGATGGCGGTGAAACCCGGCCGGCTCACGATGGACTGGTGGTTCCTCTGGCCGCTGATCATCACGGCGCGCCTGTCGGGTGGCGGCCTCTGGCTGGCGACCTTTCTCGCCGCGGCCGGCCTGCTGACCGTGCCGTGGTGGCTGGCCCGCCGCCGGCCGCGCGCCGTCTACCAGGCCACGATCAACATTTCGCGCTGCTTTGCCTGCACGCTCTGCTCACACGACTGCCCGTTCGGCGCGATCACGATGGTGCCGCGCACCGATGGCCGGCCGTTTCCCTCGCAGGCGCAGATCGATCCCAACCGCTGCATCGGCTGCGGGGTGTGCGCTGGCGCGTGCGATACGCAAGGCATCGGCCTCGCCTGGTTCGACGCCCAGCAGGTCACGCGCGAGCTTGAAGCCTTTGTCCTTGCGGAGGTCGCCAAGGGTGCGCCGCCCGCGCTCGCGCTGGTCTGCGTGCAGTCGGACGGCGGCTGGGAGCTGTTTGCCGCCGGGGCATGGCAGACGCGGCTGCCGGGTTACGTCGTGCGGCCGATTCCGTGCGTGGGTTGGGTGGAGCCGAAGCTGGTGGAGCGCCTCGTCAGCAGGGGAGCGGCGGCGGTGCTGATCGTGGGCTGTGGCTCGAGCGAGGCGTTCTGCAAGGAGGGCAACCGCTGGCTGCCGGAGCGGCTGAGCGGCGCGCGGGAACCTGCGTTTCGTCCCAATCGCGCGGATCCGCGCCGGGTCGCACACGTGATTTTTGACCCGCTTCAGCCTGCGCTTCTGGCCGCGGCCACTGAAAATCTCCGGGCGCTGCAACCGGTGCCGGTGGCTCCCCGCCGGGGCTGGTTCGGGCAGTTGACCGCCGGGCTGCTCCTGACCGCCATCGGCCTCGCCGCGCTCCTGCTGGCCAGCGATGCCCCCTTCCACAATCCCGCGCCACCGGAGGCGGAGTTCGTTTTCACGTTCCGGGCGTATGGTGAATGGATTTCCGGCGCGGTGGCGGCCCTGCCGGATCCGGCCCATGACACGCGCCCGGTGCACATGCGCACCGCGCAGCCGGCTCAACGCACCCGCTCGCCGGTCGTCGTGCAGGTTGTGGTGGATGGACGGGGGGAGGAGCGCGTTTTTCACCCCAAGGGCTTCAAGTCCGATGGCTTCTCGGTCGGCGAGGTGCGGGCGGTGCTCACGCCGGGCTTGCACCAGGTCTCGGTCAGCGTCGCCACGCACGCGGGGCCGAATGCCCCCCGTCAGACGTGGTCGGCCGGGATCAACGCCCGGCCCGGGCGGCTGACGGTGCTCACCCTCGAGGCCAACCGCGGGTTCCAGTTGGAGCCTTGAAGCGCATGAGTTTTTCCTGCCCGCATTTCGTCGTCGACCGGGACGCCTGCCTGAGGCTCAAGACCGATTGCGTGCCCGGCCGGCAGGGATGCGTGCTGGAGGGGTCGGGGTTTGCCGTGCCGGTGGCGCAGCGCCTGCGCGAGCGCGAGGAGGAGAATCAGCGACGTCCGCGGCCCGGAAAAAACGACTCCAGGGTCAACCCGCCACCGGCGAAATAATTGAGGCGAGCGGGAAACCGACATCCGGCTGACGGGTGAATTTCTTCATGGATTTGCCCTCCCTTTGATTCCGATTGCGCAGTTAGGGGCGTTGTCCCCGTTCGCGCAGGTCAACCCTGTCGCCGGGGCAGGCCGCGTGCGGAGGCCATCCAGGCGGCGCGCCGGGCGCACGCGGCCGCATCAATCCGGTCCATGCCGCCGTTCTCGACCGCCTGGATGCCGGCCTCGGTGACGACGAAATCCATCGGAATGTCATGGGGCTGCGCGTGGATCGTGGGGATCCGGGACAGTTCATGCGCGAGGCAGATCTTGAGCGGCTGTGGCGACAGGGTCGCGAGGGTGCGGTCGAAATATCCGCCACCATAACCCAACCGCCAGCCCTGCGCGCTGAAGCCAACGGCCGGGACCAGCACGGCGTCGGGCCGCAGCACGGGGGTGCCCTCGGGCACGGGAATACCCAGCGATCCCGCTTTCATCGGGGCGCCGGGCCACCATTCGCGAAACTCCAGCGGCTGACCCTTGGCGATGACCGCGGGCAGCACCACGCGGGTGCCGTGCGCGCGCAACTGGTGAATCAGTGGCCGCGGATCCACCTCGCCTTTGTAGGGCCAGCAGAAGCCGACGACCAGGTCGCGCAGCAGCGGGAACCCGGTCTCAAGCCAAGCGGTGATCGCGTCGTTCCAGGTTGCGCGCTCCGCGGGAGTGCTCGCCTGGCGGCGGGCCAGCAGCGCCGCCCGCTGGTCCTGGCGCCATTGTTTCAGGTCGGCGGGGTTTTCCATGCAGCTTGAGTCACGCCGGTTGATTAGCCTGCCGCCAACTCGGTCACCTGCGTCAGCAGCATGGAAAACGGCTCGGCCGCCGTGAGGGAGTGCGGTGCGCCCGGGGGCAGATGGAGCAGGTCGCCGGGTCGCAGGGTGTGCCGGTCCGCGCCCACCGTGAACTGGCAGGTGCCGCTCAGCACCTGCACGAGCGCGCGCGCCTTGCTGGTATGCTCGGACAGTTCCTGACCTGCGGCGAAATGGAACAGGGTCAATCGCAGCGCCGGCGTGGTGAGCACGGCCCGGCTGACGATGCCGTGGGCGACGTTTTCCACGGGCGCAAGCAGGGAGCAGAGGCCGGAGGCCGCAGGGGAAAGCAGGGTGTTGGGTTTCATGATGGGTGGCGGGTCATTCCCGCCAAAAATTGACGGACCAGCTGCCATCCGTGCAGCGTTCCATGGTGGACTGAAATCCCTCGCTTTTGAGCAGCTCGATCAGCGGGGCGGGCAGGAACGGCGCGATGACCGTCAGGCCCTGGCCGGGCATGAGGGCGTTGGCGCGGGCGCGAATGAGCGCGATGGGCTCATTGCCCTGGGCGAGTAGCGGGCGGACATCGAGGGTCTTAAACTTGGGGGCGCTCATGGCGGGATTTTAGTAGGCATATTCAACTGAGGCCCAGAACTTCCGGACGTTGGGCTGGGCGAGACTGACACGGCGAAAGTCGGCAAACTTCACCAGGACGGTCACACTTTGCCCGAACTTGTGCGTCAGTTGGAGATCAAACTCATGTCCGAAATCAATGCGGCCGGCCGCGGAGTCGAACTGGTGGTAGAAGGCCACCAGCGGGCCGGCCCACGGGAGGTTGGCGGTGACCTTGGCGTAGGTGTCGCGGAGCCCGGCGGCGGGCGTGGTGAGAAACAGATCCGCCCAGCCGTTGAAGGCGTGGAGCGTGGCGAGCGGAGTCTTGAAGCCGACATTGTGATCCGAGCCCAGCACCTCGTACCCGAGCGTGAAACCGGCCGGTTTCCACCCAAGGCCGGCCTCGATCACGGTGTAGTGCGCGGAGTAGTTGAGCGTGCTGGCGGCGTAGTCGGACTGCGTGGCGGCCTCGAGGCGGTAGACGAAACTCAGGCCGGCCGAGAGGTGGGTGGTGCCGGCAAAGCTCGCGCCGTACGTGGCGCAGGAGTTGGCGGGCGCATTCGAAAAATCCAGCAGGTATGCATAACCGGTGAGTGTGCCGGCGGAAAAGCCGGCGTAGCTGGCGTTGAACAAATTGGAAGAGGACGCCCATTTGCCCTGGGGATGATCGGGGCCGAAGACGCGGTTGATCTGCTGGAGGTAGGCGTAGGTGAGCGTGGTTTTTCCCAGGGTCTTGTCCTGCAGGACGAAGGCGTCGAACGTCTGCATGTTCTGGCGCCAGCCGGAGTCTCCGATGAAGCGGGCGTTGTCGAGAACGAGCCGCTGGCGTCCGAGCGTGGCGGTGTCCGACGTGGTCTTGTAGACGAGCCAGGCCTGGTTGATCTCGGTCATCACGGGATCGGCGACGACGGCGTGGCCGGCCCCACCGGAATTGATCCCGGCCTGGCTGTAACTGTCGCCGTTGGCGGCGGTGATGTTTTCCGCCTCGATCATGGCGGTCCAGCCCTGCCAGGGCGCGGTGATGAAGCCGAGCCGCGTGCGCAGCGTCAGGGCCTCGCCGTCCAGCAAGCCGGTCTGCTGCACCTCCTCGTAGCGGAGGCGTAAATTAAGCGAGACCTTGCTGCCCGCAACGGCATCGAACGGACTGGCGGCGTCGGCCGCGAAGCTCGGGCCGGCGGTGCAGATGAAGAGAAGGGTGATCCAAAATTTCATCGGAAATAAAGCGGTGGCCGCGATTACCTGGCGGCCGCGGCGAGAGCGGCGGCCGCTTCGTCGAGTCCGCCCTTGAGCCCGATGCGCTGATGGACGATTTCGCCCTGCGGGTTCAGCAGGGTGAGGACATTGGAATGGGAAAACATGCCGTCGGCCTCCTGCTTGTATTTCACGCCGAGGAGCGCGGCGAGTTCGCGGACGGCATCGTCGGTGCCGTGGAGCAGGGTCCACTGGCCGTCGAGCGAGCGTTGCGCGCGATACTGGGCGAGGACGGCGGACGTGTCGTGGACGACATCAAAGGACACGAGCACGAAGGTGGTGCGTTCGCGGACGCCGGCGGGGAGTTGGGCGCGGAGGGCCTGCATGTCGGTGACCTGAAGCGGGCAGGCGTAGCCGCAGGAGGCGAAAAACATCGTCAGCACCACGGGGCGGCCGCGGAGTTCGCCGAGGGTGAAGGCGTGGCCGGAGTCGTCGGTGAACCGGGCGTCGAGTTGATAGATTGATTCCTTGGAGAACGCGGCGCCCGTCTTGGCCGCGGGCGCCGTTGTCTCCTGGCAGTGCGGACAGGCCGCCGCGGCGGTGGGTTGGGCGGCCGCCCCCGCCCCGAGGGCGAAGGAGGCGGTGAGCAGGAATAAGGGGGCGAGTCTGGTGATCATGGCGGCAAAGGGTTTAAGGAGTGGGGTCCTTCGCGCAGCGGAAGCCGAGCGCGGTGGTGGTGTTGTTGGCCTTGAGGGAGGAGCGCAAAGCGAGGCGCATGAAGGCGGCGAAGTCGGTGGTGTCCTTGGCGCCGACGGAACCGGCGCCGCAGAACAGGTCGCGCTCGAGTCCGGAGTCGCCGCGGGATTCGCCGGTGACCATCGCGCTGTTGAAGTCGTCGACCCACTCCCATACCAGGCCGTGCAGATCATGGACGCCGTAGAAATTCGGCCGGCCGCGGGCGACGGCGGGCTGGATGTCGGGCACCGGGCGCGCGAGCCAGGCATAGAGGTCGTGATTGAGCTGCTCGTCATTCCGGCCGTCGGGCCGGGTGTAGCCGGCGCCGGCGGCGAGTTCCCACTCGGCGGTGGACGGCAGGCGCTTGCTGACCCAGCGGGCGTAGGCCCGCGCCGCAAACCACGAGACGCGGACGACCGGCGAGTTGAGCGGTGCCTGGACGCCGGGCTCACGGTCGCCGGCCCAGTTTTCCAGATAGGACGAATCGGCGAAAAGCCGGCTCACCATCGAGCGCTGCCAGTGGGGCTGTGCCGTGACGAAGGCGAGAAACTCGGCGTTGGTCACCGGCCGCTCGTCGAGCAGGTACGAAGCGACGTGGACCTGGGCGGGATCCTTGGGCGTGCGCAGGAGCGGGACGTAGACGCCCGCGGGGATGCGCCTCATGGCCACCGGGGCCGGGTCGGCGGCGGGTCGCGCCGGGGACGGAGCTGTTGCCGTGGCACCCGCCGCCCCGCCGGCCAGCAGGCCGGCCAGGACGAGCCCGGTCGGCAGCAGCCGGCGGAGGCGGGAAAACGAGGTCACGGTGAAGACCGGCTCAGTGGTTTTCGTTGCGGATGGCCTTCACCTGCGCGGTCGAGAGCGCGTCGCCCTTGTTGCCCCAGGAGTTGAGGACAAACGTGAGCACATCGGCGATCTGCGCGTCGGTCAGGACGGCTTCCTGGGGTGGCATGGCGCTGTTGAAGGTCTGGCCGTTGACGGTGACCGGGCCGGTGAGGCCCTTGAGAATGATGCGCACGGCGCGCTCGTGGTCGGCCTGCAGGAAATCGGAGAGCGCGAGCGGGGGAAACGCGCCCGGCAGGCCCTTGCCGTCCGGCTGGTGACAGGCGAAGCACAGGCCCATGTAGACCTGTTGGCCCTTCTCGATCTGCATTTCCTTGGTGAGGCCGGCGATGGTGGGGTTGGATTTGATCTCGGCGGCAATGCGGGTCTTCAGCGCGGCCTCGCGCTTGGCGGACTCGGAGCCGGCGTCGGCCTGGGCGCCGAGGTAGACGGCGTCGATTTCCTTGCCGGAGTAAACGATGCGGTTTTCGGGGCCGGTGACCTTGAGCATGCCGAGCGCGCCCTTGTTGAACGCGCGGGTCAGCGAGTGATCGACGAGGATGAACGTGCCCGGGACATCGACCTTGAACTCGACGGCGACGGCACCGCCCGAGGGGACGAGGGTGGTTTGCACGTTGCGGTTGGGCAGGCTGAGTCCGCCCTCGGGGTACACCGTGTCAAAGATCTCGCCGATGATGTGGAAAGACGAGGTGACGTTGGGTCCGCCCACGCCGAAGTAGATGCGGACCCGCTGGCCGACGCTGGCGGTGAGGGCCTTGTCGCCCACGAGCGAGCCGACGGCGCCGTTGAAGACGATATAGGGCGGGCGCTCGTCGATGGCCTTGCCCATGTCGAAGGACT
The DNA here is from genome assembly GCA_903839035.1 of uncultured Opitutia bacterium. Taxonomy (GTDB): domain Bacteria; phylum Verrucomicrobiota; class Verrucomicrobiia; order Opitutales; family Opitutaceae; genus Opi-474. The sequence goes on from CAIMAQ010000024.1 coordinate 41,583, forward strand.
GCAGGCCCTCCTCGCCGTATTTGCCGGTGGTGTAGAACTCACCCTGCATGACGTAGTATTCTTGGTCGACGGGCGGGAGGCCGTCTTTGGGCTCGACGAGGATGAGCCCATACATGCCGCTACCGATGTGCATGGGTACGGGGGCGGTGGCGCAGTGGTAGACGAAGAGGCCGGGATTCAGTGCCTGGAAAGTGAACTGCGAGCTGTGGCCCGGGGCGGTGAACGTCGAGGCGGCGCCGCCACCCGGGCCGGTGACCGCGTGCAGGTCGATATTGTGGGGCAGCTTGGAGGACGGGTGGTTGTTGAGGTGGAACTCGACGACATCACCCTCGCGGATGCGGATGAATGAGCCGGGCACGCTGCCGCCATAGGTCCAGAAGGTGTACTCGACGCCGTCGGCAAGCCGCTTGACGACCTCCCGCACCTCCAGGTTGACGATGACGCGGGCGGCGTACTTGCGCTTGAGCGGCGGCGGCACATTCGGGGCCGGGGTGAGAACGGCCTGCTCCACCGGCATATCGAGAACGGTGACCGGGAGCGGCACGAGTCCCTTGGTTTGAGCCGTGCCTTCCTGGGCGGTGAGGGACGGATTCAAGAGGCCCAGCAAGGACAGTAACGCTGTGGCCGGGAATAGGCGGGAGGTTTTCATGGGATGGAAGGAAGCGATGGGGGCTAGACTACGGCAGCTCGGGCGGGTCTGCCTTGACGCAGGTCAATTTATCGCGCCGTTCTGATTTAGCGACTGGTGATAGGCAAAAGTGAGAACCCCGAGAAGTACCCCACCAAGGACGGCCTCCAGGATACCCACGCGGCGGGCGGACCAGCCGGGGTGAAAAGCCGAGAGCAGCCACGCCGTTCGCAGCCAGAGCACGGTGCCCGCCGCCACGGCGAGCGGCGGGATCCAGCCCCGCAGGGCGAGGAGGGTCAATCCGGCCCATGCCACGCTCGCTGCGACCACGGCAGAAGTGGCGCTGAAGGGCTGATCCTTGCTCCGGCGCAAATACGATCGGACGGTGAGGACGGTGGGCACGCTGCGTGCGAGGGCGACGGCGGCCAGGGCCAGGGCGGCGGGAGCGGGCCAGCCGGCGAGGGTGGCTCCGGCGGCGGGCAACAGTGCGAACGCGGCGCTGCCGGCGAGTTCTGCCTCGGTTTCACGCATGGCGTTGCGGAGGTCGAACCAAAGGAAGAGCCCGCCCAGGGGCGCGGCCAGCAGCAAGGGCCAGAGCAAGCGGATTGACCCGAGGAAGGCCGTGGCGGTCAGGGCCCCGATGGCGAGTAGCGCGACAACCACCGCGACGGTGCGGGCAGGCATTCGGCGCGGATCCGACGAAGGGAGGGTCAGGGCAAGTTTGAGCGGCCGGCGGGTGAAAAAACCGGCGCCGGCGGCCAGCGCGAGCGCGATTCCAGCTGCTGACGGGGCGACCAGGAGAAACAACCCGACGGGCTCAAACGCGAGCGACCAACTGCCATGTTCCTTGGGCAGGATGAGGGCGCGGAAGCTGGAGACGCGGGTCGCGGTCATGCGGGCGAGGATGCCAGAACGACCGCCAGGGCGGCTTGATGCAGGTCAACGAAACCGCGGATAGTCGCGGTCGGGACCAGACCAACGCCCAACCACTATTCCGGCAGGGTCCGGCCCTTGGTCTCGGGGGCGAGCCAGATGAGCCCGAGGCCGATCACGTACACGAGGGTGATGACGGCGCCGGCGCGCGCGTAGCTGCCGTTGAACTGGTGCATCAGCGCGCCCATCTGCAGCGCGCCCGCCGCCGCGAGCACGCGCCCGGCGTTGTAGGCGAGGCCCTGCGCGGTGGCGCGCACGCGGGTGGGAAAAAGCTCCGGCAGGTACAGCGGCAGCCAGCCGAAGAACGACGCCGTCATCGCGCCGACCAGGAACGTCAGGGCGAGGAAACCCGGCCCATAGCCCAGCCCGCCACGAAACAGCAGCGCGCAGCTCCCGAACGAGCCGAGGCACATGCCGAAATAGGTGATGCGCCGGCCAAAGCGGCCGCCCGCCCACGCGCCAGCGAGACAGCCGCAGATGGCACCGAGCCCGGCGACCAGGCCAGTCCAGGCTTTCGCCTGCGGCTGGATGCCGCCGGTGAGCTGGTCGGCCCACAACGGGATCCATTGCACGGTGCCCCACGTGCCAATGAGCACGATCGCGGTGAGCCCCGTGGCGAGCAGCGTCACGCGGCGCAGCCCCGGGGAGAAGATTTCCCGCACAGGCCGCGCAGGCGCGGTGGCGGCGGCGTGTTTCCATTTCTCCGACTCGGGCACGAACTGGCGGATGAGCAGCGTCAGGAAAGCCGGCAGCGCGCCGACGAGCACGACCCAGCGCCACGAGTGCACGGTCACGGAGAAAAACAGGCCGACAATGGCAATGAGGGCGAAACCGACGTTGGCCGCCGCGCCGATGATGCCGGCGAGCATCGGGCGGGCTTTTTCCGGCCACACTTCCATCACCAGGGCGACGCCGAGCGACCACTCGCCACCCATGCCGAGGGCGGCGCAGAAACGCGTGATGGCGAGATACTCCGGCGACGACGCAAAATAGGCCAGGCCCGTGAACACGGAATAGGTCAGCACGCTCAGGCTCAGCGCGCGCACGCGGCCCACGCGGTCGCCCAGCCAGCCGAAGGCCAGCCCGCCCGCCGCCGCGCCGAGCAGGAACGACGCGGTGATGATGCCCATCCAGTGACCGACAAACGCGTCGTTGACCGCGCCGCCCTGCATTTGGAGCAGGGCGGGCCGCGCCACGAGTGGGAAAAGCCCCATCTCCAGGCCGTCAAACATCCAGCCAAGAAACGCGGCGGCAAGGGTCAGGCGGAGCGTGCGGGGCGAGATGACAGGGGCGGACATCGGGGCGCCCGAAGTAGCCAGAGTGCTCACTTCCGCGCAAGCCCGGTCAAGACCGGCTCACGATGAGCCGCTGGCGCTGGCACCAGGCTCAGAGGGTCGGTGGCACTCCCGGGCACGCGATCAACGTCAACTCCGGGCCGAGATCCGGTTGCTGCTGCGGACTGCCGGGTTGCGCATTTGCTAAGTGAAAACGACCCTGTTGCGAAATTGTAACCCCGGGTGGCGGCCCCGGGCCTTTTAAGGATGTGCAATGTCAGCAGACCGACGATACGATTGGCGGTGCTAAGACGTCTCACCCTGCCAGTCCGAATCCTTTCATGAAAAACACCCGGTCGATTCGCCGCCTTATCCTCGGTCTTTGCCTCCTGAGCCTTGTCCCCATGGCGTTGGCCAAGGGGCACTATCAATTCCTCAGGGAAATCCCGGTCGGGAGTGATGGCGGCTGGGATTGTCTCACCGTTGATGCCGCCGCCCACCGGCTTTACGTCACGCACGCCACCGAGGTCGTCGTGATCGACACGACGACCGACATGGTCGTCGGTGAAATTGGCGGTCTGGCCGGGGCGCATGATTTTGCCATCGCGGAAAAAACCGGCCGCGGCTTTGCCAGCAATGGTCGGGAAAACACGGTAAGCGTGGTGGATCTTGGCAGCCGGAAGACGCTGGCGCGGATCGCGACCGGCCAGAATCCCGACATCTTGCTGTACGAGCCCACCCGGGCGGAAATCTATGCTTTCAATGGCAAAAGCCAGTCCGCCACCGTGATCGATGCCGGCACCGGCGTGGTGGCCGCGACCATTCCGCTGGGCGGCAAACCCGAGTTCGCCCAGGCCGACGGCGCGCGCGTGTTCGTGAACCTTGAGGACAAGAATGAGGTCGCCGTGATCGACGTGCCGGCCCGGGCAGTGACTCAGCGCTGGCCGATCGCGCCGGGCGCGGAAGCCACGGGGATGGGCATCGACCGGGAACATCACCGGCTCTTCCTCGGCTGCGACAATGCCAGGATGGTCGTGCTCGACAGCCGGGATGGCCACGTGGTGGCTACGCTCCCGGTGGGGAAGGGGATCGATGGCGCTGCCTTCGACGCCGGCACACAGCTGGCCTTCACGTCCAACGGCGCCGACGGCACCGTGACGGTGGTGCATGAGGATACCCCGGACAAATTCACCGTGGTGCAAACGCTCACCACCGAGCGCAGCGCCCGCACGATGGCGGTGGATCTGTCATCCCATAAAATCTACCTGCCCTCGGCAGTCTTCGAAGCAAAGCAGCCGGGCGACACCAAGCGCCCCAAGATTGTCCCCGGCACGTTCAAGGTGCTGGTTTACGAACTGAAAGGCTGACCGGGCCGGCCCGGGTCCGGTCGGATGATCAGTAGGCCGGGCCCTTGGCCGGCCGTTGCGGAAAAATCAGGAGGCAGGCGACGATAAATCCCAGCAGCGCGGCCGACGCCGAGTAGCGGCTTAGCGCGAGGCCGCCGTCCGGCACGGGTTTGTCGAGGAAATCACCGACCACGGCGCCGAGCGGGCGGGTCAGGATGAATGCCATCCAGAAAAGCGCGGGGCGGGGGAGCTTGGTCCAAAAGTACGCCGCGACCACCAGGGCCAGCAGCGAGCCAAAGATGATTGCGGCCCCGGTGTAGCCCAGGCCGGCCGTGTCTGCGGTCCAGTCACCCAGCGCGGTGCCGAGCGTCTGGGAAAACATGATCGTGACCCAGTAGAAGATTTCCGTCTTGGGCGTGTTGATGGTGTCGGCGGAGACCGAGCCCATCGTCCGGTACCAGACCGCAAGGGAGGCGACGAGCAGCCCGAGCAGCAGCGAGGAACCGCCGGTGTAGCCGATCCCCAGCGAACGGTCGGCATAATCCGCGAGGGTCGTGCCCACCATCGTCGTGGCGATGATTGTCAGCCAGTACAGGAAGGGATGAAAGCGCTGCGCCCGGACCTGGAACACCACGGCGCCGATAAATAATGCCGCGAAGATCAACGTGCCGACCAGGTAGCCTAGGTCCATTGACATGGAGACGGCGTCGCCGCCCGTTTCCCCGAGGGTGGTGGCGGCAGTCTTGATGATCCAGAAGAGCAGCGTGACCTCGGGAACTTTGCTGGGCTTGGAGGCGGTGGTTTGGGTCATCGTGCAGCGCCGCATCCGGCCGCGGGGCGCCCGAAGAAGCCAGAGGGGTCAGCTCCGCGCAAGCTTGGGCGGGCGGCGCCGGGCGACTCCGTCCTACAACAACCCGTGAGACTTCGCCCAGCGGACGAACTCCGACTCGAGGCGGTCAAACGAGTCCACGACCCAGAGCACGTCCTGGAAATGCCAGATGTCGTAGGGCTGGAGCGCGGTTTTTTCCGGGACGAAGGGGCGTTGCTCGACGCGGTCGGTGAGCGAGTGGAGGGTTTCGCCCGCGCTGGAGATGATGCCGTTGCCGTAGATGCGCAGGCCGCCGGGATTCCGCACGAGGCCGAACTCCACGGTGAACCAGTAGAGGCGCGTGAGCTGCTCCTCGAGCGCCGGGTCCCGGCACGCGAGCGCGGCCTGGCCGATCCGCTGGTAGAAATCGGCGAAGCGCGGGTGCATGATCATCGGCGTGTGGCCGAAGATGTCATGGAAACAGTCCGGCGCGGGCGTGTAGTCGAGCTCGTGGCGGCCGCGGATGTAGTCGGTGCACGGAAAAATCCGCCGCGCAAGGTACCCGAAGAAATCGTGGGCATCGAGCAGGCCGGGCGTGCGCGCGATCTGCCAGCCCGTGGCGTGGTGCAGCTGCCGGGACACCGCCGCGAGCGAGGGGATCTTTTCGCGGTCGAGGTCGAGGGCGGTCAGGCCGGTGAGGAATTCATCCGCTGCGCGGCCGGGCAGCAGCTCCGCCATCCGCGCGTAAAGGGTGCGCCAGACGTCGTGCTCCTCCGGGGAGTAGCGGGGATAGACACAGGCTTCGCCGACCGGCAGCGGTTGCGTCAGCTTGTGGGGAATACAGCGGGGATCATGGCCATCCGGCGGGGGGATCGCCGGGGGCGCCGCGGTGGGGGTGGAAGGCATGGGGCGGACGGGGCGTCGCGCGAGCGGATGAGCGCCGCGGACTCAATGACGCATCGTAACAGCCCCGGCTCCCGCCGGCCATACTCCAAACGGCTTAAACTGCCTGTGGCCCGGCTATAGGACCTAGGCGCCCGGGGCCGGACTGGCGGGGGTTTCACCCGTGGACGGCGGCAGGGTGGCGAGAATCTCGTCGATCGCCGCCTTGAGCTGCTGGAGCGTGAAGGGCTTGGTCAGGGTGATCCGCGCGCCGAGCCGGCGCGTGAGGTCGAGGTACAGCGGCGAGCCGTCCAGACCGCCCGACATGGCGATCACGGGGAGATTGGGAAAATCGCGGTGCAGGATCTTGATGGTTTCCATGCCCTCCTGCTCCGGCATCACGAGATCCGTGACGACCAAGTCGGTGGGACTGGCCTTGAACTGGGCGACGCCCTTGCGGCCGTTGTTCGCCTGGGTGACCGTGTGGCCGGCGTGGGTGAGGCTCTTGGCGATGATCCCGCGGAGCGTGTCGTCGTCGTCGATAATCAGGATTCGGGCCATGTTCGGGATACGATTTGGAGGAAGGAAAACAGGGAACCGGAGCCGAAGCAACCCTAGGCCGGTTGGCTAACGGCTGAGGAGGGCGGCGACACGGGTGCGGCCGCGCACGTCGAGTTTGGCGAAAATCGCTGCGAGCTGGGTCTTGATGGTGAGCGGGCTGCGGCGCAGCTCGGCCGCAATTTCGGTGGTGCGCAGGCCCTCGCGCACGCGCATGGCGACCTCGCGTTCGCGCTCGGACAGCCGGGCCAGCAGGGCGACGGCGCCGGGGGACAGCGGCCGGTGGCGGTCGCCGCGCGGGCGGCGGTAGTCCAGTTGCAGGTGAAAGGCTGGCGGCAGGCCCGCGCCGGGGGTGTGCAGCCGGATGCGGGCATGCAGGCCGCGGGCATGGTCGCTCACCACGGCGGGCTGGGTGGAGGCGCCATTCACCAGCAGGGCGTGGCAGGCGTCGAGCAGCGGGCCGGGCACGCGGAAGGCGCTGCGCACGCGCAGGGCGGCGGCGCGGCGTTCGCCGTGGTTCCACACGGCGCAGGCGCGGGCGGCCTCGTTGTTGAACCACAGCGGCCGCAGCTCCGCGTCCAGCAGCAGCAGGCCGACCGGCACTTCCTCCAGCATGGCCGTGGTGTGCGCGAGCAGGGCGGGCCCGTTTGGCGGCGGGGTGGGTGGGCGGCGGGCCATGGCGGGAGAGTGGAAGTGGCGTGTGAGCGGTGCAAGCAGGAGAACGGACCTCCCGGTCCGTTGATCGAAAACAGACCGGGAGGTCCGTTCTCCGGGAAGCGCGCGGCGTGGCGGTTTACTCCATTTGGCCGATAGACCCGGGGAAGGGCCGGGAGTAGATTGCCACCACCCCAACGCCCGCCGCCCCGCGGGCCCTTTTCCCCATGAGCACGACTTTCTTCGAAAAACCGGCAGGCCAGAAAACCGCGTTCAATCCCCTTGGCGTCAAGGGCATCGACCACATCGAGTTCATCGTCGACCACGCCGACCAGTGGCGGGATTTCTTCGTGCAGAAATACGGCATGGCCGGCCGGTTTTATGCGGATGAGGGCACGGGGGTCCGCGGCCGCCGGGCGCATGTCGTCGGCCAGGGGCGGATCAACTTCATCGTGGCGGAACCGCAGGGGCGGGGTCCCGAGGCGGACTTTATGCGCTGGCACCTCGACCGGCATGGCTGTGGCGTGCGGGACGTGGCGTTTCGCGTGAAGGATGCGGCCCACGCACTGGCCGAGGCGGCACGGCGCGGGGCGAAGGTCGTGCGGCCGCTGGATGAGCACGAGGTGTTCATCGGCGGGACGATCGCGGCGTACGGCGACACGGTGCACACCTTCATCGAGCGCAAGCCGCACACGAATTTCGCACCGGGCTACCAGCCGGTGCCGGGCGGGGTGGAGGACGGGGACATCAACTTCGCGATGATTGACCACGTCGTCGCCAACGTGGAGCACATGGAGCCGTGGGTGAAGTATTACGCGGACATCTTCGGCTTCGACCTCTTCATGCACTTCGACATCAACACCGGGCGCAGCGCGCTGATGTCGAAGGTCGTCAGCTCGACCGACGGCTGGGTGAAGATGCCGATCAACGAGCCCTCGTCAGCCAACTCACAGATCCAGGAATTTCTGGACCGCTACAACGGACCCGGCGTCCAGCACATCGCGCTGCTGACGCCCGACATCGTCACGACCGTGGGGGAGATGCGGCGGATGGGCCAGGATTTCCTCGATGTGCCTGAGACGTACTACGACGCTGCGTTCGACGCGCGCGTCGGGGACATCCAGGAGGACAAGGAACGGCTGAAGGAGCTGCGCATCCTCGTGGACCGCGAGCCGGACGACGACGGCTACCTGCTGCAGCTGTTCACCAAGTGCGTGTTTGCGCGTCCGACCCTGTTTTTCGAGGTCATCCAGCGCCGCGGCGGCGCGCGGGGCTTTGGCGAGGGCAACTTCCGCGCCCTCTTCGAAGCCATTGAGCGCGAGCAGGCGAAACGCGGCACGCTGTGATTTTCGAATTTCGATTTTCAAATTTCGAATGCAGAGTAGGCGTTGCACAGACTGTGGCCCCGGCGAAATCGAGGCTGCTATTCCAATAATTCCAAATTTCTGCTGATCGCCGCCGGCTCCCAATCGAAAATCGCCAATCGAAATTCGAAAATCCCCATGCCCCACTACCTCAAACTCGGGGAAACGCCCCGCAAGCATCACCTGAAGTTTCCCCGGGCCGCCGCGGCGAGCTTCAAGGGCGAGGGCTTGCACTACGAACACGTCATCACGACCGAGGGCTTCGACCGGGCGTACTCGATGCTGTATCACCAGAAGCCGCCGACCCGCGTGAAGCGCGTGGAGTTGGTGCGTGAGTTCGCCCCCGCGCCGGCGGCGCCGCTGCCGCTGCGGCACCACCACCTGAAATCGTTCCAGCTGCCGCGCCGCGGGGATCCCTACACGGGCCGGGTGCCGCTGATGTTCAACGCGGACCTGACCTGTTCGCGCTGCCGGCCGGCGACGGCGATGGCCGCGGGTTATGATTTCTACCGCAACGGGCAGAGCGACGACATCATCTTCGTGTGGGGCGGCGGCGGCTGGCTGGAGACGAACTTCGGGCGGCTGCGCTACCGGCAGGACGATTACATCGTCATCCCGCGCGGCACGATTTACCGGCTGGTGCCGGACGATATTGCGCAGGAGGACTACCTGATCCTCGAGTCGGCGCACCCGGTGCGGATTCCCGCGCGCTACCTGCACCCCGAGGGCCAGATCCGGATGGGTGCGCCGTACAGCGAGCGCGATTTCCACGGGCCGACCGAACTCGTGCCGAACGAGCAGGAGGGGGACTTCGCCATCCTGCTCAAGGATCGCGCGCGGCTGACGAAGGTGGTGATGGCGAGCCACCCGTTCGACGTCGTGGGCTGGGACGGCTACCTTTATCCGTTCACGTTCAACGCGAATGATTTTGAGCCCATCACCGGCACGGTGCACCTGCCGCCGCCGATTCACCAGACGTTCGAGATCCGCGGCTACGTGGTGTGCACCTTTGCGCCGCGCTGGCTGGACCACCACCCGGAGGCGGTGAAGGTGCCGTGGGCGCATGACAACACGGAGGCGGACGAGGTGCTGTTTTACGTGCGCGGGCAGTTTGGCTCGCGGAAAGGCGTGGAGCCGGGGTCGTTCACGCTGCACCCGCAGGGCATCCCGCACGGGCCGCACCCGGGCACGACGCTCAAGAGCTTCGACGCGCAGCGCACGGAGGAACTCGCGGTGATGTTCGACACGCAGTATCCGCTGCAGCTGACGCCGGAGGCGCTGGCGATGGACGACCCGGACTACCCGCTGAGCTGGCTGGGCTGATTTTATGCGACTCGATTTTACCACGCTCGCCGCGCGCGAGGCCTACCAATGGATGGTCACCACCATCATGCCGCGTCCCATCGCCTGGGCCTCGACGATCTCCGCGGAGGGTAAAACCAACCTGGCGCCCTTCAGTTTTTTTCAGGGGGTGTGCGCGAATCCGCCGACGCTGATGTTCTGCCCGGTCAACAACCGGCAGGGCGGGAAGAAGGACACGGTGCGCAACATCGAGGCCGTGCCGGAGTTCGTCATCAACCTGGTGTCCCACCGCCTCGCGGAGCAGATGAACGCCTGCGCGGCTCTGCTGCCGTACGGGGAGAGCGAGTTCGAAAAATTTGGCATCGTGTCCGTGCCGTCCGACCTCGTCCGCCCGCCGCGGGTGGCGGCGGCGCCGGTGGCGTTCGAGTGCCGGCTCGACCGGATCGTGAACATCGGCGAGGGGCCGCTGGCGGCGCACGTGATCTTCGGCCGCATCCTCGCCGCGCACATTTCCGACGACGTGCTCGGTGCGGACGGACGGCCTGACGCACACAAGCTCGACCTCGTCGGCCGGCTGGGCGGAGATGATTACACCACCACCCGCGACACGTTCTCCCTCGAGCGTCCGGATTAAGCCTGATTTCACCGCGAAGAACGCCAAGCTCGCCAAGGTTAGAATCCAAACTTCGCGTCCTTCGCGGTTAACAATTGCCCATGTCTTACCCCGAGATCGTCATCCTTTCCGCCACGCGCACCCCGCTCGGCTCGTTCCAAGGCGCCCTCGCCGACGTGCCCGCGTCCCGGCTGGGCGCCGCGGCGATCAAGGGCGCGCTCGCGCAGGCCGGCGTCGCGCCGGCGGAGGTGAGCGACGTCTTGATGGGCAACGTGCTCCAAGCCGGGCAGGGCCAGGCCCCGGCGCGGCAGGCGGCGTTGGCGGCGGGGCTCCCGCCCTCGGCACGTGCGGTGACGATTCACAAGGTCTGCGGCTCCGGCCTGCAGGCGATCATGCAGGGCGCCCACGCCCTCGCGCTGGATGCGGCCACGCTGGTGGTTGCGGGCGGCATGGAGAACATGAGCGCCGCGCCGTACCTGCTGCCGAAGGCACGCGACGGTTACCGGCTCGGCCACCAGCAGGTTATTGACTCGCTCATCCGCGATGGGCTCTGGGACCCGTATAACAACCTCCACATGGGCAGCTGCGCGGAAAAGTGCGCGGCGAAGTACAGCTTCACCCGCGAGCAGCAGGACGCCTACGCCATCGCGTCGTTCCAACGCGCCAACGCCGCGCAGAAGGACGGTCGTTTCGCGGCGGAAATCACCCCGGTTGAAATTACCGACGCGAGGGGTGGCGTCACCAAGGTCGAGCAGGACGAGGGCCCGGCGAAGGTGAAATACGACAAGGTGCCCACGCTGAAGCCCGTCTTCGATAAAGCCGGCACGATCACCCCGGCCAACGCGTCCACGATCAACGACGGCGCGGCCGCGCTGGTGCTGGCGACGGCGGACACGGCCAAGGCAAAGAAGCTCAAGCCCCTCGCGCGGATCGTGGCGTTTGGCGGCCACGCCCAGGACCCGCTCTGGTTCACGACTGCGCCCGTGGTCGCCACGCAAACCGCGCTGGCACGGGCGGGCTGGAAGGTCGGCGACGTCGATCTTTGGGAGGTCAACGAGGCCTTTGCGGTGGTGCCGATGGCGTTCATGCAGGAACTCGGCGTGCCACACGAAAAAATCAATGTGCGCGGCGGGGCGATTTCGCTGGGCCATCCCATTGGCGCGAGCGGCGCGCGGATCGTGGTCACTTTGCTGGCGGCGCTGAAGGAGCGCGGACTCAAGCGCGGCGTCGCGGCGATCTGCATCGGCGGCGGCGAGGGCCTGGCGGTGTGCGTGGAGCTGGTTTGATTTTCTGATCACGGATCGGAATCCCGATCCAAGCACCCAGCCATTTTACAGGAAGAAACGGAGAGAACGAAGCGGTTAAATTCCCGCCTGATTTCGCTCTGTTTCCTCCGTTACCTCCGGTAAATATTTCGCGGTTAAATTCGTATGAGTCCCCCTTTCATCTGGCACCCCAAGGATCATTTCTGGACCCGCGACTCGCATGTGGCGCGGTTCATGAAACAGCATGGTCACGCGACCTTGGCCGAGCTGCACGCGGCCTCGGTGCGCGACACGGCTTGGTTCTGGGACGCAGCGCTGAAGGATTGCGGCGTCGAGTGGGCGCGGCCCTACGGGACGGTGAAGGACGAGTCGCGCGGGTTTCCGTGGACGCGCTGGTTTCTTGGCGGGCAGGTCAACGTCGCGCACAACTGCGTGGACCGCCACGTGCGCGACGGCCACGGCGGGGAGACGGCGCTGTTTTATGAATCCGATTCCGGCCGGGAGGAGGAGTCGCGCCGGGTCACGTTTGCCGAGCTCTCCGGGCTGGTGAACCGCTGTGCGGGTGCGCTGCGGGCGGCGGGGGTGAAGGCCGGCGACAGCGTCGGGCTCTACGCGCCGATGCAGGTGCCGACGGTGGTGGTGCTGTTTGCGACGATGAAGCTCGGCGCGCGGTTCGTCCCGATTTTCTGCGGTTACGGCGAGGACGCACTGCGCGAGCGGCTGGCGTCGTGTGAGGCAAAAATTCTGTTCGCGTGCGGCACACTCACGCGCCGGGGCAAGGCCACGGACACTGCGACGATCGCGCGGGCGGCGGCCGCCAAGGTGCCGTCGCTCACGCGCACCGTGTGGGTGGATATGGCGGACTGGGAGGCGTTTCTGGGCACGGGCACGCCGCTGGCGGCCTGCGAGCCCACCGCGGCGGAGGATCCGTGTCTGATCATTTACACCAGCGGCACGACCGGCCGGCCGAAGGGCACGGTCCACACGCAGGCGGGGTGCCTCGCGCAGATGGGCAAGGAGCTGCGCTATGCGTTCAACGTGCAGCCGGGCGAGCCGTTCTTCTGGGTCACGGACATCGGCTGGATGATGGGTCCGTGGGAAATCATCGGGTGCCTGCTGTATCGCACGCCGATCGTGCTCTTCGACGGCGCGCCGAATTATCCGACGGGCGACCGCATCTGGGAAATCTGCGCGAAGCTCGGCGTCGTCACGCTCGGCTGTTCGCCCACGCTCATCCGGCTGCTCATGCGCGGGACGGACGGACGCGGCCCGGCAGGTTACGACCGGTCAAGATTGCGCGTGCTCGGCTCGACGGGCGAGGTCTGGGACGAGGCGAGCTATCTCTGGTATTTCGAAAACGTCGGGCAGAAGCGGTGCCCGGTGATCAACATTTCCGGCGGGACGGAGATCGTGGGCTGCCATCTTTCGCCGACCCCGTTGACGCCGCTGAAACCCTGCTCGGTCGGCGGACCCAGCCTCGGCATGGATGTTGCGGCCTATACCGACGAAGGCCAGCCGGCGCCGCGTGGGACGATGGGGCACCTGGTCTGCCGCCAGCCGGCGCCGTCGATGACGAAAAGTTTCCTGCACGATGACGCGCGGTATCTGGAGACGTATTTCCAGAAATTTCCCGGCGTGTGGTATCACGGCGACTGGGCGAAGGTGGATGAGGACGGGCAGTGGTTTCTCTTTGGCCGCACCGACGACACCATGAAGGTCGCCGGGAAGCGGGTGGGCCCGGGCGAGGTGGAAGGCGCGCTCACGACGCATCCCGCGGTGAGCGAAGCGGCGGTGATCGGTGTGCCCGACGAGCTCAAGGGGACGGCGTTGGTGTGTTTCGTGGTGTTAAAGCCGGGACAAACCGCGACCGAGAAGGAGCTGGTGGCGCAGGTCGCCAAGCAACTCGGCAAGCCGCTTGCGCCGAAGAACGTCTTTGTGATCCCTGCGTTGCCCAAGACCCGCAGCGGGAAGATCGTGCGGGCCGCGATGCTCCGGGTGTTTCTCGGTCAGCCGGCGGGCGACATCACAAGCATTGATAATCCGGGGGCGTTCGAGGCGATTGCGGCGCTGGGCGGGGTTTGACATCGCGGGAGGCGGCTGGGTGACTGCCGGGCCGGTTACCTCCGTCCCATGAAAAGCCACGCCGTAGTTTTTATCGCCCCCAACCAAGTCGCGTATCGCGAGATCGAGTGCCCGGAGCCGGGGCCGGAGGACGTGGTGGTGGAGGTGCATCACTCGTGGATCAGCAACGGCACCGAGGGATCGTTTCTGCGGGGCGAGCGGCTGTCCGGGGACGTGGCGTGGCAACCGGGCGACCCCGCGCCGTTCCCCATGGTGGCGGGTTACCAGAAGGTGGGCCGGGTGCGCTCGGTGGGCTCCGCCGTGACGCGGTTTGCGCCGGGTGACTGGGTGTTTGCCTCGGTGAGCCGGGTCAGCGGGATGTTTGAAAACAAGTATGCCGGCCACGTTTCGCCCTCGGTGTGCGAACAACGGTCCCTGATGCCCCTGCCGTCGGGACGCGATCCCGTGGCTTACTCCGGGCTGGTGCTCACGCAGGTCGGCTACAATTGCGGGTCGCGTTCACCCGTGCAGCCGGGTGAAACCGCGATCGTGATGGGCGACGGCCTGGTGGGACAGTGGGCCGGGCAGACGCTGGCGAACCGCGGGGCGAAAGTGGTCATGATTGGCCGCCACGCGGACCGGCTGGCGCGGTTTCGGAAATATGGGCAGGTGATTTTGGCCGGGACGGACAACGGCGTGGCGGCGACGCAGGCGCTGGGCCTCGGGCCGGTGCAGGTTTTGGTGGAGACGGCGGGGAGCCAGCGCGCGCTCTCGGACTGGCTGCCGCAGATGAAACGCAACGGGCACATGGTGATTGCTGGATTTTATCCGCGGGCCGGGGAAACGAACCTGCTGCAGGCGCTCCAGCAGTTCCGCAATCATGAGATCTCCTTCGATCTGGTGTCGGGTTGGACGCAGCCGCGGCTGGACGAGACGATGCGCTGGATCGCGGAAGGCCGGCTGGAGACGCTGGGTTGCATCTCCCACCGCCTGCCGGTGGAGCGGGCCGCGGAGGCGTGGGCGCTGATTGAAACGAAACGCGAGCCGGTGCTCGGCGTCGTGCTGGACTGGCCGGCGTCACGGACCTGAGGAATTTACCATGCACCCGACCATGAAAACGCTCGTGATTAATAAACCCGGGGTGGCGTCCTGGGTGGACGCACCGATCCCCAGGCCCGCGGCCGGCGAGGTGCTGGTGAAGGTGCTCGGGGTCACGACGTGTCCGCACTGGGACATGCACATCCTCGGCGGGCAACCGATGTTCCCGGGCATGAAGCTCACGTATCCGTACACCCCCGGGGCACCGGGCCATGAGGCGATGGGTGAAGTCGTGGCCGTGGGCCGCGGGGTGAAGGCCCTCAAGGTCGGCATGCGGGTGGCGGCGTGGCAGGATACGGGCGAGTCCCGGCCGGGATTTTACGCGCAGTACAACGCGTTTCCCGAACGGGCGCTGCTGAAGGTTCCCGCGAACCTGGCGCCCGCGCAGATTGCGTCGTTGGAGCTGGCGATGTGCGTGGAGGTTTCCTTTCAACGGCTTGCCCAGCTTGGGGGCGTGGCCGGGCGGCGCGTGGGCGTCGCCGGGCTCGGGCCGGCGGGCCTGCTCGCCGTGCAAATGGCCCGGGCGCACGGCGCGCGCGAAGTGGTGGGCATTGACATGGTGCCGGAACGCCGGGCACTTGCGCGCCAGCTGGGTGCGGACCGCACCTGTGCCCCGGATGCGCGGACGTGGAAGGCCGACCGGAAGGGCCCGCGGGCGCTCGACGATGCGATTGACTGCACGGGTCTGCCACCGGCGATCAGTTTTCTCCTGGACCGCACGCGCCGCTGCGTGACGAATTTCGGCGTGATGCGTGAGCCCGTGGCGTACGAACCGCGCCACATGTGGGGACCGGGCGTGACCCTGATGGGTTACGGCGACCACAACCGGGCGGCGGCGGAAACCGCGCTGCGTTTCATCCGGGCGGGAAAACTGGATCTCTCACCTCTTGTTTCCTGCACGCTGCCGTTCACGCGCTACGTGGAGGGGGTGGAGCGGTTGAAAAACAAAACCGCGATCAAGGTGCTGTTCGATCCCTGGGCGGAGTGATTCCGGCCGCGTCCGGCGCGGTCTCGGCGGCGGCGGCAGCCACGGTGAATGGGCTGGCTGCGGCCATACGCCATCTGGAGTAAATGCCGGGCCCAAGTCCTGCGCACTCTCCGCCAAGCCATGCGCAGTTCAGCGCCCGGGTTCGGCTATCATGGCGTGAGTCCAACCCCACCAGGCCCGGCCCCCCGCCATGTCCGCCCTCCTCCGCCCCAAACCCTTTCTCGAGCCGCAGTATTGCAAGGGCTGCCTGCGTTGCATCGAGGCCTGCCCGCGCCACTGCATTACGCCGGGCACCACCCTCAATTCCGCCACCGGCCTCGTGCCGGTCGAGCTGCACTTGGAAAACTGCAACGGCTGTTCGCTCTGCCTGCAGGCCTGTCCCGAGCCCTATGGCCTGCGCCTCGAGACCGACCGGCCGGGCCCCGAGGGCGACTTTGTGCTGGAGGATCCCGCCAAGCTGTTTGGCGAGAAATGCGTGCCCAACCACTCCGAGGGCGACCTGCCCGACGACCGCATCCCCCTTCCGGCCTGCGAGCCGATGGTGCTCAAGGGCACCTATGCCGCCGCGATCGGCGCGCTGCTGGCCGGCTGCCGCCACGTCTTTGGCTATCCCATCACGCCGAGCACCGAGGGCGCCGAGCTGATGGCCCGGATTCTGCCCAAGCTCAACGGCTCCTTTGTCCAGGCGGTGAGCGAGGTCGCCGCGGTCAACATGATGTACGGTGCGGGCGGCGCGGGGCTGCCCTGCATGACCTTCACCAGCAGTCCCGGCTTCAGTCTGATGCTGGAGGGCATCAGCTACATGATCGGTGCCGAGGTCCCGGGAGTCTTCGTCAACATCATGCGCGGCGGTCCGGGGCTCGGCAACATCGCCCCCGAGCAGGCCGACATCAAGCTGGCCTGCCGCGGCCTCGGCCACGGCAACACCCGCGCCATCATCCTCGCGCCGAGCACGCCGCAGGAGATGCTCGACCTCACGGCCGAGGCGTTTGCGCTGTCCTTCCGCTACCGCAACCCCGTCGTGATCCTCGGTGACGGCTACCTGGGCCAGATGACCGGCACGGTGCGGCTACCCGCGGTCATGGTGCGGCCCGGCCTGCCGGCCTGGGCGGTCTGGGGCGACCGGGCGCACCAGCATAATCTCATCAGCTCCATCGCCCTCGAGGAGAACGACCTCGAGGCGCACAACGAGCACCTCAACCGCAAGTACGCCGCCATCGCCGCCTGCGAGCAGCGCGTGGACAGCCACCTCTGCCGCGACGCCGAGGTGCTGGTCATCGCCTGCAACACCCCCGCCCGCATGGCGAAGGGCGCGGTTCAGGCCGCGCGCGAACGGGGCGTGAAGGCCGGGCTCTTCCGACCGATCACGTTGTGGCCGTTCCCCATCGACGCCCTCGTGGAATTCATGTCCGGGGTGAGCCGGATTGTCGTCGTCGAGGCCGGCCCCGGCCAGTTGGAGGACGAGCTCCGGCTCGCGCTCAGCCATGCAGGCATCGCGCCGCCACCCCTCACCCACGTGCGGCGCTGCGGCGGCAACCTGCCGCAGCAGTCCGAGATCCTCGCGGGAATTCTGGGAACCAAGGAGGTGCGGTCATGAGCGCGTTCTACGACCATTTCAGCCGCCACAGCCACGGCGAGGGCCTGAAGGCCCACAGCACCCACTACTGCCCCGGCTGCGGCCACGGCGTGGCGCACCGCGACCTGGCCGCCGCGATTGACGAACTCGGCATCCAGGACCGCACCGTGCTTATCAGCCCCGTCGGCTGCGCGGTGTTCGCGCATTACTACTTTGATGTCGGCAACTCGCAGGCCGCGCACGGGCGCGCCCCCGCGGTCGCGCTCGGCCACAAGCTCGCGCATCCCGAGGCCATCGTCATCAGCTACCAGGGGGACGGCGACCTCGCGTCCATCGGTCTCGCTGAGACCATCTCCATCGCGCAGATGGGCCTGCCCCTGACGGTTATTTTCATCAACAACGCCGTTTACGGGATGACCGGCGGCCAGCTCGCGCCCACGTCGCTGATGGGCCAGCGGACCACCACGAGCCCCACGGGCCGCACCGCGGCCATGGGGCAGCCGCTGCGGATGGCCGAGCTTATCGCCCAGCTGGACGGTCCGGTCTACGTCGAGCGCGTCGCGCTGTTCAGCGCCCGCGAACGCGTCAAGGCCCGCAAGGCGATCAAGCAGGCGATCACCCATCAGATCGAGGGTCGCGGATATTCCTTTGTCGAAATCATCGCGGAGTGCCCGACGCACCTGAAGATGACGCCGCAGGAGGCTGAGCAGTGGGTGAAAACCGCGATGGAGCCGGTGTATCCGCTGGGCGTGAAGAAAGACCTCACGGTTGAGCCGTGGTTCAAGCCGGGTGCGCCCATCTTCGATCCCGAAGCGGTGCTGGGACTCAGCGGGGCCGAACCCCGCCGCGACGACGAGGCGCATGACGTTCCGCCCTGGCCCGCCCATCTGCCCGCCCGCGACATCGCCATCAAGCTGGCCGGTTCCGGCGGCGATGGCGCCCAGACCGCCGCGCTGCTCCTCACCCGTGCCGCCATCGCCGAAGGGTACGATGCCACCAACATCCCGAGCTACGGCCCCGAGAGTCGCGGCGGCACCTCCTACGCCGACGTGCACATCGCCGAGCGCGAGGTGCTCAACCCCGCCGCGTCCGAGCCGTATGTACTCATCGCCTTCAACGCCCCGAGCCTGGCCAAATTCGGCGGCACCGTGCCGGCGGGCGGTCTGATCCTCTACGACAGCACCGTCATCACGACGCCGCCCGCACTGCCGAAAAACCGCCGGGTCATCCCGGTGCCCTTCACCCGCATCGCAACCGATCTTGGCCGGCCGATGGTCAAGAATGTCGTCGCGCTCGGCGCGCTGCAGGCCGCGCTCAACCTCCTGCCCGAGGGCAGTGTCCCCGCTACGCTGCATCACGTGCTGAAGGACAAGCCGGCCCTCCTGCCGTTGAACGAAGCGGCCTTCGCCGCCGGCCGCGCGGCGGTGGAGGCAACCTTGGTTTCAGCATGAACGCCCAGCCCGAAACCGGATCCGCGCCGCGGGCCGGCACCGGCTTCGTGGGCGAGGCCGAGGCTTATGCGCTGCTGACCCGCGCCGGGCTGTGTCCGCCGCCGCACGGCTTCGTGGGCGAACCGCTGCCCTTTGTCGCCGGCGAACCGGTCGTGCTCAAGGGCCTCGGTGAGGAGCTCTGGCACAAGTCGGAGCTCGGAGCCGTCAAGTTCCTGCCGTTCGACGTCGCCGCGGTGGCCACCGAGTCGGCGGCGATGCGTCTTCGCGTCGAAGCCGCCGGACACCGTTGGCTGGGCGGCCTGGTCTGCGCCCGCATTCCCATCGCGCGCGCCGGGGGTCTGCCCTCCGAAGGTTTCTTTTCCCTGACCTATGGCGAGGCGGGCTGGGTCGTGCTGGGCGGTTTCGGCGGCTTGCAGGCGGACGCGCTGGCGACGCTGGCACCACCGCTGCGCTGGCCGCTGGCGCTGACTACACCGCAGATGGCGCTGGCCGAGCTCAAAGCGCACCTGCTGGGCCAGATCTGGCTCGGACAACTCCGCGGCACCGCGCCCCTGACGGCGGAGCACCAACTCGGTGCGTTTCTCGATGCGCTCTGGCGCCTCGCCCCGCTGGCCGGGAACGCCGGCGTGACGTTGCTGGAACTGAACCCCGTTGTGCTCGACGAGACCGGCCGCCTGCGGCCGCTCGACGCCGTGGGCCGCCGCGCCCCGCCGGCCCCGCTGCGCGTGCCGCCGCCGCGTGGTTTCCTGAATGCCCTGCGCGCCCCGCGCCGCGTGGCGCTGGCGGGCGTCTCCGAGAAGGAGGGCGGGGTGGGGCGGACCATTCTTGAGAACCTCCGCCGCTGCCCGGAACTGGCGAACGGCATCACCCTCATCAAACCCGGCCGGACGGAGCTGCTCGGTCTCCCGTGTGTGCCGGACGTCGCGGCCTTGTGCGCGGCGCCTGTGGACCTGTTGCTGCTCGCTTTGCCGGCCCCGGTTGCGGCGCAGACCTTGATTGCGCTCATCGCCCAGGGTGGCGGCGCGACGGTGGTCGGGCTTGTAGCCGGCGGCATCGGCGATGGTGCCGACACGACGGGACTCGGTCGCGATCTCACCCGGCGGCTGCACGAGACTCGCACCGCGGGCCGGTGGACCCCCACCGTGCTCGGGCCAAATTTTCTCGGCCACTGGGTTCCAGCCACGCAACTCGACACCTCCTTTATTCCCGCGGAGAAGCTCACTCCGCCCGGCCCGGCGGGCGGCGGGCTGGCGCTGCTCAGCCAAAGCGGCGCGTTCCTGCTCTGCCGCCGCTCCCGCGCCCCGCAGCTGCGGTTCGGCCTGGGCGTCGCGCTCGGCAACCAGATGGACGCGGCGCTGCCGGATTTTCTCCACGCATTGAAAGACGATCCCGCATGTCGGGCGGTGGCCGCCTACGTCGAGGGGTTCGGTCCCGGCCACCTGCTGGAGACGGCGCAGGCCGCCGACCGACTGCACCGCCGGGGTGTGACGCTGCTGATGCACCGGGCCGGGCAGACCTCGGCCGGGCAGAGCGCCGCCGCGAGTCACACGGGTGCGATGGCTGGGGACTGTGAACTGGAGCGGGCGCTGCTGGAGCGTGCCGGCGTGAAATTCTCCGCCTCGATCGTCGCGTTTGACGCCGCGTTGGAATGGCTCGGGGCGTGGCCAACGCCGCGGCCTGGCCCGGTGGCGCTGCTGACCAACGCCGGGTTTGAGAGCGTGAACGGCAGCGACCTGCTCACGGGACCGCTGCGCGCCGCCGTGCTCGAACCGGCTGCGCGCGCGGCGCTGGCCGCCGTGCTGGCCCGGCATGAACTGGCCGGGCTCGTGGCGCCCAAGCTGCCGCTTGACCTCACACCCATGGCGGGCGAGGACGCTTTTCTCGCGGCTGCGGAAATTTTGATGGACGCGGCCGGCGTGCTGGTCGTCGGAGTTGTTCCCTTCACCCGCCGGCTCGGCACCGAAGCGGCGAGGGCGGCGCGGTTCGCCGCGGCCCTGGCGAAACTGCGCGACGCGCATGACAAACCGGTCGCGGTGGCGGTGGACGCCGGCGTGGACTACGACGGCTACCGGCGCGCCTTTCGCGAGGCCGGCCTGCCGGTCTTCGACCGGATTGAGACGGCGCTCCTCGGCTTGCGCACGCTGGCCTAGAACGGGTCGGATGGAGTTGGACGAACCACGCCAGGGCGAGCGGTGGAGATTCGCCGTTGTGGATGTGCACGAGCAACTCGCGCGGCGGAGCGGTGCAGTTCAGCGGCAGCGCGGGCCGGCGCGCGCGACACGGGAGAGCGACCCGGAGCCGACGGGGCGTTCCCCCGGGACGGCGTCGCGTACTTCGCGCCCGGTGACCGTGACGCGTGAACAGCGGAAGCCGTTCCACGGAGGCAAGGCCGGCGGCCGGGGGGAGATGCTCCATGGATAACCCGTGGCCCTTTCCGGAAAGGGATAACTTCCGCCACCAAATCCACTCGACTCGGTGCTGATCGTGGCAGATTCCAAGACGCGTCCGCCTCCGGTTCCGGCCCAAGCATGCCCCCCACCAATCACACCCGCTGGTTCGCCGAGGAAGTGCAAGTGCACGAGTTGGTGCTCCGCTCCTGGTTGCACAGCCGGTTTCCGGCCCTGACGGATATCGACGACCTGGTCCAGGAAGCGATGACCCGCGTTTGGCAGGCCCACACGGTCCGGCCGGTCACGGCGGCAAAGGCGTTTCTTTTCACCACGGCCCACAATCTCGCGATCGACGAAATGCGCCGCCGCCAAATCGTCACCTTCGAGAACGTAGCGGAAATGGGCGAGTTGCCCGTCTATGAGGACGGACCCTCCGCGGCTGAGGCTGCGGCCAAAAACCAGGAACTCGAACTCTTGACCAAAGCCATCCAGTCATTGCCCGACCGCTGCCGCCAGGTGCTGACCCTGCGGAAGATCTACGGCCTTTCCCAGCGTGAGATCGCGGCGCAGCTCGGACTTTCCGAACACACGGTCGAAGCCCAGGTCGGCAACGGGATGCGCCGCTGCGCCGAGTTTCTCGCCCGCCACGGACTGCCCTGAACCCCATGAATCTCGACCACCAACCCAACGCGGCGGATCCTCTCGCAGTGGCGGCCGGCCAATGGCTCGCCCGCCGGGATCGCGGGCTGACTCCCGCGGAGCAGGATGAATACCTGCAATGGTTGCGGCAGAATCCGCGCCACGGGCAGGCGTTGAGCCACCTCGAAAAGACCTGGGGGGCCCTGGATGCACTCACCCGGTGGAGACCCGCCCATAGCACGATACCCAATCCCGACCTGTTAGCGCCCCGCCAACCCCCGCGCCTTTACTGGCTTGCCACGGCGTTCGCAGCAGCGGCGGCCCTCGCCATGACTGGCTATTTTTGGATTTCTGGTCCCGCGCGCAATCAACCGGCCGCGCCGCGCCGCGAGGCGATCATCCACCCCCGTCCGGAGAGACAGGAACTCGCGGACGGATCGGTGGTTGAACTGAACCAGGGCGCTAGAATCGAGGTTCATTTCACACCCGCCGAACGCCGCGTGCGGCTGGTGGCCGGGGAGGCGCATTTTTCCGTGGCCAAGAACCCGGACCGGCCGTTCTTCGTGGACACCGACAAAGTGACGGTGCGCGCGGTCGGCACGGCGTTTAATGTCACGCTGGCCCAGACCGAGGTCGCCGTCCTGGTTACCGAGGGCAAGGTGCAGGTGCTGGAGCACGCCCCGCTCGATTCGAATGGGCCGCCTAGGTTTGCGCGGCTAATTCATCGGCGGCCGATTGTCCTCTTGTGCGGCCAGCGGACGGTGGTGCGGCTGGACACGGAGCCGGCGCTGCATGCTGCCTCGCCCGGGCCGGCCGGCCCGGGCGCACCGGTCGTGCAGGACGTCACCCCGGCGGAAATCGAGCGGGCGCTGTCTTGGCAGGGGATTCGGCTGGAGTTCGTGGACATGCCGCTGGGGGATGTCGTGGCTGAGTTCAACCGGTTCAACCGCCAACACCTCGTGGTGCGCGACGGGGACACGGCCGCCATCATCGTCGGGGGCAATTTCCGCGCGGACAACGTGGAGGGCTTTGTGCGTCTGCTGGAGGTGGGGTTTGGCGTCCGGGCGGAGCCGCAGGACGGAGGCGTGATCCTTCTGCGCCGGGCGACCCACTAGGCCTATCGCAGCTGGTGATACCCTCCGGCGAGAAAATGTGTCATATTTTCACAAGGCCCTAGCGGAAAACACCGGTTGGTTCGTCTGGCCTGATTGAGCGGCAAGGTCGGGTTGAACCCGCCAAGCCATCCAGTCATAACTCGACAATCTTTATTTACATTTGATCGATCGGGTTTCCTTTCTTTACCTCTCGACGCTTCCAAGCGAGAGCCCATTTGCCCGATCTACCATCGCAGCCGTCCACGGCACGAAATCGGGAAGACTAACTATTCGGGGCAGCCGGTCCACCGGCCTCTATCCCCGGCAACCGTGCATCCGCTGCTGACTGCGCCTCCCGGCCCGGTCAACCGACCTTCAACTGAAATTGACCCTCACCACCATGACCTCACCGCTCCTGACTGACCGCCCGCAGCGCCGCGCTGCTTCGTTCCCACGGCTGGCCCTCGCCGCCGTTTTGGCCATCGGCCTCACCCTGATCTCGGCCGCAGCCGATGCCGGCCGCAAAACCTACAACCTGCCTGCCGGCGAGGCGGTGGAAACGCTGAAGCAGTTCTCCGCGCAGTCCGGGGAGCAGATTGTCTATCCGGTCACGCAGGTGACGGGGGCCAAGACCAATGCGGTAAAGGGCGATCTGACGGCCCGCGAAGCGCTCGACGGGATGCTGGCCGGCACGGGTCTGGAAGTGGTCCAGGATGAAAAAACCGGCGCGCTGGCCGTGAAGAAGGCGGCCGGCCCAAACGGGGCCCGGGCGGGTCGGGCCAGCGGCGACTCCGAGAATTCGGACAGGATTGAGCCCGCGCTCATCAGGCTCGCCGAATACACGGTCTTGGGTTCCCGCATCCGCCAGACGGAAATTGTCGGTCCCTCGCCGGTCAGTTCGTACAACAATGACTATATCCGCGAGTCGGGCGCCATGACGCTGGCCGACTTCATCAACCGGATCCCGCAGAACTACTCGGGCATCGCCTCCGGCCGCGGCAGCGCGCCGAACGAGCTCAATCCGGATTTTGGCCAGCGGACGGAAACCTCCTCCCCGGCGTTCAACTTTGTCCTCGGCGCCGCCGACTCCCCGCCGGCCCAGACCGGCGTCTCCGGCGTGAACCTGCGCGGCCTCGGCTCCGCCTCGACCCTCGTCCTGGTGGACGGCCGCCGGGTCGCGCAATCGGGCAGCGGCAACCGGTCGACTGACACGCGGCAGGGCTTTGTGAACCTGGACACGATCCCCCTCGGGATGATCGACCACATCGAGGTCACCAACGACGGCGCCTCCGCCATCTATGGCGCGGACGCGGTGGCCGGCGTGATCAACATCGTACTCAAGAAAAACTACACCGGCTCCGAACTTGCTACCGCCTACAAGGCGACGGAGCATGGCGGCGGCCGCGAGCGGAACATCTCGCTGTTCTCCGGTTTCAGCTACGGGCAGCTCAGCGGCACGATTGGCCTCGACTATTACGACCGCCAGAGTCTCAAGGCCTCGGACCGCTCCTTCTCCGCGAACCAGAACCACAGTGCGATCGCCAAGGGCACGCTGACCCCCTCCGGTGCGACGGCCTACGGTGTCGACTACCGCCTGAACTGGGGTTACCCTGCGGTCATCCAGGCCTCGGGCGGCACGGTCCCGGGCGAGTTCAACCTGCTCCCCGGCATCCGGGTGGTGGCGGTGCCGGCCGGCTCCGCGACGACCCCGTCGGTCTCGCAATTCAGCCTGATCACCACCCCGGCCTCGGGCACCGTGGTCAACGCCTCGGCCCAGCGGCGGCTGAACACCGCCTCGTTTCTGGACCTGATTCCGGCCAGCAAGCGCGACGGAGCCAACGGCAACCTCAAGTATGTTTTCAACTCCCACCTTGAGGGCTACGTGTCGTACCGCACGAGCATCACCCGCAGCCTCTTCAACTCGCAGCCGACGACCTCCATTACGGGAGGCTTTGGCACCGCGGCCGCGCTCCCGGCGGCGTTCAATCCCTTCAACCAGAACGTGACGGTCGGCATGGTCCTGGCCGAGTGGGGCTCCACTTCGCAGACGGTCCGGACTATCGACAACGCCATCACCGGCGGCTTGCACGGACAGACGGGAAATTCCTGGCAGTGGGACATCGCGACCACGTGGCAAACTCAGAACCTGCAGCAGATCACGCGGAACTTCAACGGCGCCGGGTTTGCCGGCTTGTTGACGGCGGCCGATGCGTCCAAGCGCTTTAATCCCTTCATCGATGCCAGCGCCCCGGGCGCGCCGTCGCAGGCGGCGCTATTGGAGACCCTGTCAGTCTATCCATCACTCGATACCACCTCGCACCTCAAGAGCCTCGATCTGGAAACCGACGGCGACCTGTTCGGCCTGCCCGGCGGCGAGGTCAAGGCGGCGTTCGGTGGCACCGTGAGCCAGTCCGCGGTCGACAGCTATGCGGTGAGCTACTCCTCGGCGGTCACCCCGGTCGCGTCGTCCCGCTCGGTATTCGGCACCCAGGATACGCACGCGGTGTTCACCGAGTTCAACGTGCCGGTGTTCGGCAAGCCGAACTCGGCGACGCTGTTGCAGCGCCTCGATTTCCAGCTGGCCGGCCGCTTCGAGGAGGTCGGGGCGTTTTCCAAGTTCGTCCCGAAGTTCGGCGTTTCCTGGGCGCCCTTCAAGTCGCTCCTAGTGCGCGGCAGCGTGAGCCAAGGTTTCCGGGCTCCGGGCGTGACCGAGTACCTGACGGCCCCCTCCACGACCACCAGTTCGGTCACCGATCCCCTGCGCACGCCGGCGACCACCACGGGCGTCATCATCGCCGCGGGATCTAGTCCCACCCCCAAGCCGGAACTCTCCGACAATAAGTTCGCTGGCATCGTCTACGAGCCGGCCTACCTCGCGGGCTTCACGTTCCAGGCGAACTACTACCAGACCAAGCAAAAAGACGTCTACCAGCTGATGACCGCCCAGACGATCGTGAACAACGAGTCACTGTTCCCGGACCGGGTGTTCCGCACCGCGCCGAACGCCACGGATATCTCCCTCAACCAGCCCGGCCAGATCACGCAGGTGAACCGACAGTTCGTGAACTTCGGCTTGGTCTACAGCGAGAGCGCCGAGTTCAATGTCGAGTACAAGCTGCCCGGTGAGAAATTTGGCCGGTGGCGGGTCAGCGCCATGGGGCTGCGCAATCTCAAATCCTACCGCCAGGTGGCGCCGGGCCAGCCCGCCGTGATCCTCGAGGATGACACGGGCTCGCCGCCGAAATGGACCTACAATTCCGCCTTGTACTGGTCGGGCGGCAACTGGAATGCCTCGGCGTTCCTCTGGCATCTGGACGGTTTCTCGACCAACAGCGCCGGCAGCATCAATACGGTGAATAACTCGGCCATCGTCTACTACCCGATTCCGGCGGTCAACAAGCTCGACCTCCGCCTCGGCTACGTGTTCACGCAGGGGATCTGGCACGGCCACGCCAAGGGGCTCCGCATCCTGGCCAGCGTGGACAATGTCGCCGACCAGAAACCGCCGTTCTCGGACACGGTCTGGGGTTACAACGCGGGCCTCCATGCCCTGCTTGTCCAGGGCCGGGCCTACGGTTTGTCCCTCACGATTCCCCTTAACTAATTCCACCGGCTCCGGCCAAATGATAAAGATTCCGGGACCCCGCCGCTCAGCGGCGGGTCCCTTCCTTTTCCCCATGAATTCCCCCGTGCTTCGTTGCCTCGCCTTCACGACCGCCCTGCTGGGCGCCACGTTCCTCCGCGCCGAGACTCCGGTCTCGGTGCCCACCTCCGCCCAAGCCGTCTCCGGGCGCCTGGCGGCGGGTGATGTCGCCCCCGACTTCGCGGTCGTGGGACCGAAGGGCGAGACGATTCACTTGGCGGACTTCAAGGGTCGCGTCGTGGTGGTGGACGTCTCCGCCACGTGGTGCGGGCCGTGTCAGGCCGCCATGCCGAACAACGACCGGATTTTCCGCAAGTATGCCGATCAGAGGGTCGTGTTGCTGGGCGTCACGACCGACGACACCCGCGAGGCCTACGACGGCTGGGTGCAGCGCAACTCCGGCAAGTACGCGTTCACGATGTCCTTCGATCCTGCAGGGCGCGAGGGCTGGAAGGAATCCACCTTCAACACCCAGTACCATGTGTCGGGCTTTCCCACGATGTTTGTCATCGGCCGCGACGGGAAAATCACCGAAACGATTTCCGGCGGCGGCCCCGGTGAGGATTACCGGCTCGAATACGCCCTCGCCCGCGCCGGCGCCAAAGTCGACCTGGCCGCGATTCCGCCCGAGCCGAAAAAGGACCCGAACGAACCGAAGTCGATTCCGATGATGATGAAGACGCCCGCGATGAAGGTCGCATTGCCGATGATCGGCATGGGTGGCGCCGCGCCCGCCGGCGGCGGCTTCACCCCGGCCAAGTTTGGCAGTCTCGGGCGCGGGGCCGAGGTCCCCGACTTCTCCGTCACCGGCGCCGACGGCCAGCCGGTCAAGCTCTCGTCGTTCCGTGGCCGGACACTGCTCGTGCAGTTCAGCACCTCCAACGGGCCGCAACCGTGGTTCACAAAAATCGCCGCCGCCTACAAGGACCAGCCGCTCGCGCTGCTCGCCGTGTTTTCGGCGACCGAGCGCGCCGATTTCGACAAATGGGTCGCGGCTCATCCCAATCCCGGCTTCGCCGTCGCCTGGGATCCGGCCGGCAAGGCTTGGGCGGAGAACGTCACCAACACGATCTTCGGCGTCGGCATGTATCCCGCCACGGTCGTGCTCAACGCCGAGGGCCAGCTCTGGAGCGGCGCCATCGGCATGGGCGCCAAGGTGGAAGCGATGGCCTATTCGATGCTCGCTCGCAACGGCGTGCAGCTCACCACCGAGCACATGGATGCGCTCGTCGCCGCAGGTGGAGCGATGCGGGCCGGGGGCACGATCAATCCTGCCCCGGGGTCTGACAAACCCGCGCCACCCCAGGCCGCGCTCCTCGCACCCGGTGCGATTGCGCCCGATTTCCTGATGAAAGACGCTGCAGGACATGACGTCCGCTTGTCCGACTTCAAGGGCAAGGTGGTCATCCTCGATTTCTGGGCTACCTGGTGCGGCCCGTGCATGGCCTCGATGCCGCACACCCAGGGACTGGCCGCCAAATACCGGGACCAGAACGTCGTGGTGCTGGGGGCGGGGACCAGCGACAAGATTGCCAGCTTCCAGGAGTGGATTCCCAAAAACCAGCCCAAGTACCCCGACATCCGCTTTGCCTACGACCTGAATGAGCGTGAGTCGCCGACCTTTGAGGACCGCGCCTCGGCCAAGCTTTATCACGTCGCGGGCATTCCCACGCAGTTCGTCATCGGTCGCGACGGCAGGATCGCCGGCGTGGTCGTGGGCTATGACGGCGAGGGCGATGCCCGGATGGAGGCGGCCCTGGCCACCGCCGGCGTGAAGGTCGACGCGGTGGTCGTGGCGAAAGGCCGCGAGCAAGTTGCCAAAGAGGAGAAAGCCAGCAACAAGGCCGCCGCCGAGGCGGTAAAAAAACCGCGCGCACCGTTTCGCGAAAGCTACGGAAAACTCCGGGCCGGCGAAGTCGTGCCTGACTTCACCGTGCTCACGCCCGAGGGCAAGGTGGCGAAGTTCTCGGACTACGCCAAGGGCAAGACCGTGATCCTCGATTTCTGGGCGACCTGGTGCGGCCCCTGTCAAAAGGCCATGCCGCACTACCAGGAGATTTACGACCGCTACCGTGACAAGAACGTCGTGATCCTCGGGGTCTGCTGCTTCGACACGCGCGAGAACTACGACAAATGGGTCGCCGACCACAAGGGCAAGCTGACCTTTCCGACGGTGTTTGACCCCGTGGGCAAACCGGAGTCGAAGGACAAGGAAGCTTACGCGAAAACCGTGATGATGCAGCTTTCCCACGGGTCGCTGACGCCGTTGCCGACGACGCTGGTCGTCAACGCCGCCGGCCAATTGGTCGGCAGTTATGCTGGCTATGGGGAGGTGGCCCGCGACGCGCTGGCCAATCTGCTCATGATTGCCGGGGTTGAGCTGGCGGTGGCGGACAAGCCCAAGGTGTTTTTCCCCGCTGGTTCCACGGCGAAACCCGTCGTGAACCTTCCGGCGAAAACCAACCCGAAAGCCGGCACGCTGCAGGCCGGGACCGTCGCACCGGACTTCACCATGCAGACGGCCGCCGGCAAAGAGGTGAAACTCTCCGATTTCAAAGGCAAGGTCGTGATCCTCGATTTCTGGGCGACCTGGTGCGTTCCGTGCATCGCCTCGATGCCCCACACCCAGGAAATTGCCGCCAAATACAAGGACCAGGGCGTCGTGGTCCTGGCCTCCGGCACGAGCGACTACATCGCCAAGTTCAAGGAGTGGATTCCCAAGAATCAGCCCAAATATCCGGACCTGCTGTTCGCTTTTGACCCGAATGAGCGCGACTCCGCCACCTTCGATCAGCGCGCCTCGAGTAAGCACTATCATGTCATGGGCATCCCCACGCAGTTCGTGATCGACCGCGAGGGGAAGATCACCGCCACCATCGTCGGCAACGGCGGCAAGGAAGACGCCCGCACCGAGGCCGCGCTCGCTCGCGCCGGGGTGAAGGTGGACGCCGCGCGCAACGCCGCGGGCGAGAAACAGCTCACGGCGGCCGCGGAGGAAGAGGCCGAACGCGCGGCCGCCATGGCCGACGAGGAGAAAAATCCCAAGCCGCACTTCTACGAAAGCTACGGTCAGGTCAAGGCGGGCCAACCGGCGCCCGACTTCGCCGCGCAGGATGCCGCGGGCGCCGCGGTGAAGTTCTCAGACCTCGCCAAGGGCAAGACGGTGGTGCTGAGTTTTTGGGCTGCCGGCCATGGCATACCTGCTGACCTGCTCGCGTTTCAGGACGCTTGGGCGAAGAAATACGCCGCCCAGAGCGTGCTCTTCCTCGGCGTCGGAGCCTACGGCTCGCGGGAAGATTTTGACAAGTGGCATGCGGCCAATGCGCCGAAAATATCCTTTCCCGTGGTGTTTGATCCGGCCGGGGCGCCCCCGCGCCCGGCGAAATCGCCGGACGAAATGAACGCCGAGGAAAAAACCGCCTTCCGCGCGGCGACGCACGCGCATTTTGGCAAGGTCATCCCCATGGCGATCTCCGGCGGCATGATGGCCCCGATCCCGAACAACCTCGTCATCGACGCCAAGGGAAATTTTATTGGTTTCTATGTCGGAGCAGGTCCCCAGTCTGCCGACTCGCTCGGCAATCTGCTCCTGCGCGCCGGCGTCAAGCTCGCGCCCGAGGACATGCCGAAGAAGGTTTTCACTGCCGAGGAGACGAAGGAAAAGCCCCAGGAGGCGAAGGTCGCCTTGCTCAAAGTCGGGGCGGCGGCGCCCGATTTTCCCGCGACAGACGCCGCCGGCAAACCAGTCAAGGTCTCCGACTATCGCGGCAAGGTGATCATCCTCGATTTTTGGGCGACGTGGTGTGGCCCCTGCCTCAATTCGATGCCGCATACCCAGGAAGTGGCCGCCCACTACAAGGACCAAGGCGTGGTCGTGCTGGCCAACTGCACCTCGGATGACCGCAAGAAATTCGAGACCTGGGTGAAGCGGAATCAGGAACAGTACCCCGACATCAATTTCTCGCATGACCCGCAGGAACGCGGCCCCGATCGCGCCTCGCGCAAGCTCTACGGGGTCGGCGGCATCCCGCAGCAGTTCATCATCGACCGCGAGGGCAAGGTGGTGGCGCTGGTCACCGGCTACCTGAAAGGCGAGGCCCTCCTCGATGCCGCGCTGGCCAAGGCCGGCGTCAAGGTCGATCCGGCCTTGGTGGCCAAGGCCGTCGAGGACCTGAAGAAGCGCGAGTAAGCGGCGTCCCGGTCCCGGAGACGGTCCGCCGCCGTCCCGGCGGGTCGTCCGCCAGTTTAGTGCCTTTGGGGTAGAGGGCGGGGCTCGACCCCGGGCGGCCCGCTGCTTGACTGGGGGCAGTCCCGATGCACTCGCCGTTCAAAACCATCATCGAGCCGTTCCGGATCAAGTCGGTCGAACCGATCCGCTTCACCACCCGCGAGCAGCGCGTCGCCGCGCTCACCAAGGCCGGCTACAACCCCTTCCTCCTCCGCGCGGAAGACGTGCTCATCGACCTGCTGACCGACTCCGGCACCGGCGCCATGTCAAAATACCAATGGGCCGGCATGATGCGGGGCGACGAATCCTACGCGGGGGCCGACTCGTTCTTCCGCTTCGAGGCCGCGGTGCGCGACATCACCGGGTTGAAGCACATCCTGCCCACGCACCAGGGCCGCGCCGCCGAGCGCGTGCTGTTCACCAGCGTACTGCAGGCCGGCGACGTCGTGCCGAGCAACACCCACTTCGACACCACCCGGGCCAACATCGAGGCCCGGGGCGCGACCGCCCTCGACCTGCCCGTGCCGGAAGGACGCCAGCCGCAGTTGCGTGCGCCGTTCAAGGGCAACCTGGATCTCGGCGCGCTGGAGCGCTGCCTCGTGGAGCACAAGGGCCGCGTGCCACTGGCGATGATCACGATCACGAACAATTCCGGCGGCGGCCAGCCGGTCTCGCTGGAGAACATCCGCGGGGCGCGCGCCATCTGCCAGCAACACGGGGTGCCGCTGTTTCTCGACAGCTGCCGTTTTGCGGAAAACGCGTGGTTCATCAAGCAGCGCGAACCGGGCCTGGCGGAAAAAACGCCGCTGGAGATTGCCCGCGCCATGTTTGCCTGCGCCGACGGCGCGACCATGAGCGCCAAGAAGGACGGCATGGCCAACATCGGCGGCTTCCTCGCGATCAACGACGACGCGTGGGCCGAGCGGGCGCGGAACAATCTCATCCTGACCGAGGGATTTCCCACTTATGGCGGGCTGGCCGGCTACGACCTTGAGGCGCTGGCGATCGGGTTTTATGAAGCGCTCGAGGAGGATTACCTGCGCTACCGGATCCGCTCGATCGAATACCTCGGCGACGTGCTCATAAAGGCCGGCGTGCCGATTGTCCAGCCGACGGGCGGTCACGCGGTGTACATCGATGCGAAGGCGATGCTGCCGCACATCCCGCCGCACGAATTTCCGGCGTGGGCGCTGTCGTGTGCACTTTATCTTGAGGGCGGCGTGCGCGGCGTCGAGATCGGCACGGTGATGTTTGGCCGCCAGCCGGACGGCACGGAGAAGCCCGCGGCGATGGAACTCGTGCGGCTGGCGTTTCCGCGGCGCGTTTATACCCAGAGCCATGTGGACTACCTCGGCGAGGTCATCCTGCACGTGTTTGGGCAGCGGGACAAAATTCGCGGCCTGAAGCTGGTCTCCGCGCCCGAGGTGCTGCGTCATTTCACCGCACGGTTTGAACCGGTGCCGTAGCCGGCAAGACCGCGGGTGCCCGCCCTGCGGGGCGGGCTAGACATCGCGGGGCGTTCGCGACAGAGTGCGGGCGATGCACTTCCTCACCCCGGTTCGCAGGCGTGGCGTCGCCCTGGCTTTGGCGTGGCTGACGGCGTGGCCGCTCCTCGCCACGGAGACCCCGGCCCGGCCGCACCGGCTGCTGATCGACCATGACGGCCACCTGCTGTTTTCCACCCTCACGACCAACTACCGCGCCGATGTGGACGAGGAAGTCCGCGAAATCCCCGCCAACGTCACGACGTACCTGCTCTGCAGCGGCGCCGGTCGGACGTATTTTCCCACGAAGGTGGGGCTGGTGGACCCGAACCTGAAGCAATTGATCGCCGAGCATGCCAAGGGAAACGATCCGTTCGGGTATTTCTTGGAAAAACTGAAGGCGTCGGGCCGCGAGACGTTTGTCGAGTTCCGGATGAACGACGTGCACAACCCCACGGACCCGAACCACTGGAACATGCCGCTGGTGCGCGAGCAGCACCCCGACGTGATCGCCCGGCCCGAGGCGGCGGCGCGCAATGACCCGGAGTGGTTGAACTGGAGCCTGGATTTCTCGAATCCGAAGGCGAACGCCTACGTAACCGCGATGCTGCGCGAGGTGGTGGAGAAATACGCGCCGGTGATGGACGGTCTGCAGATGGACTGGATGCGCTTTCCGCGCCACCTCTCCGGCGTGGGCGACGAGGTGTGGGCCAAGCGCGCGGTGCTGACGCGGATCGTGGAGCAAACCCGCGAGCTGACCAAGGCCCACGGGCTGAAGCTTGCGGTGCGCGTGCCGAGCACGCTGCGCGGCTGCCGTGTGCTGGGGCTCGACGTGGAGGACTGGGTGAAGCGCGGACTCGTCGATTTTGTGGTGGTGTCGGAGTTCCTCGACACGGACTACACCATGCCGATCGCCGAATTCCGTGCGAAGTTCGGGCCGGCGATGCCGATCTACGCCTCGGTGGAGATCGAGCACGGCTGGCAGTTCCACTGCCCCGAGTCGTTGCGGGCGACCGCGACGGGGCTGTATGACTGTGGCGCGGACGGGATCAGCCTGTTTAATTTTGTCGGGCGTTACACGTTTGGCGCGGTGCCCTACGACTGGCTGGCGGGCCTTGAGTCACCGGCGACGGCGGCGAAGAAACCGCTGCTCTATTCCCTGCCAGTGAACAAATATCGCAAGGAAATGGACCAACCCGCGGTGCTGCCGGTGTCGGTGCCGGCGCACAGCACGGTGAAGCTGCCCCTGACCCTGCCGGGTCTGGCGCTGCCGGCCTGGCGGGCGCGCCTGCTGATCGCGGCGGATGCGCCGCTGGTGGTGACACTGAACGGCCAGGCCGTCGAGCTGGTCCCGACGCTGCATCCCACCGAGATGTTTGTGGAATTCATCCCGGCGGCCAATAATTTCTCCAACATCGGGAGTCACCGCCCGGCGCGCGAGCAGTCGCATTTCTACCGCTTCGAGGCGGCGGGGCTGCAGGCGGGGGCAAACACGCTCGAGCTGCGCAACGATACCGACCAGGCGATCGAGGTGAAGCGGGTTAACCTCGGGTTGTGGTGATTTAGCCCACGGAACACACGGAATACACGGAAGAAAACCTCGGGATTTTCTGGCTCAGGATAATTCCGTGTGTTCCGTGGGCTAAACTCCGAAGGATTTGTTCACCGCGCAGTCCAGCCGCCGTCGATGGGAATGGCGGCGCCGGTGATGGACCGGGCGGTCTCGCCGCACAGGAACACTGCGAGCGCGGCGACCTCGGTGATCTCGACGAAGCGTTTTGAAGGCTGGGCGGCGAGGATGACTTCCTTGATGACCCTCGCGCGCGGCAGTTGGTGCGCCTTGGTCTGGCTCTCGATCTGGCCCTCGACGAGGGGCGTCAGGACGTAGCCCGGGCAGATGGCGTTGCAGGTAATGCCGGTCTCGGCGACCTCGAGCGCAACGGATTTAGTCAGGCCGACCTGGCCGTGCTTGGCGGCGACGTAAGCGGACTTGAACGGAGAGGCGACGAGCCCGTGGGCGGACGCGAGGTTGATGATGCGGCCCCAGTTGCGGCGCTTCATGCCGGGCAGCGCCACGCGGATGGCGTAGAAACTCGAGTTGAGGATGACGGCCTGGATGGCGAGCCAGCGGTCCACGGGAAAATCCTCGACCGGCGAGACGAACTGGATGCCGGCATTGTTGACCAGGATATCCACGCTGCCGCAGGCCGACTCGGCCGCCGCGATGAGGGCGGCGACCTCCTCGGGCTTGGTGACGTCGGCGGGATGATACAGCACGCGGACGCCGGTGGACGCCGCGAGTTCTCCGCGGAGTTTTTCGATCACGGCCGCGTCGCCAAAGCCGTTGAGCATCACGTTGGCGCCGGCCTGGGCCAGGGCGCGGGCGATGCCCAGCCCGATCCCGCTGGTGGAGCCGGTGACGACGGCGGTTTTGTTTTTTAGCATGGGTGGGGTATTTTTACAGGAGGTAACGGAGAGAATGGAGGAATGAAGGGAAGCAGCCTTAGTTTCCCCCGTTACCTCCGGTAAAAACAGATCGGAAATTTGTCTCCAACCAGCTGGACAGCTTTGGCGCCACCGCTTCGGTGTCGATGCCGGTCAGGCAGAAAGGTTCGGCGTAGCGGCAGCGGTCGTAGCAGGGCTTGTAGCGGCAGGGTTTGCCCTCGATCCAGGCGGACTGCGGATGGGCGGGGGCGAACAGCTCCGGGATTTGCGGGCCGAAAATAGTGAACGTGGGCACGCCGCAGAGCGCGGCGATGTGGCCCGGCCCCGAGTCGTTGCCGAGAAAGGCCGCGCCGCCGGCAATAGTGTCAATCAACTCGTCCATGCTTCCGGCGGCCAGCGCCAGCGGTTCGCCGAGCGAGCGCCAAGTTTCCCGCTGGTCAGGATCACAGAGCACGGTGGGCTCCCAGCCCTGCGCGCGCAGCCGGCCGAGCAGCTCGGCGTAACGCTCGAGCGGCCAGACCCGCAAGGGTTGGGAAGCGCCGGAGTGCAGCACGATGCGGCGGGTGGAAACGGGTGGGTGCAGGCGGGGGGAAGCCACGGCGATGGCGGGGAGATGAAGTTTTTCCGCCAGTCGGCGCCAGGTCTCCGGCCGGTGGACATGGCCGCCATCCGTCAGGTTGTCGTTGAGCAGCCAGCCGGCGCCGGGGCGGCCGTAGCCGAGCAGGCGGCCGGGGCGGGCGAGACGGAGGAAGAGGTGGTCCGAGGCGAGCGGCCAGATCGAAACGGCGGCGGCGAAGCGGCGGGACCGCAGCTCGCGCAAGATGCGCCATAGCGTGCGCCACGGCCAGCGGGGCAGGTTGGCGCTGCCGGAAAACAGCGCCCATGGAGCGACGCAGGGGATCAACTCCACCTCGGGGACAAAGCGCTGCAACAGCCCGCCGGCATTGGGCACGGCCAGCAGCGTGACCTCGTAGCGGGTCACCGCGGCGCGAAGAAACGGAATGAGAATGGCGATGTCACCCGTGCCACGAAATTCCGCGACCAGCAGCGCGGGCTTGGTCCCGGGGCGCACCCGGTGCCCGGGCGGGCTGAATGCGACGGGCAGGGCGGCGGTGCTCATCGAAACAACCGGGCCTTGATCTCCGGCACGCGCGCCCAACCCGTGGTGCCGAGCTGGTGGATGACGATGGAAGCGGCGGCCTGGGCGAGCTGCATCGCCTCGCCGAGGGTGGCGCCTGCGGCCAGGGAGAGCGTGAGCGCGGCGGTTACGGCATCGCCGGCGCCGACGATGTCGATTTCGCCGCGCACGGGCAGGGCGGGGAGGTGAACCGCCGGCTCATCCGGCGCGGCGCCGATGATGCCGCGCTCGGCGAGCGTGATGAACACGGCGCGCTGGCTGGCCGCGGCGAGTCGGTTGGCACCCGTCATGATTTCCGCGAGCGGAAGGGCTGCGGCCGCAGGATCAATGTCACCGATTGAGTGACGTTGGGTTTGGGCCGGGGTGGTGAGCGCGGCGAACTCGGCGGCGTTCATCTTGAAGACGAGCGGGGGAAACGAGCCGAGCCCGTGGCGGCTGTCGGCAAGGATCACGAGCCGCGGGTGGGCGAGCGAGACCTCGCGCACGGTCTTCAGCACGGCGGGCGTGATCACGCCGCAGCCGGGGACGCCGGCCTGGTCCATCACGATGAGGGCGTCGAATTCCGGGGCGAGATCATGGAGCGCGGAGCAGAGTTCGTCCTCCACGTCGGCGGGTGTCGGCGCCCAGTTCTTGATGTCGAGGCGCGAAAGCTCGACCGGCGGCTGCGACGGCGTGTGCCGCAGCGGCTTGGTGTAGGTGAACGTGCGGCGGTCCGGGGTCCGGAGAAAGTTATCCAGTGACACGCCCGGGACCGCGCGCAGGGCGCGGAGCAATTCGAAGCCCTCGCCGTCTTCGCCGCAGAAACCGACCGGCCACAGCTTGCCGGTGCCGAGGGCACCGAGGTTTTGGACGATGTTGCCGGCGGCGCCGGGCGAGCAGCGCACCGACGTGACATTGTGCACCGGCAGTCCGGTCTCGAGGGAGGTCTCGGCCTTGGCGGGATCGATGTCGAAATAGCGGTCGAGGGAGAAATCGCCGATCACGCCGACGCACAATTGCGCAAAGCGGGAGGTCAGGGCTGTGAAGCGCTCCGGGGTCATGACCGGTGACGCAAACCCATCCGATGCCGCGCGGCAATCGCGCTTTGCATTTGGGCGGGCGGTGGCCAGCCTTGCGGCGATGGCGCAAACCAGCGAGGCCCCGCAGGATCTGGAACTCCGTCCCGGCACCGGGCGCGGCGTGGCGGGGTATTTTCGGGTGGCGCAGACCGTGGCCGGCACCTGGTGGCTGATCGACCCGGCGGGCCAGCCGATTTTCCTGCGGGCGGTCAACGAGGTCCGCGGGGCCGACGGTTCGCCGCATGATCCGGTGGCGCGGCTGCGAACCTGGGGTTTTAACGCGCTGGGCGCCGGGGCCGGCGTGACGCTGCGGGAGGAGGGCCTGCCCTGGGTGGGGACGGTAGATTTTTGCTCGACCGGCGAACTCATTCACCTGGCGGGGGCGCGGCTGCCCGATGTGTATGATCCGGAATGGCCGAATGCCGCGGCGACTCGCGCGGGCGAGGTCTGCCTGCCGTGGTGCGAACGGCGCGACCTCATTGGCTGGGTCACGGATGACAACCCGGGCTGGGCGCAGCCGGGCCCGGCGGGCCGGCCGGCGCTGCTGCAGATCTGCCTGAGCCTGGAGCCGAACTTCGCGGCGTACCATGCGGCGTGGGAGTTTGTCCTCGCGCTGCACGGCGGACAGCTGGAAGCCATGGCGAAGGCGTGGGGGCATCCGGCGATCAAGAATAAGGAGGTGGTGCGGGAGCTGACGCGGACAGAGCAAGGCATCACCTCGCGCGGTTACCTGCGCGACGACGCGCGCTGGTCGCAGGAATTTGCGCGGCGGTATTTTGCGCTGGCGGCGGCGGCGATCCGGGCGCACGACCCGCATCATCTGGTGCTCGGCTGCCGGTTTGGCGCCCGGCCGGGGACGGCGGTGCTCGCGCAATGCGCCCTGCCGGCGGTGGATGTGCCGTGGATTGACCTCGATGACCTGGCGCTGGTGCCGGCGGGGCCGGTGCTGGCGGGTGATTTTACCTGGGTGGATCGGCGGTTTTTCGGCGCGCCCGGCGCGCGGCGGGCGCGCGGCCTGACGGCGGTCGAGCGGATGTTACGCCGCGGGCGCACCGTACTCGAGCGGGCGGCGCGGCAGCCCGCGGTGGTGGGCTACGCGTGGAGCCACTGGCAGGACGGCACGGGCGAGCAGCCGCCGTTTGCCCGCGGACTGGTGCACCTGAACGACGCCGAGGCGCGCGAGCACACGGAGCTGCTGGCGGATATCAACTCCCGCCTGCCCGAACTGCGGCCCTCCGCGGTACCACTTTCCCCATGAGCCTGACCATCTGGTGCAATGCAAAGTTCAACGAGGCCGTCACCCGGCAGCTGACCGAGGGCACGCGCTCGCACCGGTTGATTTTCTCGAGTCAGGCATCGGCCAATGTGCTCACGGCCGGCGCGGCGGACCCGGAACTGGCGAAGGCGGACATTGCGCTCGGCCAGCCCAACGCGACGGATTGTCTGAATGCCAGGAAACTCCGCTGGGTCGAGGTAACGACGGCGGGGTACACCCGTTACGACACGCCGGAGTTCCGCGAGGCGTTTCGGGCGCGCGGGGCGGCGTTTACCAACGCCTCGGGCGTGTTTGCCGATCCGTGTGCGCAGCACGTGCTCGCGATGATGCTGGCACTGGGCCGCAGCCTACTGCCGTCGTTTCGCGACCAGTTGACGGACCACTCGTGGCACTACACCGAGCGGCGCTATGACTCGCGGCTGCTGACGGGCCAGACGGTGGTGCTGCTCGGCTTCGGGGCGATCGGGCGGCGGCTGGCGGAACTCCTGGCGCCCTTTGGCATGAAGCTCTACGCGGTGCGCCGCTCGGTCCGCAGCGAGGCGGGGGTGCACGTGATTCCCGAGGAAAAAATCAGTGCCATCCTGCCGCTGGCCGACCACGTGGTGAACATCCTGCCCGACAACGCGGCCACGCTGAACTACGTGAACGCCCGCCGGCTCGCGTGCTTCAAGCCCGGCGCTAAATTTTACAATGTCGGCCGCGGCACCACGGTGGACCAGGCGGCGCTGCTTGAGGCGCTGAATTCCGGCCGGCTCGGTGCCGCCTATCTCGATGTGTTTGATCCCGAGCCGTTGCCGCCGGAGCACCCGCTGTGGACGGCCCCGCGTTGCTACATCACACCGCACACCGCCGGAGGGCGCGCGGATCAGGATGAGGCGATTGTGAGGCACTTTCTGGGTAATCTCACTGCGTTCGAACAGGGTGGGGCGATGACAGACCGGGTGGTGTGAGCGGTGGGGGCGTGCGCGGTTCAATTCCATTGCCCAAATTTTGAATCCGGGGAATAAATCCGGCCGTAGACACTCTTATCCCAGACCAACCTGAGGCGGCCAAGTGGCCGCCACCCAGTCTGGTCGAACAACCCAAAAACTCAGCTACAGTTATGAACAAATCCACACGTCTGATCATCACGGCCGCCGCCATGGCCGGTCTCTATGCCGGTTCCCTCGCGGTGCGCGCACACGCGGCCGACGCCGGCGCGCCGGCGGCCAAGGATGACTCCAAGGACAAGAGCTCCTGCAAGGGCAAGGACGGCTGCAAGGGCTCCGCTTCCTGCAAGGGTCACAACGACTGCAAGGGCCAGGGTGGCTGCAAGACCGCCGACCACGACTGCAAGGGCAAGAACGACTGCAAAGGCAAGGGTGGCTGCGGCGCCAAGGAAATGGCTCCCGCCCCCGAGCCCAAAAAGTAAGGCTCGCTCCTCCCCGCGGCCGGCGCCTGTCGCCGGCCGCGTTTTTTTTCGCCCCTCGCCGGACCACCCTGCTTCGTTCAGCTTTCGCCCATGCCCGCCAACGCGTTCAACGGCCGCACCGACTACGGCATCGGCATCGGGCTGCGGGTGCCGCACTACGGGCACATCCTGGAACAGAAGCCCGTCGTCGACTGGTTTGAGATCATCTCGGAGAATTTCATGTGCGGCGGCGGCCGGCCGCTCGAGGTGCTGGACCGGATCCTGGAGCAGTACCGCGTCGTGCAGCACGGCGTCTCGCTGTATTTCGGCTCGACGGAAAAGCCCGACCGCGAGCATCTGAAGCGGCTCAAGGCCCTGGTGAAGCGCACGCAGACGCCCTGGTTGTCCGACCACCTCTGCTGGGGCAGCGTCGACGGCACCTACACGCACGACCTGCTGCCGATGCCCTACACGCGGGCTGCCGCGAAACGCACCGCCGCTAAAATCCGCCACGTGCGGGACTCCCTGGAGGTGCCGATTTGCGTGGAGAACGTCAGCAGCTACGCGGAGTTCCACGCCTCCGAGATGACCGAGTGGGAATTCCTCAGCGAGGTCGTCGAGCAGGCCGACTGCGGAATCCTCCTCGATGTGAACAACATCTACGTCTCGTCGAAGAACCACGATTTCAACCCCTACGACTATCTCAACGGCGTGCCGCACCACCGCGTCGGCCAGATGCACATCGCGGGGCACACCAAGTTTGAAAAGTACCTGCTCGATACCCACGACCATCCCGTGCTCGACCCGGTCTGGCAGCTCTACGCCCACGCGACCCGCCTCTGCGGCGTGACCGCCACGCTGCTGGAGTGGGACGACCGCATCCCGTCGTTCAACGAGGTGCACGACGAGGCCCTCAAGGCCAACCGCTTCATTGCGGAAGCGAAAACCGCCCGCAAACAAACCACCGCCCATGCCCGTGCGCGCTGATTCCCTGCGCGGCCTGCGGGCCTTCCAAAGGCTGGTGAAGGCCGCGGTGACGCGTCCGCTGGCGCCGGGCTACCGCATGCAGCACCGCTGGTCCGACGGCCGGCCGATGGCCTCGGTTGCGGCGGAGTTCATCAAGCCCAACGACCGGCTGACGTCCTTTGCGCGGCTCGAGATCTACAACCGGATGTACTGGTTCCGGATCATTGACAGCCTTTACGAGGATGCGCCCGGCCTGCGGGCCGCGCTCGGTGAGCGGAAGTTTTCCCGACTGGCGGTGGCCTATCTCACGAAGCACCCATCGCGCTCCTTCACGCTGCGCAACCTGGCCTTCCACCTGGAGGAGTTCATCCGCGCGGAGCCACGCTGGACCGCGCCCCGCACAGCGCTGGCGCGCGAAATTGCCCGCTTCGAATGGGCGCAGACCGTGGCGTTCGACGAGGCGGCGCGCCCGGTGGTGACGCCGGCGGACTTCGCGCGCGCGAATCCCGCGCGGCTCAGGCTCGGCCTGCAGCCGTACCTCAGCCTGCTTGTGCTGGAGCACCCGGTGGACCGCTATGTGCTCGCGGTGAAAAAGCGCGACACCCTCCGGGCCGAGGCGAGCCACGCCACTACGTCCGCGCGCCCGGCGCCGCGGATCCGCTCGGTGCCGCTCCCGCGTCGCGAGCGGACCTGGGTCGCGGTGCACCGGCTGGACAACATGCTTTACTACAAGCGGCTGGAGGCCCCGGCGTTCAAGATTCTCACGGCGCTGCGCGAGGGCGCGACGCTGGACCGCGCGGTCGCGGCCGCCGGGCGCGGGGTGACGCCGGAGCAGGTGCAAGCCTGGTTCGCGCTCTGGACCCAGCTTGGCTGGCTCTGTCGCCGGAAATAAAACCCCGCGTCACGCCTCTCACCCCCACACTTACCCCATGAACCCCGCCTCCCTGTACCATAAGTTGAACCACGGCCTCGCCCTGCTTGCCGGTTTGGTGCGGTCGCTCTTCCTGCTCATGATCCGCCTCTATTGGGGCTGGCAGTTTTTCCTGACCGGCAAGGGGAAATTCACGCACCTCGAGCGCACGACCGATT
Organism: uncultured Opitutia bacterium; assembly: GCA_903839035.1. Lineage (GTDB taxonomy): Bacteria > Verrucomicrobiota > Verrucomicrobiia > Opitutales > Opitutaceae > Opi-474. The sequence goes on from CAIMAQ010000024.1 coordinate 83,224, forward strand.
ATTTCGCGAGCCTTCACCTTCCCCTGCCGAAGCTGAACGCGATGCTGGCAGCCTCGACGGAGGTGGTCTTTGGGCTGCTGTTTCTGGCCGGACTGGGCGGTCGCGTGGTGCCGGTGCCCTTGATCGGCCTGCTGGTCGTGGCCTATGTCACGTCCGAGCAGGCGGCGCTGCACGCCTTCTTCTCCGACCCGGACAAGTTCCTCACGGCCGACCCGTTCCTCTTTCTCTTCGCGGTGGTGATCGTTTTTGTTTTCGGCCCGGGCAAGCTCTCGCTCGACGCGCTGTTGGCGAAGAAATCCGGCTACGACGAGTAACGGTCGCCGGCCGGCAACGTTGCGCGCCAGCGCGCAACCCACCGCAAAAGTCCCAATCGGCCGCGCTCAGGCGCGTGGCGGGGGATTGCAGAGATCTTCGTAGGCGTAGACCAGCGCGCCGATGAAGATCGGCACGGTGATGAAAATGCCGATGAGAAGGCCGAGCACGCCCAGCACGGCGATGATCGCTCCGACAATCATGAGTCCGAACATCCGCCACCATTGCGCGCTGATGACGCGGCGGCTGACTTCCATGGCCACCCAGAATTCCATCTTCCGGTCGATGACCAGCATGTAGGCAAAAGCGTAGGCCACCGCCAGGTAGATGCCCGGCAGGATCAGCAGGATAAAGCCGGCCAGCGTCATGAGGCCGACTACGAGGCCGGTGAGGATCAGCGGCCCGAGAGCGAGGGAAAAACCGCTGAAGGCGTCACCCAGCTCCGTGGATTCGCCCCGGACTTTCTTGATGTAGAAATAGTAGAGACCGCCGTTGAACACGCCGCCGAGCAGCAGGCCGGCCAGCCAGCCGAGGAAGGGAATGGCGTTGGCCACGGCCGCGACGATGATCACCAGCGCGGTCGTGCCGACGACCGGCCAGAAATTGGCCTTCAGCAGGCCCCAGCCGCGTCCGATGCAGCCGAAGATGTCGAGCGGCGCCGCGCGGGCAATGAGGTCCGCGGCGAAAGTCTTGGGATCGATCTCCCCGGCGGGCATGGGCGGCGGGGTCATGGCCGGGGCCGCGGAATCGCCGACAAATTCCGTGTACTCGGCCAGGGTGTGCCAATCCTCGGTCCCGGCGTACTTGGCCTTGGTCTGAAGGTTGGCCCGACCGCTCGCCAACCAGATCCGCACCTGCTCTGCGGACACCGGGCCGTATTCTTTACCGTCCCCGCCAATGATGATGAACATGGGGCCGGAGGAAAACATCCGGTCCACGGAGCGTCAATCGCACAGGCGCGGCTCCCGCCCAATCCCGGGTTCAGTCCTCGTTTTCCAGGCGGGGGCGGACGCGCTGGCCCTTGGTGATTTTCTTCCACGCGGCGCGGCCGGCGCGGGCCAGCTGGGGGTTGGCCTTGCGGGCGGCATAGGCCTGCTCGCGCTGGAGTTTCAGGAAATTCTGCCAGCGGGCCGGATCGAGCGTGCCGGCGGCGAGTGCGGCCTGCATGGCGCAGCCGGGCTCGGCGTCATGGCGGCAGTCGCTGAAGCGGCAGCGGGTGGCGAGGGCCGCGATATCGGCGAAGGTCTCATCGAGGGTGGGGGCACCGAGGTCCCACAGCTGCAACTCGCGCATGCCGGGGGTGTCGATGACGAGCGACCCGGACGGCGCGACGATCAACTCGCGGTGGGTGGTGGTGTGCCGGCCCTTGCCGTGCGTGTCGCTGGTGGCACCTGTGAGTTGGCGGTCGGTGCCGAGCAGGCGGTTGATCAGGGTGGATTTGCCGGCGCCGGACGCGCCGAGCAGCGCCACGGTGCGGCCGGGCGCGAGCCAGTCGCCGAGGGCGACGGCGGGGTCGGCATCGCGGGCGGCGCTCACCGCCACGACCTGTGCGCCGGAGGCGAGGGCGGCCACCTCGGCGCGGATGGCGGCGGGGTCGGAGTGCAGGTCGGACTTGTTGAGCACGATCACGGGCTGGGCGCCGCTGTCCCAGGCGACCGCGAGGTAACGCTCGATGCGCCGGAGGTTGAAATGCTCGTCGAGGGCCGAGACGAGGAAGACCGTGTCGATGTTGGCGGCGACAATCTGCTCGACGTCTTCGTCACCGGCGGCGCGGCGGGAGAACTTGGTGCGGCGGGGCAGCACGGCATGGATGTCGGCCTGGGCCTCGCCCAGGCGCGGGCGCACGACAACCCAGTCGCCGACGGCGGGCAGGTCGGTGCGGGTAGCCGACTCATGGAGGAGCCGGCCGGTGCAGGTGGCAGAGAATTCACCGGCGGCGGAGTAAAGCACGCAGGTGTGCTTGTGTTCGAGTACGACGCGCGCCGGCACGAAACCGGACGAGGCAAAGGGCGTGAAATGATTCGCGAAGAAATCATCCCAGCCGAGGGCGGAGAGATCCATGGGAGTGAAGAACCGAAAGAGTGGGAAAGGAAAGGACCGGGAAAACGCGCGGAGGTGGCACCGGCGGCCCGAAGCAAAAAGGCCGCCTGGGCGGGCGGCCTGAATTTCGGGGAGAAAGGAACGGCGCGGTCAGACGCGCACGGTCAGGGCAACCGGCCGGGGCAGGCGGAGATGGCTGGGGGCAAGATCAGTCATGGTGGGTTGCGCGGTTGAGGGTTGAAGGGACTCCAGGAGGGAGTGACGCCGGAGAAAATCCTCGGCAAAGGGTCGGGTCAAGGCTGGGCCTCAGGCGCATCCGACGCGCCGGGCAGCTCGACCTTGCGTGACGCCGGCTCGGGGTGCTGGCGGTAAAAGAGGGCGGTGTGGCCGACGGAGCCGACACACACGCAGCGGCCCTCATCGGCGATCTGCGCGCAGAGCACGGCGCGCTCGTCACGCTCGGTGCCAAGGAAACGGAGTTTCACCAGCTCATGGCTGCGCAGGAATTTCTGCAGCTCGGCCAAGAATGCCGGCGTGAGGCCGCCCTTGCCGAGTTTCAGCGAGGGTTCGAGGGTCTGGCCGAGGCCGCGGAGGTGGGCCTTCTGCGCGCCGGAGAGGGGAAAGTCGTACATGAGGGAAAACGGTGGCAGGGTTGGGGGTGGAAGGGAAATTTTAAGTGAGTGGAGGTTTGGGATAGGTCGTAGATGCCCTATGCGACCTACAGGATCTATGGCAGGCCGCCCTCAGGCGCCGAAATAATCCAGCGGCAACTCGCGCCACTGGCCGGCGGGGAGGTCGCCGAGCTCGAGCGGGCCGAAGCGCGCCCGATGCAGGGTGAGGACCGTCGCGCCCGAGGCGGCGAACATGCGCCGGACCTGGTGGTAGCGGCCCTCGGTGAGCGTCAGCTCGGCTTCGCGGGGGGAAAGGAGGTTCAGGGTCGCCGGCGCGCAGGGTGCGTCCTCGCCGTCGAGCAGGAGCGTGCCGCTGGCGAACTGCGCGATGAGCTCGGGCGAGAGGTCGCGGTCCACCGTGGCGCGGTAGACCTTGGGCACCTTGTGCTTGGGCGAGGTCAGGCGGTGGACCAGGGGCGAGAGGTCGGTGAGCAGCAGCACGCCGCTGGTGTCCTTGTCGAGCCGGCCGATGCTGGTGACCGATGGATTGCGCTGCCGCCAGCGGCTGGGGATCAGCGAATAAATGTCCGGGCCCTCGCGGCCATCATGCGAGCAGACCAGGCCCACGGGCTTGTGCAGCAGCAGGAGCAGGCCCGCGGGATGGTCGAGGGACTCGCCGTCCACGGTCACATCGGCCGGGACGGCCTTGGCGCCAAAATCATCCGCGACCGCACCCTTCACGGCCAGGCGGCCCGCCGCGACCCAGCCCCGGGCCTCCCGGCGGGAACAGTAGCCGAGACTGGAGAGAAGCTGGTCGAGCCGGCGCATGGCGTCACTCAACCATGAAGTGGGTGCGGAACACGAAGAAATTGATTCAACTCCGGGGGAAGTTCGCGCGTACTAGGCCTGATGAAGTTGCTTTTCCCGCTTCTGGCCCTGCTGCTGGCCGGCGTTTCCCTGCTGACGATGGTACGCGCGCCTCACTGGATGTGGGCCTGGAAGCTGACGATCCTGGCCGGCGAATTCGGGCACTGGCTGGCGCTGCTGCCCCTGGCGCTGGCGCTGGCGAACGCCGCGCGGCCGGCCAGCGAGGGACGCACCCTGACGCTCGCGCTGTGCGGGATTGCGTTCATCGGCCTGCTGCGGCCGGTGTCCAGCGCCTACCGGCAGTCGGCGCATTTGCCGGCGGAACTGACGACGGCGTTCGGGGACGCGGCGCCGGCCGGACCGGTGTTTGAGTTCAGCCGGCTGTACCGCCTCGGGGGCGTGCCGGCGCCGGCGATGACGACGGAAGTGTTTGACCGGCCGGACGGGCAGGAGCTGAAACTGGATTTTTATGCGCCGCTGCGGGCCTCGGCCGAAAAATCTTCCGACCCGGGTCCGCGGCGCGGCGCGCCCTGCCTGGTGGTGATCCACGGCGGCGGGTGGGACGGGGGAGATCGCACGCAACTGGCTGGCTGGAATTCCCGTTGGACGGCCCGCGGTTATGCGGTGGCGGCGGTTAGTTACCGGCTGGCGCCGCACTGGATCTGGCCGGCCCAACGCGAGGATGTGCTGGCGGCGATCACCTGGCTCAAGGCGCAGGCGGGGCAGCTTGGGATCGACCCGACGCGGCTGGTGCTGGTCGGGCGTTCCGCCGGCGGGCAGCTGGCGGCGGCGGTGGGTTACGGGGCCCGGGATCCCGCGATCCGCGGCGTGGTCGCGCTGTATGCGCCTCATGACATGCCGTTTGTGTGGTCGGTTTCCCGGGAGGATGACGCGCTCAATTCCGCCAAGCTCATGCGGCAGTATTTCGGCGGGCCGCTCACGGAGGAGAACCACGCCCTGTATGTGTCCGCCAGCAGCCAGTCGCTGGCCCGGGCGGACTCGCCGCCCACGCTGTTAATCCATGGCGAACTCGACACGCTGTCGTGGGACCGGCACAGCGAGCGGCTGACCGCCCGGCTGGCGGAGCTGCACGTGCCGCATTGCTACCTGCGCCTGCCCTGGGCCACGCACGGGTTCGATTTCAACCCCGACGGGCCCGGCGGCCAGCTGAACGACTACGCCATCGACCGGTTCCTCTCAGCCGTAACGCGGTAGAAACCGCGCGATTTGGCTCGGCAAGGGTACCCGCATTTGGGATGCCTTGGGTTCCGGCGCATCACACCACTTTTTATGTCACTCTGGGAATACAAGGTCATCACCAGCGGCAAGGGCGGCTTCGCTTCGCCCGCGCTGCTGGAAAAATTTCTGAACGATCTCGGCCGCGAGGAATGGGAGATTGTCCATTTCCATTCGCAGCCCGACAACCTGCTCGCTTTCACCGGCCTCGTGCGGCGCTCGACGCAGCGCGACTGGTCGCTGGAGGACGCGGTGGCCACGGCGGCGAAGGCCGAGGCGGAGAAACTGCGGGCGGAGTTTGCCGCCAAGTTCCAGGCCGCCGCCTCCAACGCCCCCGCGGCTGAGGAAAAGTCCCCGAGTTTCCTGGAGGAGAAGACCGCGCCGAACGACGGCTTCCGCAAGCCGGTCGACACCTCGAGCGACGGCGACCCGGATGCGCCGGAAGGCGAGAAGGACGAGTGGGACCAGCTCAACGAGGAAAACGAGCTCCCGACCTTCTTTGATGCGCTCAAGCCGCACATGCGCCGCAACCAGCGCGGGCCGGGCATGGCGGTGGGCCTCGATTATCTGGCCAAGAAGTGGGACCTGTCCGAGGAGGACGTGAAGGGCGCGCTGGTCGAGTGCGGGCTGCAGATTCCCGCCGACGACAACGCCGACCCGGTCTACGTCGAGTATGACGGCGATCTTTTCTGGGTGAACATCAACCGCCGCGGCGAATTGTGGATCAACACCCGCGAGAAGCCGCGCCCGGTGTTCCGGGTGGTGCCGGGCACGCGCGTGACGCCGGAAGCGGCCGTCCCGGCCGGCGCTGAACCTGCGGCCGCTGGATCCGCGCCGACGGATGCGCCGGCGGACGCTCCGGCCGAGCGGAAACCCGAGCAGCAAAATCAAAGAGCGAAGCAAGGTGGGGCCCCGTTGCCGGAGGGTCCGGCGTTGCTGGAACGGATTCGTCCGCACATGCGCCGCAACCGCCACGAACCCGGCGGCTCGGGCAGCGCGACGTTCCTGTCGCGGGCGCTCCGGTGCAGCGAGGCGGACCTGGTGGCGGCGTTTACAAAACTGGGTCTCGTGGTGCCGGCGGCCGCGGCGGACCAGCCGGTGACAATCGAAGTCGGCCCGGACCTCTGGTGGCTCAATCTCGATTCGCGGGGCGGCCTGTGGATCAACGGCCGGGAAAAAGCCACCGGTGAAGCGGCGGCGAAGGAAGCGGAGCTTCCGCTGGAAGCATCTACCACGACCGCACCGGCACCTGCGTCAACGCCGGGTTCCGTGTTCGCCGGGGTGCGCCTGCTGCTGCAGGAAACCAAGACGGGGGCCGTGGCCGGCAAGACCGACCGCCTCGCCGAGAAGCTCGGGAAATCACCCGAGGAGTTTGTGGCCGCGCTCGTGGCGGCCGGGCTCAAGGTGCCGGAGAAGACGCGCGAGAAGCCGGTCTTCGTCGAGCACGCGGGCGAGATCTTCTGGCTGAACAAGAACGCCAAGGATGAACTCTGGCTCAACGCGAAGGCGTCGAAGTACCCCGAGGGCGACGGCGAGGGCAAGAAGCCGGCGGCCCGCGGGAAGAAGAAAGCCGAGCCGAAGGAGTAGTTGAAAGCTGAAAGGTGAAAGTCGAACGACCGGTCCAAGCCGGTCGGTGCGAGGCTCGCGCTCAACTTTCAACGCACAACTGCGGCCAACGGCCGCTTACGCCTGGATCAGGCCCTTGCGGATTGCGAAGCGGACGAGGTCGGTCTGCGACTGCAGGCTCAGCTTGCGCATGAGATTGGTGCGGTGCGTCTCGGTGGTGCGCGGACTGAGGAAGAGCTTCTCGGCGATCGCGGAGTTGCTCAGGCCCTCGGCGGCGTACTGCAGTACTTCGCGCTCGCGCGACGAGAGCGCGGCGAGGGGATCGGCGGCTTCCGCGGGCTTGCTGACCAGGGCGCTGATGGCCCATTCGGAGAGCGGCGCACTCAGGAAGCGGCGGTTGGCCAGCACCTCGCGGGCGGCGTGCAGGATTTCAGAGGTATCGGAGCCCTTGAGCAGGTAGGCCATCGCGCCGCCGCGCAGCGCCTCGATCACGTAGGGCTCGTCGTTGTGCATCGAAAGGATGAGGACCCGGGTGGACGGGCTCACGGCCCGCACCTGGCGCAGCACCTCGATGCCGTGCAGCCGGGGCAGGCTGAGATCGAGGAACAGCAGGTCCGGCTTGTGCCTCTCGATCGCCGCGACGGCGGCGAGGCCATCGGCCACCTCGGCGAGCACGGTGTATTTTTTCTCCGCTTCGAGCACGCTGCGCACGCCCTTGCGTACGATCTCGTGGTCGTCGGCGAGCACGACGGTGTTCATGCGCGGCCTCCCACCAGTTCGGGCTTGGCCTCGGTTGCGACGCCGAGCGGAAATTCCGCATGGATGCGCGTACCCTGGCCCTCGCGGGAAAAAATCTCCACGGTGCCGCCGGCGAGGGTCACGCGTTCGGTCAGGCTGGTCAGGCCGATGGAACTGCGCGAAGCCAGCACGGCCTCGAGGTTAAAGCCGTGGCCGCGGTCCACGATGTCCAGCAGGAGCTTGGCGCTGCCGCCCGCATCGTCGGCGGTGGCCGGGGAATGCGTCACGGCGACCGAGGCCGCGGTGACACCCGCGTGGCGGGCGACATTGGTGAGCGCCTCCTGCACGATGCGGAAGACGGCGATCTCAAGCTCGATCGGCAGCCGCTCCTGGGGCAGGGAGACCTCCACGGTCGCGTTGATCCCGGTCTGTTTTTGAAAGAGGCGGGCGTGCCATTCCAGGGCCGCGCACAGGCCCAGGTCGTCGAGGATGCGCGGGCGGAACTGCTGGGTGAGCTCGCGCACGTGGGCCATGAGCTCGGTGGCGAGGACCATGGACTCGGCCAGCTGCTCCTGCAGCGGGGCATCGGACCCGGCGCCGGCGTGCTTCACCAGGGCCTCGAGCTGGAACTTGAGGCCGGTGAGCATCTGGCCGATCTGGTCGTGGAGCTCGCGGGCGATGGCGCGCCGCTCATCCTCCTGGATCTTAAACAGGCGCTTCGAGAGGATTTGCAGGCGGGCGGCGTGTTCCGCGGCATGACGCTCGGCCTTGTGGCGCACGGCGACCTCGGTTTGAAGCTCCTGCGTGCGGCTGGTCACCTGGCCCTCGAGCGAGTGGTTCAGTTCCGCGAGGTCGCGGGTCAGCCGCTGGTTGAGCCGGTCGGTGTCGGCGTTCCGCAGCAGGCTGTGGAGCGAGAACACCAGCTCGGAGAGATAACCCTCGGTCTGCAGGATGTAGTCCTGCGCGCCGAGCTTGAACGCCGCCACGGCGGTCTCGCCGTCATTGTGGGCGGCGAGGACGATCACGGGGGCGCCGGCGGAATGGGAATGGATCTTGCGCAGCGCATTGAGCGGACCCTCGGCACCGGGATCGGGTCCGAGGATGACGGCGTCGAAGGCCACCCGGCTGGCGAGGGCGCGCTCGAGGTCGTCGAACGTCGGCAGGGTGACGAGCGAAAAGCGGGGCGCATGCTGCGCGAAGAATTCGAGCAGTTTTTTCCGCAGGATCTCCGAGCCCTCAATGAGCAGCAGGTGGTATTTTTCCGCGGTGGGCGCGACCCGCTGGCCGGCGAATTTTTCCTGGTGGCGCGCATGGACGTGCTGGACGATGGCGGGCAGTTCCAGGAACTGCGGGCTCGTCTTGTCGATGCAGTCCACCGCGCCGGCGCGGAGGGCCTTGACCGCCAGCTTGGTCTGGCCCCTGCCGCTGACCATGATCACCGGCGTGGTGTCGCCGCGGGAGGCCAGGTCGCTCAAGATGTGCAGGCCGTCGATGTCGGGGAGCTCGAAATCCAGGAGCAGCACATCAATGTCACGCTGTGCCATGCGCTCGAGGCAGGAGCGTCCATCGGGTACGATTTCCAGGACACATTCCGGGGCCATGCGCTCAAAATACGCCTGAACCACCCCGCTGATCGGCGGGTCGTCATCGGCATAAAGTACGCGGATCATCGGAGCGATGGGTTCGGAAATCGTGGAATCGTGGCCGGCAACGGACGCTTTATTGGACCGGATTCGAAGCTAGCTTAGGCCATTATCACAGTACAGGACAGAAAGTTGCGCTATCGTCCTATGAACGTGGAAGATTAGGCCTAGTAAGTAGGGAACTTACCCCAGCGGACCACACGCGCTTGAACAAGGGTCCACCCGGATAGTGGGAGGGAGCGGTAAACGGTAGAGTGAGGGCATGAATCCCCCCGCAGCCTTCAGCCTAGTCCGCGCCGCGTCCACCGTGACGCGGCTCTCGGCTGTGCTGGCGATGACCGCGGGGGCGCTTGTTTTCAGCGGTTGCAGCTCGCTGTCGGTGAGCCGTGATCTGGACACGATCGTCGCGCTGGCGCCGGCCCCGGTGCTGGTGAAGAAGGGCGCGGAACTCCGCACGGCTGAGGCCGCGGCGGCGAACGTGACGGGCGCGCAGGCTTTTCTCGGCGCCGGTGAATCCATGCAACCCATCTACGCCAGCGGCACCGCGATCGTGGTGACCCCCGCTGAGTTCACCGATCTCCGCCCGGGCATGTCGGTGGTGTATGTGAACCGCGACGGCCGCGGGGTGGCGCACGCACTGGTGGAAAAGTCCGGCGGCGGTTGGATCGCCCGGGGCGTCAACAACCCCCAGCAGGACGAGGAACTCGTCACGGTCCGCAATCTCGTCGGTGTCATCACGCAGGCTTATGCTTCCTCGGACACGTCGTTCCGCCGCGACTTGGCGGCCCGTTCTCTCCTGAAGATGGCGAACAGCACCAAGACGCAGGTCGCGCTGAATTTTTCGAAGGCTGGTGCCACCACCAACATGGTGCTGGCCTCGCAGTAACCGAACCGTTCGCTACCACGGGGTGGCAGTGGGCGGTTACGGTTTATGGCGTCCAGTTCGGCGGACGCTTTTCGCGGAAGGCGGCGACGCCTTCCTTCGCCTCGGTGGAATTCCGGGCAGCGAGATGAAACGCCAGCGCCCGGTCCAGGTCGGCCGGCACCGGCGCGGGCCAGAGCTCGGTGAGCAGCCGCTTGGTCTCGGCGACGGCCTCCGGGCCGCCTTGGAGGAGGGAGCTGATCAGCGTGCGAACCTCGGTCGTGAGCGCGGCTTCGTCGGCGACGACGCGGTTGATCAGGCCGATGGCGTGGGCGTGGGTGGCGTCGAAAAGTTTGCCGAGCAGCAGCAGCTCGCGGGCATCGCGCTCGCGGAGCTGGCGGCGGAGAAACGTCATGATGAGCGCGGGGACGAGACCACGGCGCACCTCGGGATAGCCGAACTTGGCATCCCGGGTCGCGACCGCAAAATCGCAGGCGCTCATCAGCCCGGCGCCGCCGGCAATGGCCGCGCCCTGCACGGCGGCGATCGTGACGAGGCGCGTGGCCGCGATCGTCCGCAAAGCCTGGGCGACAAGCTCGGCGGAGGCGTGGGCGCGGCCGGGTTGGGCGGCTTCGTCGAGGTCGAGTCCCGCGCAAAACACCGGTCCGGCGCCGCGGAGGACGAGGATGCGCTGGGCCTTGTCGGTCTCGGCGGCAGTGATGGCGGCGACCAGCGAGCCGAGCAGCTCGGTGTTGAGCGCGTTGCGCTTGTCGGCGCGGTTGAGTGTGACGGTGGTGACAGGGCCGTCGGTGGCGGTGAGGATGGCGGAGGACATTGGATTTTTTACCACGAATTACACGGAGGACACGGATCAATCAGGCCGTGTCATTCTGAGTGCTGCGAAGACTCCACTTGGGCAATAGCCGTCAGCATTCGGGTGAATCCCCCTGGATTCTTCGCTGCGCTCAGAATGACAACCCTCATGGGTGAGTCGGATCGATCCGTGTTCATGGGTGTAATCCGCGGTAAAAATTTGGGTAGTCCCGTCGTCCGTTGTCACGCAGTCGGCGGTTTGACCGGCATTTCCAGCAGGGCCATGCCGAGGGTCTTACCCTGGGCATCGATCCGCAGCGAGCGGCTGCCGCCGCCGGCGAGGATGTCGGGCAGAATGAAGTTAAGCGCCTCGAGGTTGGGTACCTCGTAGCGCACGACCGCGCCGACGCCGAGTGGCTTGAAGTAGGTCTCGATCGTGGCGGCGGTGAGGTGCGTGCGCATCCACGCGTAAGCCGCGGGCGTGCGGGCGAAGACCGCGACGTTGGCGGAGTTGCCCTTGTCGCCGCTGCGGGCGTGGGCGATCTCGCGGAGGGGGATCCTGAGTTCGGCCCGCGAATCGGCGCGAATGGTTTTGGTTTTTTTCGTGTTCATTCGCGGGATTCGCGGGCGACGATTGGCTTTACGAAGGACTTACTGATGAGGCAGGGCCAGTAGCCGAAGATGGGGAGCACTTTCGGGCGGCCAGTGGCGTAACCGGTCACGCCCTGCGGGCCGCAGGTGACGAGCGGGGCGATCTCCTTGGTGAATCGCTCAACGGGCTCTTTCGTGTCGGCGGCGACGCTCACGCGCAGGACCGTTTCTACGAGCTGGGTGTCGCTCATGCGGCTGACGAGCCCGCGCACGCTGGCGCCGGTGCCGAGGCACTCGATGAGGGATTCGCGGTAGGTGCAGCCGCGCTCCTGCAGCCGGCGCAGGATGCCGTCGCCGGCATGGCGGGCCTTGCGCACGGCATCGTGGCCAAAAATCGTGATCAGGCCATGGGCCTTGTAGCCGTCACGATAGGTGGCGGAGACCTTGTAGCTGTCCGTCGGCGCGCGGCCCGTCGCACCGGATACGCGTACGCGGTTCTCGCCCACGGCCTCTACCTTGAGCGTGAGAAAGGAAACCGTGACGTCCGGCGAGAGATAGCTGCCCGGGTCACCGATCTCGTAGAGCAACTGCTCCTTCACGATGGGCAAGGTGACGGCGCCGCCGGTGCCGGCGGGCTTGGTGACGACACAGGAGCCGTCGGCGGAGACCTCGACGATGGGGAAGCCGAGATTGTCGTTGTCGGGGAGATCGAGCCAGTCGGTGGAGAAGCCGCCGGTGGCCTGGGTGCCGCACTCGATCAGATGGCCGGCGACGGTGGCCCCGGCGATCCGGTCGTAGTCGGTCGGTTTCCAGCCGAAGTGGGCGAGGCAGGGTCCCACGGTGAGGGACGGATCCGCCACACGGCCGGTAATGACGATATCAGCGCCGGCCCGGAGGGCCTCGGCGATGGGCGCGGAGCCAAGGTAGGCGTTGGCGGTGACGAGGCGCGGGGCGACGGAGGCGAGCGGCGCGGCGGTATCGAGGTTGGAAAACCTCCCGTCCTCTCCTCCCGTGCGCCCTTTGTCGTTTTCACTTATTAAGTGAAAACGACTCTTGGCGGGGTGCAGCAGGGGCAACACGTCGTCGCCGGTGACGGTGAAGATTTTAAGCTGGGGGAGCTGCGCGGCCTGCAGGACTTCCGCGCAGGCGCGGGCGCAGCTGGCGGGGTCGAGTCCGCCGGCGTTGGTGACGATCTTCATTTTGCCGCCGGCCTGGTAGAACGGGACGAGGGAGCGGAGAACCTCCACGAAGTCGCGGGCGTAACCGGCGGTGGGGTCCTTGGCGCGGACGATCGCCATGATCGAGAGCGAGACCTCGGCGAGGTAGTCGAGGGTGAGAAAATCGAGGTCCGGCTGCGCGGCGACGAGGCGCGCGGCGGCATCGGGCTGGTCGCCCCAGAAACCGGAGGCGTTGGCGATTTTCAGGGGTCGAGACATGAGGTGAGTCACGCAGAGTCGCGGAGACGCAGAGAGAGAAGAATGATTGGCTCTGCGTCTCTGCGTGAGAAGTTAGACTTGGAGGACGCCGGTGTGGAAGCTGGCTTTGGGGGTGGGGCGGGCGGCGAGGGCGAAGGCGCGGATGAGGGTGGCGCGGGTGTCGTGGGGTTGGAGGATCGCGTCCACCCAGCCGCGGGCGGCGCCGTAGCGGATGTCGGTCTGCTCGGTGTAGTCGGCCTTCACCTTGGCGCGGAGGGCGTCGAGCTCAGCGGGGGATTTGTCCTTGGCGCTGCGGGTGAGGATGTTGAACACGACGTCGCTCGCCTGGGCGGCGCCCATCACAGCGTACTTGGCGTGGGGCCAGGCGAAGATGAAGCGCGGGTCGAAGGCCTTGCCGCACATGACGTAATTGCCGGCGCCGAACGAGCCGCCGGTGACCAGCGTGATCTTCGGGACGGTGGAGTTGCTGAGCGCGTTCACCATCTTGGCGCCGGAGCGGATGATGCCGGTTTGCTCGGCGTCCTTGCCGACCATGAAGCCGGAGACGTCCTGCAGGAACAGCAGCGGCACGCGCGTCTGGTTGCAGTCCATGATAAACCGCGCGCTCTTGTCGGCGCTGTCGGCGTAGATGACGCCCGGCATTTGCAGGCCGGCGGTGCCCGCGGCCTTGGATTGCACGCGCTGGCGCTGGTTGGCGACGATGCCGACGGGCCGGCCGCCGAGGCGGGCGAAGGCGCAGACGATGCTCTTGCCGTAGTCGGCCTTGTACTCGTCGATGCTGCCGGCATCCACGAGGCAGTTCATGAGTTCGCGGACGTCGTATTCCTTCCGGCCATC
>CAIMAQ010000025.1 GCA_903839035.1 uncultured Opitutia bacterium
GCGCGGCTTCGAATATAACGATGTCAGCCCCCGCGATGGCTCCACCGCGGGCATCCCGATCGGCGGCAAGTCCTACGGCTTTTTCAGCGCGGAGTACTCCCTCGATATCGTCAGCCCCGTCCGCTTTGCGGTCTTTTATGATGCCGGCTTCGTGAACGAGAAGGCTTACGATTTCAGCCCGGGACACTACAACGACAACTTCGGCGTCGGCCTCCACCTGTTCGTCGCGGGGTCGCCCCTGGCCCTCGATTTCGGCATCCCCATCACCACCGACAAGTTCAACAAGAAGGGCAATCAGTTCAACTTTAGCTTTGGCACCCGGTACTGATTGCTCCACTGTTGGCCCTCGATTCTTCACTCAACCCATCCATGAAAAAAACCATCCAGACCCTGTTTGCCCTGACGGCCTTTGGCGCGGCAGCCCTGCTCGCCTCGGCCCAACCGGCGCCCAAAATCTTCGTTGTCGACCTCGCCAAGTTGTTCGACAGCCACTATAAAACCGAGGAGCAAGGCGCCAAGCTGCGCAGCGATGAGCAAATGGCGCAGGGCGAGCTCGACCGGCTGAACAAGGAGGGCAATGCCCTGGTGGAGAAGTACAAGGAACTCGCCGACCAGGCGAACAGCCCCGTGGCCACCGCCGAGGCCAAGGCCAAGGCCACCGCCGACGGCCAGAAGGCCCTCGAGGACATCCGCAACAAGCAGAAGGAAGTGCAGACTTTCCAGCAGAACACCCGCAATTCGCTGCAGCAGCGCATGAAGACCTTTCATGACCTCATGCTCGAGGAAATCGGCAAGGTCGCCGTCGACATCGCCAAGCGCAAGGGTGCCACCCTCCTGATCGACAAGTCGGGCCAGACCCTCAACGGGGTCGCCGGCATCGTTTATTCCGATCCCGATTACGACATCACGGCCGACGTCCGGAAGGAAATTAACAAGGACCGCCCCGTCTCGGTGGCCGCTCCTTCCGCTCCGGCCGCCGCCGCGCCGGCTTCCGATTCGCCGAACATCACCCTGCCCGGGGTGAAGAAGTAGTAAGCATCGGCCTGTCTTTGGTTTCATTCCACCCCCGTTCCTGACCGGAACGGGGGTTTCTTTTTGAGGCATTGCACCGCCCGCGGAAAATTCCCACGCTGGGTCATGCAGGTTTCCTTTACCCCCGCGGAGCTCCAGGCCATCACCCAGCCCAAACAGGTGCGCGGCGCCACCACCGAGACGGTGTGCGGCATCGGTGCCCTCGGGACCGCCGGTCCCGGCGAGTTGTCCTTTCTCGGCAATCCCAAGTACCGCTCCGAAGTCGCCGCCACTCGCGCCTCGGTCGTGCTGCTGCCGGTGGACTATGACGGCCAGCCCCAGCCCAATCAGCTCTTTCTTCTGGTGGATAATCCCTCGGTGGGGCTGGCGCGGATTTGTTCGCGCATTGAGCAGTTGCTCTGGCCTAAGCCGGCCCCCGGAATCCACCCCTCGGCGCAGGTCGGCAAGGGCGCCCAAGTGGCCGCCACGGCCACCGTGGGCCCGCTCTGCGTTGTCGAGGAAGGTGCGGTGGTGGGAGAGCGGACGCACCTACAGGCACAGGTCTTTGTGGGCCGGGGGGCGCAGATCGGGGATGATTGCTGGCTGATGCCCGGGGTCATCCTGGCGGCCGAATGTGTCCTTAAAAACCGCGTGCGGCTGCAACCTGG
Source organism: uncultured Opitutia bacterium (assembly GCA_903839035.1). Taxonomy (GTDB): domain Bacteria; phylum Verrucomicrobiota; class Verrucomicrobiia; order Opitutales; family Opitutaceae; genus Opi-474. The sequence continues at coordinate 1,680 of CAIMAQ010000025.1, forward strand.
CGTTGTCGTGGGCTCCGATGGCTTTGGCTATGAATTTATCGCCGGCCGGCATGAGAAGGTGCCACAGGTTGGCATTGTTCTTATCGAGGACGACGTGGAGATCGGGGCGAACAGCACACTGGATCGCGCCCGGTTCAGCCGCACCGTGGTCGGCGAGGGCACGAAAATCGATAATCTCGTCCAGATCGCCCACAACTGCACGATTGGGCGGCACGTCATCCTGTGTGGCCAGGTGGGCATCTCCGGGAGCACGACTCTGGGCGATTACACCGTGCTTGGCGGCCAGGCTGGAATCGGCGGCCACCTCAGCATTGGGGCCAAGGCCAAGATCGGCGGGCAGTCGAAGGTGACCTTCGATGTCGAACCCGGCGCCTACATCAACGGCTCCCCCGGGATTCCCTACATGCTGGGCCAGCGTCTGGAGGTGCTGCACCGCAAGCTGCCCGAGCTCTTCAAGCGGGTCGACACGCTCGAGAAATTGTTGCCCAAAAGTTAGAAAAGACTTCCGCCCCGGAGGGTTCGTCCCCAGCGTGCCGCACATGGGCGAATCGAAGCTGAAGATTTTTTCCGGCAACTCCAACCGGCCGCTTGCGGAGGAAATGTGCGCCTCCATCGGCATGCCGCTCGGCGAGGCCACCGTCACCAGTTTTCCCGATGGCGAGTCCTTCGTGAAGATCAACGAGAACGTCCGCGGGCATGATGTGTACATCATCCAGTCGACCTGCCCGCCGACGAACCATCACCTGATGGAGCTGCTGATCATGATTGATGCCGCCCGCCGCGCCTCGGCGCAGCGTATCACCGCCGTGCTGCCATTCTACGGCTACGCGCGGCAGGACCGCAAGGACCAGCCCCGCGTGCCGATCACCGCCAAGCTGGTGGCCAATCTCCTCGTGGCGGCGGGTGCGACCCGTATCCTGACCATGGACCTGCACAGCCAGCAGATCCAGGGCTTCTTCGACATTCCCGTGGACCATCTCTTTGCGTCGCCGGTGTTCTTCGAGTACCTCAGCAAGCAGAAGCGCGAACGTCCGCTCGTCGTGTGCTCGCCCGATGTCGGCGGCATGAAGATGGCCTCCGCCTACGCCGACACCATGGGCGCGGCGCTCGCCCTTGTCGCCAAGAAGCGCAAGAGCGCCACGACCGTCGAGGCCATGAATGTGGTCGGCGAAGTCGAGGGCTGCGATGTGCTGCTCGTGGATGACATCACTGAGACGGCCGGCACCCTGACGGCCGCGGCGAAAATCCTGAAGGAACATGGCGCGGCGCGCATCACCGCGGCGGTGAGCCACTGCATCCTGAACGAAGTCGCCATCGAACGGCTGAAATCCGGGCTCATCGACGAGCTCATCACCACCAATTCCACGCCAATCGACACCCACGGCCTGCCGATCAAGGTGCTCAGCATCGCCAAGCTGCTCGGTCAGGCGATTGTCCGCATCAATGGCAACGAGAGCGTGACGGGCCTGTTCCGGATCAAGGGTTTTTGAGTCCGGAGGGTCGGGCGGCTCGCCCGGGGCCGGAGAGAATGGGCGATCCCGGGTTGCGAAGGGGAACTTTTCGCGCCAAAGTCCGGTCACTTTCGTTTCCCCATGAAAACCAAGCTATTCTCCAGTTTTACCGCCTTGTTGGCCGCCGCCCTGCTGTCCGGCCCCGGCCTGTGGGCCAAGGATGCCGCCTCGCCGGCTGCCTCGCCCAAGCGCCCCACGCTCCACCTTGATCTGAGCCCGGTGAGTGACGGCAAATCGGCCGTGGTGACCAGTTACGCCGACATCGTGGAGCCGGTGCAAAAGGCGGTCGTCTCGGTCTACTCCAAGAAAACCGTGCGCGAACGGGTTTCCGCCAATCCCCTGATGCGGCAGTTCTTCGGCGATGTCCCCGATCAGGAACGCGAGCGCAAGGAGGAGGGCCTCGGCTCCGGGGTGATCATCTCGCCCGATGGCTATATCCTCACGAACAACCACGTGGTCGAGGGCGCGGACGAATTGAAGGTCGGCCTGGCCGATGACCGCGAGTTCATCGCCAAGGTCATTGGCACTGATCCCAAGACCGACGTCGCCGTGATCAAGATCGAGGCGGAGAACCTGCCGATCCTCACGCTCGCCGACAGCGACAAGCTGCGAGTGGGCGACGTGGTTTTTGCCGTGGGCAACCCCCTCGGCGTCGGGCAAACTGTCACCGCGGGCATTGTTTCGGCCAAGGGCCGCAACCAGCTCGGCTTGCTGGAGGGCGGCTATGAGAGTTTCATCCAGACTGATGCCGCAATCAACATGGGTAACTCGGGCGGCGCCCTGGTGGACGCCAAGGGTCGCCTGGTCGGCATCAATAGCGCCATCATTTCGAATACCCGGGGCAGCATCGGCCTCGGCTTCGCCATCCCCATCAACCTGGCCTCCTCGGTCCTGCAGAGCCTGATCGCCACGGGGACCGTCAGCCGCGGGTTTCTTGGGGTTTCGGCCCAGACGGTGATCGCCGACGACGCGGCCGCGCTCGGGCTCCCGGCCGGCACGCGCGGGGCGATGATCACGGATGTGACCCCGGATTCACCGGCGGACAAAGCCGGCCTCAAGCGCGGCGATGTCGTGCTCACCTACAATGAACACCCGGTGTTAAGCTGGGAGGAGTTGCGCCTGATGATCGCGGAGACGATGCCGAACACTGCGGTTAAGCTCGGGATTTCGCGTGCGCTGGACCCCAAGGCCACGGGCCCGGGCAAGGCGGGGCGCAAGAGCCTCACAGTTGAGGTCAACCTGACCAAGTTTGACGAGAAACCCGACGAACTCATCTCCGGGGTGAACGTCATGCCGCTGACCGAGGAACTGCGGGCCCGCCTGCGCATTCCCACCCGTTTCGATGGCCTGCTGATCAAGTCGCTGGACAAGGATTCGCCTTACGTGGACACGCTCGTGCCCAACCTCCTGATCGTGCAGATTGACCGCGAGGACGTGACCGACCTGGCCACGGCCAAGGCGGCACTGACGCCGGGCCGGCACATGATGTACGTGTATTTTCGCGGCGCGTTGCGCGTGGTGCGCATCGACATCAACTGACCGAGGTCGCGAAGGCCGGGCCAATCCGCCCGGCCTTCAGCTGCCCGGCTTTTGCACCGGGATCTTGGCGAGCCACTCGGGGACCGCCTCGGCCGGGAAGGTGGGAAAACTCAGCTCGAGCAGTGAAATCGCGGGCACGTCGAAGCGCACCGTGCCCGCACTGCGGTCCACCAACATCGCCACCGCCACCGGGGTGCCGCCGGCCTGGCGCACGAGGTTCAGGCATTCCAGCACCCGGCCACCGCGCGTCACCACGTCCTCGACGATCAGGACCGGTTCGCCGGGGGAAAGCGTGAAGCCGCGCCGCAGCACGAGTACGTTGTTTTCCTTCTCCGCGAAAATATAGCGGGCCTTGGCCTGGCGCGCGACTTCCTGGCCGATCACGAGGCCGCCCATCGCGGGCGCGAGGACGGTCTGGAAGGCATGGCCCTTGACCTTCTGCACGAGCAGCTCGGCCAGCCGCTCGACGGCGTCCATGCGCTGGCAGACCTGCGCGCATTGGAAATAGTGGCCGCTGTGCAGGCCGGAGCGGAGCACGAAGTGCCCTTCAAGGAGGGCGCGGGTGCGGGTGAAGATGCCGAGGATTTCCGATTGGTCAGTGGCCATGCCCCGACGTTGGGCTGTGTCCGGCAAAAAACAAAAACATTTTGCACCGGACCTTCCCGGAGCCTAGGCTCCACGCACCGTGTCGAATCTCGCCATACCATTGGAGGACGAATTGGGCGATGTGCTCGAGAAGGCCATGCGCCATGCGGGGCTGTCGGACGAGGCGCTGGCGGCCCGCGCCGGGGTTTCTCCGGCCAGAATCCTTGATGCGATTGATTATCGCCCGGACCTGTCCTCGGCTGATTTGCAGCGGCTGGCGTCAGCCCTGGGTCTGAATGAAATCGGACTCTGCGCCCTGGGCTGCGGCCAATACCCGCTGCCCGAGGCCACCGCGCTGCCTTTCTGTGTTTATCCGCTGCGCATGACGCATGGCGTGGGTTATGCGAACGCCTATCTCGTGGCGGACTGCGGCTCCTCGCACGGCCTGCTGTTCGATACCGGGCCCGGGATTGGGGCGCTGGAAGCCGAGTGGCCCGTTGCCATCAAGACCGTGGACGCGGTGTTTCTGACGCACGCGGAGGGCGAGCACACCGGCGGCTTGTGCGAGGTGGTGGCCCGCTTTGGCCTGCCGGCGGCGTTTTGCCCGGCCGGGGCGGATGTGCCGTGCGGCCAGGCGATGGGCGAGGGCGAGCGGAAGCGCTTCGGCCGGTTCGAGGTCACGGCCCTGAGCACACCGGGCCATGCCTCGGCCCACAATTGCTACCTGGTTACGGCGCCATCCGCGCAGCCAGGCGGGGCGCTGCTGATTTCGGGTGACCTGATATTTGCAGGCTCGGTGGGCGGCGGATATTTCTGCCACCGCCAGCTGGCCACCCAATTGCGGCGCGTGCTCCACGCCGTTCCGCCGGCGACGGTGATTGCGCCCGGGCACGGCCCGCTGACGACGGCGGAGAACGAGTTGCGCTACAACCCGTTTGTCATCTGAGAGCCTCACCCGGCCCGGTTGACATCATGACGGCCGAACCCGATCTCTCCGTGGCGCTCGCAGCGCGCAAACGGCGCTGGGCCGATTTCTATGCGGGCAAGCCGGACACGCGGTTCATGGTGCTGGCGGGATATGCCGATTCCAACGTGGCGCCGCGACCCTGGCCCAACCCCGAGGGAAAGCAGGCGCGACTGGAATGGGCGTGGGCCGCCTATACGCGAGATCTCCGTCGCGCTGCCGAACTCGAAGATGATTTCATCCCGTTTCTGGATCCATTCACGGGGACGGAAATCTTTGCCGAGGCGTTCGGCTGCAAGGTGCACCGACCGGCGGACAACATGCCGTTTGCCCTGCCCTTTGTCACCACGCCGGCGGAGGCGGACCGGGTCAAGATTCCGGAGTTGAGCGTGTCGCCGCTGGCGCTCCTGTTTGAAATTGCGGATGAACTCCGGCGCCGGGCTGGCCCGGAGGCCGTGATGCGGCTGGTGGATACGCAGAGCCCGATGGATATCGTGGCGTTGATCTGGGACAAGACGGGCCTCTACACGGCGATGATGGAGGAGCCGGAGGCCGTGAAACACCTCGCCGCGCGGGTGCACACGCTGTTTGTCGCTTTCCTGGACGAGTGGTTCCGCCGTTACGGGCGCGAGTTTATCGCGCACTTTCCGTATTATTACATGCCGCAGGGGCTGACGCTGTCGGAAGACGAAGTCGGCGCCGTGAGTTCCGACATGTTCCGCGAGTTCTTTCTGCCCGAGCTCCAGGCGTTGTCGGACCGCTACGGAGGGCTCGGCATTCACTGCTGCGCCAACGCCCGGCACCAGTGGGAGAATTTCAAGCAGATCCGAAACCTGCGCATGCTGAACATCTGCCAGCCGTCGGAAGTGACCAAGGCCGCCTATCGCGCGTTTGCCGAAGTCTGCGGCCAGCACCACGGATTCTGGGATGCGACGGTCCCGCCCTGGCAATGGCCAAAGGCGCTGCCGCCGGGGGCCCGCATGGTCATCCAAGTGGAGGGCCGGAATCGGGCTGAGGCCGCTAAAACCCTCGCAAGGGTTTGCCGCGCTTGCGGTTGAGCCGGTCGGAGACCCTGGCGGTCGCGTCCTTGAAATGGTCGGGGCGGCGAGATTCGAACTCGCGACCTCTACGTCCCGAACGTAGCGCTCTACCAGGCTAAGCTACGCCCCGATTACATTTCCCGGCGGATGTCGCCGTGAGGAAGGCGGAGAAAAGGCCGTGCACCCGGGCACTGCAAACAAAATAATCGGGACAATAAAAACGGCCCGGGTCACGAGGACCACGGGCCGGGATAAATGCTGTCGGAAGGCCGGTAAGGACTAGGGCTGGGCGATGGCCGCCGGGGGGCGGGCCAGGGTGCTCTGCGCGGCCTTGGCGGAGATCATCGCGGTAATCCGCTGGATTTCCAACTCGGCGGTCCGGCGCTTGATTTTGCCCAGTTCGACCTGCTTCGCGAGTTCGAAGGCCTCGCGGTTAAATTTTTCCTTTTCAGTCCGCAGGGTGCTCAGCTGGAGTTCGAGTTGCGCCGCTTGCTTGGCGCTGCGGTCGGCCTCGGCATTGGCCTTGTCGGTGGCATCCTTGACCCGCTGGCCCTCGGCCACCCACTTGGCAACGCGATCGGCTTCCTTCTTGGCCTCTTCGGCGAGGCGCTGATTGGTGCGTTTCTCGGCATCGGCGCGGGCCGCCGCCTCGATGGCAGCCTTGCGCGCATCCTCAGCGGCTTTTTTGGCCGCGACCTCGGTGGTGCGCTGGCGTTCGCGTTCCTCGTGCTTCTTCGTCTCCGAAAGATAAAACACAAGGAAGATGGCCAGCATGCTGCCGACCGAAATCAAGTACATCCATTTTTTCATGGGGAAAGTGGTGGGGGCTGGGTTAGGAGTTCTTCTTGGCTGCGGCGGCTGCAGCGGCATCAGCCGCCGCCCGGGCGGCGTCAGCCGCGGCAATCTTGTCCAGAACCTGTGTAAGATTCCGGGCGTTTTCCTCGGCCTGCTTCACGTAGACGGCGAGGAAGGCCTGTTCATCGCCAGCCTTCTTTTTGTCATTCTGGAGCTTCGTAATGGCATCCTTCTCCGTCTGGATATCCTTCTCGAGATTCTTGACCTGTTCGGTGAGCTTGCGCTGGTCGCGCTCGGCCTTGCCCTGGGCTTCCACGGCGTTGGCGCGGTCATCGTGGTCCTTCTTGTCCTTGGCCTCCTTGGCGGCGCGCTCGGCCTTGCGCTTTTCCTGGGAGGCGAGGGCTTCGCGGATGGCCTGCTCATTGGCCTTGGCCTGGGCGCGGAGCTTGTCCTCCTTCTTCTGTTTTTCCTTGGCGACGCGCTGGGCTTCCCGGGCGGCGAGGCCCTTGCTGAAATTCCAGTAGATCGCGCTGAAAATGATCAGGCCGACAAGAGGTGCGAGGAAGTAAGCGTAATTCTTCTTCATGATGGTAAAGGGGTAGGAGGATTAATGGGTGCGTAGACCGGCCTTGAGCAGTTCGCGTTCTTTGAGGGCGTCTTCAATGGCCTGTTTGAGGCGCGGAAGCTGAGGTTCTTTCTCGGAGCCGGGTGACGCGATGGCCTTGTCGACGGCGATCTGGGCCTCATCGAACTTGGTCAATTCGTAGGCGACGTAGGCTTGGAAATTATAGACTGCGTAGGGCTTGTCCAAATGGCCCTTGGACACGGCGGA
>CAIMAQ010000026.1 GCA_903839035.1 uncultured Opitutia bacterium
CCCGAGCTGTTCGAGAAACGCTTCAGCACGCGCGTGCGCTGGCTCGCCGGCGTGTTCGTCGCGCTCGGCGGCCTGCTCAACATGGGCATCTTCCTCCGGCTCGGCGGCGATTTCCTCGTCCACGCGACCGGCATGCCGGCCAGTTCACTGGAGCTGGTCATGACGCTCCTGCTCGTGCTCGTGCTGCTCTACACCGTCGTCGGCGGCATGCTCTCCGTGCTGATGACCGACTACCTGCAGTTCATCCTGGTCGGCGTCGGCATCGTCATCACCTCGGTCATGGTCGTCGCCCACATCGGCTGGACCAACCTGATCACCACGATGCAGTCCACCTGGACCGCCAGCGGCGGCACCAGCCCGCATCCGTTCAACCCCGTGCATCCGTCCAGCTTCGGCTGGGGCTACATCCTCTGGATGCTCGTCTTCCAACTGGCGGTTGTGACGACCTGGCAGACCACGATCAGCCGCGTGCTCGCGACCAAGGACTCCGCCACCGCGACGAAGATGTACCGTCGCGTGTCGTTTTATTTCGTCGGCCGGTTCCTGCTCCCCGGCCTGTGGGGCGCCGCGGCCTTCGTATATTTCACGCAACACGGCGGCCTGCCCGCAGGTCTCGATTCCATGACCGCCATGCCGCGCTACCTCGGCGTGGTGCTGCCGGTCGGCCTGATGGGCATCCTGGTGGCGTCCATGATCGCCGCCGAAATGTCCACCATCAGCGGCTACATGCTCACCTGGGCCACGGTGATCTATAACGACATCATCATGCCGTGCCTGAAAAACCCGCTCTCGAACAAGGGCCAGCTGCTGCTCACCCGGATGATCCTGCTGGGCATCGCCGTTTTCCTCCTGTTTTTCGGCCTCTGGTACCAACTGCCGGGCTCGGCGTGGGACTTCCTTGCCGTCACCGGCAACATCTACCTCGCGAGCGTGTTCACCCTGCTTATTGCGGGTCTCTACTGGCCGCGCGCGAACTCCACCGGCGCCTACGCCGCCCTCATCCTCGGCGCCATCGGCCCGCTGACGTTCCTCATCGTCAACTCCCGGGCCACGCCGGGACACCAGATCGCCGCCGAGGTCGCGGGCGGCTCGTCCTTCGCCCTCGCCTTTCTCGGCATGATTGTCGGCTCGCTCGTTTCCCCCGCGCCGGCCAAAACCCTCCAACCGGTCCCGCCCACTAAATGAAAGACCCCTACGTCATCGCCTGGACCCTCCTGCTCTTCAGCTCGATCGCGTGGTACGGCTTCCTCGTGTTCTTCATCGGGATCCGGGCCGGCCGGGAAATGAAGGCCCTCATCAAGGACCTGACCGCCGCCCGGCCGCCGGACGGAAAATCCCCGGCCCCGTAGGCATTGCATCCGCCGCCCGGCCCTTGATGCGCCGGGCGAGCCACCCCTTCCTACCCATGAAAATCACCCGCCTCCTCGCCCTGCTGGCCGCCCTTGCGACCGGAGCCCTCGCCCAGACCACGTCCACCGATCCCGCCAAGCTCGTCCTCGCCCGCGAGGTCATCGCCGTCATGAAGGCCGACAAGATGTTCGACGCCATGGCCGCGCAGATGAAGCAGAGCGCAATGCAGATCACCGCGGTCCCGGCCAACGCCACCCCCGAGCAGCGCGCGAAGGCCACCGCCCTCCAGGGCAAGATTTTTGACCTCTCCATGGCCGCCGCCAAGGGAATGATCGCCAAGATGGACCAGATCTACGCCGATGTTTACACCGAGGCCGAACTCCACGCCATGAAGACCTTCTTCTCGTCTCCCGAGGGCCAGTCGATGCTCGCGAAGCAGCCGCAGATCATGCAGCATGTCATGCCGCTCGTGCAGGAGATGCAGCGCACGCTTATCCCGCAGGTCCAGAAGTTGGTCGAGGACGCCAAGACCGCCGAGGTCTCGCTTCCCGCCCCCGCCCCGGCCGGCAAGTAAAGCCTGGCCGCGAATTTTTTCCGTCATCCCGCCCGCCGGCCACCCCGGCGGGTTTTTTTGCGCCTGCGTTCCGCGCTTTCCTTCCGGGGTCCGCCGCATATCCGTTTAACCCGTGGCTTCCCCTCCGTCCGCATCGCTCACCGGCGTCCTCGAGCGCATCATCTTTTTCAACGAGGAGAATCATTACACCATCGCGGAATTCCGCCCGGAGGCGGTCAACCCGAAGGATGCCGAGGCCAAGGTCACCATTGTCGGCGCGCTGCCCGGCGTGGAATGCGGCGAGACCCTCCACCTCGCCGGCGAATGGACCCGCCACGCGCAGCACGGCGCGCAGTTCAAGGTCACCGGCTTCAAGTCCGAGCTGCCCGCGTCCGTCTACGGCATCCGCAAGTACCTCGGCAGCGGCCTCGTGCCCGGCATCGGCAAGGTGTACGCCAACAAGATCGTGGACGCGTTCGGCACCGACACGTTCCGCGTGCTGAGCGAGGAGTCGGGCCGGCTGCGCGACGTCGAGGGCATCGGCAAGAAGCGCGCGACCTCCATCAAGTCGGCGTGGGACGAAAAGCGCACCGAGCGGGAACTCTACATTTTCCTCCAGACCTACGGCGTCACCCCGTCGCAATGCGTGAAGCTCGTCCACCACTTCGGCCCGCAGGCCAAGCAGGTGCTGATGAACGAGCCCTACCGCGTCGCGCGTGAGATTGACGGCATCGGCTTCAAGACCGCCGACCGCATCGCCATCAACCTCGGCTTCGCCAACGACGCCCCGCCGCGCCTCGACGCCGGGCTTATCTTCGCCCTCGAGACGCTGCAGGAGGAGGGCCACACCGCCTACCCCGAGGCCGGGCTCGTCGAGTATTCGTCGAACCAGCTCGAGACCGACTCCAAGCTCGTCGAGGCCCGCATCGCCGCGTTGATCGAGACCAAGGCCGTCATCCGCCACTGGCCCGCCGGGGTCGCCAACCCGCTCCCGGGCACCGCCCTGCTCCAGCTGCCGCACAACGACCGCGCCGAGCAGAAGATCGCCGACGTTGTCGCGCGGCTCAACCGTGTGGGCAGCGGCCTGCCGCCGATCAAGGCCGACGCCGCCGTGAAATGGGCCGAGGACAAGGCCGGCTTCGCATTTCACGAGCTGCAGCGCACCGCCGTGCGCCTCGCGCTCACCCACAAGTTCACGATTCTCACCGGCGGTCCGGGCACCGGCAAAACCACGATCCTCCGCGCGCTCGTGGACATCCTGAAGGCCAAGAAGGTCCGCGTGCACCTCGCCGCGCCCACCGGCCGCGCCGCCCAACGTCTCGCGGAGACCACCGGCGGTTTCGCGTCCACCATCCACCGGCTGCTCAAGTACGACCCGGCCGGCGGCGGCTTCACGAGCAACGAGTCGCATCCGCTTGCCACGGATTTTCTCGTCGTGGACGAGGCCTCCATGCTCGATGCGCGGCTCGCCGCCGCCCTGTTGCAAGCCGTCCCCGCCAAAGCCCACCTCCTGCTCGTCGGCGACACCGACCAGCTCCCGAGCGTCGGCGCCGGCAATGTGCTGAAGGATCTCATCGCCGCCGGCGCGGGCCAGGGCACCACGCCGCTGATCCCCGTCACGCGCCTCTCCGTCATTTACCGCCAGAAGGACCAGAGCGGCATCGTCACCGCCGCGCACGCCATCAACTCCGGCGACCCCTCCCTCCCGCCGAGTGTGAACGAGCTCGCCGACATCCAGGCGTGGAGCGACCTCACGTTCGTGGTCGCGACCGACGCCGAGGACTGCCTGCGCAAGGTCACCGCGCTCTGCACCGAAGGCATCCCACACCTCTGGAAATGGTTTGATCCGGTCAACGACGTGCAGGTGCTCGCGCCGATGCACAAGGGCGTGGCCGGAGTCGCCAACCTGAACGCCTCCCTCCAGGCCGCGCTCAACCCCCACGCGCGCGGGCTGCGCGGCCTCACCGCCGAGTACCGGCCGGGCGACAAGGTCATCCAGCTCCGCAACAACTACGACAAGAACCTCTTCAACGGCGACATCGGCACCGTCACCGCCATCGACGCCACCGCCGGCACGCTCGAGGCGGAGTTTGACGGCGAGCGCCACCCGTTCGACCGCGGCGAGTTCGGCGACCTCGCACTCGCCTACGCCATCAGCATCCACAAGTCCCAGGGCAGCGAATATCCCGTCGTCGTCATCCCGCTGCTCAAGGGCCACTTCATGATGCTGCAGCGGAACCTGCTCTACACCGCGATCACCCGCGGCCGGAAAAAGGTCCTCATCGTCGGCGAACCCGCCGCCTACGCCATGGCCGTCCGCAACAGCGAGTCCAAGCAGCGCGTCACCCACCTGCAGCAGAAGGTCGGCCTGATTTCCGGAACGTGAGCGGGCGCGGCCTGTCCGCTCATCCCGGTCGCGGACCGGACGTCCCTCTTATCACGTTGCTCGTCGCATCCCGCTTGGCAAACGCCCCGCACCCGTCACCCTGTCCCCTCTTCCACCACGCATGAAACTTAGATTTCTTCCTCTCCTGTCCGTCTTGCTGCTCCTCCCCGCGCTCCGCGCCCAGACCCCCGCCGACGTCCCGCCCCGCCCGCAGGCGCCCAACGACAGCTCCGAGTACCGCCGCTTCGTCCTCCCTAACGGCCTCAAGGTCCTCCTGCTCTCCGACCCCAAGCTCAACAAGTCCTCCGCGTCCCTCGACGTCGGCGCCGGGTCCTTCAGCGACCCGGCCAACCGCCAGGGCCTCGCCCATTTCCTCGAGCACATGCTCTTCCTCGGCACCGCGAAATATCCCGGCGTCACCGACTACGGCAATTATCTCAAGACCAACGGCGGCTACAACAATGCCTTCACCGCCGGCAGCCACACCAACTACCTGCTGGAGATCCGGCACGAGGCCTTCGAGGGCGCCCTCGACCGGCTCGCCCAGTTCTTCATCGCCCCGCTCTTCACGCCGGAGTTCACCCAGCGCGAGCTGAACGCCGTCAATTCCGAGAACCAGAAGAACCTGGAGAACGACGGCTGGCGCAGCTACCAGCTCCACAACACCCTTTACCGCCCCGGCCACCCCGCGAATCACTTCAGCACCGGCAACCGCGAGACCCTCGGCGGCACCACGCATGACGAGCTGCTCGCGTTCTACCGCACGCACTACAGCGCCGACCGCATGGCCCTCGTCGCCATGGGCAAGGCCAGCCTCGACCAACTCGAGGCCTGGGTGCGCACGTCGTTTTCGCCGATCGAGAACCGCCACCTCGCGCCGATCACGTTCCCCGCCGATTACCTGCCGCCCAAGCCCGCCCTCCGGCTCGCGAAAATGGAGCCGCTGAAGGATCTCCGCCAGCTCTCCCTCGAGTTTCCCCTCCCCGCCCAGCGGCAGAATTATGCCGGCAAGCCGGACGAGCTCATCAGCTTCCTCCTGGGCACCGAGGGCGAGGGCAGCCTGCTCTCCCAGCTCAAGGCCGAGGGCCTGGCCACCGGCCTGGGCGCCCACACCCAGTTTGATGCCGCGGAGTTCGGTTCCATGGAAGTCTCCGTCAGCCTGACCCCGGCCGGGCTCAAGCACTACCCGCGCGTGCTCGAACTCTTCTTCGCCACGGTCGAACGCCTCCGTACCGCCGGCTACCCGTCCTACCTCTTCCGCGAGCGCCAGGCGATGGCCCGCCTCGACGAGACCTACCAGGACAAGGGCGAGGGCGCGGAACGCGCCGTGGAACTGGCATCCCTCGTGAACCAATACCCCTTCGAGGTCGCCGAGCGCGTCCCCTACCTCTGGATCAAGGAAGACCCCGTGGCCTTTAAGCTGATCCTCGACCAGCTGCGGCCCGACAACCTGCTCGCCACCCTCATCGCGAAGGGTCTGCCCACGGACAAGGTCGAGCCCTACTACGGCACGCACTACAGCTACAGCGAGGACTCCGGCCCGGCCTACACCGCCCTCCTGAAGCCCGCTGCCGTCGCCAGCATCCAGCTGCCGAAGCCCAATCCCTTCATCCCCGCCCGGGCCGCCCAGCTCCCGGCGCAACCGCTGCGCCTGATCGATGAGCCGGCCCTCAGCCTCTATTACTC
>CAIMAQ010000027.1 GCA_903839035.1 uncultured Opitutia bacterium
CGCCCGAGAGATCGGTTACGGGCTTCAATTTCTAGGTAATTTCGTTTGGGTCGCGCTCGTGGAGCCTGCGGCTTGTCATTGAGCGTTTCCCGTTTCTTCGCGCGAACTGGAGGATCGACTTGGATGGCGAGTAAATCGCCGACATTCACGGGAATCTGTACAGGTTGTTCGACAAGCTCGGATACCGTGGCGGCCAATTCTGGGGCCGCATACACTCGACGCTCAATGATTTCACGCAGCAGGTTCTGGAAGTTTCGCGCGGGTTTATAGCCTTTCACGTAGGGGTAACCCATCTCGATGAAAACCGCGCTTATGTTCTGGTGCTTAAACTCTATTGATCCGCGACTCCTTGTGGGCAGAAGTTTGTGTAGCTCACGGTTTCGCTCGGCCTTGTTATAGTCCTTTCCGGCGAGTTCTAGCGCCAGCATGGCAAGGTAGTCTTCAACGATTATTTCGACTTCCTGTTGTGACCAATCTTCAGCCATAGCGTGTGCGGTAACAAAATGTCTCCTCGCCCGATCTGGCGCAATACCAACAATTACTGGGGGCCCAGTGAGCGGCCACAAAAAAGCCACGCACCGGGGTGCGTGGCTGGGAGAGTGAAGGGCTGGGGCCCGGCTTACTTCTTCGGGGCCTGGGCGGCGATGGTGCCGAGGCGCTTGTCCATCTCGTTCATGCGGTTCATCAGGTCGGCTTCAACTTTCTTGCGGTCGCTGCTGGAGACGATGCTGAGGTTGGCGGCATCCTTGACGACGTTGGCGGGCAGCATCAGCAGGCGGGTGAGGATGCCTTCGTCCTTGAACGAGCTCAGGTAGAGCGCGGTCAGCTCGTGGGAGAGCTTGAGCGAGTCCTGCGCGACGGTCTGCGTGGCGACCAAGTTGTTCTGGAGCTGCTGGTTCTTGGCGAGTTCGCTGGTGAGCACGTTGCCGACCTGGTCGGAAATCTTCTGGCTGTAGGCGTTGATCGAGTCCCGGGTCAGGTGCTGGTCGCTGGCCATCTCGGCGAGGATGGGCTTGATCTTCTCCGCCATGCGGCCGGAGACCTTGTCCACTTGCTCGTTCTGCATCTTCTCGGCTTCCTCCGGGGTCTTCGGGAGGGGATTGTAGGGCTGGACCTTCTTGGCCACGGCCTCGGCGAGGGCGTTGATCTTGTCGGCGTTGAGCTTGTTGACCTCGTCGTCGGTCATGAACATGTCGGCCTGGCGCTTCGAAATGGCGTCCTTGAGGAGCTTGTTGGTGGCCTCGATCTGCCGGCGGTTTTCGTCGGCGGAGAGCTTCAGCGCCTCGTTCTGGTCCCGGAGGGGGGCCAGCTCGGCCTGCTCCCGGGCAGCCATGTCATTGACGGTCTTCTGGTGCAGCCAGAACGCGGCTCCCGTGATCAGGAGGGCGGTGAGAATGACAGTGGGGAGTTGTTCTTTGAGTTTTTGCCACATGGACGAGGAGGGGTTATGGGAGATGAGTGTGAGCAGGACGGGCGGGAAATGCAATAATGCGTTGGGACGGGGCTTTGCGGTTGTTTTTCAGCTCTGGCGGGGCAGGTTGGCGCCGTGAGCCTTAACCGCACGGAACAGAGGATTTTTGACTATCTCCAGGGTCACGCCGAGGAGAGACAGTATTGGCAAACCAAGGTTCAAAGTATTGCCGCGGCCGTGGTGGACCCCCATGCGGCGGCGCACCGGTTGGAGTCGGAATTCTGGCATTATTACAAGGAGCGGAGTGCGGTGGTCCCGGCTTTCCGGGACGCGGTGGCCCGGGAAGGCCTGGCCCGGACAAGCATGAAGAACCTGGCGGAGCATGTGCTGCGGCTGTGGGTGGCGCCCCGGCCGAAGAAGCCCGCCTCCGCCTGAAGCTTCGGCGTGGCGAGCCGGCCCACCCGCGGCTGAGGCCCGGAACGCGGCGGGGGCGCCGCGTCTCCAATAAACCAACGCGTTAGGGGCAACGTGTTCCACCTTGGTCCGGCGCCATGATGCGTGGTTTACCCCATGATGATTTTTGGCGCGCATGGAACCTTCGGCCCGATCTGCCGTCATAGCGTGCGGCTAACTCGTCTGCCTAGCGGACGAATTGGGGTAAGTAAGAAAGCAATAGGCGGGCCGTGTAGGGGTACACGGCCCGCCTTCCTTTTTTGGGCGGGCGTTAACGTTGGCCTTGTCATCGCGAGCCTGGCAACGCCGGGCGTGGCGATCCATCCGGATGGATTGCTTCGTCATCCCGCCAAGGCGGGGCTCCGCGCAATGACAAATGGTGACGGACGCGTGAAAAATTCCCAATTCCATAACTCTAATATCGACAACGGGCATGGTTGGTGCAGAGTTGTTCACAAGATATCCACATCCACACGATGGAAAAACTGAGCGGGGCGTTCGCCCCAACTTCGGGGATCAGGGTGGCGGCAAAAGTGAAGACCTTCGTGCTCGACACGAACGTCCTCCTCCACGACCCGCAATCGATTTATAAATTCGAGGACAACAACCTCGCCATACCGGTGGAGGTGCTCGAGGAACTCGACGCCATCAAGGGCGAGCAGTCCACCGAGCGCGGCCGCAACGCCCGCCGCGTGCACCGCATCCTGCAGGAACTCCTGCCCGACTCGCGCTCGATGCACGAGGGCGTGAAGCTGGCCAACGGCGGCACACTCTCGATCATCATCAATCCCTACCTCGTCGAGGGCGGCCGCTCCTCGCCGGCGATGGACCGGCTGCGCGCCATTCTGCCCGACCTTACGAAGAAGGACAACCGCATCATCGCCGCGGCGCTCTTCGTGCAGGAACAGTTTCCGCCGCCGACCATCCTCGTCACGAAGGACGTTAACGTGCAGCTGAAGGCCCGCGCCGTCGGCCTGGAGTCGGAGGATTACCTCAACGACAAGGTTCCCGAGGTGGACGAGGAGGCCAGCTACCACGAGCTCCCGGTCAACCTGTACGAGCTGCAGCGCTTCTGCTCCGAGGGGGAGTTTGACCTCGGCCCGGATGCGTCGAAGCCGCTGTACCTCAACGAATACGTCCTGCTCCGCTCCGACGAGGGCAAGACGATGCCCGCCCGCTACTATGGCGAGGGCATTGTGCGCCGGCTGAAGCTCCCCGATTTCGTCAAGGCGCCCGGCGGCATCTCGATCCGCCCCCGCAACCTCGAGCAGCAGTTCTTCCTCGATGCGCTGCTGGACGACGGCATCCACATGCTGACCTGCTTCGGCAAGGCCGGCACGGGCAAGACGCTCCTCTCCATCGCCGCCGCCCTGCACCAGACGCACGACGACCAGTCGCGCTACGACGGTGTGTCCATTTCCCGCCCGGTGATCGCGCTCGGCAAGGACATCGGTTTCCTCCCCGGCACGCTTGAGGAAAAGATGAAGCCCTGGCTGCAGCCCTACTACGACGCGCTGGAGGTGCTGATTCCCTCGAAGCCGCAGAAGGAGCCGCAGTTCGCCGCGAAGAAGGTTTCCAAGAAGAAGCACAAGAAGCACGACGAGCGCTTCCTGGCGATGAACGCGCCGCAGCCGCCGCACGTCAGCTCGGGTGGCAGCCACGGATCCCTGCCGCTGGTGAAACCCTACGAGCGCCTGCTCAAGAGCGGCCTGGTGGAGATCGAGGCGCTGGCGTTCATCCGCGGCCGCTCGATCGCCCGCCGCTTCTTCATCCTCGACGAGGCGCAGCAGCTCACGCCCCACGAGGTGAAGACGGTGATCACGCGCATTTCCGAAGGCTCCAAGATCGTCCTCATCGGCGACCCGGCGCAAATCGACAACCCCTATGTCGACTCGCGCAGCAACGGCCTCGTCTACTGCCACAACCGCATGAAGGGCCAGTCGGTGGCCGCGCACGTGAAGCTCACGAAGGGCGAGCGGTCGAAGCTGGCGGAGCTGGCGGCGGATCTGCTCTGAACCGGGCGCCGCCGCCCCGA
>CAIMAQ010000028.1 GCA_903839035.1 uncultured Opitutia bacterium
TGATGCCGAGGTCCTCGCTGAGGAGGCGGCCGCCGGTGAGGACGGCGATGTCCTCAAGGATGGCCTTGCGGCGGTCACCGAAGCCGGGCGCCTTGACGGCGGCGACGTTCAGCGTGCCACGGATCTTGTTCACCACGAGCGCGGCGAGGGCCTCGCCCTCGACTTCCTCGGCGATGATCAGGAGGGGCTTGCCGGTCTTGGCGGTGGCTTGGAGAATCGGGAGGAACTCCTGGAGGTTGGAGATCTTCTTCTCGTGGATCAGGATGTACGCGTCCTCAAGGATGGCTTCCTGGCTCTCCGCGTTGGTCGCGAAGTAGGCCGAGAGGTAACCCTTGTCGAACTGCATGCCCTCGACGACGTCGAGGGTGGTCTCGATGGACTTGGCCTCTTCGACGGTGATGGTGCCGTCCTTGCCGACCTTGTCCATGGCGTCGGCGATGATCTCGCCGATGGCGGTGTCCCAGTTGGCGGACACGGTCGCGACCTGGCGGATCTCCTCGCGGTCATTGACCTTCTTGGAGATCTTGGCGAGTTCGCCGACGGCGGCCTCAACGGCCTTGTCGATGCCACGCTTCAGGTAGACGGGATTCGAACCGGCGGTGACGCTCTTCAGGCCCTCGCGGTAGATGCCCTCGGCGAGCACGGTCGCCGTGGTGGTGCCGTCGCCGGCGGCGTCGGAGGTCTTGGAAGCGACTTCCTTCACGAGCTGGGCGCCGATGTTCTCGTACGGGTCCGGCAGCTCGACTTCCTTGGCGACGGTCACGCCGTCCTTGGTGACGGTCGGGGAGCCGAATTTCTTGTCGATGACGACATTGCGGCCCTTGGGTCCGAGGGTGACCTTGACGGCCTTGGAAAGGAGCTCGACGCCCCGGAGGATTTTCTGACGAGCGGCCTCGTCGAAGATGATTTGTTTAGCAGCCATGATAATTGATTTTTTGGTTTAAGATTTGGTTTCGGGGGATGGCGCTCAGCCGACGATGCCGAGGATGTCGCCCTCGCTGACGAGCGTGTACTTCTTGTCGCCGAGTTTGACCTCGGTGCCGCCGTATTTGCTGATGAGGACCATGTCGCCCACCTTGACCTCGAAGGCGATGACCTTGCCGTCTTCGTCCTTCTTGCCGGTACCGAGGGCGACCACTTTGGCCTCCTGCGGCTTTTCTTTGGCGCTGTCCGGGATGATGATGCCTCCGCGGACCTGCTCTTTTTCTTCGATGTGCTCGACGAGAACACGATCACCGATGGGTTTGATTTTTACGTTAGCCATATGTGGTTTGGTTTTGAACTAGAGTTGGATGTGGATGGTGGGGTTTTCGACCAAACGCTCCCGCCGAAAAAAATCCGGCGGGCGCGGGTGGTACAGAAAGTTACTTTTTCTTGTTCTTGTCCTCGTCCACGACCTCGAAGTCCGCGTCGACGACGTCGGTTTTCTTCTCGGTCTTGGGCGCGGCGCCGTCCGCCGGGGGCGGGGCGTCGGGGGCGGGCGCGGCAGCCTTCTGGGCCTCGGCATAGAGCTCGCCGCCGACAGCGGTGAGTTTCTCCAGCGCGGCCTTCATGCGCGTCGCGTCGTTGCTCTCGAGATCCTTCTTCGCGTCGGCGAGGGCCGACTCGACCTTGGTCTTCGTCTCGGCCGCGAGCTTGTCGCCCGCGTCCTTCAACGCCTTCTCGAGCTGGTAGATGGTGCTATCGAGCTGGTTCTTGGACTCGACCGCTTCCTTGCGCTTCTTGTCCTCATCGGCGTGCAGCTCGGCCTCCTTGGTCATCTTCTCGACCTCATCCTTGGAGAGGCCGGACGAGCCCTGGATGGTGATCTTCTGGTCCTTGCCGGTGCCGAGATCCTTCGCGGACACGTGCAGGATGCCGTTCGCGTCGATGTCAAAGGTGACCTCGATCTGCGGGGTGCCGCGCGGCGCGGGCGGGATGCCGTCGAGCTTGAACGTGCCCAGCTGCTTGTTGTCGCGGGCCATCGGGCGCTCGCCCTGAAGGACCACGATTTCCACGCCGGGCTGGTTGTCGCTGTAGGTGGAGAAGGTCTGCGTCTTCTTCGAGGGAATGGTGGTGTTGCGCGGAATCATCGCGGTCGCCACGTCGCCCGCGGTCATGATACCGAGGGTCAGCGGGGTGACGTCGAGGAGGAGCACGTCACGAACATCGCCCTTGAGTACGCCGCCCTGAATGGCCGCGCCGACGGCGACGACTTCATCGGGGTTGACGCCCTGGTGCGGCGGCTTGCCGCCGAGGTTCTTGGCGATGTCGACGACCTTCGGCATGCGCGTCATGCCGCCGACGAGCACGAGCTCGTCGATCTTGTCGGAAGTGAGATCCGCGTCCTTGAGGCAACTCTTGAACGGGGCGATGCAGCGCTCGAACAGCGAGTCGCAGATCTGCTCCATCTTCGCGCGGGACAGCTGCACGTTGAGGTGCTTCGGACCGGACGCGTCCGCCGTGATGAACGGCAGGTTGATGTCCACCGTCGTGGTGGAGGAAAGGGCGATCTTGGCCTTCTCGGACTCTTCCTTCAGGCGCTGGAGCGCCATCGGGTCCTTGCGGAGGTCGATGCCGTTGTCCTTTTTGAAGGTCTCGACGAGCCAGCCGATGATGGCGTCATCCCAGTTGTCGCCGCCGAGGTGCGTGTCGCCGTTCGTGGCCTTCACCTCGAAGACGCCGTCGCCGATCTCGAGCACGGACACGTCAAACGTGCCGCCGCCGAGGTCGAACACCGCGATCTTCTCGTCCTTCTTCTTGTCGAGGCCGTAGGCCAGCGACGCCGCGGTTGGTTCGTTGATGATGCGGAGCACATCGAGGCCGGCGATCTTGCCGGCATCCTTCGTGGCCTGACGCTGCGAGTCGTTGAAATACGCGGGGACCGTGATGACGGCCTGCGTGACCTTCTCGCCGAGATACGCCTCGGCGTCGGCCTTCAACTTGCCGAGCACGAACGCCGCGATCTGCTGCGCCGCAAATTGCTCGGTCTTGTCGCCGGACTTAACCTCAATGTACGCGTCGCCATTCTTGCCCTCCACGACCTTGAACGGCATGTTCTTGGCCTCGGCGCTGACCTCGGAGAATTTACGCCCGATCAGCCGCTTGGCGGAAAAGATGGTGTTGGTGGGATTGGTCACCGCCTGGCGCTTGGCCGCCTGGCCGACGAGACGCTCACCGGATTTGGTGAATGCGACCACGGACGGCGTCGTGCGCGCGCCCTCGGCGTTCGGAATGACGACGGGTTCGCCGCCCTCCATGACTGCCATGCAGGAGTTGGTGGTGCCAAGATCGATGCCTAAAATTCTGCTCATAGTAGCCCATCCATGAGCAATGGATGTGCCCCATCCTCATAAAATATCCTATTTCACTATTAATCATCTGTTTAAAGATTTGCTTGGCCCATTTCCGGCCCTCAAAATCAGCCCAATTCAGGCCATCTTGTC
The DNA here is from genome assembly GCA_903839035.1 of uncultured Opitutia bacterium. Taxonomy (GTDB): domain Bacteria; phylum Verrucomicrobiota; class Verrucomicrobiia; order Opitutales; family Opitutaceae; genus Opi-474. Next base: position 3,426 of record CAIMAQ010000028.1, read on the forward strand.
CCACTTTTACCCCTCTCAGGTGGGGACGTGTCACAGCCGTCACAGTTGAATTTTCCTCCTGCCCGCCTACCTTGGCCTCCATGGAGATGGAAATCACCCTGCCGGAGGAAGTGCCGGTCATGACTTTACCCAACGTGGCCTTTTTTCCGCAGGCGTTGATGCCCCTTCATATCTTTGAGCCCCGCTACCGGCAGATGCTCAAGGAAGTCCTCGCCACGAACCGGCTTTTCGCCGTCACTGGCCTCGACCAGAAACGCCTGGGCGAATCCGGGGCGTTCGAACCGCCCCATCGCGTCGCCAGCGTCGGCATCGTGCGCGCCTGCCAGAAAAACGCCGATGGCACCTCGACCCTCCTGCTGCAGGGCCTCTGCCGCGTCGAGGTCCTCGGCATCGTCACCGACCAGCCCTTCCGCCGCATCCGCGTACGCGCGCTCCCGAGCGAGCCCGTCGCCGACCCCGCCGAAAATGCCCGGCTGCGCGTCGAACTCGCCCGGCTCATCGCTCTGAAGCAGAAATTCGGCGCCCCCGTGCCGGCCGAGATGGCGGAATTCCTGCGGACCGTGGAGGATCCCGAGGTGTTTATCGACCTGGCGGCGTTCAGCCTCTGTGAACACACCGGGCTGAAGCAGAAGCTCCTCGAGACCCTGGATGTCCGCCGCCGGCTGGAATTGTTCGCCCGCCAGCTGCGCGGGGAGATCGAGGCGCTCCGGCTGCGCCGCAAGCTGCAAGGCGGCCTCCCGGACGAACGCATCTCGGACAATTAAAAACCCCGCCCGCGGCCTAGGCCGCGGGCGGGGTTGAAACTGGAGCCGAACATCGGAATTGAACCGATGACCCACGCTTTACGAAAGCGTTGCTCTACCAACTGAGCTAGTTCGGCAAAAGAGCTGTTCCCGTCGAAAGACGGGTGGCGGGTATTACGCTTTGCCGCATTCGGGAGACAAGCAATTTCGCCGCCCCCGGCCCGGCCGGAGCCTACCGGGAAATGAACTTCCCGAAATAGTAATAGACCTTGTCCCCGCCACTGAGGACCGCGATTTCGACCTCGCCCTTGCGGCCGCCCGTCGCCGGGTCGTTCGCGGACAGGACGCGGACCGAGTAATAGCGCTGGCCAATCGCGAGGCTCTCCCCCTCCACGCTCCACTTGGGGCCGTTGTGGGGCGCATCGGCAAAATACGGCCCGAGCTTTTCATAGGGCAGGTTCACCACGGAGGGTTCGTTGACGATGTCACAGGTGGCAAAATCGCCGTTCTTGAAGAAAATCCAGTAACTGACGTTCGCGTTCGTGTGGTTCGGACGGACTGAGGCACCGGTTTTCTCCAGCGACTGGATGAGGTCCTTCGGCATCGTATTTTCGCGGATGTCGACGCCGTTCTTCTTTTCCAGCACGACCCGGAAATAGACCGTGCCCCGGCCCGCCACGGCGGGGGCCAGGAAGTCTTCAATGGGCGTGGCGGCAGGTGCGGCCAGGGCGGTGGCGAGCAAGAGCAGGAGGGTGGCGAGGGATTTCATGGTCCGGGGCTGGGAGGTGAAAAGGGAGAGGGCTGATCCAATGGGGGCTTCAGGTCTTGTAAAGGTCGCGGATGGGTTTTTGGCCCAGCGCGATTATCGTGGCGAGACCGACGACGGTGCCAACCGGAAAGAGCAGCAAGCTCACCACCGCGATGAACTGCGAAAACCCGCGGGCCCTCCGCCGCCAGATATTAATTCCCGAAATCAATGCGCCCACCCCCGTCAGGACCGAAACCACCGCCATGGCAATCGACGCCGGCCGGTAGGTCGCCAGCGCATGGAGCTCGGCCGCGCGGTTGGGGTTCGCAGCCCGGGCGGCGGTGTCGCCATACAACATGTAAATCAAGGCGAGCGCGGCCGCGGCAATGACCACCAGCGCCCACTGCGCGACGGCCAGAATCCGGAGAAAGATGCGGAACGTATGCTGCTCTTCGGTCGTCGCCATGGGATGGGTTGCTCAGCCCGGGAATGAACCCGCCCGTGCCCCGATGCAATCCCGGCCCGCCACCCCCGCGGACTCAGCGGGTGGGTTTCACAATCAGGCTGATGTTCTTGCTGTCCTGCTCGGTGACGGTGAACTTGATGTCCCGGGCTCGTTTGGCGGGAAAGAACACCCCCAGCGCCTGGTAGGTGCTCCGGTCCTCGCCGCGGGCACAGAAAATATTGAGGGTGCGGTCATAATCCCCGCGGTTGTAGATGCGCATCTGGACCATGATTTCCGTGGTGGGGAGCTGCGTGGCGAGGAGGTTCGGCATTGAGACATTGCTCGCGAGGATCAGCTTGTAGCCCATCTTGTTTTCCGGAAACACCATGCCTTTCTCGGTCTTGAACGGCGAGGAGACCCCCTTGGCCTCACTCACGCTGATGTTGTTGTACAGCGTTTCATGCTCGACGGCCGCCGCCTTGGGTTTCTTTGCCACCGGGGTCACCACCTCGGGAGCCGTTTGGCAGCCCATGAAGATGAGGCTGGCGATGCAGATCGTGGAGAGGAGAATGGTGTTTTTCTTCATTGCGACTGCGGGAGTGAGCGCGGGAGATTGATGAAGGCCGCCGGGTGGCGCCGGCAAGTTGTTCATCGCAACCTCTTGGCAGTAAAAATGATGCTATATCGTGTCCAAGACTGGCATCTCCCTGATTAACATTGGCTAACACCTTCTCTTCCCTGCAGGGGCAAATCCGTGTAAGTAATTATACCTGCATCCTGCCGGCTAATTTTCCCCTTTCGTGCTGCCTCTCCCCACCTCGCTTTTTGACTATGATCTGCCGGCGCACCTGATTGCTCAGGTTCCCGCCGCCCGCCGCGACCAGTCGCGTCTGCTGGTCGTGGACCGGGCCACCCACACGCTTCACCACCGCACGTTTGCCGACCTGCCGGAGTTCCTGCGCGCCGGTGACACGCTCTTTCGCAATAACGCCTCCGTACTTCCCGCGCGACTCCGCGCCCAGCGGCCGACCGGCGGACAGGTCGAATGTTTTCTCCTGCGCCCCGCCGATGGCGCACAAACCTGGCGCTGCCTCATCAAGCCCGGGAAGAAACTGCCGGTCGGCGCCACGTTTGCGCATGCGACCGGCGCATTCCGCGGCGAAATCGTCGCCAAGGACCCCGACGGCTCCGCGCTCGTCCGTTTCACCACCCGCGACGACCAGCCCATCACCGCGGTCGCCCGCGAGCTGGGCGAAGTGCCGCTGCCGCCGTATATCGTCCGCGCCGACGACACGCGCCGCGCCGATGATCTCGAGCGCTACCAAACGGTTTACGCCGACCGCACCCAGGCCGTCGCCGTGGCGGCGCCTACCGCCGGACTGCATTTCACGCCGGAACTGTTCGCCCAGCTTGGCGTCCAGGGCGTGCACACGGCCGAGGTCACGCTCCATGTCGGCCTCGGCACCTTCAAGCCGATCACGACCGAGAATGTCGCGGAGCACGCCATTCACCGCGAACTTTACGAGCTTCCCGTCGCCACCCAGCGGTCATTGTTTCCTCCCTTCACCGGCCGCCGCATTGCCGTCGGCACCACCACCGTCCGCTCGCTCGAGGACTTCCTCGCCACTCATCCCGCGCCCGGGGATCACCCGCACCTCGCCGAGGCCGGGATCTTCATTTACCCGCCCCGCCTGTTTCGGGGCGTGGACGCGCTCATCACGAATTTCCACCAGCCCCGCTCCACCCTGCTCTGCCTCGTGGCGGCCTTCCTCACCCCCGGCGCCACCGAGGGTATCGCTTGGCTGCGCGAAATCTACCGCGAGGCCATCGCCCGCGAATACCGGTTCTTCAGCTACGGTGACGCGATGCTAATCTTGTAACAGTCAGGCGCGTATCAGCATCCCAACGCCTGACCATCGTTAATTAGGCGCCCGCCGTAGTTCCGCTCTGCGGGACAAAGGAGGGTGATGCGATATTGATCCTGCAGGCCGCCAGCTCGCCGGCGCTTGGCATAAGCATGTTGGTCCGGCGGGTTGCGCCGCGGGCAAACCTGCTTTGATTTTTTGCCCCAACCTAATCATGAATAAAAGCCTCCGTATCCTGTCCCTAGCCAGCCTCGCCCTTGAGCTGCTGGCCTCCGCGCACGCCGCCACCGAGACCTACGCCATTGACCCGGTTCACTCCTCGGTCGGCTTCTCGATCCGCCACGTGTTCAGCAAGGTCCCCGGCAGCTTCACTAAGTTTAGCGGCAGCATCACCCTGGACCGCGCCGACCTCGAACAGAGCTCGGTCGAGGCGGCCATCGAAATCAGCAGCCTCGACACCCGCAGCGCGAAGCGTGACACCGATGTGCAGGGCGCCAAATTTTTCGATACCGCCGAGCACCCCACCATCACCTTCAAGAGCACCACCTGGAAAAAGACCGACGCCGACACCTATGCCGTCACCGGCAACCTCACCATCAAGGGTGTGACCAAGTCCGTCGTCCTTCAGGTGAAGCAGCTCGGCTTCGGGCCCGGTCTGATGGGTGCCTACGTTTCCGGCTGGGATGTCACGACCACGCTCAACCGCCACGACTTTGGCGTGGACGGTCCCGGCTGGTTCGGCAAGGCCATCGGTGACGAAGTCGCTGTCACGATCTCGATTGAGGCCAACCTCAAGAAATAATCTCCCGCTTCACCGCGTTTCAGGAAAGGACGGCCCGCAAGGCCGTCCTTTCTTTTTGCCCGGGTTCCGACTCTACTGGCACCCCACTCTCCACTGCTCGCCACTTTTCCCCACCCTATGACCGACGACGAACTCCAGACGCTCATCGAGGACGCCACCGCCGATTACGCGATGGGTGACAGCGATTCCGCCCTCGCGAAGCTGACCCGCGCGACCACTGCGGTCCCGGATTCCTTCGAGGCCTGGCATGCCCTGGCCGAGGTGAATTTCTCCCTCCGCCGTCTCGATGCCGCCCTCGTCGCCGGCGAACAGGCCCACGCCCTGAACCCCTCGGATCTCTTTATCAACACCACGCTTTCCCGCATCTGGATGGAGCGTGGGGACAAGCCCAAGGCCGAGCATTTCGGCGCCCAGGCCAAGATCGGGAGCTGGAAAGACCAGTTGAAAAACCCTGATCAGCAAGCGGGTGGCATTAAGTAATGCGCCACCCGTTGACACCCCTCCGGCCGGCCCCGTAACTTTGTGGGCGATGGAAAAACCGGCCTACGTCATGGAGTTCGAAAAGCCCCTGCGCGAGCTCGCCAAAGACCTCGACGCCCTGCACCAGAAATCCCTGGAGCATAACCTCGACTTGTCGGCCGAGGTGAAGGCCTTGGAGAAGGCCATCGAGCAGACGCGCCGCGACATCTACTCCAATCTCACCCCTTGGCAGCGGGTCCAGATCGCCCGCCACCCCAAGCGGCCCTATGCCCTCGATTACGTCGGGATGCTCTGCGAGGGCTTCCAGGAACTGCACGGTGACCGCCAGTACAACGATGACCGCGCCCTCATCGGCGGCACCGCCTTCTTCAACGGCGAGGCCATCATGATCATCGCCCAGCAAAAGGGCCGTGACACCAAGGAGAACATCGAGCGCAACTTCGGCATGTCCCAGCCCGAGGGCTACCGCAAGGCCCTCCGCCTCATGAAGACCGCCGAGCGCTTTAAGCTGCCCGTCCTAACCTTCATTGACACCCCCGGCGCCTATCCCGGCGTCGAGTCGGAGGCCCGCCATGTGTCCGAGGCCATCGCCGTCAATCTCCGCGAAATGGCCATGCTTCGCGTTCCCTCCATCGCCGTTGTCGTCGGCGAAGGCGGCTCCGGCGGCGCGCTCGGCATCGGCGTGACGGATCGCGTCCTCATTTTCGAGAACAGCTACTACTCGGTCATCTCCCCCGAGGGTTGCGCCGCCATCCTCTGGAAGGACCGTGCCGCCGCCCCCAAGGCCGCCGAGGCCCTGAAGCTCAACGCCGCCACCCTCGAGCAACTCGGCGTCGTGGACGAAGTCCTGCCCGAGCCGTTCGGCGGCGCGCAGAACGATCCCGCCCAAGCCGCCGCCGCGCTGAAATACGCGCTGCTCAAGCATTTCAACGACCTGCGCTCCCTCGACCTGGAGACGTTGCTCACGGCCCGCTACGACCGCTACCGCCGCCTCGGCTCCTACGAGGAAGCCGGCGTGGTGCACCGCTAAGCGCGCAGCGGACTCCGCACCGTCAGCAGTTCGATCTTCTCCGCCCGCGCCATCGCGGGACTGATGTCGATTAGGGCGCCGGACAGCCGGACGTCACCCGTCGCCACTTCGAAGCGGTGCGGCATGCCGTCGAGGAATTTCGCCACCACCGGTGCGACCTCACGGCCGAGCACGCTGGCATACGGTCCGGTCATGCCGACGTCGCACATGAACGCCGTGCCTTTCGGCAGCACACAGTAATCCGCGGTCGGCACATGGGTGTGGGTGCCGAGGACGGCGGTGACGCGACCGTCGAGGTACCAGCCCAGCGCCTGCTTTTCCGACGTCGCCTCGGCGTGGACTTCCACGATGACGGCGTCCGCCTGGCCTTTCAACCGCTCCAGCATCCGGTCCACGCAGAGGAACGGGCAGTCGGCCTTGGTGTTCATGAAGGTCCGGCCCAGCACGGTGAACACCGCGACCTTGAAGCCGCGGGCCTCGATGATGACGTGGTCCTCGCCCGGGTTCGACGCCGGCAGGTTGGCCGGCCGGCACACGCGGTCCATCTGGGCGATCTCGGTCTCCCAGCCGCGCTGGTCCCAGACGTGGTCGCCGAGCGTAATGGCATCGACGCCCGCGCCGAGTATGGACTTGGCGATGAGGCCCGTGATGCCCGCGCCGGCCGCGGAGTTTTCGCCGTTGGCGATGACAAAATCAATCTTGTGCTCGAGTCGGATCGCCCGGAGCCGCTCGTTGACGATGTCCCGGCCCGGCCGGCCGACAATGTCGCCGATAAATAGCAGTCGTACCATGCCCCCAAATTGCGCCCGCACCCCCCAGTCAGCCAACCGAAATCGTTATGACACGGTTGGACCACGCCGAACCGTCACAAACCTTTCCCGGGGATCACGCGGATAAACGCGGATGAATACCCGGTTATCCGCGTCAATCCGCGTAATCCGCAGGAAGGCATTCCCGGGGAAAACCGGGTTCATCGACCCCGCCCAACACCCAGAAGGCTGCTTGCCACCGAGGCCCAAATTTGTGTTATCTCGCGGCCGCTTTTCCCCCTTTCCGCCATGAAAAAAGACCACACCTCCCCCGCCGCGTTTCCCAAGGCCGAGATCGGCCGCGAAATGAAGGGTTCCGACGCCGTCGTCGAGTGCCTCATCCGCGAGGGTGTAGATGTCATCTTTGCCTACCCGGGCGGCGCGTCGCAGGAGCTCCACCAGTCGCTCGCGCGCACTGACAAGATCCGCACCATCCTGCCCCGCCATGAACAGGGCGGCTCGTTCGCCGCGGAGGGCTACGCCCGCGCCACCGGCAAGGTCGGCGTCTGCATGGCCACCAGCGGCCCCGGCGCCACCAACCTCGTGTCGGCCATCGCCGACGCGTACATGGACTCCATCCCGCTCGTCGCCATCACCGGCCAGGTGTACTCGAAGTATATCGGCAAGATGGCGTTCCAGGAGACGGATTTCTACGGCATGACGCTGCCAATCGTGAAGCACTCCTACCTCGTGATGGATGTCCACGAGCTGCCGCGCGTGTTCAAGGAGGCCTTTTACCTCGCCCGCAGCGGCCGCCCCGGCCCGGTCATCATCGACCTGCCGAAGGACGTGCAACAGGCGAAATTCCAGCCGGTGTTCCCGGCCACGGTCGAGTTCCGCAACCCCTACGCCACCGCGACGCAGACCGCCACCGACGAGCAGCTGAAGGAAGTCCTCGCGCTCATCGCCGACGCCAAGAAACCCGTGCTGTACGCCGGCGGCGGCATCATCTCCTCTGACGCGCATGCCGACCTCAAGGCCTTCGCCGAGAAGACCAACGTGCCCGTCGCCACCACCCTGATGGGCCTGGGCGGCTTCCCCGAGTCCCACCCGCTCTCGATGCAATGGTTTGGCATGCACGGCGCCGCCTACGGCAACTGGGCCGTGGACCAGTGCGACCTGCTCCTCTGCGTCGGCGCGCGCTTCGACGACCGCATCACCGGCGACACGAACAAATTCGCGGCGCACGCGAAGATCGTCCACATCGACATCGACGCCTCCGAGCACAACAAGAACAAGCGCGTCCTCCTGCCGATCGTCAGCGACATCAAGCCGGCGCTCACCCGCCTCAACGAGCTCGCCACCGCGAACAAGTTCAAGGCCCCCGACACGAGCGCCTGGCACGCCCAGATCGCGAAGTGGAAGAAGGATCAGCCGTTCAAGTACGACGAGAGCAAGCACATCGTCCCGCAGGAGGCCGTCGCCACGCTCTACGAGCTCACGAAGGGTGACGCCATCATCACCACCGGCGTGGGCCAGCACCAGATGTGGGCCGCGCAGTTCTACCGCTTCAACGAGCCCCGCCGGTACATCAGCTCGCTCGGTCTCGGCGCCATGGGCTTCGGCTATCCCGCCGCGCTCGGCGCGAAGGTCGCCTGCCCCGACAAGCAGGTCATCGATATCGACGGTGACGGTTCGTTCATGATGAACATCCAGGAGCTGGCCACCGCGCATATCGAGAAGATCGCCGCGAAGGCCATGATCCTGAACAACCAGCACCTCGGCATGGTCGTGCAGTGGGAGGACCGTTTCTACGGCAGCGTCCGCGGCAACACCATCCTCGGCGACGAGTCCAACGTCGGCAGCCCGGAGAACCTGGGCGGCCTCTATCCTGATTTCGTCAAGATCGCCGAGGGTTTCGGCGTGAAGGGCCGCCGCGTCCACAAGAAGAGCGAGCTCAAGGCCGCCATCCAGGAGATGCTCGACCACGACGGCCCGTACGTCCTCGACGTCATTGTGCCCTACACCGAGCACGTGCTGCCAATGATCCCCGCCGGCAAGACGGTGAAGGACATGATCCTCAAGTAACCCGGGAGTCCGCTCCCCGCTACGCTCAAGCCCGGCTCAATGCCGGGCTTTTTTGCGGCCTGTTCCGGCGGTCGCGCGCCTCACTTCTGCTTCATCACGTACACGCCGTTCCAGCCCGGTTCCGGCGGATTCTCCCGCATGTACCGGCAGCGGGCAATCATGGTGAGGGAGGGATTGTTTTCCACGCCGGGAGTGTCGCCCGGGCGGTTGGGCTCGAGCTCGGCACTTTGCCCGAACCGGGCCTCGGCGGAGTCCCAGTCCCGGGCCAGATAAAGCGACATACCCTGCGCAAACAGGATGAGGCCCTCGTAGGTCTGGTCGGTGACGTCCTCCTTGAGCCCCACGATCTCGTAGATGGGCACGGGCCGGGTGCGGCCCTTGACCACGATCTTGTCGAGGTAGCGGAATACCACCCGGTCGCCGCCGTGCAGCTCGCAGCCCGCCTTGGTCGCATCGGTCACCAGCGTGTACACCCCGTAGGCCTTCGCGCCGGACTCCATGCGCGCCGCCAGATTCACATTGTCGCCCATCATCGTGTAGTTGAACCGCGCCTGGCTGCCCATGTTGCCCACCACGGTCGGGCCGCTGTTGAGCCCGATGCGGGACTGCATGTGCCACACGATTTCCGGCCACTTGTCGCCCTCGTCCTGCCATTTTGTGCGCAGCTCCCGCAGCTTGCGGTGCACGAGCTGGGACGCCACGCAGGCGCGGTAGGCGTGGTCCTTCAGGGGCACCAGCCCGCCGAACATCGCCACCACGGCATCGCCGATGTACTTGTCCAGCGCCCCGCCCTGCGCGAGAATGATGTCGGTGCAGGCGGTGAGGTATTCGTTCATCAGCTCCACCAGCCGGTCCGGCGGGAGTTTTTCCGAGAACGAGGAAAAGGCCTGGATGTCGCTGAAATACGGGGTGATCTCCGCCTCATGGCCGCCCAGCTGCGGCTCCTGCCCGGAGTCCACCATGCTCTCGACCAGCTGTGGCGACACGTACGTGCCGAACATGCCCTTGATGCGGCCCTTCTGCCGCTCCTCTTCAATCAGCTGCCAGCCAATCGCCGCGAAGCTGGTGGTGAACACCGACCCCAGCGGCAGGACCAACGGGAGCACCAATTCGTGGTACGCGAAGGCATAGTAGTTCACGCCAAAATACGCCACGACCAGCAGGCCGGCGATGATCTTAAAAATGACCCCGCGCCGGCCGACCGTGGCGGCGAGACTGCTCACCAGCAGCGTCAGCCCAAAGGCGAACGCATACTCCGTCCAGCGCGGGACATGATGGAGATAACGCCCGGAGGTCATCGTCTTGATGAGGTTGCCGTGAAACCCGACTTGCGGCACCGGCACGTCGTCGAAGGCCGTGCGGGCCAGATCCTGCAACAGGTTGTCCACCGGGCCGATCAGGATAACTGCGTCCTGGAATTGCGCGAAAAACTCCCGGCCCCGCGCCTGCTTCACCGGGTCCTCGCTCTCCAGCTGCGTGAGATAGTCCCCGATGTCGGCCACGCTGACGCGCGGGTTTTTGGGCGAGAGCCAGCGGGAAAACCAATTCGCCTCCACCAACTGGCCGCGCCGGAGCGGAATGCTCGTCTGCAGGCTGCCGTCGGGCCGCCACACCTCCAGGCGGTCGGGGAAACGGTGGATCGCATCCGTCCCCAGGCCCCAATTCATCAGGCAGAGTTGCAGCGACAACGGGTAAAACGTGGCGAGGGGCGTGTCGGCAAAGAACGGGGCCATGCGCGCCTCGCCCTCGTAGGTGTCGATCAGCCCGATCGTGCCCCAGGTCGGTCCGATGACCGGGAAACCCGGCGCTTCCGGCACGTCGTTCTTCGCGGGATCGGTCGCGCCTTCAAAGAGGAAGGGGAAATGCAGCTCATCCTTCAGCATGCCCGGGCCCGGCACGTAATTGGCGGCGAGCACGACGTTCCTGTGCTTGCGGATGGCCATACCGAACGCCCGCCGGCCCTCGTTCTGCTCCTTCAGTCCGAAGTCCGCCCGGGCGTTTTCGGAAAACACCAGATCGAAGCCCACTGCCTTGATGTGCCCGTGGCCAAACAGCGCGTCGACCAGCTGGGCATAACGGCTGTGGTTCCAAGGCCACTTGTACTGATGGATGGCGTCGGTATCGACATCGACATAAACCAGTTTTACCGGCGCATCAATTTCACCCCGGGCCCGGAAACGGAGGTCCAGGGTTCGGTTCTCCAGAAAATCCAGCGCCCCATAGTAATAAAGCGCACCCCAAACCGCCGGAATCGCCATGAGCAGGAGCCAGCGCAAAAGCGTCAGCGCGTTTCTCTTTTTCGGCGGGGGCACGGCGGTGGACGCTAGGATGCGGCCCCCGTGAATGAAAGCAGATTTGCCGGCGGGTCAGCCGTCGCCAAAAAAAACGCCCGGGCCGCGAGGGCCCGGGCGGGACAAATCAGAGAATGCGGGCGCTTAGTGCCCGTCGCCCGGAGTGGTGTTCACCGGCGGGGTGGTCGCACTCGGTGCCGGGGCGGGCGGCGTGATGATGGCGGGGTTCGCCTGAACGATCTGCTGCACGGCCGCCGCGATGGCCGCCTGCGTGTCGGCGGACATGTCGCCCACGCCGGTGACCTTCACCGAGCCGGGCACAATCACCACCTCGCCCGTCGGGCTGGTGGTCGTGTCAAAAGTGACGCTTACTTCCTTGCCTGCCGGGATCAGGCGCTCCACGCCATCACCCGCGATGAGGAAAACAACGCCCTCGGCCGTGCTGAAACGGACGTAGGGTTTGCCGGCATTGTCCGTGCCCACGGAGAATTGAAACGTCGTACCGCGAATGCCGGCCGCGCCCACCGGGGTGTTCACCGTAAACGACGACCCCTGGTCCCGGTTGAGGTGCTTCACATTGCCCACGAGTTCGCCGCGCTGCAGCGACAGCTTCGTCACCGAGGTGGAGGGCTCTTCCTTCGCTTCCGCGACGGAATACTTCGGGTCAAACGGATCCATCAGGAACTCATCGATCGAAAGAGAGGAATCCGAGGAGAGATTCACGGCCGAGCCGTTCGCAAACAACAGGACCACACTGGATTTCTGCGCGGTGGTGACCACATAGCCTTCGGACAGCGCATCGCTGTCATGCAGTTCCCGGCGCGTGTTGTCCGCCTGGTTCACGGCGGTGACGGTGCCGCGAACCTTGGCAGCGATGATCTTGCCCGGGGACCGGCCGGGCGCGGCCTGCGCCGAGAGGGCGAACAAAACCGCCACGCCACACAGCACAATCCACGACAACAGTTTGGTTCGCATAAAATCGGAATTTAAGGCGCGTGACGGCTAGTTGCCAATCGTTGGCGTAAATTTTGCGCCTGCTTGTTGCCCGGGTCAAGGCGCAAGCAGAACGCCGCCGCGGCGTCCGCCAACTCCGGGGTACTGGGGTTAAGCCCAAGATGAAAAGCATGATAGAACCACACATTGGCACTGGCCGGGGCGAGCCGGATCGCGGTCACGAAGGCTTCTCCGGCGTCGGACCAGCGGCCTTGCAAGTCGAGCGCCACACCCCGGCGCAGCCAGAACTCCGGCACGATTAGGGCCAGGGTCAGGGCCCGGTCCGCCGCCCGCTCCGCTTCGCGACCGAGTTCAACCGACCGCACCGGCTCAAGATGCGTCCAGAGCGTACTGATATAAGCGAGGTCCGCCCAAGCCTGGGCATTGCCCGGGGAAATTTCCACGGCGCGCGTCAGATCGGCGCGCGCGCGCGCCAGAATCGCCCGCTGCTCCGCCCGGTCCGGCTCGTCCGCCGCCATCCGGTTGATGGCTTGTCGCGCCGCATAACGCAGCGACTCGCCGCGATAAAACGGCAGTACATATATTCCCGCAGCCACCAGCACCGCCGCGGCGAGGCCAAAATTCCTTGCCCGGCTTCCGCTTGTGATCGCCCCGACTGGCTCGCCCGCCGGCCACGCGCGTTGCACCAGCAGCGCCGCGATCAGGGCAAACGCCATCGCGAGCGCCGGGATCTTGAAATGGAAGTCCACCAGCAGTTGCAGGCCAAAGGCCACCAGGCCGGCCGTCAGGGCACCCGCCAGTATCGGGTGATCGAGCCCGTCGCGCCGCCGCGGCGCGTGCGCCCGAACGCATCGCCCGGCGATCACCAGCGCCGCGCCAAAAAATAGGCCGAAGCCCGCGGCGCCGTAATCACTCAGCGTGTTGAGGTAGTCGTTGTGCGCCCAGAGTGGTTCATCCTGGTAGCGCTCCGGGCGGAATTTCTCGAAGCGTACGTTGAAACTCCCCGCCCCGCCGCCCACCACCGGTTGCGCGCGGAAAATCTGCCAGGCCCCGCGCCACATGATCGGGCGCGTTTTTTCCCCCGCATCCGCCTTCATGATCAGAAACCGCTCGCGCACCTTGGGCAGCGAAAAATAGAGCGCACCCACCATCGCCAGTACACCCAGCGCCGCGAGTCCCGCCAGGCCGGCCCGCCGCCACCCCGAGCCGCGCGCCGCAAAGACCGGCCAAAGCGCCAGCACGAGCGCGAGCGCCAGCCACGCGCCGCGGCTGATCGTCAGCACGAGCCCAAGGGCCAGCGTCAGGGTGAGATAACCGCAGAGCACGCGCTGCACCGCCGAGGCGCCCCGCCGCAGCGTGAGCGCACCGAGCGCCGGAATCAGCAGCAGCAGCAAGGCCGCCAGGCTGTTCGGAATGCCGAAGCTCCCACTCGACCGGCCGATGAACTGCTCCACCTGTGTGCGGCCCAGCATCATCCAGTCCGGCCGCACGAAACGCTGGTAGCACGCAAGCATCACCGCGGCGAACGCCACCGCCACCAGTCCGCCCAACACCACGGTGCGGGTCTGCCGCGCCCGCACGTCATTCAGCACCACCCAGAAAATCAGGATCATTTGCGCCCAACCCAGCCAGTCCCGCCAGCCCAGCCACGGCACCGGCGTCACCCAGAGGACATTCGCCGCCGCGTAGGCCAGAAATGGCAGCAGCCACCAGCCCGCGGGATGGAACCGCCACCCTTTCCCCACCGGGGCCAGCGCGCGCCCGGAAAAATGCGCCGCCAGCAACAGTGCGTTCAACGCGCTCGTCACAATCATCGTCTCCGGCCGAAAACCACCGAGGCAGAGCGTCGTCCAAGCCAGATTCGCGCCGACCAGCGCGGTCATGAACCACTCCCAGGCGGAGGCGCGGGCGGACGTGGACTCGGTCGGCATGGGGAAAACGCGGGCGAAGCCGCGTCCCCGGGACTTTGCGGAGGCGCTCCCGCGTTCCCAGAAAAAAACGGCGCCCTCCGCGAGGAGGGCGCCTTGCATTAAGTCACCCTGAAAACAGCTCAGGTCGTCGGGACAGCCCGATTTCCCTAAATCATCCAGAGCAGGCCGAAACATGGGCCTGTAACAACCGCTCCTTGCCAGTGCCTCAGGGGCAAATCCTGCAATCGTCGCAGCAGGCTTGGCCGCGACTAATATCCTCCGACCCCTGCAATTGTATCGTGCAAGGCAGGTGTCATTGAGCCTGATGTGACAATCCTGCCATAAGGGAATTGCCGTGCGACTCAGAATACCGGCGGTAAATTACATTGGGCGGACGACGTATTTCGCCAATTTGGTGACGCTGATGGTCATACTATTATTATTCGTCCACTGGGGTGTATTGCCCGTACAACTGCGCACGTCCGTCGAGTTCCAAGGCTTCACTAAGGCCTTCCCTGAGAGTGAACGGCCGGTGTGATATACACTCCACAGGTCACCTCGGCCGATGGGCACTGAAGCAGTCCAACCGGATCTAATGCAAATATTCGGTAATAACACTATTGAACGTAGTTCGCGCAGCGGCGTCTCTCTCTCCTGTTAGCTTCAACCCAAACCCCAAAACAGATATCATATGCAATACCTCGATACGATCATCACGGCTGTTAAGAAGATCACTGAACTGGCTGTCGCACTGCTGGCACTGGCGATTGTCCTGGGCGTTATCTTCGGCGACAAGGTCGCGTTTCTCCCCGGTAATGTCATCGGCAATGTGACCTCGATCATCGGCACGCTCGGTGCGAGCGGCCTCGTCGGTCTCGTGGCGGTCGGCGTGCTCTACGCCATTCTGGCCAAGAAATAATCTGTTCTCCTTCTGCAGCCAAGGCCGCCGGTTCGTCCGGCGGCCTTTTTGTTTAGCACCCGCCCCGCCCAACGGAGCGCCCCGGCGGTGAGTTCCGGAGTCCCTACTCCTACGCTCACCTTTCGTTTATATTATTCCACGTTCACCCTCGCGCGATCGAAGGCGTCGCACTTGGCGTAGATTTCCTTGGCCGGGCAACAACGACCCCTAGACGGGGCCGCCTACCCTCTCCCCGCACACACTGACGGGCACCTTGCGCCGGTGCGCCTCGGGCACGATCTGCCGCAGCGGGCGGATGACCGCCGGGTGAGGCGCGAGCGCCCAGCTACTGATCCCGTCACCCTAGCGGGCGGACTGGTGGCTTGGCCCCAAGTCCGCCGTTTATAAGAACAGGTTCTTCGTTGCCGGAGCCTTCACGTCGGCCACCGCTCGCTCTACCGCTTCAATTTCCAGTCTGTTGATGTCCATTAACGCGCGAGACAGCGCCGCTTTCAATATCCGCACCTGATCCATCCCGAGGAAAAGATTACCAAAGGGCGGATCGACCACCAGCAGCGGGACGGCGCCTATCATTTTGCACGTCATAACTTGAGAGGCCGCAAGGCTTCCTTCCTCCCCGGGAACCGGCCTGCTGCGGCCATCGCTGATGCCGTTGTGCTCAGCTTGCACCGCCCACTCAACGGCATGCCCCAATGAGCGGATAAGTCTTTCCAACTCGTTCTTTGTATAGTCCGCAATGACCACTCCGGCAGGATCGTTCCTGATCGGATCGACAATTTTCAGGCCATAACCATGCCGCGAAGGCAGGTCCACACGGACAATGGACCAGACGGTTTCTCGCCCGTGTCTGATGTCCTTGAGTTGGCACAGTGAAATATCCTTCCAGAGCGCCGCCTCATATTTGTTTAACACCGTATCCAGCATCTGGTCCTGCTTTTTGGCCTTCTCCGCGCGGGCCCGGGCCGCTTCTACCATGCTCTGCTCCGAACGCTCCCGCACCAGCTGAGCCTTTTCGAGACTCTCGTTTACCAGCCGTTCTGTCGCCTGGCGGGCGAGCGCGCCCTTCAGCTCGTTCCTCCGGGCTTCGTCATGCCGCGCGGCATCTTCCCCCTCCACCGTGGTATGGTGCAGCACGCCGATTGGAACCGCCAGTACCGCAAAGGCCAATCCGCCAGCGAGCAACCGCGGTCCGATGGCGGAGGAGATCGTGCCCGGTCCATGCTTTTGCGCGCCGCCCTTGGTGGATACGGCGCCAAGGCCGGCAGATCCCCGCAGACTCGTGACCAGTCTGCAGGCCACAGCCGATGCCCAGAACCAGTACAAGGCAGCGCAGAACATGCACAGCAGGCAGATCAGGATGTGTGAGCGGAATATTTCATATATGGCAAGTCCTGCAAAGGCGGCAGTAAACAAGCCGCGAAAGTCGGTCTCGGCCCCGGGGGACATGTGCTTTGCCGTTTCTGACTTTCTTCGCTGTTTGAAGGGATTTTTGTTAATGATCAGTTTCACGTCTCTTATTGAATGGAAATTCTCGGATTGGCCTTCGCAGGATGATGTTGTTTTACAGCCCGTGGTTAACGGCCGCGATCGCCCCAACCTCGCGATCCCCCAGCACCTGTGAATGGCTTTGCTTGACCGCTGCCGCGGGATGAGAAGGGAAACCTCCCGCAAGTGCCGCCTGCTCCGCCGCAACCACCTTGGAGCACTCGTTCAAAGACGCGTCATGCCGGGCGTATTGGAACGAGCAGGAGTCGCTGTTTGGGCATGACTGCATTCAGATCGGATAGGGTAATACCCCTATTTCGTCTAGGCACTAATTAGTTATCTTGTTATCTAACTAATATATAATTACTTATGATATTTTATATCGGCGTTTTGCCTTACTAATCGGGCCAAAACGAAGTTATTTCTGCGCGTTATCCTGAGGCAAACGTAAGGCATACACCCTACTCATGGGCTTTGGATGCCCATACTACCGGATGGCTAGCAAGTGAGCGACGTTGGCTCCATGATCACGGAGATGGATCCATCCCATGTGCCCAGGAAGACCGCGGATGTTCGGCTGGTCATACCCAGCAATCGCATGCACCCCTGAAAACAAAAAATCGAGGACGGTAAGTCCTCGATCTTGTGGTGCCAACCTTCCGGAAGGCGGAACGTTGGCGACGAGAAACAGCCTTTCGGCTGTGTTATAGGGACACCGCGCCGTGGTGCTGGGGGAAATTATTCCGCTTACAATCAGGACAAAGAGAATGGGTGACTTCTGCTTTGGCCTGCCTGCAGACGTAGCGCTCAAGCGTCTCCCAATTACCGTCTTCATCGCGGATCTTTTTGCACCACGCGCAAAGCGGGAGCAGGCCACGCAGCGCCTCCAATTCGGCTGTTTGCACAACTTTGAGTTGGGCTTCAGCCACCACCCGCTCCGTCACATCGATGCAGCTGCCGATATATCCGGCAAACTGACCGGTGGACCCATTGAACGGCACGCCTCGATCAAATAGCCAGCGGAACGCCCCGTCCGCCCGGCGCAACCGATATTCCATCTCAAAGATTTTTCGTTGGGCGAACGACTCGGTGTAAATCTTCAGGCAGCGAGCCAAGTCTTCGGGATGCACCCCTTCCGCCCAGCCGTTGCCGCGTTCCTGCGCCATGGTGCGACCGGTGAAAGCCAGCCAACGCTCATTGAAGTAATCGCACTCCATCGTCAGATCAGCCCGCCAAATTAAAATCGGAGACTGCTCTACCAATACCGCGTATTCGTTGGAATTGAGGATTGTCGCATTCATCAGGTTTTCTGGGCTTGGGTAAGTGCGCAGAAGACTAGGATCTTAACCTCGAGGACTTCAACCCTCGTGAATTACGCCCGTGATCGCCCCTGCCTCGTCACCGCGCAGCGCCCCCTGAATGACTTTTAGCACCTTTCCAGCTGTGAAAGGTTTGTGGAGGAAGTAACTTACCCCGAGAGCTTGGGCTCTCGCTTTCGCGGAGGTCGTGTCGAGCCCACTGGAGGCAATAATTATTACGTTCGGATCAATTTGCTTGAGCGCAATAATGGTGGAGGGACCGTCCATGATGGGCATCATCATATCCGTCAGCACGACTTTGATCTTGTCGCGGTTGACCGCGTAAATACTCACCGCCTGGGCGCCATTGCTCGCCACCAGCACGTTATAATTGAAGGACTCAAGCGTCTGCTTGGTGATTTCTAAAATGGATGATTCGTCATCAATCACCAGGACTGCTTCCCCATTGCCCCGGGGAAAGTCCTCCGCCTCGATCTGTTCAACCTTAAGGTCATTTCCCTCTGACTCGTTGGGGAGGTAGATTTTGAAGGAGGTCCCCTTGCCCAGCTCACTGTAGACGTTAATCTGACCCCCGTGGCTTCGGACAATGGTGTGCACGGTGGCGAGTCCCAAACCCGTGCCTTGTCCGACCGCTTTTGTGGTGAAAAATGGGTCGAAGATCTTGTCCAGCAGTTCCGCAGGCATGCCGGAGCCGTTGTCACTTACGACCAACAGCGTGTAATGCCCTGGTTTCAGCAGGGAAATATTCGACCAGCCGACCTCAGGCATGAAAAAGTTCTGGGCGGATATTTTTATGCAACCACCGGTCGGCATGGCATCACGCGAATTGACGCACAGATTAAGCAGGACCTGATGAATTTGTGTGGGGTCGCCCTTGAAAGGGTGAATGTCGCGCGGAATATCCAGTTCCAGCGTGATATTCTTGGGAAATGTATCGCGGACGATTGAATCTACTTCGGTGGCGATGGTCGTGAAGTCGATCGGCACCCGCGCGCCCTCGACGCCGCGCGCGAACGTCAAGACCTGCCGGACAAGAAGCGCTCCGCGTTTTGCACTCTGGTCGATTACGTGGACCAGCCGTTCCACCTCCGGGGAGCATCCCTTCTGTCGAATTAACGTCGTCCCCAATAGAATGGGTGAGAGCAAGTTGTTAAGGTCATGCGCCACCCCGCCAGCCAACGTTCCGATACTTTCCATGCGCTGAATACGCAAAAACTGTGCTTCGGCTTTCTTCCGCTCCGTCACATCCATGTCGATGGTCATGATGCCGGAAGGTTTCCCGGTGGAGTTACGCAACAGCGTCCACCGACAGTCTAGGGTTCGCCGGGCTCCGGTCTTGGTCCACTTTACCATCTCACCGGACCACTCGTCGTTCCGCACGACTGCACTGCAGGCTCGGTCATAATCCTGCCGGTCCACTTTCAGCAAGACGGGGTGGCTCGTGCCGATCGCCTCGGCGGCGCTATACCCATAAAGTCGTTCTGCTCCTTTATTCCAAGACGTGATGGTGTGATTCAGGTCGCGCATCAGAATCGCATCGTGCGCGCCATCGAGCAAAGCAGCCTGCTGGCGCAGTTTTTCCATTGCCAACTTTTGGTCCGTGATATCGGTCCGAATCGCGATGTGTTCCTTGATTTTCCCGTCGGCGTCGACGATTGGGACGATGCAGGTATCGACCCAGTAAAGAGAGCCATCCTTCGCGCGGTTCTGCATGTGCCCCTTCCAGGTGCGATGACTGGCAATGGTCTGCCACAACCCATGAATGAATGCTTTGGGGTGGTACCCCGAGTTAATCATGCGGTGGTCGTTCCCCAGCAGATCATCGCGCGAGTATTTTGAAATTTCGCAAAATTTATCGTTTACCGAAGTAATCGTCCCCCGAGCGTCCGTCGTCGCCACAATGGAATGCTCGTCCAAAGCCGCTTTAAACTGTGCGAGTTGGGATGACCCGAAATCAGTCCCTCGGGAAATTTGCATGTCAGGTTGAAAGTGGGGTGTTTAACCTAATAGTCCATGTCTATAAAACTATCATCATATCTACTTGTTTGCATGGTAATTACGATATTTTAGATACGTAAAGAGACAGATGTAGCCGACTGGGACGGAGTCATTGCCAGCATTAACCAGCGCAAGCTGAAAGGTGTTCCACCTAATTTTTAGGATAAGGTTATCTATCGGGGTAGGCTCTGCCACTGGGTGACTTTGGGGGTGCAGTCACGGAGTGGGATCGATCCCAAATGACCAAATCAGTCGTGATGTTTCACCCAAGGCGGCAGACGACGAAA
>CAIMAQ010000029.1 GCA_903839035.1 uncultured Opitutia bacterium
CACCGTCGAATAACGCGCACTGCGCTGCGTTGGGAGATCGCAGATCGAGGTTCGGAAATCGCATGGCGGTATTCTGGCTTCGATCTCCCACCCGCGATCTCCGAAACCTGGCCCGCGCGGGCCCTCCGATTCCGCCTTGCCGCTTCGCGGAGGCCCACGCATAAGCCCTGACCCGCCAATGAACATCCACCCGACCCGTGACGCCTTTCTCCGCCTCGCCGCGCAGGGCAATGTCATTCCGGTTTACACCGACCTGATGGCGGATTTCGAGACGCCCGTCTCGGCCTATGCGAAGCTCAAGGCGGCCGGTCCGTCGTATCTGCTCGAGTCGGTCGAGGGCGGCGAACGCCTCTCACGCTACAGCTTTATCGGCTGCCGCCCCAGGAAGGTGTTCATCTGCGGACCGCAAACCACGGAGATTCGGCAGCCAGGCAAGCCCGCGGAAACCGTCCCTACCCCGGCCGACCCCCTCAAGCTGATCGAGGCCGAGATGGCGGGCTACCAACCCGTCACTCTGCCCGGACTGCCCCGCTTCACGGGTGGAGCGGTCGGTTTCGTGGGCTACGAGTACATCACCCGCATCGAGCCGACCGTCCCGGCCGCGGCGCACGACGAGCTCAAGGTGCCGCTGCTCTACTTCATGCTCTCGGACTCGCTGCTGATTTTCGACCGCGCCAAGCAGACCCTCCGCCTGTGCGTGAACGCCCACATCCGCGGCGACGCCGGGGCGGCCTACGATGCCGCCATTGCCGAGGTGCAGGCGCTCTTCGGGCTGCTCAACCAATCCAGCCACCTGGCCCCCGCCCCCCTGGTCGAGCCGGCCCGGGTCGCCGTTTCGCCGGGCAACTTCACCCGCGAGCGCTTTGAAAAGTGCGTCGAGGACTCAAAGGAATACATCCGGGCCGGCGATATCATCCAGGTCGTCGGCGCCCAGCGTTTTACCCAGCCGTTCACCAAGTCCCCACTCGACCTCTACCGGGCGTTGCGGACGGTCAACCCCTCGCCCTACATGTTCATCCTCGAGGCGGGTGATTTCTCCATCGTGGGCGCCTCCCCCGAGGTCCACGTGCGGCTCACCGACGGCTTGGTGGAAATCCGCCCGATCGCCGGCACCCGCCGGCGCGGCGCCAGCGCCGCCGAGGATGCCGCGCTGGAGAAGGAACTGCTGGCCGATGAGAAAGAGAAGGCGGAGCACCTGATGCTCGTGGACCTCGCGCGCAACGACATCGGCCGGGTCTGCCAGTTCGGCAGCGTCGTCGTGCCGGATTTCATGACCGTGGAGCGCTACTCACATGTGATGCATATCGTTTCACAGGTGGAAGGACGCATCGCGCCGGACAAAAACGCCTACGACCTCATGCGAGCGACTTTTCCGGCCGGCACCGTGAGCGGTGCACCCAAGATCCGCGCGATGCAGATCATCTCGCAGATCGAGCAGCTCCAGCGGGGCTTCTATGCCGGGGCGCTGGGCTACTTCGGCTATGACGGCAACATGGACACCTGCATCATGCTGCGCACCGCCTTGCTGAAAAATGGCCGCGTTTACATCCAGGCCGGCGGCGGCTGGGTCGCCGATTCCGTGCCCGCCGAGGAATACCAGGAATCGATCAACAAGGCCTCGGCGCTCTTCAAAGCCGTGGCCATGGCCGAGCAGTTTTAAGCGGCCCGGGGCGCGCGGCCCGGGGCGCCTGTAGTGCGCCACCGTGACACGTAGTAGAACTGAAGTGTGCCAAAATCGCGCCTAATGAGTGCGCATTTGGGGCATCTACCGAGGGGGCTGGCCCGTCTCAGGCTTGGAACAGACCTAGCTATCAGTTGGGAACAAACCAACGGCTTCAGGCCTCTACACTAACCCGAGGATTTTACTCTATGCCCGCTAAATCCAAGTTTCACGACCCCGCGGTCGAGACCGATGAGTCTCCCGCCGCTCTCCGCGTCGAATTGCAAGACGCTCCCCCGTCCTTTCTGGAAAAGGCCGACCGTTCCGCACCCGAGGCGCCCATCCCGCACGGCGAGCGCAGCAATCTGCAGCTGTACCTCCAGGAGATCGGCAAGACCCCCCTCCTCACCATCGCCGAGGAAATCACCCTCGCGCGCCGCATCCGCCGCGGCGACAAGGCCGCCCGCGATCACATGATCTCGGCCAACCTGCGCCTGGTCGTGAAAATCGCAATGGACTACAAGGACTTCGGCCTCCCGCTCCTCGACCTCATCAGTGAGGGCAACATCGGCCTGATCAAGGCCGTCGAACGCTTCGACCCGCGCAAGGGCGGCAAGCTCTCGACCTACGCCGCTTGGTGGATCAAGCAGTCCATCAAGCGCGCCCTCGCCAACCAGTCCAAGACCATCCGCCTGCCAGTCCACCTGGTGGACAAGATTTCCAAGATGCGCCGCACCGCCATGAAGCTCACCGAGGAGCTCGGCCGCGAGCCCACCGACGAGGAGTTGGCCATTGAGCTCCAGATCCCCACCAGCAAGGTCGCCCACCTCAAGTCTGTCAGCGTGCGCCCGGCTTCGCTCGACGCACCCGTCGGCGAGGACGGCGACTCGGCGACGTTCGGCGAGATCGTCGGCGATGACAACGCCATCAGCCCCTATGACGGCCTGCGCGACAAGAACCAGAACTCCGACCTGCACGCCATGGTCGAGTCGCTGGACGAGCGTGAGGCCGAGATCATCAAGCTCCGCTTCGGCTTGGACGGCAAGGACGAGCTCACGCTCGAGGAGGTCGGCAAGAAATTCCACGTCACCCGCGAACGCATCCGCCAGCTCGAGTACCTCGCGCTGTCCAAGATGCGCCGCGCCATGGCGAAGCACGAGGCCGTCCGCACCACCGAGGAAATCGAGGAGGACGA
The DNA here is from genome assembly GCA_903839035.1 of uncultured Opitutia bacterium. Taxonomy (GTDB): domain Bacteria; phylum Verrucomicrobiota; class Verrucomicrobiia; order Opitutales; family Opitutaceae; genus Opi-474. Next base: position 2,856 of record CAIMAQ010000029.1, read on the forward strand.
CCGCGTGCGCCAGCGCAACGCCGTCATCCGCGACTTCATCGAGGCCAAGTCCCGCAAGACCGCTACCCCTCCGGCCAAGGCCGGACGGAACTGAGCGTCAGAACGGAGAACCAGCAAGTTTTCCCAGGCCGGCCGCAATGCCGGCCTTTTTCATGTCCGCACCGGACGACCCGTCTGACGTGGATTGGGCTTTACGCCCGACAGGCTTGAACCTTCCCAGATGCCGGGTAAACCCCGACCCACGGGAACGAGCCAGGCGGCATAAAAAAGCCGCCCCGATTGCTCGGGGCGGCTGGAAGTTTCGCGAAGGAATTCGCGCTGGCTTATTCCTTCTTGGACGCCTCGTCGAGGATGTCGCCGAGGTTCATCATGTCGGTGCCACTCTGGCGGTTGAGCGCCTCGTAGGCCGTCGTCTCGGCGGCGAGCTGCTCGGCGCTGTAGTTGGCGGCCTTGATGCTCAGCCCGAGGCGGCGTTCGTCGCGATCGATCTTGATCACGCGCGCGCTGACCTCCTGGCCGGGCTTCAGGACATCCTTCACCTTCTCGATGCGCTCCTCGCTGATCTGCGAGATGTGCACGAGGCCGTCGATGCCGTCCTTCAGCTCCACGAAGGCGCCGAACGAGGTGAGCTTGGTGACAGTGCCCTTGACGACGTCGCCGATGCGGAAGAACGAGTCGATGTCCGACCACGGATCCGTCGCGAGCTGCTTCATGCCGAGGCTGATGCGCTGCTGGGAGGAATCCACGTCGAGCACGATCGCGTCCACTTCGTCGCCCTTCTTGAGGACTTCGGAGGGATGGTTGACCTTGCGGGTCCACGACATGTCGGAGACGTGCACCATGCCGTCGATGCCCTCTTCGAGTTCGATGAAGGCGCCGTAGGTCGTCATGTTGCGAACCTTGCCGCGGACACGAGCGCCGATCGGGTAGTTGTGGCGGACCATATCCCACGGGTTGGGCTCGAGCTGGCGGAGGCCGAGCGAGATCTTCTGCTCGTCCTTCTGGATGCCGAGGACCACCGCATCGAGCTCCTGGCCGACCTTGAGCAGCTCGGAGGGCTTGGTGATGCGCTTCGTCCAGGACATCTCGGTGATGTGCACGAGGCCCTCGACGCCGGGTTCGATTTCCACGAACGCGCCGTAGGGCACGAGGTTGACGACCTTGCCGTGAACCTTGGCGCCGACCGGGAACTTCCGGTCGATCTCGTCCCACGGGTTCTTGGTGGTCTGCTTGAGGCCGAGGGACACGCGCTCTTTCTCGCGGTTCACCTCAATGATCATGACCTGAACCTCTTCACCCTGCTTGAGCATTTCGGAGGGGTGCGAGATGCGACCCCAGCTCATGTCGGTGATGTGGAGGAGGCCGTCCATGCCGTCGAGGTCGATGAACGCGCCGAAGTCGGTGATGTTCTTGACCACGCCCTTGCGGACCTGGCCGGGCTGGATGCTCTCGAGCAGGTTGCGGCGCTTGCTGGTGCGCTGCTCCTCGATGAGCTCGCGGCGGGACAGGACAATGTTCTTCCGCTCGAGGTTGATCTTGAGGACCTTGAAGTCGTAGGTCTGGCCCACGTACTGGTCGAGGTTCTTGGGGGGCTGCACGTCGATGTGCGACGCGGGCATGAACGCATCGACGCCGATGCTGATGATCAGGCCGCCCTTGACCTTGGCCTTCACGCGGCCGGCGGCCACGGAACCCTCGGGGAACTTGGTGAGGATGTTGTCCCAGTTTTTCTTCTGCTCGGCGAGGTCGTAGGACAGGACGGGGGCGCCGTTCTTGTCTTCGAGCTTCTGGACGAGCACCTCGATCGTGGAGCCGATTTGCAGCTCGCCGATGTCGAGAAATTCGTTGGCGGGGACGAGGCCTTCGGATTTGCCGCCGATATCGACGACAACTTCGTTCTGGCGGATTTCGGTGATGGTGCCCGGGACAATCGCGCCTTCCTTGAGTTTATCAAAGGACGACTGGGCGAGGAGATCTGACATTACTGAACTCATGTGCGGAAAACCGGCGGTCAGACGCCCTGCTCCAGAAGCGCCAGCCCACCGGTGATGACCCCGCCATAAAGCGGGGCCGTGGGTTGACTGTTGAACTGAGGTGAAAAGCCGGCGGGAGCATCGCGGCGACGCCAGCTTGACCGATAACTATGCCGCGAACGGTCAGGTTCCCCTGCCCCGCACCCTGCCGCAAGCTGAAATTTAACCCTTTTTGGGTGTAACCAGTGCCTGCGCCACCCCGCCAAAGAAGACCTCGTAGTAAGGGGTGTCGCGGAGCTTCGTCTCGGTCGCAAAACCCGGCCGGTCAGTGGAGTCTTCCTCGATGATTTCCTTAAGCTCGACGCTCACCTCACTGCCACCATCACTTAACGATATGATGTGGATGGATATGGAAATTTGACGGGTGCCCTGCAAGGAGTCTTTTTTGGACAACCCGCTGACTGCCTCGATGCGGCCCTGGGCCGGTCCGCCACCGGTCACCCGGAATTCCATCCGCGCCAGCGCAGCCCGGGCGGCATCATAAACGATGCGTGGGTCGGCCTGAAAACTGCGGGTCGTTTCCGGGGGCGGGCCGAGGCGGCCCTGGACTTCGCCGGGCATCGATTCACAGCCGGCCAGCAGCAGGGTAGCCAGCAGCAGGATGGGAGCGAAAATGGAGGCGAGGTGGCGTTTCATGGGTCAGGCGGGCTGCTGCTGCGAGATACAGTGCAGAGTTCCGAGCCCCCATACAAGTTCCCGGCAATCAATCGGGATGATCTCCCGGCCCGGAAAGCAGCCCGCGAGTACCTCCGCCGCTTCCGCGTCGCGGCGCGGCTGGCGGAAAGCGGGCATCAGCACGGCCCCGTTGATGACCAGAAAATTGGCGTAGCTCGCCGGCAGCCGCTGGCCTTCGCAAAAGCACGGTGCCGGCATCGGCAGTTCCACAATCCGGAACTCCCCTCCCGCCGGTGTCCGCAAGCCGCGCAGGCGCTCCCGGTTGAGCTTCAGCGCCGCGTAATTCACGTCGCGTGGATTTTTCTCCACCACCGTCACAATGCCGTTCGCGGAATAGAAACGGCTCAGGTCGTCAATGTGCCCGTCCGTGTCGTCGCCGACAATGCCGTCGCCGAGCCAGATGATTTGTTGCACGCCCAGGTTGTCGCGCAGCATCTGCTCGATCTCCGCGCGGGTGAGCGTGGGGTTCCGGTTCGGGTTCAGCAGGCAGGCCTCGGTCGTGAGCAACGAGCCTGCGCCGTTCACGTCGATGGAGCCGCCCTCCAGCACGCGCGAAATGACAAACCGCCGCAACTTCAGTGCCTTCGCTATCTTCGGCGGGATCGTGTTGTCCCGGTCAAACGGCGGATATTTTCCGCCCCACGCGTTGTATTTCCAGTCGGTCAGCGCGACCTCGCCCGTACGCGCGTGCTTCACAAAGATCGGCCCGTGATCGCGGCACCAGGAGTCGTTCGTCGGATGGTTGTAGAGCTCGACCTTCGCCAGGTCGGCCTTCGCCCGGGTGATCAGTGACCAGGCGCGCGGCTGGAGCGCCTTCGCAACGTTGATGCGGACCTCCTCAAAACGGCTGATGGCCGCGACGATCTCGGCGAATTTTTCCGGGATCGGCCGGAAGTGTCCCGGCCAGGTTTTGCGGTTGTGCGGCCAGGAAAGCCAGACGGCGGCCTGTGGCTCCCACTCCGCCGGCATCCGGAAACCGAGGGCGGCGGGCGTCTTCATCGTCGGCCGGGCCATGCTCAGTCCACGAACCGCTTCGTGATGTCACCGTACGCATCAATGCGCCGGTCCCGCAGGAACGGCCAGTGGGTGCGGGTGGTGTCCACCTTGTCCAGGTCCACCGGGACGAGCAGGATCTCCTCCCGGTCCACGCTGGCTTTCGCGATGATCTGCCCGCTGGTGCCGGCGACAAAGCTCTGGCCCCAAAACTCGAGGCCGTCTCCGCCGACCGGCTTTTCCGTGCCGATGCGGTTGATGGCGGCGACGTAGCAACCGTTGGCCACCGCGTGGCCCTGATGGCTGATCTGCCACGCGCCGTGCTGGTCGGCCCCGTAGGCCTTCTTTTCCCTCGGATGCCAGCCGATGGCCGTCGGATAGAACAGGATCTGCGCGCCCTGCAGCGCCGTCAGCCGGGCGCCCTCAGGATACCACTGGTCCCAGCAGATCAGTACCCCGATCTTGCCGTACTTGGTCTGCCACGCGCGGAAACCCGTGTCCCCGGGCGTGAAATAGAACTTCTCGTAGTATCCCGGGTCGTCCGGGATGTGCATCTTCCGGTAAATGCCCAGCAGCTGGCCGTCCGCGTCGATGATGACCGCGGTGTTGTGGTAGAGGCCCGCGGAGCGCTTCTCAAACAGCGACGCGATCACGACAACCTTGTGCTTCTTCGCAAACTGCCGGAAGGCCTTGGTGCTCGGACCCGGGATGGACTCGGCCAGCTTGAAATTCGCGTGGTCCTCGCTCTGGCAGAAGTACTGCGAGTGGAAGAGCTCCTGCGTGCAGATGATCTTCGCGCCGCGCTTCGCCGCCTGCGCCGCCAGCGCGAGGGTCTTGGCGAGATTCGCGGCCGGGTCGGCGGTGCAGGCGTGCTGCAGGAGACCTAGAGTGACCGTGGACATTTTCGATTTTTGAATTTCGATCTTCGACTGTAGGTCTCGATCAGGAAAAGGCAAAGCCGCGCTTGCGGCCGGCTGTCAAATCGAGATTCGAAAATCGAGATTCGAAAATCAGTACACCACTTTATTCAACGGGTACTCGACGATACCCTCGGCGCCAAGCGCCTTGAGTTGCGGGATGATTTCGCGGACGACGCTCTCATCGATGATCGTCTCCAGCGCGATCCACTGGGGCGTGCTGAGCTGGGAAATGGTCGGGTTGCGTAGCGCGGGTAGCGCCTTGACGACCGCCTTGAGCGACGCCTTCGGCAGATTCATCTTCAGGCCGACCTTGCTCTCCGCCTCGAGGGCGCCGCGGAGCAGCAGCGCGATGGTCTCGATTTTCTTCCGCTTGGCCGGGTTGGCCCAGCTCTTTTTGTTGGCGATGAATTTGGTGTTGGTCTCGAGCAGCGTGTCGATGATGCGGAGCTTGTTCGCCCGGATCGAATTCCCGGTCTCGGTCAGGTCCACGATCGCGTCGACCAAATCCGGCACCTTGACCTCCGTCGCACCCCAGGAGAACTCCACGTCCACCTTGACACCCTTCTGCGCAAAATAGCGGCGGACGGTGCCGACCAGTTCGGTCGCCACCCGCTTGCCGGCCAGCTGCTCGGGTTTCTTGATGGGCGAGCTCTCCGGGACGCACAGCACCCAGCTCGATTTTTTGTTGGAACCGCGGCTGTAGATCAGGTCGCAGACCTCGACGACGTCGGACTCATTCTCGAGGACCCAGTCGTGGCCGCACAGCCCGCAGTCGAAGAAGCCGTGCTCGACATAGCGGCTGACCTCCTGGCCGCGGACGAAGCGGCCGTCCAGCTCCGCGTCATTGATCGACGGCTTGTAGGAGCGCGAACTGGTGGAAATTTTCCACCCCGCCTTGGCAAACAGGCTGATGGTGGATTCCTCGAGGCTGCCTTTCGGCAGGCCCAGCATCAAGAGTGGCTTCGGGTCGGACACGCGGCCAAAGGACACTTCGGCATTTGAAGCTTCAAGTAAATTCGCGGCCCGAGGGGCCGGACCACTCCTATTGACAACTGCCGACTCGAATCTACAAACCAGTGTAGTCCCGTAATTCCTTGTCGATGCGCGCAGAACCAAAACCTCTCGTAGTGGTGGTCGAAGACGAGCCCGAGCTCGCCAAACTGATCGCCATTCATCTTGAACGGGCCGGCATGGAGACTCAGGTCTGCAACCGGGTCGACCACGCGCTGAAATTCCTCCAGAAGAATTTTGCGAACCTGCTCCTGCTCGACATCTCGCTGCCCGACCAGTCCGGCTTCTCCCTGCTCGAGGCCCTCAAGGCCGCCGACATTTCCGTCCCGGCCATTTTCCTGACCGGCAACGTGGACGAGGCCAACAAGGTCAAGGGCCTCAACATGGGCGGCGATGACTACATCACCAAGCCCTTCAGCTACGCCGAACTCGTGGCACGCATCAACGCCGTCCTCCGCCGCACCGAGTCCAACCACGACCTCAACGTCACCAAGAACGTGAAGCTGAGTGACGACCCCTTTGACTTCTGCGGCGCCCAGATCAATCCCGTCCGCCTCGAGATTTCATTCCCGGGCAATCCCGTGCAAAAGCTCGGGCGCAAGGAACTCGGCATCCTCTCCTACCTTAACGCCCACCAGGGCGCCGTCATCACGCGCCAGGCGCTCATCCACTCGGTCTGGGGCATCCACGCCGACGTGAAGAGCCGCTCGCTCGACCAGTACATCGTCAAAGTGCGCGAACTCTACAGTGCGCATGGCCTGACCCTCGATGACTTCCGCACGGTGCATGGCATCGGTTACATCTTCGACCCGCAGGGCGTGTCGCAGGAAGGCCGTTAATTGCAGTACGGCTCCTTGGGGGCCGAAAGTCCCGTGCCTCCCGCCCGCTCCGGCGGATGGTTACGAGGCGAGATCGCAAACTTCCACGACGCGCGTCAGCGCGTCGGCCAGGTGGTCGCGGCGCTGCGGTCCGCCAATCGGCTTCGCGGCCTGAATCCGTGCGATCCACGTGGTGAGCAGCTCCGTGTTGTAGGCCTGCATCACGATCTCGATCGCCTTCTCGTTTCCGACTTTGTCGGTAATGGCCTTCATCATTTGTTTGTTATCCATGGCGATAGGTGTGCCTGTTTGTCGGGGTTTTCGGGGTGATTTGCAAGAGCGGGCTTGAAGCTAGTTCGTGCGCCCGGCCGGGACTAACCAGAGTTCAAAATAGCTCCCGTTGCTCATAGCGGGTCCGCGCCTCGGCCAGCGCCGACCTCATCTCCATCTCCTCGAGTAACCGGAAGAGTTCACCCGCGCGTACCGCCGTCGGCTCGGCCGCCACCGTGGGCAGGGCGAGGTTGAGCGTGGTGAGCCTGCGGTTCAGCCGCAGCCGTTCCGCCTCCGCCGCGACGGCCGCCTGGAATCGGTCCGGCTTCAATTCGCCCGCGTGGGCGATGACGCCCTCGAGGTCGCCAAATTCCGCCAGCCACTTCGCAGCTGTCTTCGGCCCGACGCCGTTGATGCCGGGAATGTTGTCCGAGGTATCGCCCACGAGCGCGAGATAGTCGGCAATGCCGGAGGGCGGTACGCCGAACTTTTCCTTCACGCCTGCCGCATCAAGGATACGCCAGCCGAGCTTCGGGTTCGCCGTGGGTGGCGGGAGCAGGATCTTGATCCGCTCGTTCACGACCTGCGCAAAATCCTTGTCCGCGCTCACGATGATCACGTCGTGCCCGGCCTGCGCCAGCGCCACGGCCTGCGACGCCAGCAGATCATCCGACTCCACGCCGTCCTGCTCGATGCCCACGAGGCCCATCGCGCGCGTGAACGCCTTGATCGGGTCAATCTGCTTCTGCAGCGCCTCGGGCATTTCCGCGCGCTGCGCCTTGTACTCGGCATGCAGCGCCAGCCGCTCGTCCGATCCGCCCAGGTCGAAAAACACCAGCGTGGCCGCCGGCTGTTCCTGGTCGGAGAGCCGCCAGAGCGATTTCACCCAGCCATGCAGCGCCCCGGTGGGAAAACCATCCGTGCGGGTAAGTTCGGGGACCGCATAAAAGCAGCGGTACGCCAGGTTGAATCCGTCGATCAGGAGCCATTTCGCCATCCCGGAGCAGAGCCAACCCCGCGGCGCGGGTCAAGGGGTGGCCGGCACCGGCAGCCCGGGCCGCTTCCGCGGCGCCCCGCCCGGGTTCACCAGCCGGGCAGTGACAAAGATCATCAGGTTGCGCTTCTGGGCACTCTGGCCGGTCGAACGGAACAGCCGGCCCAGCAGCGGCAGATCGCCCAGGATCGGCACCTTGTCGTGGACCTTTTTGACTTCCTCCCGCGTCAGCCCACCCATCACCAGCGTAGCGCCGTCCCAGATTGTGACCTTTGTCGCAATGTCGCGCACCGAAAAGATCGGCTGATAAAACCCCGAGGGCACCGTGACCGTCGTCCCACCCGAGATCGCGATGCTCGGTCCGCCAAATTCCACGAAGCCGTCGAATTCGGTCACCTTGGGATTGAGATCGAGGCTGATGCTGTAGTTATCCTCCTCCACCGTCGGCGTGACCCGGAGTTCAACCCCGACATTGCGCGACGTGAAATCCTGCGGCGTGCCCGCCGTGATCGCAACGCCCGCCGAGCCGCCGCCGTTCGCACTGCCGGTGCCCACCTGACTCTGGGTCTGGCCGTAGCTCTGCGGGTAACGCATCTCCTGCGCCACCGTGATCGTCGCCGGGTTGCCCGAAAGCACCGTGACCTTCGGCGCGCTCAGCAGATCCGTCCCCTGCTTCTGCGACAGCGCGCGCACGACCGCCGACACATCGAATTCGCCGATCACACCCGCCAGCGTCGCGAGCGGACCGGCGGACACCGCCAGGTCAGCGACGCCGGGGATTTGCGGCGCATTGTTCAGGATGGGCAGATTCAGGCCGGGTGAGACGGTGGTGCCGCCGTCCGGCGTCACGATGATGCCCTCCGGCCGAATAATGCTCCCCTGCTGACTCGAGGCCCGGTTGGCGAACGCCCCTGCGAGGGGGCGGTTGCCACTCGTGTAAACCGCCCGAGCCCCGGCGTTCGCCTGGCTGGCCTTGGTCGCCAGGTTCCAATTCACGCCCAACTCTTCCAGCGCGCCGTCCTGCACTTCCATGAACTTCGCCTCAATTTCCACCTGTCGCACGTCGTTATACCGCGTGAGGATATTGCGGATCCGTTCCAGGTTGCGCGCCGTCTGCGTCACGACGATCGCCGTACCGTCGTAGGCCAGGCTCGCCCCCGGCACCGTCTCAAAACCCACCCCCGCCTGCTGGAGAAACGACTTCATCGCCGATGCTTCCCGGCTGCGGGCCACGGGGCCGGACGCGAACTCAACCTCGGCCGGCACCGCTCTGGCCGCCGGGTGTTTTCCAGCCGCACCGGCGGCTCCCGCCGGGTGATCACTGATACCGGCCATCCGCAGCACGGTGGCACGGGTAACCGGGAAAAAGGCGGTTTCCAGGGACGACGTTTCCCCGCCGGGACGCACCACCACCGCATCAGCCTGCACCTCATATTGGTAGCCAATGGCCTCCGTCGCAAAATCCAGCACGCGCCGGAGCGGGGCATGGCGGAGCGTGAGCGTGACCGCCGGCGCGCGGTTCTCCGGATCAAGCAGGACAATGTTCACGCCCTTGGGTTGCACGCCCGTCCGGTCGAATTCCTCCGACGCGGCGCTGAGCGCCACCACCACCTGACTGACGGGAACGCGGGTAAAACTCACCTCGGGCAGCACGATGTCGTTCAGTTTTACCGCCAACGGGGAAACCATCGCCGGCCTGGCGGGATCGTGGGCGTAGGACGAGGAGAGCACCGGGCGTTGCCAGCTTCGCGCCACTTCCGCCATCAGTCGGGCCCGGGTTTGCTCACGGTCAGATGCCGTCTCCCGCGCCTGATCCTGCTCAATCCGGGAGAGAAAATCCCTGGCTTCAGCGCTGGCCGGATCGCGGGCGATCACTTCGTGGAACGTCTGCTCCGCGGCCTCCGGGTCCCCGGCAAGATACTGGCTGCGCCCTTGGCGGATGAGTTGTGCCACGGCATCCGATCCGGCCGGGGCCACCGGATCCTCGGCCTTGGCCGCCGGCGCCGTCACTAGCCCCAGCGCAACCGCCAATACAGCCAGACTTTTCATCGGTGTCGGGAAAAATGTCATGGCCGGGAGTCAGTTGGCGGGGTTGGCTGACGGTGACTCCGGTGACAACCTCGGGGTCAGGCGCACGCGAATCGGGTGATTCGTGGCGGGTGATATCTGCGTAAGTTCCGCCAGCGGAGGGTCCAGTTGCAGGCGGTCCACGATATAAGTCTGGTCCAAACTCCGGAACTCCTCGCCCCGGTGCAGTGCGAGGTGGGTTTCGTCCTCGTCTTCCGTATCGGCGAGGATCGCCCGCAGTTCTTCCGTGTAACCACGTTCCTCATTCGTCAGCGTGGTTTTTGCCCCGGTGCGCTCATCCTTCACCACCGCCGTGGCGACGCGCTGGTGGGCAATCGAGCCCTCCCCCACCTTCACGGGACGGACCTCCACGGAAAATTCCAGAATCACCATTCCCAGTCCGGGCACCGCCCGCCCGGCGCCGGCCAGAAAGACCTCGTTGGTCTGCAGGTTTACAAACGTGCCGAGATAACTTTCCTCGCCGCCGACAAAACCGAGTAACTGCAGTCCGCAGGGTTCGCGCTGCACGGCGACCATTTCGAGTCCTGGTCCGGGAGGCTGGGTCGACGTTCCGGCTGCATCCGGTGGCGGTGTGACCGCGAAGCACCGGCTCCGTTCATCATAGGTAATCTCCGGCGGCGTAAACACATCGTAGGTCCACTCGGGCCCCCGGGATTGCGCACCGGGTGGCAGCCATTGTGACGGTCCGGCCACCGACACCTCGACGTCCCCTGCTACATAATCGCGCTGCTGTTTCGTGCTGCCAGAATTTGCCCGCGGCAAACGCGCATGGAGCAGTCCGGGCCATCCGAAAACTGCCATCGACGCCAACGTCGCGGCGAGCGCGGTGCCCAGTAATATCTGCTCCAGATTGGGCCGGCTCATGGCTAGAATTTCTCCGCCGGCTGGGCCGGGAGCTGAATGAACTCAACCGTCACGGTGAACCGCGACCAGGGTGACGCAACCAGTGGCACGGCACCCGCCCCCACTGGACGGCTACTCTCCCGCGGCCGATCCGGCGTAGCGACTTCCACCGCCCGCACCAACACGGGTGGTTCCATTTTCCCCAGCCGGTTAAGCAGCGTGCGCAGAGTCTTCGTCCGCCCCGTGAAGGTCAGTCGAATCGCCGCGGTCTCGACGATGCCGGGTGCCCGCTGCGAAATCCGAGGATCAATCGCGAAATAATCCTCCCCGGTCACTCCGGGCGCTCGCGCCGCCAGCGTTCGCTCCGGAATGAATTTCCGGGCCTCGCCGGGTCTTTCCACCGGTAACTCCCGCTGGCAGGAAATGATCTCGTGTGGCTGCGCTGCCAGCAGGGCCTCGAGCAGGGCTTCCATTCCCCGGCGCTCGCGCAAGACCGCGGCCATCTGCCCCATTTCCGGCGCCTCGTACACGTACCGGGAAAATCCAAATCGCTCATCCACCCGCAGGATCACCCCGGCTTGCCGGGCCCGCGCCCGCATCGCCTCAACAAATTCGGCCAGTTCGAAAAACGCCTGCGCCCGGTGGGCCGGCGCCGGAGGTACGTGCGCCGGGCTCGCCCCGGCTGCCGGTGCCAAAGCCGCCCTGAGCTCCGCCAGTGTTCGCATCGTGCGCACCCGGTCAGCCTCGATTAACCCGGCATTTTCTACGGTGGGCGCCGGCTGGAGCGCCGCCATGGCCCGCAGTTCGCGGCTCACCTTTTCGTGCTGTCGGCGGGCTTGACGCGCCGCCACCCAGCGTTCGCCGAGCAGGCCCGACTCACTGATCACGAGCAGTCCCAGCCCGAACATCACGAGGGCAAAGACCCGGTTGGTGCGCACCCAGTTCATGCGTGGTCGCGTCAGAGCGGATGCTGCGGGTTGACGGTCAGCGTGACATCGAAGCGCAACAAACCCGGCTGGGCATGGTCGAAACGTTCGTGCTCCACGGCGGCGATGAACGGTGAACTCGCGAAACCGGCCAGCAGCTGTTTCACCCGGGCATAGGAGTCGGCGCTGACTTTCGCCACCGGGTTCCGCCCATCGAGCAGCCGGCCGCTCAACCTCAACCGCCAGGACGTTGATGACTCGGCCGGATCAGGCGGTCCACCTGGCCGGGCGGTCGGCGACGGCGGCACGATCGAAAGCTGGTCCAACCATACATCCTCGATTTTGCCGAGCCGGTCCTGCAGATCGGCCAGGAACCGGATCCAATTCGTCCTCGCCTCCACCACCGACCGGAGAGCACCGGTTTCTTTCCTTGCCGCGTCGAGTCGCCGCAGGTTGACGACGTTGCGGTCCGCTCTCGCCCGCATCGATTCCAGCTGCGCCCTCAGCTCCCACTCCCGCCCCTCTTCCTCCGTGGCCAGCCGGTGAAAATGCCAGAGTGGCGGCAGCAGCGCCAGGGCCAGCAGCGTCGCCGCGCCGAGCAGCCATGGCTGCCGCCGTCGAACTACGCGGGCCGCCCGAACCACCGGCGGCAGCAGTCCGTATTCCGTGCCCGTTTCCATCCCCGTGGACACGGCCAGCCCAATGAGGTTGGCCAGCACGTGGGTGGCCGATGCCGCCCCGGCCGCGCGGGCGCTGGATGACAGCTCGACATTCCGGAACGGGTCGTAGCGTTCCACCGGCACGGCAAATCTCTCCGCGAGCGTCGGACCCAACCCCGGAATCTGCGAACCTCCGCCCGTGAGGTAGATGGCCGCCGGTTTCGCCGCCCCCGTGCGCAGGCTGAAATGGCCGGCCGTCCGCATAATCTCCAGCTGCAGCCGCCCGATGAAATCGCATGTCGCCCGCGGCACGGCGGACCGCGCGGCCGAATGCTCCGCCAGACCCGGCGGCTCCGAGAATACATGGAGCTTCAGCACCTCCGCCCGGGCAAAATCGAGCTTCAACTCCTCCGCCACGGCCGCGGTGAGGGCGTTACCCGCCAGGGAAAACGTGCGAGCAAAGAAACGCCCGCCCGGCCCCACCAGCACCAGGTTCGTGGACCGCGCGCCAATATCCACCACCAGCACCGGACCGGCGACCTCCGGATAGTTGAAGCCAAACGCGCGATACAGCGCGCAACACGAGGACACCGCCCGTTTCACCGGAAAACCTGCGGTTTCCGCCGCCGCGCAGAGATTTTCCATCACGTCGCATTTCACCGCCGTGAGCATGAGCTCAAGCTCCCGGTCGTCGCCCGTCACGATGAGGTGATCCCACGCCACCGCTTCAAGCGGATACGGAATCGCCTGCGCCGCCTCGAACTGGATGACCTGGCGGCGCTTCGCGGGCGGCACCGCCGGCGTCCGAACGAACTTCGTCAGCGTCAGATGTCCCGGCACCGCCAGAGCCGCCGGTCCGCGCAATTTCCTTCGGCCTGCCACTGCCGCCAGTGCCTTGGCCGTGCCCTCCATCCAACCCGGCTCCAGCGACGGATCAGAACTCCGCGCTTCCAGCGCAAACTCCTCGAGCACCCATTTACCCGCTGGGCCAGAGCTGAAAACCGCGCCGGCGACATGGCCGGCACCGGCATCCACGACAAACTGGCGGGAGGAAAACATCACGGGGTCTTTCGGGGAAAGGTGAACTATGCGGACAGGAAACTCTCCCGGTCCGTCCCGACCAGACCAACCCGGCCACGTTACATTTCTGTAAGGCACACCTCACCTCACCCGGCCCGACGGGCGGTCGCGTCATGTCCGGGAAAAGCGTTGTCCCACCCCCGCCGCGCGGCAGGCTCGCCCTGTTCCGCGCCCCGGGCCGGACGCCGCATGCCATCCACCCTTGCCCACAAGCTCGCCGTCCTCGTTTTCCTCGAGAACGCTGCGGGCGAGCACCTGCTCCTACTGCGAGCCAAACCGCCCAATCTCGGCGTCTGGAGTCCCATCGGCGGCAAGCTTGAGACCTCCGTCGGCGAGTCCCCGTTCGAATGCGCCGTGCGCGAGACCCGCGAGGAGACCGGCCACGCCATCACCACCGCCGACCTGCACCTTTTCGCCATGATCGCCGAGCAGGCCTACGAGGGTGAATCCCACTGGCTGATGTTCCTGTTTCGCTGCAAACGACCCATCGCCGCCCTCCCTCCCGACATGGCCGAGGGCAAGTTCGGCTTCTTCTCCCGCGACGCCGTCCGTTCGCTCGCCATCCCCGAGACCGACCGCAACGCACTGTGGCCCATTTATGACCAATATCGGGACAGATTTGTGGCCCTGCGGGCGGATTGCGCGCCGGGCAAACCCGTGCAGGTTGCCATCGAGGAAATCATCCCGTTGAAGCCGGACTAAACACTTGATTTCTAGGGCAGCCGACAAAGACTTTTCGTTTAACCCATCTGATGCCTTCACCTGTGAACAAGAAACCCAGTGCCACGGCCGACGCCAAAGCCGCGGACAGCGCCCAAAGCGCCAGTCCCGCCCTCAGCGCGCCCATCAACCAGCAGCTGACCAAGGCCGACAAGATCGCGTTGTTCACCACGATGATGCGCATCCGCCGCTTTGAGGAGCGCTCCCTTCGCGCCTACCAGGCCAAGAAGATCGGCGGCTTCCTCCATCTCTACATCGGTCAGGAGGCCGTCGCCGTCGGCTGCTGCTCCCTGATGGGCAAGAACGACCACGTGATCACCGCTTACCGCGACCATGGCCATGCCATCGCCGTCGGCATGGGCCTGAACGAGCAGATGGCCGAGCTCTACGGCAAGGCCACCGGCTGTTCCAAGGGCAAGGGCGGCTCGATGCATTTCTTCGCCCCCGACCGCAATTACTGGGGCGGCCACGGCATCGTCGGCGGTCAGATCCCCCTCGGCACCGGCCTCGCCTACGCCCTGAAGTACAAGGGCCTGAAGGGCGCCGCCATGGCGTTCATGGGCGACGGCGCCGTGAACCAGGGCGCCGTGCATGAGGCCTACAATCTCGCGTCCCTCTGGCAGCTGCCCGTCATCTTCGTCATCGAGAACAACGGCTACTCCATGGGCACCAGCCAGGAGCGTTCCTCCGCCGGCGACCTCGGCAAGCGCGCCGCGGGCTACGACATGGCCTGGGCCAGCTGCGACGGACACGACGTCTACGATGTCCGCGCCACGATGGACAAGTTCCTGCAACTCGCCCGCGAGGAGTCCAAGCCCGCCGTCGTCGAGATTCGCACCTACCGTTACCGCGGCCACTCCGTCGCCGACCCGGACAACACCTACCGCCCGAAGGCCGAGATCGAGGAATACCGCAAAACCAAGGACCCGATCCAGGTCTTCCAGCAGGCGCTGGTCGCCGAGGGTGTCCTGACCGACGCGCTCATCGAGTCGATCGACCAAGCCGCCCGCGCCGAGGCCGAGGCCGCCGCGGAATTCGCCGAGGCCAGCCCGTTCCCGACCCCCGACGACATCCAGAAGGATGTTTACTGGGAGGCTGACAACCCCGCCGAGCGCAAATCCCAGGGCCGCCTCTTTTTTGACTGAGGTCATGGGTGAGGGGTTCTAGGTCATAGGACCGGCACCCATCCCCGATCACCGATAACCCATAACCAATTTTCCGTTCATGCCTCTGATCACCTACCGCGAAGCCATCCGCCACGCCCTTGCCGAGGAGCTGGAGCGGGACAAGAACGTCGTCGTCCTGGGCGAAGAGGTCGCCCAGTTCCACGGCGCCTACAAGGTCACCGAGGGCCTGCTCGAGAAATTTGGCCCCAAGCGCATCGTGGACACGCCCATCTCCGAGGCCGGCTTTATCGGCATGGGTGTGGGCGCCTCGATGCTCGGCATCCGTCCCGTGATGGAGCTAATGTTCTGGAGTTTCTACTCCGTCGCCTTTGACCAGATCCTCAACAACGCCGCCAACGTCCGCTACATGTCCGGTGGCCTGATCAACTGCCCGATCGTCATCCGCGGTCCCGCCAACGGCGGCACCAATGTCGGCGCCACCCACTCTCACACCCCGGAGAACGTCCTCGCGAACCATCCGGGCGTGAAGGTCGTCGTGCCGTCCACGCCGTACGACGCCAAGGGCCTGCTCAAGTCCGCCATCCGCGACAACGATCCGGTTTTCTTCCTCGAGAACACCATCCTCTACGGCGACAAGGGCGAAGTCCCCGCCGACGAGTACCTGATCCCGCTCGGCCTGGCCGATGTGAAGCGCGAGGGCAGCGACCTCACCATCGTCACCTACGGCCGCTGCGTGCTGCACTCCCTTGCCGCCGCCGAGCTGCTGCAGAAGGAGCATGATATTTCCGTCGAGGTCGTGGACTTGCGCTCCATCCGCCCGCTGGACATCGACACCGTCCTCGCCTCGGTGGCGAAGACGCACCGCGTCCTCATCGTCGAGGAGCAGAAGCCCTTCAGCAGCGTCGGCTCCCAGCTCGCGTTCATGATCCAGAAGGAAGCCTTCGACGAACTCGACGGCCCGATCCACCGTCTGACCACGGTCGACGCCCCCGCCATCTACAGCCCGCCCGTCGAAATCGAGCAGCTCCCCAACCCCCAGCGCATCATCAAGGCCGCCCTCGAAGCCCTGCAATAATGTCCCGGTCCGGGCTTCTTCCTTCTTAAATCTTAACTCTGACTTCCCCTGTCATGGCCCAAATCATCGATATGCCCAAACTCAGCGACACCATGACGGTGGGCACGCTGGTCAAATGGCTGAAGAACGAAGGCGACGTCGTCAAATCCGGTGACATGCTCGCCGAGGTCGAGACCGACAAGGCCACGATGGAACTCGAGTCGTTCTTCGACGGCACCCTGCTCAAGCAGTTCGTTTCCGCCGGCGGCCAGGTTGAAATCGGCGCCCCGCTCGCCGCCATCGGCAAGCCCGGTGAAAAAGTCGACGCCCCCGCGGGCAAGCCGACCGCCGCTGCTCCTGCGGCGAAGCCTGCAGCCCCGGTCGCCGCCCCCGCGCCCGCCGCCGTCACCGCTCCCACCCCGGCCCCCGTCGCCGCGCCCATCGCCCCTAACCCCTCACCTCTCGCCCCCGCGGCCGTAGGCCGCGTCCGCATCTCCCCCCTGGCCCGCAAACTCGCCGAGGAAAAGGGCCTCGACTACTCCCGCGTCAAGGGCAGCGGCCCCCACGGCCGCATCGTCCGTGAGGACATCCTCGCCGCCGCAAAAAATCCGCCGGCGCCCGCTGCCACTCCCGCCGCAGGCGCACCCAAAGCCGCGGCACCCAAGGCCGATGCCTGGCCGTGGCGCTCGGTCATGGACAAATCCCCCGTGCAGGCCGACTCCGTCGCCCCGCTCTCCAACATGCGCGCCACCATCGCGCGCCGACTGGTCGAGTCGAAGACCACCATCCCCCATTTCTACCTCGAGATCGAGGTCGACACCGCGCCGCTCAGCACGCTGCGCAACAACCTCAACGCCGGCCTGACCAAGGACGGCGTGCGCCTGTCGGTGAACGACTTCGTCCTCAAGGCCTGCGCCGCCGCCCTGCGCGCCGTCCCCGCGGTCAACAGCTCGTGGGATGCCACCGGCATCAAATACCACAGCGCCGCCCACGTGTCGTTTGCCGTCGCCATCGACGACGGCCTGATCACGCCGGTGATCAAGGACACCGACCAGAAGACCATATTCCAAATCAGCGCCGAGGCCAAGGATCTCGGCAAGCGGGCCAAGGACAAGAAGCTCGCCCCCGCCGAGTTCACCGGTGGCACGTTCTGCGTGTCCAACCTCGGCATGATGGGCATCACACGTTTCTCGGCCATCATCAACCCGCCCAACTCCGCCATCCTCGCCGTCGGCACGTCGGTGAAGGTTCCCGTGGTGAAGGACGGCGCGATCGTGATCGGCGAGCGTCTCGCCCTGACCCTCTCCTGTGACCATCGCGTGGTGGACGGCGCCCTTGGCGCGAAATTTCTCAACGCCCTTCGCGACCACCTCGAGAACCCCGCGCTGCTGCTGCTGTGAAGTAGCGCCGGCGGAGACACCGGCCCTACCCGCCGTGCGCCCGACGGAACTCTGCCAGGTCCATCGTCCGCCCCGTGCGCCGCGATTCCTCGGCGGCAAAGCCCATCACGTGGCTCTCCACGGATTTCTGCAGCGACGACTCCATGTCCTCCGCGCGCGGCTTGCTCATCTCGGCATGCAGCGTCCGGATCAGCCCCGCATCGCCGCCGCCGTGCCCGCCGTCTTTTTCGAGGTCGATGGTGATGCGCTCCAGCTTCCGGGTCGCAAACACCTCCACCACCAGGTCGCAGCCCGCGGTCTGCTTCACGCGCTCGCCGGAAAGCAGCCGGCCCTTCGTGCCAAAGATTGCCAGGTCCCGGCCCTCACTGAAGGCCGTCATCGTGAACGTGCACGTCGCCCCGCTCGCAAAGTTCAGGTTCACCGTCTGGTGGTCCACCGCGGTGTTGTCGCAGTGATAGACGCAGCGGCCCCACGGGCTCTTTCGCAGCCAGTCGGTGATCTCGGCATCGGTCGCGGTCTTCGCCCGGTCGTAAATCACGTCGAGCCAGCGCTTCTGGTCGCCCAGGTACCGGTGCGCATTGTAGAGGCACGTGTCACCCACCGGGCAGCCGTCGGTGCAGCGCTTCGGCGCCCCGGCCGGCGCCTTTTCCGGACGGAAATGTTGGATGCCGCCGAAGCTGCCCAGCGCCGTGCAGGGTGAGTCCACCAGCCACGACAGGATGTCCATGTCGTGGCAGGACTTCGCGATGATCATCGGCGTGGCCTTTTCGACGACGCTCCAGTGCCCGCGGACAAACGAGTGCCCCTGGTGCCAGGGTTCCACGCCCTCGGTCGCCTCGACCGACACGATCTCGCCCAGCGCACCGCTCGCGATGATCGACTTCACCTTCCGGTAAAACGGCGTGTAACGCAGCACATGGCAGACCGTCACCCGCCGACCGAGGTCGCGCGCGAGTTTCTCCAGCGCCAGCACGTCGCGCAGGTTCGTCGAGATCGGCTTCTCCAGCAGCAGGTCGTAGCCCTTCCGCAGCGCCGCCGATGCATGCCCGAAGTGAAACGCATCCTGCGTCGCGATGATCATCAGGTCGGCCAGCTTCGGCTCGGCGAGGATGGCCACGTCGTCATGGAATTCGCGGAAATCCGGGTTCTGGGACAGCGCCCGGGCCTTGGCTCGGCGCGCCGGGCTGTGATCTGCCGCCGCCACAATCTCGTAAAGCTCCGGCTGCTTGGCCGCCAATTCGAAGTAGATGAAGGTGCGGCTGCCGCAGCCAATGGCAGCAATCTTGAGGCGTTTGGGTGTCATGCAGGAAGTGTTCTGATCGGGAAAACCGATCGCGTCAGCTCTCCGCCCGCGCGCGCGCATCCGCGTCGATCAGCTTGATCAGACCCTCGAGGGTCGCCCGGGTCTTCGCCTTGACCGCCGGCAGCTCCGCTGCGCTCGCGACTTTCTCACTGGCGAAGAGGTAAAATTTCATCTTCGGCTCCGTGCCGCTGCCGCGCGCGGCGAATTTGTAGCCGTTGGACAGCGTCACGAAATAGAGGTCCTGCGAGGGAATGGTCTCGCCGTCCGCGTCCACGATCTTCTCGCGGCCGTAGTCCTGGAACTTCGCCACCTGCACGTCGCCAAACGCCTTCGGCGGATTCGCGCGGTAGGTCTCAATGATGCGCTTGATCTTCGCCGAGCCGCTCGCGCCCTCGTAATAGAGGTTGATCACGCCCTCGAGGTAGAAGCCGTAACGCAGGAAAATCTCGTCGAGGTATTCCGGCACCGTCAGACCCCGGCCTTTCACCCAGGCGCACAACTCCGCGAACATCAGGCAGGCGGAGTTGCCGTCCTTGTCGCGCAGGTAGTCGTTGGGCAGGTAGCCGTAGCTTTCCTCGGTCCCGAACACGTAAAACGTGCTGTGTTGCTGGAGCAGCTTCGCTCGCTCGGCGAAGGGCGTGGCCTCGTAGTCAAACCCCGCCGGCATCGCGGCGCGGAGTTTTTGTTCATACCGGGCCAGCTTGGCCGCGATCCATTTGAAGCCGGTAAGCGTCTCGATGACCTTCACCCCGTGCCCGCGCCCGATGGCCGCCTGTAGCTGCGTGGTCACGACCGTGTTGATGATGCAGGCGTTGGGCGTCCCCGCCGCCGGAATCCACCCGAGCTCCTTGTACTTCATCAGCCGGTACTCGGCGAGCAGCGAGCCGATCTGGTTGCCCGTGATCAGCTCCATTTTCCCCGCGCGGTTGCGCACGGCGCAGCCCATGCGGTCGGCGTCGGGATCGGTCGCAAGCACCACGTCGCTACCCTTCAGCTCGGCGAGCTTGATTGCCATCGCCAGGGCCTCGGGATTCTCCGGGTTGGGGGATTTTACGGTCGGGAACCGGGCGTCGAAATCCAGCTGCTCCGGGACCGCCTCCACGTCGCACCCCGCGTGCAGCAGCAGCGGCAGCGAGTGCACCGCGCCGGTGCCGTGGATGTTCGTGTAGACGACCTTCAGTTTCGTCTTCCGCAGCACGCCGGGATCCAGCGCCGCCGTCGCCGCCACGGCCAGGTAGGCATCATCCGCCGCGCGTCCGAGCGTGGTGACCTTGGAAATATCCTTCGCAAGAAACGCCCCGAGCTCGCCGAGCGCCACCGCGTTCACCTCGGCCACGATGCCCGTGTCATGCGGCGGGATTATCTGGGCGCCATCCTCGAAGTACGCCTTGAACCCGTTGTCGTGCGGCGGATTGTGGCTCGCCGTGATGACGATGCCGGCATGGGCCTTGAGCCAGCGCACGCTGAAGCTGAGCTGCGGGGTCGGCCGCGGGCCGTCGAAAATAAACGCCTCGCCGCCGAGCCGCGTCCACACCGACGCCGCCAGCTCGCAGAACGACCGGGAAAAATGCCGTACGTCGTGCGCGATCACCAATTTCGGGCGGGCGGCCTCCGGCCGGGCGCCAAGGTATTTCTGGGTGTAGCGAAACAGCCCGACCACCGCGCGGATGAGCGTGAAGTCGTTCAGCATGTTGCTGCCGATCGCCGCGTGCTCCGGCGTGCCGATCGGGCTGAGCCGGCCCGTCTCCGCGGCGGCCGGGACCACCCCGATGGTCCGCCCGCGCATGCCGCCGGTGCCAAACTCGAGGTACCGGTAAAAACGGTCGTTCAACTCCGACCATGCCCCCTTCGCCACCAGCTCGTCGATGCTTGCCCCGGCCCAGGCCGGCAGGTTCGCACCGAGAAAGGCACCCAGATTCTCCACGGCGCCCGGCATCAGTTGTTTCGCCGCGCCGGCGGCTTTGATTTTTTCGAGCGTCGTCATCGGGTCAGGCGAGATAAAGACCGTCCGAGACCGCCGGCTGGGGCGAGCGTTTTTTCCACGCCTCGGCGAAAGAATCTTCATCGTAGCCAAACAGCGGCGAAACTTCGAGCGTCCCTCGGGGCAAGCCGGTCGCATCGGTCTCCACCGCCGCGCCACCCGCCTGCAGCCAGCGGACGACCTGCCGGACCTGGTCGTCCCGGCAGGTCTGGGGTGAATCCACGCCCTCGGCGTTCTTCACCGGTGAAAAGTCATCCGCCCGCCGGGTTTCGATCACCAGTGAATTCTTCGCAAACGGCAGCGCGTCGAAGACAAACAGCTCGAATTTCACGCCATTCGCCGACGCCGGCTTCACCGGCTGGCCCGCGGCAGCCACGGTCGGGATTTTCTTGTCCGCGCGGTGAAACGGCAGCGCCATCCCCTCGCCCCGCGCGACATGGCGGATGAATTCCCGGTCGAGCACGTGAATCGCGATGCTGCCCGCCAGGTAGCGCAGCCGGCCGCCGGCGTCGGTCTCGCGCTGCAGCGCCATCGGCAGATCGGAGTACTCCACCACGACGAGCCGGCCGCCCTGCACGCAGAAATGCCCGAGCTTTTCCTCGGGATAGGCCTTGGGGACCATCTTGCTCGACATCTGGGAGCCGCGCCGGAGGTGCCACCCGATGAACGCCGGGTCGACGCAGCGCACGAGGGGGTTGTCCACCTGGAAGTAACTCAGCGTGTCGATCCCCTCGCGCGCCATCAGGTCGAGCGCCCCGCTGCGCTCCAGCGCGCGGAGCGAGCCGCCGTGCCCGTCCGGGGAAAGCGCGAGCGTACCCGGGGTCTCGAGCAGGATCCTGCCCGCAAAATCCACCGCCGGCATCCGGCCCTGCCGGAAAAAGTGCACCCGAGCCGGATCGAGGCCGAAGCATTTATGCGCCGCAAAAAACGCCTCCGTCGCCGCGTGGTTCTGGTGGCTCGTCATGATGAACCAGTGCAGCGGCCGGCCGTAGCGCACGCCGGCGGCCTGGATCTTCTCGGCAAACACCTGGAAGAGCGGCTTCCGTTTCACGGGCGTGACCGGGAACGTGCCCTTCGGCCCATCATAACCCAGCCGTGTGCCCTGCCCCCCCGCAACGGTGAACACCGCCACACGGCCCGCCCGCAGCGCCGCCTCGCCGGCCGCCTTCGCCTGCGCCCACTCGGCCGCATCGCCACCATTCTCGGGCCGCGGCTCGTACGGCGCCGGCGCCAGCCCGGCAAGGTTCACGCCCGCCACCGCCCCCGGCGCGAGCAGGGTGCGGGTCAGTTGCGCGACCTCCGCGAGATCAATCTCGGCGGCTTCCGCCAGCAGGTGCGTCTGCGCCGCAGGCGCGAGTCCGTCGAAAAACGCGAAGACCTGCCCCTGCCCGGCGTGGCGGAATTTCTCGATGAGGGGATGGGAGGCCATGTGAGGTACGGTCAGGCGGGGCGGGCCAAGGTTTAGTCCTCGAAACGAAAGATAAATTCCCCCGGCTTGGCGTAATTGAGCCGGCGCCGGATCACCTTTTCCACGTACGCCGGGTCGTGGCGCAGCCGGTCGATGATGATTTCCTGCTCGCGCAGCTTGGCCTCGGCCTCCGCCAACCGGCGGCGGCTGAGGGTCTCCTGCTGCTTCAACTGGCTGTATTCCGCCCGCGCCTGAAGGAAAAACACCCCCGCGGTCAGTCCCACGCCCAGAAAGAGCACGAAGTAGAAACCGACTATGACGCGGCGCAGGTTCACCATGGAGTTCGTCCAAATGAACGGCGCGACCTCCGGCCCACGCAATGATTTTCCCGCGCGGCCGGCGCGGGAAGTCGCAAGTCGCAAGTTCCAAGTGACAAGGCCTGTCCGGCAAAACTCTTGGAACTTGCCACTTACGCGCGACACACGCGTCGACGTATCAAAAGTGTGAAACCCCCTCCCCACCCGCGATTTTGGCGTGCGTTTCCCCGGCCTCACCCCCTAGCCTAAGCGTGCATGTATCAGAGCTATTACGGGTTGAAGGAGATGCCGTTCAACATCACCCCCGACCCACGGTTTCTTTACCTCAGCCCCACCCACCAGGAAGCCCTCCAGCACCTCAAGTACGGCGTGCGGGAAAAGAAGGGCTTCATCGTTCTCGTCGGCGAGGTGGGCTGCGGCAAAACCACGCTCTGCCGCTGCTTCCTCAACGAGCTCGACCCGGCGCACTACGACACCGCCCTGATCCTCAATCCGCGGGTGACGGAGACGCAGATGCTCAAGGCCATCCTCACCGATCTCGGCGAAACCAAGCTCGCCCGCAGCCAGGTGGACCTCGTCGCCCAGATGAACCGCGTCCTCCTCGCCCGCATCGAGGCCGGCCGCGACATCGTCCTCATCGTGGATGAGGCGCAGAACCTTTCCTTCGAGGTGCTCGAGCAGATCCGCCTCCTGTCCAACCTCGAGACCGACAAGCAAAAGCTCCTCCAGATTGTCCTCATGGGCCAGCCCGAGCTCAAGGATGTGCTCGCCCGCGAGGAGCTCCGCCAGCTGCGCCAGCGCATCCTCGTCCACTACGAGCTGCACCCGCTCACGTTCACCGACATCCAGCATTACATCCAGCACCGGCTCACGCTCGCCGGCAGCCAGGGCCGGCCGCATTTCACAAAATGGGCGCTCCGCGCCATCCACCGCGGCAGCAAGGGCATTCCCCGCGTCGTCAATAATCTCTGCGACAAATCCATCCTGTCCGCGTTTATCCGCGGCTCCGACGAGGTGACCTACTGGGATGTCCGCCGCGCGATCAAGGACATGCGCAACCTCACCCACTCCTGACCCGCCGCGCGATGAGCCTCATCAACGAAGCCCTCAAAAAAGCCCAGCATCAGCGCACCGGCAGCGGCCTGGATGCCCCGCCCATGCCCGGCGGCGGTTCCGGTGGCAGTCGCGGTCCCTCGGGCATGCCCACCGGCACGCTCGTGCTGCTCATCGCCGGCGCGGCCGTCGTCGTCGTGATCTCGGTCGTGGCCACCGTCTATTTCGTCAACCGGCCATCGGCTCCGAAGGTGGCCGCCACGGCCCCCGTCGTCACCGCACCCGTGTCCGTCCCGGTCTCCGCCCCGGCTGCACCCACGACTTCTCCGATCGTTTCCACCTCGAGCCCTGTGATCATTGCGCCGGTCATCATCAAGGCACCTGTTCCGGTGGTGGAAAAGCCCGTGACACCGGCGCCGGCCGTGG
This sequence comes from uncultured Opitutia bacterium, assembly GCA_903839035.1. GTDB lineage: Bacteria > Verrucomicrobiota > Verrucomicrobiia > Opitutales > Opitutaceae > Opi-474. Next base: position 26,955 of record CAIMAQ010000029.1, read on the forward strand.
AACAACCCGCTCCTGCCACCGCCGCGGTCACCCCCCCGCCCCCCGCCCCGGTTCCCATTCCTGCCCCGGCCGCCGAGCCCACCGCCGAGGGTTCACTGGCCGACCGGATCGCCAACTACGTCGACAAGGTCCGCGTCACCGGCATCCGCACCTCGGAAACCGGCAGCAAGGTTCTGATGAACGACAAGGTCTACCGCCTGAACGATCTCGTGGACCGCAAGCTCGGGCTGCGCCTGGTGAAAATCGAGGCGGACAGCCTGACCTTTGCGGACGCCACCGGCGCGACCTACGTCAAGAGTTTCTAGGCGATCTTTCACGTCCGTCTCCTGTCGGACTGATCGCCTCTCGCCCAACACCCCTAACCTATAACCCGGCGTTCGCGCCCGCCATGCTCTCGCACCTCTCGCAGACGCGCACGCGGATTTTCCAACTCGCCGACGGCTGCCTGTTCGCGATCGCGCTGCTCGCCGCCTATTTTCTGCGTGAGGCGTTTTCCCGCTGGTTTCACTGGCCCGCCCTCGAGACGCTCGACGGCTACATCTGGCTCCTGCTGGCCGTCGCCGTGCTCGGGCCGGTGGTGCTCTCCGGCCAGGGATTTTATGAGCCGCCGCGCCCCACCCAGCGGCTGCGCTCGCTGTTCATCGTCCTGCGCAGCTGCAGCTTCACCGTCGTCGGGCTGATCCTTTTCCTGTTCATCCTGCGCGAACAGCTCGCGCGCTCGGTCATCATCTTCGTCGGCCTCATCGGCGGCACGCTCGTCTACGTGCGACACGAACTCACTGCCTGGCTGCAGTCCCGCCATTTCGCCCAGGGCCAGATCCAGCGACGCGCGCTCTGGGTCGGTCTGCCGGACGAGAACCGCCGGCTGCGCGAGGCCCTCACCCGCGCCGAGCGCGCGACCCTGGATGACTCGGGCGAATACAACCCCGCCGCCGCCCCGATCACGGACTTTGTGCGCCAGCTGCACGAGCAGGCCGTCAACGTCGTCATCCTCAACCTCGCCGGCGTCGAGCGCGACCACGCAACCGGCATCCTGCTCGCCTGCGCCCACGAGGGCGTCGAGGTGCTCGTGCGCCCCGGTCTTTCCGCCCTGCCGTCGCCCCGCGTCACTGTTGACCAGTTTGGTGGCGAAGCGGTCTTTTACTACCGCGCCCAGTCCGCCGCGCTCAGCCACCTCTTCCTCAAGCAGATCTTCGATTACATCGCTGCCGCCTTTCTGCTCGTCGTACTGTCGCCGCTGCTGCTGCTGATCGCCCTCGCCATCCGCCTCACCTCGCCCGGCCCGGCGATCTACCGCCAAGTCCGCGCCGGGCTCAATGGCCACTCCTTCCTCATGCTGAAATTCCGCTCGATGCGGCCGGGCGCCGAGGACCAGCAGGCGGAACTGGCCGCCTCCAACGAGATGCGCGGCCCCGTCTTCAAGGTCACCAACGACCCGCGCGTCACCCCGCTCGGCCGCATTCTCCGCCGGCACAGCCTCGACGAGCTCCCGCAGCTTTGGAACGTGCTCCGCGGCGAAATGAGCCTGGTCGGGCCACGCCCGCTGCCGGTCGAAGAGGTGAAACGTTTCGACTCCGACACCCACCGTCGTCGGCTCAGCGTGAAACCCGGCCTCACCGGCCTCTGGCAGGTCAGCGGCCGCAGCGAGATTGCCGACTTCACCGACTGGGTCCGACTCGACCTCGCCTACATCGACGAGTGGTCGCTCTGGCTCGACTGCAAAATCCTCCTCGCCACCCTCCCCGCCGCGCTCTTCGGCCGCGGAGCCCGGTGAACATTTTAATGAAGACCCGCCTGCCCACCGCCCTGTTGTTCGTCGCGGCCAGTCTTTTCGCCGGCTGCACCGGCACGCCCCAAACAACGCCGCCCACCGCCGCCCCGACCCCGGCGGCCACCCCGGCGCCGGCGGCCGCGGCCCGGCCCGCCGCCCCGAAATTCTACATCATCACATTCGATGCGGCCGGCGTCGCCCACGACCGCACCGGCACGGTCATTTCGCGCAACCGCGTGATTCAGCTTATGACCAAGGGCGAGATCGACCGGCATACCGGCATCCGCATCGAACTGCCCAAGGGCATCACCGACCACGGCCAAAGCATGCAGGCTTTCGGCCGGGCGCAACAGGTCGCGAAGATCTTCGACCTGCTGAGCTTCGAGGCGGTGGTCGTCGTGCTCGCCGACTAAATCCGCCGCCTACCGGCGCAGACGCTGGCGCACCGCGGCCAGCGGCGCGGTGTTGAGGACGTTTTCCTTCGTCAGCCAGCCCTTGCGGGCGGAATTAATGCCGGCGCGCACCTGATCCAGCCCCGCCGTTTCGTGCGCATCGGGGTTGACCGAGCACACCAGACCGCGTTCGGCGGCCTTGCGCCAGTGACGCCAATCCATGTCCAGCCGCCACGGGCTCGCGTTCAATTCGATCACCACACCGTGGGCGATGGCCGCGTCGATCACCTTGACCGCGTCCACCCGGTAGCCCTCGCGCCGCAACAGCAGCCGGCCGGTCAGGTGGCCGAGCATCGTCGTACGCGGGTGCTCGATCGCGCGGATAATCCGCGCGGTCATCGTCGCCTCGTCCTGGGTGAAGGCGTTGTGCACCGAGACCACCACGTAATCCAGTTTCGCCAGGAGCGTATCGTCGTAGTCCAGCCGGCCGTCGGGCAGGATGTCGCACTCCACCCCGGTGAAGACGTGGGTTTTGAACTTCTTGGCCGCATTCAGCGCGTGAATCTCGGCCACCTGCTTGAGCAGCCGCTCCTCGCTCAGCCCGTTCGCCTGGAAGCTCGACTTGGAGTGGTCGGCGATGCCGAGGTACTCCCAGCCCAGCGCCTCCGCCGCGGCCGTCATCTCCGCCAGGGTGTTCCGGCCATCCGACGCCGTCGTGTGGTTGTGAAACGCCCCGCGCAAATCCCCGAGTTCGACCAGCCGCGGCAGCTCGCCTTTTTCCGCCGCTTCGATCTCGCCCAGTCCTTCGCGCAGCTCCGGCGGAATGAAATGCAGCCCAAGCGCGGCGAACAGTTCCTGCTCGTTTTTTATTTTCCCTGGATCCGAAGGTTTCTTCTTTGCCTTGGCCGCTTCCGCCTTTTCCTTCGCCGTGCCCTCACCCTCGGCGGAGACCAGACCCCACTCGCTCAGGCTCAGCGCGCGGCCCAGCGCCCGCTGCCGCATCTGCACATTGTGGTCCTTCGACCCGGTGAAATGGTGCAGCGCGAACACGAACTGTTCCTCCGGCACAATCCGCAGGTCCGCTTGCAGGCCGCTGTGCAAGCGCACGCTGGCCTTGGTTTCACCCGAGGCCGTGATCTCCTTCACGTGCGGCTGGCCGGTGAACCACGCCACAACCGGCGCCACCTCGCCCGCCGCCACGATGAAATCCAGGTCGCCCACCGTCTCCAGCCCGCGCCGCAGGCTGCCCGCCGACTCGGCCTGGCTCACGCCGGGGAGCTTCCGTAGGCCGGCCACGATCGGCGCCGCGATTTCCCACGCGTCCCACCACAGGTGCCGCTTGCCATAGGCCTCGCGGTTCTTGATGCCGGCGAGAATTTTCTCCTGCGTCTTTTCGCCAAACCCGTCCAGCGCCGCCACCGTCCCGTCGTGGCACGCCTTCGCCAGCGCCGTGATGCTCGCGACGCCCAGCTTGTCATGCAGCGCGCGGATCTTCTTCGGGCCGAGCCCCGGGATCTGCAGCATTTCCGCCAGTCCCGGCTCGATCGACGCCTTTAGTTTCTCGAAAAACTCCAGCTTCCCCGTCGTGTGCAGCTCGGTGATCTTCTGCGACAGCGCGTCGCCAATGCCCTTCACCGTCTTCAGCTGCTCCTCCGCGATCAGCCGCGTGAGCTCCGCATCCTCGATCGCCTCGAGCGCCCGCGCCCCGGCCTGGTAGGCGCGCACCTTGAAAGGATTCTCGCCCTTCAGCTCCAGCAGCGTGCCAATCTCCTCCAGCATGTCGGCGATCTCGTTTTTGGTCATATGCTTCGGCGAAAGGCTTTCGGCGATGGGCCACAGGTGCAAGCCCGCTGGCAAAGGCGCGGAAAATTCGTTCTGGAGCTTGGCGCTCATCGCCTAGAACCTTTCGCCCAGAGCCCGCCGCCGCCATGCCCTTCGCCTACCACCGCACGGTTCATTTTCCCGACACCGACGCCGCCGGCGTGGTCTTCTTCGCAAACTATCTCGTCATCTGCCACGAGGCCTACGAGGAGTCGCTCGGCGCCGCCGGAATCAAACTCGCCCAATTTTTCTCGGACACCGGCTTGGTCGTGCCCGTGTCCAAAAGCGAGGCCGACTACCTGCGCCCGCTTGCCTGCGGCGACAAACTCCGCGTCAGCGTGACCCCCACCCTGCTGTCGGAAAATTCCTTCGAGATCCGCTACGAGATCACCCGGCTCGGCCACGGCGACATGCTCGCCGCCCGCATCCGGACCGAGCACGTCTGCACCTCGCCGACCAAGCGGGAACGTGCCGCGCTGCCGCCCGCCCTCCTCGTCTGGGTGAAGGCCGGCTGAGGACAGCCGGAGTTGAAAGTCTCTGGTTGAAAGACGCCGGGCTGAAGCCGCGGGGCTCTCCAGCTTTCAACCTTCAACTTTCACTTTTTAACTGCTGGCGGCCTGCCGCCAGCAACGCCGCCCGGTTCAGCTTGCCCTGCGCGCTGCGCGGCCAGTCCGGCACCGCCACATAATGTTTTGGCCGTTTGAACGCCGTCAGGCCCGCCAGGGCCGCCGTCAGCCGCGCTTGATCCGGCTCTTTTTCACCCGCGGGATAACACGCCATCACCGTCTGCCCCCATTCCGGGTCTGGCAGACCCACCACCCCCACATCGGTAAACTCGCCGCTGGCGCGCAGCGCCGCCTCCACCTCCGCCGGCTGGACTTTTTTTCCGCCCGTGATGATCACCGCATCGCGGCGTCCCAAGACTTGTAGCCGCCCGCGTTCATCCAGCTGCCCGAGATCCTCGGTGATGAATTCCCGCGCCGCACTCTCCCCGGGAAAATAACCGCGGAACACCGACTCGCCCGCGATTCTGATCACCCCTTCGCCGTCGATGGCGATCCGCGCGTGCGGCAGCGCCGGACCACTGCTGCGATCACCCGCCAGAAATTCCGCCGGACGCAGCGCCGCCACCATTGCCGCGGTTTCGGTCATGCCATAGCTGAGTGATACCGGCAGTTCAGCGCGGGCCGCGGCGTCTGCCAACTCGGGCCACACCGGGCCCCCGCCGACGAAGATCACCCGGAATCCCCGCAGCCAGACGACCGCGTCCGGCGAGAGTAGCAGCCGTTGCAGCTGCGTCGGCACGAGCGAAATCACCCAGCTCGCCGCCGACAGCACCGGCCGCCGGCCCGCCTCGATCGTTTTCCACTCCGCCGCCAGATACTCGCCGCCGGTCGCCGCGCTGCGCACCCGCGCCATCAGCCCGCTCACATGGTGCGGCGGCAGCACGCCAACCGCATTCACCCGCTCGAGTCCGAAATGCGCGCAAAATCCCTCTACCGCCGCCGACAGCGTGCGCTCATCATGCCGCGCAAACCGCACCCCGCCACTCGTCCCACCTGTCGGCACGCAGAGCCAGCCGTCGTCGATTTTCGATTTTGGATTCCCTCCTTCGCCAAGGCTAGGGAGGGCGGGCTCGATTTTCGATTGCTGGATCGAGGCAACGGCGGCGCGCTCGGCAGCACCCCATGCGGGGTCGCACAGGAAAGTGAACCCGTTGCGGCCTTCCGCGCAGCCGGTGGACCGGAGTAATTTGCTCAGCTCAGTGCGTTCCATACGGCCTCCGGTTGGATCCGCTCGACGTCTTCCCAATGTAAAAACGGACCCGTGTACGGCCCGTCGAAGCGTCCATCCGCAAACAAAGGCCACACGCCGAACCCCAGCGCCCTGGGCTCGCCCGGCCACGCAAATGCCGCGCGCAGCGCCGCCTTCGCGCCCAGCCGCGTTTCCAGCGCCGAGGAAAACACCACCACCGCCTTCGCCTTGGCCAGCCGGGCGAGCGTGCACTTCACGTCGCCCAGCAGCGCCGGCTTCACCACGAAAACCCCGCGCCACCCCAGTCCCAGCCAGCGCTCCACTTCCCCATCACCCGTCAGCGATTCGTCCAACGCCAGCGGCGTCGGAAAATCCTCTGCCAGGCCCAGCAACAGATCATCCATCTTGCTCAAGGCCGTGCCCGGAGACCTGCCCGCCGCAGGCTTGGCGAACGACGGAGGTCCGCTGAAAGCAGGCTGCTCCACAAACTCCACCGGCCGGTCGGCACAGCGTTCGAGCCAGCGTTCCGCCTGGCGCCGGTTCCACGCCCCGTTCGCATCGAGCCGCAGCTTCGCCCCGCCCGGCAGCGCGGCACACACGTCGTCGAGCAGGGCCAGCTCGTCGGCGAGGTCGCCCACGCCCACCTTCCACTTGAACACCCGAAATCCCGCCTCCGCCTTCGGTCCGATCTGCGTCAGCGCCGCCCGTCCCGCCGGCAGCAGCGCCGCCACGCCGAGATGAATCTGCGCCGGCGTCTGCTTGACGGCTTCTTCCCGTGCCACCCCCAGGGCATTTTTCAGGCAGCCCAGCCACTCCGGCACACTGTCCAATCTCCGATCATCCACGGCCTCGCCGAGTTCACGGCAAACCGCCGCAATCTCGTCCACGGTCTCGCTCCCAAACCACGGAATCGGCGACGCCTCGCCATACCCCGTCTGCCCTGCGGCATTGACCAGCTGCACCAGCACACCTTCCCGCTCCGCCCACGGGCCGTGCGCCGTCCGCACGGGCGAACGGAAGGGCAGCCGGTAGCGGCGGTAGTGCAGGCGGTAACTCACGCCGGACAGGTCACACGCCCCTGCCCTTCGGCGCAAACCAGAGTTTCCGAATCAAACCCGTCTCGCTCCGGCAAATCCCGCGGGTAGACACCCCGGGAGGAGGGCAGAGAGGCGGAACGAGCAGGGTCACCGCCCCAAAGTCGGCATGGTTTCGTGCTGATAGACGCGGACGTAATCCACTTCCATGCGCAGGGGAAAGGCTTTGTCATCGACCCCCTTCTCACCGCCCCAGTCCCCGCCGATCGCCACGTTGAGCACGAGATGAAAATCCCGGTAAAACGGCCACGAGGTCCAGTCCCCGCCCTTCCGGCGGGAGGTGAAATAGAGCCGCTCATCGACATAAATCCGGATTGCCTCCGCGTCCCATTCCATCGCGTAAGTGTGAAACGCCGTAGTGGCATCGGTAATCAGCGTCGTGGCGGTGCGCTGGTTGTTTTTTCTCCATTGGTTGTTCCGGGAATGGGTGGAGGCGTGCACCACGCCCGGATCATGGCCGACGTGCTCCATGATATCGATTTCGCCGTTGTCGGGCCAGTGTCCATCCCCGAGATTCCAAACGGTTGGGAGCATCCAAATGGCCGGCCACGTGCCACGTCCGGCAGGCAAGCGCGCCCGGATCTCGAAGCGGCCGTAGGTCCAGTCGCCCTTGCCCTTGGAAACCAGCCTGGCGGAGGTGTAGGCGCTTCCCTGCCAGGGCTCACGCCGGACCTCGAGGACCAGGCAGCCGTGCTCGACCCGGGCATTCTCCCGGCGGTGATCCGTATAAAACTGCAGCTCGCGGTTGCCCCAGCCATTGCCGCCAGTCTCATAAGTCCACCGGGTCGGATCGGGCGCGCCAGCCTGGTCAAACTCATCTTGCCAGACGAGTTTCCAGCCACCGGGGACGGACGGCCCAGTCACCGCAGGCGTCACGCTCGGGCTGGCCAGACCAACGGACGCGACCAGTAGCAGGAGGCATGCTGAGTGTGTTATGAGTTTCATGGCGCGTTGCGGATGTAAGTCTGGATGGCGTGGGCCGGAATCGTACAGCTGAAGGCCCTGTTCTCGGCCGCCAGGGTGAAGCTGACCGGCCGGGCGGTCTCGTTGAGCACCACGGCCACCAGCGCGCCATCGGGGTTGCGAAATGCGACCGATTGCAACTCGGCCGGGCCGCCACTGGAAGCGATGCGATGCGCGCCGGTCTGCACGAACTTGCTGAACTGCCCAATGTAATAAAACGCACTCTGGTAGCGCACGTCGCCCGTGCCGGTGTCGATGATTACCGGCGCGTCGCAGAAATTACCGACGTGGTTCGGGCCGCCGTGCTGGTCGAGGACGATGTTCCAATCGATAAAGCCGCCCACCCAGTGGCGGAAGTCGCCGATCATGTTACGGGCGTAGCGCTCGCCGCGGTCCCAGCTGCCGGTCAGCGGTCCGCGCTCGACGCAGCCCTCGGTGAAAAGGAGGGCCTTGTCGGGGAACTTGGCGTGGACGCGGGCACTGGAGGCGAAGTCATCGCTCACATACCAATGGATGCCGAGGCCCCAAAGATACTGGGCCGCCTTGGGGTCGCCCAGCAGGGCGTCGGCCCGGGCCTCCGTGCGATCCCGATTATGATCCCACCCCAGCAGCTTCACCTCCCCCAGCCCGGCTTTTGCGAGCGCGGGCCCCAGCTGATCGCGGACGAAGTCGCGCTCCTGCTCGGGCGTGTAGAGGCAGGATTCCCACACCTGGTGGGCCTCCGGCTCGTTCTGGACGGTAAGTGCCCAAATCGGAAGCTTCTCCTCGCGCTGCATCGCCTCGACAAAGCGGACATAAAACTGTGCCCAGGCCGGGCTGTACTCCCGACGGAGCGAGCCACCATCATCCATGCGATTATTGGTCTTCATCCACGAGGGCGGGCTCCACGGTGACGCGAGGATGCGGAGCTTGCCCCCGGCCGCGCGGTTGGCGGCGTGTAGTAACGGCAGCAGCCAGCGGCGCATCGGGTCGAGCGTGAAGTGCTGGAGATCGTAATCCCCCGGCACCTCATCGAGTGACCACATGTGCAGCGAGAAGTCGCAGGAGTTGATGTGGGTGCGGGCCAGTGTGTAGCCGATGCCGTCCTGCGGGTCGTAGTAGCGGCGGAGCACCTCGGTGCGCCGTTCCGCCGGTAGCTGGGCGAGGACCCAGGCGGACGACTCTGTCAGGGCGCCGCCAAAGCCGGTCATCTGCTGGAAAGACTCCCCCGGATCAAGCGTGAGTGCCTCCGGATTGACGGTGGTGGCGGAAGGCGCGGCCACTGGACTGAGCCGGTGCGGATTGTCCCGGGCCGTCTCGATAACGGACCAAGACCGGGCGGGAGTAGCGAGAAGTAGGAGTGGAGCCGCCACCACCAGGCCCGCGCACGACAGTTTCCGAATGAGGCTCATGGCGAACGGGGTCAGGCGCCGGCGGGCAAGGGCGCGGCGTCTTTGCGGGCGGCCAGTTCACTTTCCATCTGTTTCACGGTAGGATCATCAAGCCGGTAAAAGAGAATCGCGAGACCGCTGAGCAGGCCAATCGCGCCCGGTAGCAGGCTGAAGACCACCTTGATGCCCAGCAGGGCGCGGGGTGTCTGGACGGCATTGGGCATGAAGCCGACAAACGTGAGAATCCAGCCCAGCATGAAGCTGCCGACGGCCAGGCCGATCTTCTGCGCAAAGACCGCGGCGGAAAACACCAACCCGGTCGTCCGACGGCCGAATTTCCAAGCCCCGTAGTCGGCGGTGTCGGCATACATCGACCAGACGATGGCTGGCGTCGGGCCGGCGGCAAAGGTCCCGATGATATTCAACAGGTGCAGCGTCACGAGCGACTTCGGGTCGACGAAAAAGAAGGCGGACATGGCCGCCGCGTTCACGCAGGTGAGGCCAATCATCAGCGAGCGCCGGTTGCAGAAGCGCAGGAACAGCGGCGTCGCCATCGCCCCGGCGATAAAGGTGAGCGTGCCGATCGTGCCGAAGAGGGTAAACTTGGATTCGTCGCCCACGTTGTACTTGAAGTAGTAGATGATCGAGGCGTTGCGGACGCCGACGTTGGTCAGGGTGAGGAACGCCGCAAAAAACAGCACGAGCCAGGGGCGGTTGGAGAACAGATATTTCAGGTCCTTGCGCAGGGACGCGGAGGGGTCGGGCGTCGGCAAAACGCGTTCGCGGGTCTGGGTGAACGTATAGAGCAGCATCGCCACTGAGACGATGGAAAAGACCAGCATCGTGTACTTGTAGCCGGTCGCCGCGTCCCCCCCGCCGAAATAGTCGCGCAATGGGAGCGTCAGGGCGTTGATGGCGAGTCCGCCACTGAAGGCGCACACGAAGCGGTAGGTCGAAAGCGAGGTGCGGTCGGCGGAGGAGGCGGACATCACGCCCATCAAGGCCGAGTACGGGATGTTCACCACCGTGTAGGCGACCCACATCATGATGTAGGTGAGGTACGCGAAGACCAGTTTGCCCGGCTGGCTGAGCGCGGGATTGGAGAACATCAGGTAGCCGCACAGGCCGAACGGAATCGCCCCGAACAGGATGAACGGGCGGAATTTTCCCCAGCGCGACTGGGTGCGGTCGGCGATGATCCCCGTGAGCGGATCGAGCACGGCGTCGAGCACGCGCGCCACCAGCACCATCGTGCCAACCGCGGCGGCGGGCAGTCCGAAGACATCCGTGTAGTAGATGAAAAGGAACAGGTTGACCGTCTGGAAAGTCAGGTTGCAGGCCGTGTCACCGAGACCGTAGGCAAGCTTTTCCCGGAACGAGAGGCAGACGACGGGAGCGGATGCGGGCATGGCAGGAAGGAGGGGTTACGACTGGGGGGGGGTAATAGAGCAAAGAAAAGCGCGCACCCGCGGACTGCAGGTGCGCGCCGGAACGATCATGTCAATCGCTTAGAACTTGTAGAGGCACTCCAGGCGCGAGGAGATCGGCGCAGAGTAAATGAGGCCATACATTCTCTGGTCATTGAGGACGTTGTTGACGTTCAGCTGCACACTGGCGTCGTGGCTGCCGAGCTTGAAGGCGTAACGGACCATCAGGTCGACGCTCTTGCGCCACGGCGTGTAGATCATGACCGGGTTGCCGTTTGTGTCGGTCATCTGCTGACCACCTCCGTGGGTGAGGCCCGAGATATAGAGGCGGGGCGACTCGTAGTAGCCACCGAAACCGAAGGTGAGGCCCTTCAGCGAGCCGGTCGTGAAGGCGTAGTTGGTCCAGAGCGTGAACTGATGCTCGGGGGTGTCGTCCATCGGCAGACCCTGGCCCCAGTTCAAGCCTTTCCACGTGGAGGTGTTCGCGGTATTGCCATAGGCCGTCGTGAGCGGGATGCGGGTGAGGCCCCAGTCGGTATTCGGGAAGAACCAGGGAGCCCACCGGTCCTGCGGGACCGATGTCTGAGAGAACTGACCGGCGCTGACGACCACGCGTTTGACGTGCGCATAACCGAGCACGATCTGGAGATTGTCGTTCGGCGTGATCATGATCTGGCTGTCCCAGCCGCTGGACTGGTCGGAACCGAGAACATATTCGTTGCCATCGGGTCCGCTGGCGCGGGTATCCCAGGCGTTGTTGGTGTTGCCGTCGTTATTGTAGAGCCAGCCGGGCCAGCTGGAGCCATGGGCGGCCGTGTAGGCGAACACCGCGTCGAGGTAAGCCGCGCCGGTCGCCTTCGTCGCGTCTACATACCATGTGTTGCTGGTCTGGTAAATCGCGCCGGCCGTGACGCCTGCGTTCCACTGCGCGAGCGAGGCTTCGGCGGCGCCATTGCCGCCGTTGCCGCCGTTCGGCACCGAACTGGGCGAGAAGTTGCTGACGTTGTAAATAACGTCCTTGGCGGAATTGAAGCGGCTGCCGTAGTTTGAGGTGGGCGCCCACCAGTAAAAGATCGGGGAATCGGTGCGCTTGATTTTGAACGCGCCCACGCTGCCCGTGATCTTGCCCTCGAGCAGGTCGATCTTGATGCCGATTTCCTTGCTCTTGGCCAGTGTGGCCGGAAGCGGATTTCCATTGGTGTCGCGGTTGCCCGTGAAATTGGGCTGCAAGCCCCCGGAGGCCAGGGCGTAAATCGACAGTTCCGGGGTAACCGCAAATGACACGCCATTCTGCGTGGTGTTCTGGGTGGCGTTTGGTGTCCTCGCGGTCGTGGGCGTGCCGTTGCCGAGATAGGTTACGTTGGTGGCGGTCGTGGCGTTCCGGTCGCGGCGCACTCCGGAAACAATCGTCAGGCGGTCATCGAGCAGTTTGCCCTGAAAAACGAGATAGCTGCCCTGATTCCAGGTCGTGGCATCCGTCCCGGTGTTCCGCAGATAGGGTAGTTCGGCGGTGCCGTTCGGCTGTTTTTGGCCAAAACGGAGTGCGGCCACGTTGGTCGGATTGTAGTAGTTGGTGACCCAGGAATTGTCATTCGCCTGATTCCAGGCGGTCTGGTACGTGGTCTGGTTGTTCTCCGCCCTCAGTTCGCTGTGGCCGAGCATCAGCATGTTATCCATGTGCAGCCATTTGTTCTCCGCTTGGAAGAGTTTGAATTTGTAGACAAGCTCGGCGCGCACTTGGTCGCGGCTGTTGGTGGTGTCCTCGCCCACCCAGCGATAAGCGAGGGTGGCGTTGGTGAGACCGGTCGTGTTGCCCAGGCCGACATTACTGGAGCCGGTGGCACTGATGGGAGTGTACGGGACCAGGCCAAAGGCGGTGGATGCATTGGCAAACTGGTCGGTCCAGCCCTGAAGGTTACCGATGACATCAAGCTTGTTGAACGTGACCTTGGAATTATTCACGCCGACGAGCAGGTTAAGGCTTTCCCCGAGCTGCTGGCTCACCTGGAGCCGGAGATTGTTGGCCTTGGTGTCAAGAAAGGTGTCCGGACCGCTCCAGCGGAACGTCCGGGGCGAGGTGCCGGGCAGCGTGTAGAATGCGGCGGCTTCATTCTGGTCGTTGTTCGGACCGGGTCCGACCGAGGAGCGCACCCGCTGGAAACCGATGCCCTTGGTCTTCTCAAGGCCGTTCTCGTAATCCACGAGGACTTCGGTCGTGGCGGTGGGTTTGAAACTGATGACGGGCGAGAAGAAATGGTGACTGCCCTTCTTGTACTGGGTGTAGTCGCCGGCATCCTCCCAAGCTCCGGTCAGCCGGTAGTTAAAAGACATTTTCTCCGTGAGGGGTCCGGTCAGGTCGAGCGTCGCCCGCTCGAACGCGTAGCTGCCGATCGAGAGACCGAACGCCCCCGACTGCTTCGCCTCCGGCATTTTCGGCAGGTAATTGACAATGCCACCGAAGTTGCCGACGCCATACAGCAACGCCGCCGGTCCACGCACAACCTCGATGCGGGCGATATTGACGGAGTCGGTGGAATTCTGACGGAGGTAACCGTCGCGCAAAACTGATTCCGTGACGAAGCCGCGAATCTTGATGGAGGTCTGGCTCTTGTTGGCGGTGGCTCCCTCGGCGTTGTTCACGCCGCCCGGGCCCTGATAGGCGCCGCCGGGAGTGCCGTAGTCATTCTGGGTCTGCAACTGGATGCCGGCGCTGTAACGCAAACTCTGCCGGAGATCCTTGGCGCCCGTGTCTTTCAGAAACTGCTCCGTGATGACCTCGATGGGCATCGGGATGTCCTTGATCGCGGTGTCGAGCCGGGAACCGGAAATTGAGTTGGTGGCGCGATAGCCCTTGTCCTTGGCGGTCGTCACCTTGAAGGGCGACATGACGATGGCCTCATCCGTGGTGGCGGAGTTCTTGGAGGGGGTGGCGGTTGTGGTCGGAGTCGAGGCCGACGACTGGGCTTTTGCCATGACCGGCCAGAATCCGGCGACTGAGCAAGTCAGCAGACCGGCGCAGAGCACGAGGTAACGTTGGGACTTCATTGGTGGGGTGTTGATCTTCTGTGGGTGTTCCCATCAGCCAAGCAAAGCAGCAGGAAGCCGAAATATCCTGTCGGAGCTGCGCGCATCGCGGGGTTTCTGGGGGTAGGAGTGCAAAATTGCAGCGGGTAATTTCCGCAACTTATTCCGATGAAAATGATTTTCGTGCACATGCTATGTCAATGATTATGCATTGCCATATGTGCACAGATTAACGGATTATTAAAATGAACTTATATAACTGGTAATGTTGTATTTACTAATTTATATTTATTCGTTTTCCACATTTTTGACCACGTTTTATTAATTTTGGTGCATCAGTTATTGCTTGATTCATTCTACTTCGGTAATAGCGAAGTGCGTAACGTGCAGTCCAGCCGTTCACCCCACCCCAAGTGCCGATGGCCCCAATCAACCAAGACCTGATCGCCCAGCGGTTAAAAATTTCTCGCTCGACGGTCTCCCGGAGCCTTTCGAATCACCCTGCCATCAGTGCGGACACGAGGGCGAAGGTGCACAGCATGGCGGAGGAGATGGGATACCGCCTGAGTCCGGGCCGGGCCTCGCGCCGCCTGGTCAAGGGCTCCAAAAAAATCACCGTTGGAGTCCTCATCGGGGTGCCGGCGGAGAATGTAATTCTGGCTACCTTCCCTTACATCCTGAAGGGTATCCGGGAGCGCGCCGAGGCCGAGCGGGTGAAGATTGACGTCTACTATCAGGCTCCGGGTGAATTTCATCCGGAGTCGACTCGTCAGCCCTTCTTTCGCCACATCCGCGAGGCGGATTGGCGCGGCACGATCCTGATCTACCCGTTTGCGGAGGCCGCCGTGGAAATGATTTCGCGCAGGATCTCCACTGTCGCCGTGCTCGAAAGCTACAACCATCCCGGGCTTGACGTCATCGACACCGACGACGCTTCCGCCGTGGTCACACTGGTCGAATCTCTCCGCGCCGCCGGCCACCAGAGGATTGGCTTCGTCTCCTGGCACTACCCCATCGGCGGCCATTGGGTGGCCCGTCGCTTCAGTGGCTATGTTGAGGCGCTGTTCGCCCATGGACTGGAATTCAACCCCCAGTGGGTGTTCAATGTGCACAAGAATTCCCCGCTGCTCTCAGCAGCCAAAGTGGCGGACGCTGTCGCCCACCACATGCAGAAATCCGGAGTCACCGCCTGGGTGTGTGCCGCCGATCACCAGGCCTACCAATTGATGCAGGACCTGCAGGCCAAGGGCATCCGGGTCCCCGATGACTGCTCCGTCACCGGCTTTGACGGCTTGGAAGCACCCGGAGGGCTGCGCCGGGCGACCTCGATGCGTGTGCCGCACGGACAAATTGGCTCCTCCGCCCTCACCCGCCTGATCAACCGGATCGAACATCCTACTTCGCCGCGAAGAAAGATCCTCGTGGAAGCCGAACTCGTCCCCGGCGAAACCGTCGCCGCTCCTCGCCGGACTTGAAATGACCTGCCGCCAGCCCGCCGGATGACCCGCAAGTTTACCCCACCTACCCCTAGACCAGTCTCCAATGGCTAACTCCTGAGTGGCGCGGCGCACCCGCGTGGACCCCGTTGCGCGCCGCTTCACGCGGCTCGGGTTAACCGTCGATCCACCCTCAGCCGAAAGGATCAAGTCCCATGTCGATTACCCCAGTCCAACCAACCCGCGGTGGCTCCGGGACTCTGCCCGATGGCGCGATCGTCGACGCGTTTGGCGGGCGTTTTTATCGCATTGCCCACGCCGACCGTCTGCCGACTTTTTTCATGAGCGTCGTCAGCTCGTCCGACTTGTGGCTCTTCCTTGCGAGCAACGGCAGCCTGACCGCCGGCCGAGTCGACGCCGAACACGCCCTGTTTCCGTACGAGTCAGTTGATCGCATCTATGACTCCGCCGGGATCAACGGCCCGGTCACCGCGCTTTGGCTCGAATCCGGCGCCGGCCCCGTTTTGTGGGAGCCTTTCGCACCGCACCGTGCGGTGGATGCCACAATCACCCGCAACCTGTACAAAAGCATCGAGGGCGACCAAGTGTGGTTCGAGGAGATCAATGAAGCGGCCGGTCTTGCCTTCCGCTACGGTTGGAGCACTTCCGAAGCGCACGGCTTTGTCCGACGCTGCGAACTTGAGCGCCTCACGGACCGCGCCGCCCGTGTTCGCGTGCTGGATGGCCTGCGCAACCTGCTGCCCGCAAATATCCCGCTCCGGGTGCAAAGCGGCAGCAGCTGCCTCGCCGATGCCTATAAAACCGCCGAGCTGCTCCCCGGCACCTCCCTCGCCGTGTACGCCCTGGCCGCCGGCATCGTGGATCGCGCAGTTCCGCTGGAATCACTGCACTCAAGCACCGTTTGTTCCGAGGGTTTGCCCGGAGCGATCACGCTGCTTTCCGACCGCCAGCTGGGCATCTTCCGCGAAGGTGGGATACCGGTGGCCGAAACCAAGTGTCGCGGCCTCCGAACCAGTTATTTCCTCTCCGCTACCCTGGCCTTGGCACCACGTGCCACGCAGCGTTGGCTGATGGTCGCCGACATCGGGCTGTCCCAACCGGACGTCGCCGCCCGGCGGCAGGCGCTCGCCGCCGGCGGCTATGGCTCGAGGGTGACGGCGGCGGCGGCCGAGTCCACCCGGCGCCTGCGCCAGCTGGTCGGCTCGGCCGACGGCCTCCAGGTGGGCGCCGAGGAAGTGACCACTGCGCATCATTTCGCCAACGTGCTCTTCAATATTATGCGGGGCGGCATCTGCCTCCATGGACACGATATCCCGGGCCCGGACTTCGCCGTCTTCGTCCGCACGCGCAATCAGCCCGTGGCCCAGCGGTTCGCCACGTTTCTCGCCGCACTGCCTAGCCTCATGACCCGGACCGATTTCCTCCACCGCATCGCCACCCAGGCGGACCGCGACCTCGAGCGCCTGGGCTATGAATACCTGCCGCTCACGTTCAGCCGCCGCCACGGCGATCCGAGTCGGCCGTGGAACCGCTTCAATATCCGCGCCCGCGATGCCGCGGGCCACCGGCTCCTCACGTACGAAGGCAACTGGCGCGACATTTTCCAGAACTGGGAGGCCCTGTGCCTGAGCCACCCGGAATTCCTCGAAAGTGTCGTCTGCAAGTTCGTCAATGCCTCCACGGTGGACGGCTACAATCCGTACCGGGTTACGCACGCGGGCATCGACTGGGAGGTTCCGGAACACGACAACCCATGGTCCTCCATCGGCTACTGGGGCGACCATCAGGTAATCTATCTGCTGAAGCTGCTGGAATGGTCCGGGCGTTTCCACCCCGGCCGGCTTGGTTCATGGTTCCGCCGCGACCTCTTCAGCTACGCGAATGTGCCCTACCGCATCGCCGGCTATTCTGCCCTGCGGCGCGATCCCCATGCCACCATCGAATTTGATGCCGGGCTGAACCGCGCGATCTCCGACCTCGGACAACAGCTCGGCACCGACGCC
This sequence comes from uncultured Opitutia bacterium, assembly GCA_903839035.1. Lineage (GTDB taxonomy): Bacteria > Verrucomicrobiota > Verrucomicrobiia > Opitutales > Opitutaceae > Opi-474. Next base: position 44,032 of record CAIMAQ010000029.1, read on the forward strand.
CGGCTGGTGCAACGCAGCGCCGGCGGCGTGCGCCACGTCAATCTCACTGAGAAGCTTCTCGTGCTCGTGCTCACCCGGCTGACCAACTTCGTGCCCGGGGGCGGCATCTGGATGAACACGCAGCGGCCCGAATGGAACGACGCGAATAACGCCCTCGTCGGCTACGGTGTCTCCGTGGTCACTCTGGCGTATCTCCGCCGCCTGCTGGTCCACCTCCGGCGCGAACTTCTGCCCGCCCTCGGTGGAGCACCCGTTGCCGCCACGGGTGCGGTAGTCACGTTGCTCCGGCGCCTGCAAGCCGCCTTCGCGGCCCATCAGGCACTGCTCGACACCCCCGCGATCACCCCGGCAGACCGGCGCACGCTCCTTGATGCGGTCGCCACGGCCGGCACGGATTATCGCACCCAAGTTTATCAGTCCGGCCTCGAGCAGCAGGCCGAACTTGATCCGGCGGAAATCGGTCGGCTGCTGGAAACCGCCTTGGCCTTCGTCGACCACACGCTCCGGGCCAACCACCGGGACGACGGACTGTACCACTCGTACAACTTGCTCGAGTTCACCGAGGAGCCTGCCGGCCTGAAGCTCCAGCATCTCGGGCCGATGCTTGAAGGTCAGGTCGCGGTCCTCAGCTCCGGCTTGCTCACGCCGGCGGAGGCCATTGACCTTCTGAGCGTACTGCGTGGCAGTGCGCTCTACCGCCCCGACCAGCGCAGCTACCTGCTGTATCCCGACCGGCAACTCCCCGGCTTCCTCGAGCGAAATGTCATTGCACCCGCGGTGATCGCGAGCTCGCCCCTGTTACAGGCCTTGGTCGCCGCCGGCGATACGCGGCTGGTGGTCCGCGATGCCGACAGTCATCACCGGTTCGCCGCCGACCTTGCAAATGGTCCAGCGCTTGAGGAGCGGCTGGCCGCGATGACCGACGACCCACGCTGGGCCGCCGAAATCCAAGCCCAGGCCCCGCAAATCCGGGCCGCGTACGAAAGAGTGTTTCACCATCGCGCCTTCACCGGACGCAGCGGCTCGATGTTCGGCTACGAAGGGCTCGGCAGCATTTACTGGCACATGGTGGCGAAGCTTCTGCTCGCCGTGCAGGAGAACCTGTTCGCGGCCGAAGCCGCGGCTGATCCGCAGGCCACCCGCCTCGCCGCTCATTACTTCGAGATCCGTGCCGGGCTCGGCTTCAACAAGACCCCCTCCGAGTACGGGGCCTGCCCCACTGATCCTTATTCGCACACCCCGGGTCATTCCGGGGCGCAGCAACCTGGCATGACCGGCCAAGTGAAGGAGGAGATCCTTACCCGTCTGGGCGAACTCGGGGTCAAGATTACGGCAGGCTGCGTGCATTTCGCGCCCACCCTGCTGCGGGCGGCAGAGTTTATTACCGCACCCGGGACATTTTCCTATGTCACGGCTGCGGGGCCCGAGGCCTCGCTAATGCTTCCCGCCGGTTCCATCGGGTTCACCTTCTGCGGCACCCCCGTGATTTACCGGCTGAGCCAGGGTGCGGCTGCGATCCGGACTCATCTGTCCGACGGAAAAGTGCAGGACACGGATAGTTCCCAACTGGATGCGCGTCTCAGCACGCAACTCTTCGCCCGCGATGGCAGTATTCATCATCTCGAGGTCCAACTAGGTTCCGGTTTTAGAGCCCTTCAGCTGCCCCCAGGATAACCTGCCGCAACTGGGGCCAATCCAGCCTGGCACCCTCCCCTCGAAACTCGGGCAGGGTGCCAGGGCGCAAACCTGACTTTCTGTTTGCGCTCGGCGCCCGTGGCCTTACTGCGTTCATGGCAATCATGACTAAGGTTGCCTCACCCGCCCGCCCCGCGTCCGCCAAGAGTAAAGCGCCTGCCAAGGACACCCTGTCCGCCCCGGGTTCAACGGCGCCGGACGCTGATTTTTACCTGCCGGCCGACGCGTTTTTCCGCGCGAGCGTTCCCACCGCGCTGACCTTCGACGACGTCTCGCTCGCGACCCTCTACTCGGAGATCCTGCCCAAGGACGCCGACACCGCGACGGCGCTCTCCGACGCCCTCCGGCTCCAGATTCCTGTCATCTCCTCGGACATGGACACCGTCACCGAGTCGCGCATGGCCATCGCCATGGCGCTCAACGGCGGGCTCGGCCTCATCCATTACAACATGCCGCCCCGCGAGCAGGTGAAGGAGGTCGCCCGTGTCAAACGTCACATCCACGGGCTCATCCAGGACCCCATCACCGTCACCCCCGGGCAGCTCATCGGCGAAGTCATCGCCATGATCGAGTCCCGGCGCTTTGCATTCTCCACTTTCCCCGTCGTGGACGCCGCCGGCAAACTCGCCGGCCTGCTCTCCGGCAACGTCGTCAAGGACCGCTACAAGACCAAGCAGGTAGCCGAGGTGATGACCCCGCGCGCCCAGCTCATCACGGTGCAGGAACGCGATGTGGCCAAGGACCCGATCAAGGCCGCCGACCGCTTTTTCTCCTCCCATGTCGGCCTGAACAAGATGCTCGTGGTGGATCCCGCCGACCGCCTGCGCGGCCTCGTCACCATTTCCGACGTCGAGAAAATCACCGGCGAGGTCAAATCCCGCAACAAGCCCGCCCGCGACGCCCAGTTCCGCCTCGTCGTCGGCGCCGCCCTCTCCCCGGTGCGCAAACCGGACGGCTCGCTCGACCGCGACCAGATCCTCACGCACGTCGGCCAGCTCGTCGACGAGCACATCGACACCATCGCCGTCTCCAGCGCCCACGGCCACACCGAGAGCATGGGCGCCGTCGTGAAGCTCGTCCGTTCTGCCTTTCCGGATCTCACCCTCATCGCCGGCAACGTCACCAGTGCCGCCGGCGTAGCCTACCTCGCCGACTGCGGCGCGAACGCCATCAAGATCGGCCAGGGTCCCGGCTCAATCTGTACCACGCGCATCGTCGCCGGCGTCGGTATTCCCCAGCTCACCGCCCTCTACGTTGCCAGCGGCGCCGCCCGAAAAAAGGGCGTCCGCCTCATCGCTGACGGCGGCATCACCAAGTCCGGCGACATCGTGAAGGCCCTCACCCTCGCCGATGCCGTCATCTGTGGCGGCCTGCTCGCCGGCTGCCGCGAGGCCCCGGGCGAAATCATCGAGATCAGCGGCAAGGTTTATAAGCAGTACCGCGGCATGGGCAGCCACGCCGCCATGAAGGCCGGATCCGCCAGCCGCTACGGCCACGACAAGGTCGACACCACCCGCAAGGCCGCCGCCGAGGGCATCGAGGCCCTCAAGGAAGTCTCCGGCTCTGTCGACGACGTCCTCGCCAACCTCATTGGCGGCGTACAATCCGGCATGGGCTACCTCGGCGCCGCCACGCTCCCCGAACTGCGCGCCAAGGCCCGCTACGTGCAGGTCAGCGCCGCCGGCCAGAAGGAAGCCGCCCCCCACGACGTGATCGAGGTCGCCACCCGCAAGGGCTAACCCGCCGTGGACGGGACTTGAGCCCATCCCACGCCGTCCGAATTTTCTAGCCGCAACCCGCCGCCAGGCATTTACTTGCAGCTGCCAGCCGCCCGCGCGTCGAAACCGCAAAATATTCCGGCCCATGAGGAACCCTGCCCGCCTGTCTGTCGTCATAATCCGGGTGAACCGCTTCCGCCACATCGCTGGACTGATCTTGGTCCTTAGCCTGCTCCCGCTCATCGGCCGCGCCACGACCGTGATCGCGCCCGACTTTGATTCCCTCGTCAAACAGGCGGACTTCGTCGTCCGCGCGGTGGTCAAATCCAAGACGGCCGAGTGGCGCAACGACGGGCGCAACCGCCACATCATCACCAAGGTGGTGCTCGACGTCCGGGAAATCATCAAGGGCGCGCCGGCTTTGCCGCTCGTGCTGGAAATGCTGGGCGGCCGGATCGGCACCGACGAAATGGTGCTGGAAGGCGCCCCCAGTTTCATCGTCGGGGATGAGCAGATCCTGTTTGTCCGGGGCAACGGCCGGCAGTTTTTCCCGTTGGTCGCCATCATGTACGGCCAGTTCCTGGTCGCCCACGATTCCAGCTCCGGGCAGGATTTCATCCAGCGGAGCAATGGCAGTCCCCTTTATAACGTGAAGGATGTCACGTTGCCGATGACGGCGGCCAATGCCCTCGGGCTCCCGGCGCCCCGGCCCCTCACAGCGGCGGAGTTCACCGGAAAAATCCGCGCCTCCCTGGCTCAGCGCCCGGTGGTGCCTCCCGCCAATGCCAATTAAACCTGCGAAATTTGTCACCGTCGGGCTGGCCGGCCTGGGACTCGCCGCCCTCTTCTGCGGGTTTGCCTACATCACGAATTCCACCACCGGCCTGCCGCTCAGATGGCCTCCCGGGCTGATTCCCATGCGGATCATGGTGGACGACGTTGCGCCCCTGAGTGACGGGCTCACCCGGGCCAAATCCATCCAGGCCGCCATGGTGGATCCGGTGCGGGGTTGGAACCTCAACCTCGGCAGCGCCCAGTTCTCCGCCACGATCTTGCCCGTGGGGAGCGGCGGCGCCGACGGCAACCACCTGAGCGAAATTTTCTATTCCGACGCGCCCTACAGCATGGCGTGGGAAACCAACACCCTCGCCGTGACCACGGCCTGGTACAGCGGCAATCAGCGCGTGGAGGCCGACATAGTTTTGAATAATTCGTTTACCTGGGATTCCTACCGGGGCGCGCACCGGGGCAGCGTGGTCGACCTCCAGCGCGTCGCCCTCCATGAACTCGGCCACGTGCTGGGCCTGGATCACCCGGATGAAGCCGGACAAACGGTGGCCGCCGTCATGAACAGCCATGTGAGCGATCTCGATTCACTCGCGTCCGACGATATCACGGGCGCCCAGCGTCTTTACGGTCCGCCCGGGATTCCGGCCAACGACAATTTTGCCTCGGCCGTGGCGATCAACTTCAGCGGGACCTCCACCACCGTCACCGGCTTCAACACCAATGCGTCCAAGGAGATCGGTGAACCCAACCATGCGGGCAACAGCGGCGGACGTTCCGTCTGGTGGAAGTGGACCGCCCCGGGTCCCGGCAACGTCACCGTTACCACAGCCGGCAGCGTGTTCGACACCACCCTCTCCATCTACACCGGCACCACGGTCTCGGGGCTGACCGCGGCGGCCACGAACTCCACCTTGGACGACGTGCAGCCCGGCGTCGTGCAGTCCAGCGTGGGTACGTTTAACGCCGTCGGCGGCACGGTTTATTATATCGCCGTGGATGGCTTCAATAATTCCGACGGCCACGGCGCCGACTCCGGCGCGATCACGCTCAATCTCAGCTACACGGCCCTCGGCAGCACCACCACCAGCACGACCACGACTTCCACGGCACCTTCCTCTTCCATCACAACGACCACCATTCCGCCCACCGGCGGCGGATCGTCGGGCGGTGGTGGTGGCGGAGGCGCGCCCAGTGTCTGGTTCCTCGGCGCGTTGAGCCTTCTGGTCTTCGCGCGTCGGCTGCTGCCCACCGAGGAATGAACGCCCTGAGCAGGACGGCCAGGAAACTACCGTGGGGATTTGTCCTCGTGGCCCTCGCCGCCCTGGTCTTCCAATCCCACGGCGGCTGGCGGGCCTGCCTGCTGTACGACCGGACGGCCATCATCGACGGGCAGTGGTGGCGGTTGTGGACCGGGCACCTGGTGCATTTCGGCTGGCCGCACTTCGTGGCCGACACCGGGCTTTTTCTCATCCTCGGATTTATCCTCGGCAAGACCCAATCCTGGCTGTTTCCCGTCGTGCTCCTGTTGCTGCCGGCAGTCATCAGCGCCGCGATGTATTTTTGCGCTCCCGGCATGTCCCGCTACGGCGGTCTCAGTGCGGTGGACCTCACCTTGCTGCTCTTTGTCGCCGGCCAGGGATGGCAGCACAACTGGAAGGACTGGTTCTGGCCGGCGGTCCTGGCCATTTACGTGGGGGAAATCGTCCTGGAGTCCACCGTCGGTCATGGCCAGGGCGGCGGCATGATTCGTTTCGACGACCCGGAAATCCACGTCGCCACGTCCGCGCATCTCGCCGCCGCCGCCTGCGCCCTGTTGATGCTGGCGGTGGGATTGGGCAAAAAATCCCCTCGACCCCGGGTTGCTTGACCCGGGTCGCGCTACGCAATTCCGCCCCGGCTCCGTCGTATCTGGAAGCTGGTTTTCCAACCCGCTTCCCCTACTGTTACGCCCCAGGTGGCCACCGAACCCGAGACAACCGCACCGACTCCACCCGCGCGGGCGCTGCCTGTGGCGACGCTGGCCATCGCCCTGGTTTCCGCGGTCATCTTCTGCGTTCCGGCGCTCAACCGCGGGCTGCTCTACCACCGCGACCAGATCCTCCACGGCCAGGTCTGGCGCGCGTGGACCGGGCATCTCGTACATTACAGTTCGAGCCATTTCCTCTGGAATCTTGTCATCTTCGTGGCCGCCGGCTGCTGGCTCGAGCTGGTCCGCCCCCGCTCCGCCCGCTGGTTCTACCTCGCCTGCCCGCCCGTCATCGCGGCGACGCTGCTGATCGGCGAACCCACCCTGCTGGTTTACGCCGGCCTTTCCGGCCTCGCGAGCGGCGTGCTGGTCTTCCTGGCTTTCGTGCAGTTGAGCGAAAACAACGCCGAGCCCGCCTGGTTCTGGGTGGGTGTCTTCGGTCTGGTCATCGTCAAGATCGCCCTCGAAACCGTCACCGGCGCCCCACTGTTGGTGCACGACTCCGGAAACTTCCGCGTCGTGCCCCTCGCCCACATCAGCGGCGGCTGCAGCGGCATCCTCGCCTGGGCCATCACCCGCCCGGTGCCCCCGGTCCCCGCCGCTTGACAAGCTTTTGCCTTGCCGAGACGCAGGCGGGCGGGTTTTTACTTTTTGGCAACTGGGGACTCCTCTCTGGCTGCACTCTCCAGCATGTCGCTTACTCCTTTTCGCAGCCAGCTGATCGCCGATGTGGGCATTTCCCTCGGTGACGAGGGCAAGGGCCGCCTCATCCCCGAGATCGCCAACGAGCTCCGCGATACCTCCGCACCCGTCTCGGTCGTGCTCAAGGTCAACGGCGGCGCCAACTCCGGCCACACTGCCGGCGGCATCAAGCTCAACCTCCTCCCCGCCGGCGTGGTGGTGCAGGGCGCGGCGCACCTCTGCATCGGCAGCGGCGTCGTCGCCGACCCGCGCAAGATCTGGTGGGAAACCAAGCCGCTCGAGAAAAAGGGCTACGCCATCCTCTCCCGCCTCGTCATCGACGAGCGCACCATGGTCTCCGACCTCACCCACCGCCTGCTCGACCTCGCGTGGGAGGACTACCGCACGCACATCCTCGCCGAGGAGCCCCGCGGCTCCACCGGCCGCGGCATCACGCCCGCGTACCTCGACGAGGTCGGCCAGTGGCAGATCACCTTCGCTGACTTCCAGGCCGGCCCCAACTACTTCGCCCGCAAGCTCGCCCAGCGCGCCGATCGCGCGCTCCGGACCATCCAGCACGTCTGCCGCGTGAGCCCGGAGACGTTCGCCGGCTTCTTCGACAAGCTCACCGCCGCCGAGCTCCGCGCCAACGCCGAGGGCATCGAACTGGGGGTGTTCGATAAGGACGAATTCGACTTCACCCGCTTCCGGGGAGCTACGCCGTTCACCCTGAATCTCGACACGCTGACCGAAGCCTACTGGAAAGCCGGCACCGCCCTCGCGAAGAACATCGGCGAGGTCCGCGAGCTCATTCTCCGCGAGCTCCGCGCCGGCCGCACCATCATCGGCGAATTCGGCCAAGCCTACTGGCTCGACAAGCGCCACGGCTACTCGCCCAACGTCACCGCCTCGCATACGTTCACGCCGGAATTTTTCGAGAGCGCCGGCATCCCCGTGCAGCGCATCCACACCTTTGGCGTGGCCAAGGCCTACGACACCAAGGTCGGCACGCACACGTTCCTCACGCAGATGGACGACGCCCACCCGCTGGCCGCGATCCTGAAGCGGCTCGAGTTCGGCACCAGCACCGGCCGCCAGCGCATGGTCGGCTGGTTCGACGCCGTCGAAAAGGGCGATGTCCTTCGCTACGGCGGCTACCAGGACCTCATGATCAACAAGGCCGACGCCCTCACCTACGCCGGTGAGTGGAAGGGCGACCTGCTCATCTGCACCGCCTACGAAGACGCCGCCGGCAAGCGCTACGTCCATGTCCCGCGCAACGAGGCCGTCCGCAAGACCCTGCGCCCCGTCTACAGCAAGCACCCCGGCTGGACCGAGGACATTTCCACCGTCCGCAAATTCGCCGACCTGCCCCTCAACGCCCGTCGCTACGTCGCCGCGATGGTGAAGGCCACACTCAACGCCGCCTATGCCAACGAGTCCTGGCCTGCCGCGGAGAAGATTCCCAACCTCCGCTACCTCGGCGTCGGCCCCGACCCGTCCCAGATCATCAAGGATGTGCCGGGTACGCTGGAGTTGGTGAAGCTGGCCTAGGGAGCACGCCCGCGCTTCCGCCCCACCTCACCGGCCGCGCGTCGACGCCGGTTCCACCTTCGGCTTGTCGTCGCCGTCATCGGCGCCGTCCCCGAACTCGAAGCCGAAGAAGATAAACACCTCCCATGTGGGCGCTCCCTTGTTGAGTCCCCACATCGGCACCAGATCGAGGTGAATCTGGTCCAGTGGCCGCCATTGTACGCTGGGCCCAACGGCGAGCGGCCGCCGCCGGTAACTGCCGGGGCCCTGAGTCGACTCCTCGCCGTATTTCAACTCGGCCCCCAGGTTCAGCTTCTCGTTGACCGCGCTATAGCTCAGCCCGCCACTCACCGCCTGCTCACGGTAGCGGTCGCCGCCGACCTGCTGCTCGTAGAAAACATTGGCGCCCCAGTGCCAGCGCGGCGAGAGCTCGTCGCCCAGCATCACTTGAAACTCCGCGGCATCCGTCGCCCCGGAATTGAACTTCCACCCTACGGCGACGGCGGGATTCAGCGGGAGTTTGCCCCAGTCGGCGAAGGCGTAATGCAGCTCAACCCCGCTGCTTTGCTCGTGCCAGGAACCCGGCTCCGCCTCACCCTCCCGGAAATCCTGATAGGTGTTCTCGAGATCCACTTGGAATCGGTGTGGCAGGCCCAGTTCGATTTCCTGGTGAAAGAGGTGCGTCCGGGTGCCGTCGGCCGCATGGGCAAAATCATAACCGAGCTCCACTTCGGCCTGCCCGTCGGGCTGGACGTAGACCCGCGTCAGGACAAAGCGCCGGCGCGCCGTCCACTCCGGCTGCGCGTAGGTGCCGATGATCTTGTTTTCGCCCGGCACCGGGTGCCCGGTCACCGTGACCGCCTGCAGGGTCGCAGGCGTTTCGGTGGCGGAGGTTTGGGCGCCGGCCGGGGACCCTGCCATCAGGGCAAATAGGGGAACCAGAAGCCGGCGGGTAAATTGAGTCCGGGAATGGAGCATGCGCCTAGAGACAACCACCACCGTGTGCAGTGTCGGTCGAAGGCGACAATCGCCAACGCCCGTCGTGACCCAATCGTTAGCCAGGCGAAATCGCGGGTGCATCCGCTCAAAAATCCTGCAGCCGCCCCTCGCCGGGCCCGCGCTGGGGTTCGAGGCGGGCCATGACTTCGCCAAGCAGATAGATTGAACCCGTCACCACCAGCACGTCCTCCGGACCACCCGCGGTGCACAGGTCGGCGCTCGGAAACAGCCCCTCCACGGTCGCGCGCACGACGCGGCCCTTGAAGTCCTGCGGGATGAGCGCCTCCAACTCGGCATGGCTGCACGCGCGCGACTGCTGGGGCATGGCCAGATGAATCTCCTTCGCATGCCGCGCAATCACCGCCAGCAGCGGACCCGCCCGCTCCGCCCCCAGCACGCCCGTGATCACCACCGGCGCCCGGCCCGTCTCGGCCGCGAGGTGCGCAAGATTATTGTCGAGCACCTGCGCGCCCTCGGGATTGTGCGACGCATCCAGGATCGTCAGCCGCCCGCCCACGTGCACGCGCTGCCAGCGACCCGGCCAGTCCACCTGGCGCAGTCCGGCCGCGATCACCTTGTCGGTCAGCCGCCACTTCAGCCCGAGCGTGCGCGCCACCAGCGTGGCGGTCGCGGCATTCCAGCGCTGGTAGTCGCCCTCGAGATTCGTTTCCGGATAACGGGCAACGTCGTCGCCGAATTCCTCCGCCACCGATACCAGCGGCGCGCCGCGCTCGCGGGCGATCTCCCGGATGACCCGCTCCGCCTCGACCGGCACGCGGCCCATCACCACGGGGCGGCCCGGCTTGATGATGCCGGCTTTTTCCGTGGCAATCTTGCCGATTTCACGGCCGAGAAATTCCCCGTGGTCAAGGGCGATGGAGGTGATGACACTGACCTCGGGGTTGACGATGTTCGTCGCATCGAGCCGTCCTCCCATGCCGACCTCGATCACGCTGAGGTCGCAGCGTTTTCGCGCGAACTGCATGAAGGCCATTGCCGTCATGAACTCAAAAAAGCTCGGGTGGTTGTCCGGATTGGGCTCGGCCAGCTTTTCCACCACGACCCGCAGCTCGTGCGTGTAAGCCGTGATTTCCGCCTCACTGAGGATCTGCCGGTCCACCTGCACGCGTTCGCCCAGCTTCACGAGGTGCGGCGACGTGTAGAGCCCCGTCTTCCAGCCCGCCACGTGGAAGATGGCGTCAAGCATGGCGGCGACGGAGCCCTTGCCGTTCGTGCCGGCGATGTGGACACACGGCACCGCGCGCTCGGGGTGACCCAGGGCGGCGGCGAACGGGCGCATCCGGTCGATGCCAAATTTGATTCCCTTCGCCTTCAGGCTGAAGAGATACGCGGTCACCGCCGCGTAATCGGTCGGGGCACTGGCGGGCATGGCTGCGATCGCCCGCGTCAGGTGTTGACCACGGTCGTGGGCGGCGGGGCCTTCTTCTTGACGTGCAGGGCCAGCAGCAGGTCACCAATGCGGTCCCGCAGCTCGGGGCGCGGGACAATCTGGTCCACCAGCCCGTGCTTGAGGAGAAACTCCGACGTCTGGAAACCGGCCGGCAGCGTCTGCTTGGTCGTGTCCTTGATGACGCGCGGACCCGCAAAACCGATGAGCGCACCCGGCTCGGCCAAGATCACGTCGCCGAGGGTGGCATAGCTGGCCGACACGCCGCCGGTCGTCGGGTGCGTAAGCACCGAAATGTAGGGCAAACCAGCCAGTGCGAGCCGGCCCAGCGCCGCGCTGGTCTTGGCCATCTGCATGAGCGAGAGGATGCCCTCCTGCATGCGCGCGCCGCCCGAGGTACTGAAGATGATGCAGGGACATTTCTTCGCCAGGGCGACCTCGATGGCCCGGGTGATTTTCTCGCCCGCCGCCGACCCCAGGGTGCCGCCGCAAAAACGGAAATCCATCACCGCCAGTGAAACCGGGATGCCCTGGATCTTGCCCGTGCCGCAGATGACCGCTTCGGGCAGGCCGCTCTCCTTCTCGTATTTCTTGATGCGGGTCGGATAAGGCGCCGAGTCGGTGAACTTGAGCGGATCCGCCGAGCGAATGCCGGCATCAGCCTCCTCGAACGTGTTTTCGTCCAACAGCTTGGAAATGCGCTCCCGCGCCCCGATCGGGAAGTGGTGGCCGCTCTTCGGGACCACCATCTGGTTGTCCTCGAGCTCCTTCGTGAACACCGACTCACCCGTCACCGGGTCCTTGGTGTAGAGCCCATGCGGGATGTCTTTCTTCCGCGTGCGGCGGACCGTGTAGGTGGGTTTGTCGAAGTGGACCATGAGAGGGATTAGCCGTGGCCGAACGTGATTACGTCGAGATTCAGGCAGCCGGCGCGACGGAGCACAAGGGCGCAGCTGTTGAGGGTGGAACCGGTGGTGAAAACGTCATCAACCAGGAGGATGTGCAGGTCCGGATTCAACCGGGCGCCCCGGGCCAGTGCAAAGGCATTTTTCAGGTTCGCCTGGCGGGCTTTTCTATCGTGATGCGTTTGCGAAACGGTGTCCGCTGTCCGCCGCAGCCACGATTCCACCCGGGCCCTTCCCCCCGCCGCCCGGGCCAGCGCCCCGGCCAGCAGCAGGCTCTGGTTGTAGCCGCGTTCCCGCTCCTTGCGCGGGTGCAAGGGCACCGGCACGAGCACCGCACCGCGCGCCAGCTCCAGCACGTGCGGTGAACGCCGGAAGATTTCCTCCATGTCCGACAGCACAAACAGGCCCTTATGATACTTCAATTCATGCACCAGGGCCCGGGCCGGGCCCTTCGACAGCACCGCCGTCCGGCCTTCGTGGTAGGCCGGGGCGAGCCCCTCGCAATGCGGACACATCCGCTCCCCTTCCATCTCGCCGTAAAACGGATGCCCGCAGGTCGAGCAATGGGGTGGCGACACAAAATCAATCTGCTTCGCGCAGTGCCCACACACATGCCGGAAACCAGTGGTCCTGTTGTCCTTAGTCCTGTCTTCCGCGCCAGCATCGACCAAACCCCGGCACATCACACACCCCGGCGGAAACACGACGTCACCCAGCCCGCGCGCGAGTTGGGCGAGCGTGGCGTTAACCTTTTTCACGGACGGCGGAAGCGTTTTATCACGGAAGCACGGAGGAGCGGAAAGGCCGGGAGGCTGGCATTCTGAGCGCAGCGAAGAATCCAGTGAAATAGCGCCGCGCGCTTCGATGTCGTCCAACTGGATTCTTCCCTTCGTTCAGAATGACTGTCCGAGGATGAATCGATTCCCCCGTTTCCGCTCCTCCGCGTTTTCGCGATAAATCCGTATCCGTGCCGGCCACAGCCGTGGCGGTCAGGAGTAAAAGACCTTCACCAAAAACAGTCCCTGCGGCGGGGCCGTCAGCACGCGGGCCGTGCGCTCCTTCGACGCGAGGATCGTCCGCACCTCGGCCAGCGTAACCTTCCCCTCGCCCACACTCACCAGTATCCCGACCAGGCTGCGCATCATCTTGTATAAAAACCCCTCAGCCTCGGCCGTGATGGTGATGCTCCGGCCGCGCTTCACCAGGTCCAGCCGGCGCAGGTTGCGCACCGCGTTATCCGGTGTCTCCCCCTGCCCGCCGAGCGCCGTGAACGCCCGGAAATCATGCCGTCCGCGCAGCACCACCGCCGCCGCCTGCATGGCGGCGAAATCCAGCGGCCGAAACACCGACCAGCAATAGGCCCGGTTGAACGGATCGGCATCGCCGAGCTGCAGGTGGTACACGTATCGCTTCGCCTTGGCATCGAACCGCGCATGAAAATCCGTCGCCACCGCGCGCACCGCCTTCACCTGGATCGTCGCCGGCAGCCCGACCCGGAACGCCGCGAGCAACTTGTCCACGCCGTGACGCCACTCGGCATCAAAGTGGAACACCTGCCCGTGCGCGTGCACCCCGGAATCCGTCCGCCCGCTGCCGTGGATCCGGATCGGCTGGCCGAAAATCTGCGCCAGCCGTTTTTCAATGATGTCCTGCACCGCATTGGACCGCGCCTGGCTCTGCCAGCCGGCAAACCCCGTGCCGTCGTAGGCACAGGTGCATTTCCAGCGTTGGATCTTGGAAGCGGGCGTGGTCACGATATTCGGAGTGAAAACATTATCGCAGAAGCGCGGAGGGGCGGAAAATGCCGGGAACGATCGAGGTGTTTTCGCGTTTCCGCTCCTCCGCGTTTCCGCGTTTCCGCGTTTCCGCGATTACTCCGCCTCCGTTTCCTCCACGGCCGGCGGCGGCGATTGCTGGTCGAGGAAATCCTGCAGGATGAGCGTCGCCGCCCGCGAGTCGATCAACCCGCTGGCGCGCACTTCACGCCGCTTCGACTTCGCGATGGTAGACTCCGCCTCGTAACTGGTGAGTCGTTCGTCCACGAGGTGCACCGGCAGGCCGAATGCGACACGCAGCCGCACGGCCAGCGCCTCCGCCTCCTTCGCCTTGGGCCCGGCGGTGTCGTCCATGTTCAGCGGGTAACCGAGCACGAGGTCGGTCGCGCCGCGCTGTTTGACCACCGCCACCAGCGCCGCCCAGCGTTTTTCCGGCGCCGCATCCGTGATCGCAGGCAGGGGCGTCGCCACGCCGAGTTCATCGCCGTAGCTGAGCCCGATGCGCCGGGTGCCGTAATCGATGCCGAGGCAACGCATGCCGTGATTCCGGCGGCCGTCACCGCCGGGTGCAATTTCATTTGCGACCCCTGCCGAACCGGCTCTCTTACGCCGTCATGGAATCAGCCACCTATCCGCTCGAAATCACCGTCGCCGAGGCCAGCGCCCTGGTGGCTGCCGGCCCGGACCGGTCGCTGATCCTCGACGTGCGCGAACCGGACGAGCTGGCCATCGCCTATCTCGAAGGCGTGCGGGCCATCCCGATGCGGCAGATACCCGCCCTCGTGGACTCCCTGCCCCGGGACCGCCACCTCCTCGTGCTCTGCCACCACGGCCAGCGCAGCCTGCGCGTGACCCATTTTCTGCGCGACCAGGGCTTCACCGCCGTGAGCAACATTGCGGGCGGCATCGAGGCCTGGGCGACGGAAATCGACCCGGCCATCGCGCGGTATTGAGCGGATCGCGCCGGTTACCCGCGCGCCAGTTCCAGCACGACAATTGTGTCCGGCTCCGTGCGGTCCGCCGGCGCCACGCCAATTCGCACCCCGTCGGGCGTCTGTTGTACGCTGGCGTTCCCGCCGGCCAACAGTCGCGCCGAAACCACGCGGGACCCGAACGGCGGCAGCACGACCTCGCCCTCCGGCCACTGGAGCACGTGCAGATAAACCGAGTCACCTTTCCGTGTGGACACACCGTAACTCCCCGGCGGGAACGGCCCGCCACGCGTGCCGTAAATGCTTTCGCCGTTCTGCGCCAGCCACGCCCCCATGCGCTGCAGCCGGTCGGCCTCGCGGGGGTCGATCTGACCCGTCGGCAGCGGCCCGATGTTCATCAGCAGGTTGCCGCCCCCACCCGCACAGCGCACCAGGTGACGCAGGCATTCCTCGAACGGAATCACCGGGGCCTGAAACCCGTGCCAGGACCAAAACCCGGTGAATGTCATGCACGACTCCCAGTCCCGCCCCAGGTTGTACTCCCCGATGCTCTGCTCGGGCGTCGTGCAGTCCGCCGGCACCCCGCAGCGATCGTTGATGATCACCTTCGGCCGCAGCCGGTGAATCATCTGGAAAAGCTTTTTTCCGTCCCAGAGCTGCCACGGGTAATATTGCTCGGTGTCGAAGAAGATGACCTCGATGTTCGGGCATTTCACCAGCAGCTCCTCCACCTGATGGTACATGTACTCGTTGTACTGCGCCATCCGCTCCGGGCCGTAGTCGGGGTGGTGCCAGTCGCGCTGCGAGTAATAGATGCCATACCGAATCCCCGCCCGGGCACAGGCCTGGGCCATGGCCACGACCAAGTCGCGGCGGTACGGCGTGGCCATGATGTTGAAGTCGGTGAATTTCGTGTCCCACATGCAGAAGCCGTTGTGGTGTTTCGTGACCTGGATGAGATACTTCATGCCGGCCCGCTTGGCCGCGCCGACAAACTGGTCCGCGTCGAACATCCCCGGATAAAACGATTTGTGCAGGTGGTCATACACCTCGCGCGGCACCGCGGGCTTGAACCAGTCGAGCCAGAACCGGTGCTCCTTGATGCCGTGGAGGTCCGGACTCGGCCGCGGGTTGTCGAGGAGTTGTTCGCCGTGGTCGACGTAGAACTGCTTGCTCCAGCTGATCTCGCTCGCGGCCAGGCTCGACGGATCCCAGTGCACAAACATCCCGAACTTCGCATCCCGCCACCAGTCCAGCCGGCGTTGCGATGACGCGGATTTGTCCGCCCACTTCGGCTGCAGGGCGTCTGCCCAGAACTGCTCGAACGCCGGATCTTCCGCGTCGCTCATGATCGGTCAGGCAACGACCCGCAGTTCCGGATGCCGTGTCGCATACGCCCGCGTGTACTCGCCAAACGCCGCCTTCAGCCGTGCCGTCACGGAATCGTCGCGCACCGGAAAACGGTGGCCGTCAATCGCGCCGACCGGCGTGAGGTCCTTGGTCGTCGAGAGGAGAAAGCACTCTTCCATCCGCCCGAAATCCTCGGGCCAGACCGTCCCTTCCTCCGCGGTGATTCCGGCCTTTGGCGCGACCTCGGTCAGCAGGATCTCACGGGTGATCCCGCCAAGAATCCCCGCGGTCAGCGGTGGCGTGATGACCTTCCCGCCGCGCACGAACGCCAGGTTCGACACGGCCGCCTCGGTCACCTCGCCGGCGTGATTGAGCAAAACCACCTCGTCCGCCCCGCGGGCACGCGCCTCGCGCAGGCCGAGGATATTGTTCAGGTAATTGCCCGTCTTCCACGCCGGGTTGAGGCTCTCCGCCGGGTTGCGGCGCAGCGTCGTGGCGACCGAAAGCTTGAGCCCGTCGCGCAGGATCTCCGCCGGGTGCGCCTTGTTGGCCTGCACGAGCAGTACGTAGTCGGCCTGGTCCGCCAGCGCGACATCCAGCCCAATCGGGCCGCCCCCGCGCGTGATTTGGAGGCGGATGTAGAGGTCGCCGTCCCCGGGCACCACCCGGCGGAAGGCCGCAATGGTCTTGAAGATCTCCGCCCGCATCACCACCGGCGCGAGCGGCAGCGCAAAATGCAGCGCCGCCGCGGACCATTCCAGCCGCCGCCAGTGTTCCTCCCAGGCAAAGATCACCGCGTGATACGTCCGCCAGACCTCGTAGATGGCGTCGCCGTAGAGGTAGCCGCGGTTCAACGGGGCGAGCGATGGCTCCCGCGCGTCGTGCAGCCGGCCGTTCGTGTTGGCCTGAATGTAATCGGGCATGGCGGAGTGTTCAGCGAACGCACGGCGCGCGACCAGACAAATAAAAAGCCCCCGCGCGGTGCAGGGGCGGGAAAGCCGGATCAGAAAATATCTTCAAATCCGGCTGTCATTCTGAACGAAGTGAAGAATCCACCGGGAGTCTGCCGATGCCCGCAGCGGATCGGCCACTGGATGCTTCGCGGCGCTCAGCAGGACAAGGGCGGAAAACAGCGGAACCGCCTGTCCTCTCTTTCTGTCACTTGCGCTTTTTGACGAGCCCGAGCTCCTTCTTGATGTTCTGCACGCTGGGCAGGGAGATGCCGATCGCCTTCGCAATTTCACCGCCCGTCTTGCCGGCGATAACAAGACTCTTCACCTGGGCCTTCGTGTCGGCCGTGATGATGGCGCGCTTGCGGCGCTTGCCGCTGAGCTTGTTGCCGGCCGAGACCATGGCGTCGCCCGCGACAGACCGGAAAGCCTTGAGGAAGGCCTGGGGGCTCGAGAAGCCGTATTTCCGGGGCAGCGAGGCCAGTTCCCGGGAAAGTTGCGCCGCGATGGCCTTTTCCAGCTTGGCAACCTTGGCCTTCGCGTCCTCTAGCAGTTTGCTTTTATTTGTAACCATAGATGGGTGCATACAACTGACATACTATGTCATGTCACGTTCCGTCTTTAGTGAAACACCGATATAGTTAATACAGCGTATATTGTAATTTTTCCGTGTTCGTTTCCGCCCGCCTATCATCCGGCCCAAACCGCTAGGGATGCGCCCACCCGCGCCGAAACTGCGCCGGCCAGCAGCCCGCATGCTGCTTGAACACGCGGCTGAAATGATGGCGGTTCGCAAAGCCCACCGCCTCCGCCACCTGCTCGATCGAGTCGTCGGAAAAGGCCAGCCGCCGGCACGCCTCGCGAATCC
>CAIMAQ010000030.1 GCA_903839035.1 uncultured Opitutia bacterium
CCCGCGCCGCACACACTTCCGCGGTTGGAAAAATCCCCATGATGCCCTCCTCGCCGACTCCGAAACTGCCTCTTTGGATTTTCATCCTCACGGATGTCGCCCTGCTCCTGGCAGGCCTGTTCATCGCCGCCCGGAGTCCCACCCCGCTCTCGTCCACCGCCGTCCTGTCGATCGTGACCTGCGTCATCGCGGGCGCCATCGTGCTCTTCGTGCCGCTCGTCAGCCATGTGGAGCGCGAGAAAAACGAGGCCCTCGACGACCGCCAGCGCGCCCTCGAGGCCCTCGCCAGCACCGTCACCACCTCCGCCGAGCAGATCAGCATCGCCACCCAGGGCCTCCACGCCATCGCCGAGCTTGCCCAGAAAAACCTCCGCTCGGCTGAGCAGCTCCCGGCGGTGCTCCAGGCGAAGATCACCGAGTTCGAATCCCTCCTCGCCAACGCCCAGGCCGACGAGCGCGAGGAATTGAAAAAGGAGCTCGCCCAGTTGCGCGCCTCCGAAAGCGACCGGCTCGAGGCCATCGCCGACAAGGTCGACCACGCGTCCGGCGAGCTCACCAAGCTCGAGGCCTCCACCCAGCGGCACCTCACCGCCGCCCAGGCCGCCCTCGCCGCCGCCCCCGAGGCGCTCACGGCTGCCACCCATTCCGCCCTCGCCAAGATCACAGCCGCCCTCGCGGCCATCCCGGCCCCCGTCGCCGCGCCCGTCGAGCCGGCGGCCGAAAAACCCAAGTCCGTCAAACCCGCGCCCAAGCCGACCGAAGAGGGCCTGCACATCATCCCGGTTGTCCCCCCGACCGCCACGCCCTTCATCGGCGACGTCGCTTCCATCGCCCCGGAGATGACCATCGCCCCGTTCGCGGGCAGCCTGCTTTCCTCGGATCCCACCAAGCTGTCCCCGCCGCCTGTTGAGGCCCCGTCCACCGCCTCACCCACGGACTTGCCTGCCAGCAACCCGGCGCCGGCGGAAGCCTCGGCGTCGGAAAGCACGCCACCCACCGCGGAACCCAAGCCCGTCAAGAAGCGCGCCCCGCGTAAACCCAAGCCGGTGGAAACCGCCGAGCCCTCGCCGGTGGCTGCGCCGCCGGAAGAGCCAATCCTTAGTCCCGCGGACGAAGCCGGGCCCAACATTGCCCAAAGTGAATTCAGCCAGATCCCACCCGACGAGTCCCCGCGCGCCAGCGCCGAGGTGACAGAAACCGTCATCTCCTCCGACGGCGCCACCCGCCTTCTCGTCACCGCCTACATCGGCATCGGCAACCGCCTCTTCATCCGTGGCGAGGGCCCGGGCCTGAGCTGGGACAAGGGCGTGCCGCTCCAGTTTGTCTCCATCGGCAAGTGGCGCTGGGAAACCAGCGACGCCGCCGCGCCGGTGAAATTCAAACTCTACAAGAACGACGAAACCGAATGCGCCGCGCTCGGCAGCCGGTCCCTGGACCCCGGCCAGCAGGCGGAAGTCAACGCGACGTTCTGAGTGTCCTGCGGTCAGCGGATCGCTTGTGGCCATCACGGATCATTTCATTGCCGGTGACGTCGCCAGCCGTTCGTTTCGGCTGCGAGCGAACGGGCAGCCCGTCGCGGTGGTCGAAACGCCGCCCATGGACGCCGCCGAACGCGACCGCCTCGCCGCGGCCTACGGCCAGCTGCCCTCGTACTGCCACATCTATGATCCCGCCGGCATGCAGCTGCATTACGCCCACTTTGCGGCCGCCGGCGACGTGGAGCTGTGCATCGAACTCGAGGAGGAGATCCACTCCTTCCGCATTCATCCGCTGCGCCGGCAAATTTCCGCCAGCGCCGCGGGCCGCCGCCTGACGTTCCGCTCCGGTCCGCGGGGCCCGCGACATTTCATCGTCCGCATCAACGCGCTGCCACCGCTGATCCTGATCACCGAGGAACCGGAAGCCGGCCAGCCCCGGCCGGACGACCCGGCCGTCGTGGACGCCGCGGCGTTCCTCACGGACCACAGCGGCGCCACCGACCAGACAGAAAACTTTCACCGCGCCTTCGCCGCCGTGGACGGCACCGGCCGCACCCTTGTCGTGCCCGCCGGGGTTTACCTCGTCACGCAGTTGCACGTGAAGGCCGGGCGGAATTTCCGGATCTACCTGGCGCCGGGCTGCCTGCTGAAAATCAAGGCCAGCGCGCACGGCGAGAACGAGCATCGCCATGGCCTCTGGCTGCAGGATTGCGAGGATGTCGCCCTCCTCGGCCGCGGCTGCATCGACCAGCAGGCTTACGAGCACTACGTCCGCGGCGGAAACCAGTACTCGCACGGCATCGTGGACTACTACACCGCCAACGAGCTGTGCCCGTGGCTGACCCAGTCCCCGCTATTCATCACGGGCTCGCGCCGGATCCACGTGGACGGCCTGCTGATCCGCAACGGCCGCAATTTCAACGTCAACTGCCGCGGTTGTGACGACCTCACGTTGCGCAATCTCAAGATCCTGACGCCGCCCGCCTGCACCCCCGAGTACGCCGACGGGATCAATACCGGGAGCTGCCACCGCGTGCTCATCGAGGACTGCCTCGTCGCGGCCAACGACGATTGCTTCGCCTCAGGGCATTACCTGGGGGCCTACGACACCCGCTCGTCGCAGGACCATGTCATCCGCCGGATGCTCGGCTGGAACCTCCGCGCGAGCGGCGTGCGGCTCGGATTTTATGCCGCGCATGACCAGGGCGACTTCACGTTTGAGGACTGCGACTTCGTCGGGATGATCTACACCTCCTTCCTGGTTCACCCGCTGCAGCCCGCCGCCGGGGGCCGGCCCGCGCGCTACGGCACCATCCGCGCCGTGGATTGCGCCTTCGACGACGCCCCGCGGCTCGCCTCACTGCTGGATGTGCAGGGGCCGGTCATCGAAAAACTCGCGCTCATCAACCTGACCTTCCACGGCGCCCCGTCGGCCCAGGCCGCGCTCATCGTCCAAGGCGACGCCCACGCCGGCATCGGGCAGCTCTTGCTCGAGCATCTCTCCTGCCATGGCCAGCGTGTGACCCGCCTGGATCAGGTTCCCCACCAGCTCAGCCACGTGACTGAGGTGACCGTCCGCTAAGCCCGGACTCAGTAATGCGGCGGACGCTCGTCGGCCGGCTCCCCGCCGTCGCCCGTCGCGGTGTCGGTCATCCGCTCGCGCAGCTTGCGCAGCTCCTGCCGGACCCGGGACAGCGTCTCGGTGAGCTCCAGCATCGCCTTGTCCTGTTCCGTCACATGACGTTCCAGGTAGGCGACCTTTTCCTCCAGCCGCAGCACACGGTCGTTCATTTCGCGGCGTGCTTGAGTTTCTCCAGCTCGGGAATCACCACGCGCTGGTAGCAGTCCGGGCAGATGGAATGACTGAATTCACTGCCCGTCCGCTCGTTGATGTAGCCCTCGATCTGCTGCCAGTAGTTCTGGTCGTCGCGGATTTTTTTGCAGTACGAGCAGATCGGGAGCATCTCCTCGAGCTGGCGGACCTGGGTCGCATACCGCAGGATCCGCTCCGCGACGCGCAGACGGTTCCAGAGTTCCTCGATATCGAGCGGCTTCGTGAGAAAATCATCCACGCCCGCGTCCGCCGCCTCCTGCTGGTTTTCGCCCGTCGCATCACGCGCGGTGAGCAGGATGAAATACGTGTAGTCGGCCCCCGCGGCCTTGCGGATGCGGCGGCAGAGCTCGAGCCCGTCCATCTGCGGCATGGCCCAGTCACTCACCACCACCCGCACCTGCTCCGACGTCGCCAGCTTCCAGGCCTCCTCGCCATTCGCGGCCTCGAGTACCTCATGGCCCAGCTTGCGCAGCGCCTGGCGCAGCACCGCGCGGGTCACCGCATCGTCTTCAACGGCGAGGATTTTCACGGCCCCCAGCGTGGGTTGGGCCCCTGCCAAGGGCAACGTGGAAAAGCACTTACCCAACCAGCAACTGCCGCAGCGCCGCCGGATCCGTCACCGGCGCCTGGCAGGCAAAGCGTTCACACACAAAGGCTGTAGCGCTTCCCCCGACCGGCCGCATTTCCGCCAGCCAGGGGGACCGCGACCCCAGCCACTCACGATCCACTTCGCTGGTGACCGCCAGCACGACTCGCCGCGGCCCCAAGCGCTCGTGCAACACCGCCAGCAAGGCCTGAAAGTCCGGTTCGCGCGGGTCACCCGCGAGCACGACCTGACGCGGGGGCTCGAGCGCGCTGCCCAGTGCGCAGAGCATTTCCGGCATCGCGTGCGGTGTGCCGCTCCATTGCGCCCGGAAGGCCTCCAGCGTGCGCACCGCGCGGGCGTGGAGCGTTTCATCGTGCAGCATCGCCGCCAGCCGCAGCAGGTTCACCGCGGCCACCGAACTCGGCGCCGGCTCCGCCCCGTCGTAGTCCTCCTTCAGCCGCAGCACGATCGCCGTGTCGTCCGCGCGGGAATTGAAATAGCCGCCCTTGGCTTCATCCCAAAACCGCGTGTCCATCGCGCCTTGCAGCTGCTCCGCCCATTCGAGCCAGCGCAGTTCAAATGTCGCCTCATACAGGTCGAGCAGCCCTTGGATGAGATAGGC
The DNA here is from genome assembly GCA_903839035.1 of uncultured Opitutia bacterium. Classification (GTDB taxonomy): domain Bacteria; phylum Verrucomicrobiota; class Verrucomicrobiia; order Opitutales; family Opitutaceae; genus Opi-474. The sequence goes on from CAIMAQ010000030.1 coordinate 4,521, forward strand.
GTAGTCCTCGGCAAATCCCTCCGCCGCGCCGCGCGTCAGGCGCCAGCTGCGGAAGAGACCGCCGGTCGCGGGATCAAACAGCTCCCGCCGCACAAATTCCGCGGCGCGGATCGCCGCCGACAGGTGCTCGGGCTCGCCCAGGACCAGCGCACCTTTGGCCAGCGCGGAAATCATCAGTCCGTTGTTCGCGGTGATGATCTTGTCGTCGAGCAACGGACGGGGCCGCCGCGACCGCACTTTGCGCAACTTGGTCAGCGCCGCCAGGATCCGCTCGTTTGCCTGCTCGGGCGTCAGGCCAAACTGCGACGCGGTTCCCATCAACGGATGCCGCTGCACCAGGATGTTTTTACCGACGAACTCTCCGTGCGGATCCCGCTCCGCCTCTACATTCCCCGCTTCCTTCACGTTGAAGTGCACCCCAAACAACGCCGCGTCGTCCCCCAGCACTTCCCGTAACTCCGCCGCGCTCCAAACGTAGAAGGCTCCCTCCACGTGCTTCGCGTGCTTGTCGTTCCGCGCAGTCCCCGGCAGCGCGCTATCCGCGTCCTCCGCCGTGAAAAATCCCCCGGCCAGGCCGGTCAGTTCGCGCCGCACGTAGTCGAAGATATCCCGCGCCATCCACGCAAACCGCTCGTCGCCCGTCGCCTGCACTGCCTCGAGGGCATTGAGCGCAATCTGCGCCTGGTCATAGAGCATTTTCTCGAAGTGCGGCACGAACCACTCGCCGTCCACCGAGTAGCGGTGATAACCGCCGCCCACGTGGTCGTGGATCCCACCCCGCGCCATGCCGCGCAGGGTCGACGCCGCCAAACGGATCGCCTCCGCGCCGACCTCGCCCGTCACGCCCTGGATCGCGGCGCAGCGAAAGAGGAAATTGAGATTCGAGGCCCGGGGAAACTTCGGCGCGTTGCCAAAGCCGCCGTGATCCGCGTCGAAGGATTCAAAGAAATAGCCCAGCCCCTTCTCAAACGCGTCGCCTCCCGCCACCGTGAGGTCATCCGCCGACGGCGCCGGCGCCTTGTCCAGATAGTGCTCCCGCAGCATCGCAATCACCCGGTCGCCCTCAGCCACCAGCTTGGCGCGCTCGTCTTTCCACCCGCGCGCGATCGCGCGCAGGATGGCCGGAAACCCCGCGCGACCTTGCCGGTCCTCCGGTGGAAAATACGTGCCGCCATAAAACGGTTTCAGCTCCGGCGTCAGCCATGCACTCAGCGGCCAGCCGCCATGGCCGGTCATCGCCTGCACGTAGGTCATATAAACCTTGTCCACGTCGGGCCGCTCCTCGCGGTCCACCTTGATGGGGATGAAATGCGCGTTGAGGATCTCCGCCGTCTCCGGGTTCTCGAACGACTCGTGCGCCATCACGTGGCACCAGTGACACGTCGAGTAGCCGATGCTCAGGAAGATCGGCTTGTCCTCGGCCCGGGCCCGGGCAAATGCCGCCTCACCCCACGGCAGCCACGCCACGGGATTGTCGGCATGCTGGAGCAGGTAGGGCGATTTCTCGTGCGCGAGGGCGTTGGGCATGGGTGATTGCCACAAAGAGGCACCGAAAGAGCAAAAAGGAAAAGCAGTGGGGCGGGGTCTTCGACCCGCCCTCTGGATTCCGCCAGTCTAGGAGGCAGGACGTGACCGCCGGGTCCGCCCTACCTCACTTTCCCAAGACCCAAGAAAAGATCAGTGGCGCCACGATCGTCGCGTCGCTCTCCACGATGAACTTCGGGGTCTTCGCCCCAAGCTTGCCCCACGTGATCTTCTCGTTCGGCACCGCGCCGGAATAGCTGCCGTAGCTCGTGGTCGAGTCGCTGATCTGCGCGAAATAGCCCCAGAGCGGCACGCCCGTGCGCTGCAGGTCCTGGTGCAGCATCGGAACGACGCAGATCGGGAAGTCGCCCGCAATGCCGCCGCCGATCTGGAAAAACCCGATCGAGCCCTCGCCGTTGCGCAGTCTCTTCGCCGTCTTCGTGTACCACTCGGCCAGCACGGTCATGTACTCGATGCCGGTGCGGACGGTGTGCACGTTCTTCACGTGGCCGCTGATGACGTGGCCGGCAAACATGTTGCCCAGCGTCGCGTCCTCCCAGCCCGGAACGATGATCGGCAGGTTCTTTTCGCACGCGGCCAGCATCCAGGAATTCTTCGGGTCGATCTGGTAGCTCGGCTTCAGTTTTCCGCCGCGCAGGATCTTGTACATGAACTCGTGTGGGAAATAACGCTCGCCGGCCCGGTCAGCCTTCACCCATTCCGCGAGTACGACCTTCTCGATGCGGCGCATGGCCTCCATCTCGGGGATGCACGTGTCTGTCACCCGGTTCATGTGCCGGTTCAGCAGCTTCTGTTCATCCGCCGCCGTGAGGTGCCGGTACTGTGGCACACGCTCGTAGTAGTCATGCGCGACGAGATTGAAAATGTCCTCTTCCAGGTTCGCGCCGGTGCAGACGATCGCGTGGACCTTGTCCTGGCGGATCATCTCCGCGAGCGAGATGCCAAGCTCGGCCGTGGACATCGCGCCAGCGAGGGTGACGAGCATCTTGCCGCCCGCGTTGAGGTGCGTCTCGTAGCCCTTGGCAGCGTCCAACAGCGCCGCGGCGTTGAAGTGGCGGTAGTGCTGGGCAATAAACTTGGAAACCGGGCCTTTCTTGGCCGCGAGCGCGGCATTCACCGCCTCCGGCTTCACTTTGGCTTTCTTGGCTTTCATAAAGGTGAAGGTTAGCACCCGGTCTTCCGGGAGGATACAAAAAACCGTCGCAACGGGGGGTTAAGTCGTCTCTTGTCGTTGGTTACCCGATGTTTGCCTCGTTTCTAGCCGCTTTCTTCTTTGCCCTCAACGCCACCTGCGCCAGCCATAGCGTCCGGGCCTTGGGCGCCCTGCGCGCCAACCTCGGCCGGCTGGTCGTCGCGGCCCTGATTTTGGGCTTCTTCGCCCATACCGTCGGCCGCGGTTTCGCCAGCGCCAGCCTCGGCTGGTTCCTCCTGAGCGGCCTCATCGGGATGGGGCTGGGTGACCTCGGCGTCTATGGCGCCCTGCCCCTGCTGGGCTCGCGCCTGACGGTCCTCATGACCCAATGCCTCGCCGCCCCCATCGCCGCCCTCGGGGAGTGGCTCTGGCTCGGGACGAAGCTCACGACCCAGCAAGTGCTCTGGGGTAGCGTGATCCTGGTGGGCGTCGCCGTGGCCATCATGCCGAGCAAATCCAGCCCGCCCAAGGTGCACGTCCGGCCGATCGGTTTTCTCTTTGGCCTGGTCGCGGCTGCCGGACAGGGAATCGGCGCCCTCGTCAGCCGCAAGGGCGTGACCGTCGCCACCGCCGCCGGCGAACACGTGGCCAACGCCACCTTCGGCCTCACCGCCACGTATCACCGCATTCTCGCCGGGCTCATTTTCATCACCGTCTGGTTTCTCGTGCTGCGCCTGCTCCGCCGCGTGCCACCCGCCCCGGTGATCACGCCCGAAGTGCGACGCACCAGCCCGCGCTGGGTGCTCGCCAACGCCCTCGCCGGTCCGGTCGCCGGCGTCGGCTGCTACCAATGGGCCCTCGCCACGACGCCCAGCGGACTCGTCCTGCCCATCGCCGCCACGACGCCCCTCCTCGCCATCCCGATCGCCTTCTGGCTCGAGGGCGACCGCCCCACCCGCCGCTCGCTCGTCGGCGCCGTGATCGCCGTCGCCGGCTGCATCGCGCTGACGCTGAATCGCTGATTCTTATCGCGGAAGCGCGGAGCAGCCGTCCACTCCGAATTCTGCGCTTCCGCTCTTTCGTGTTTCCGCGATACTTCCGCGGTCCCCATGAAACGACTCATCCTCCCGGGCCTAGGTTTGATGATCGCGCTGCTCGCGAGCAGTTGCACGACGGTGATCAACACGAAGAAGGGAACAGACGGCGACGACCTGGTCGGCGCCTGGCGCGGCAAGGTACAGTTCAAAACCGGCGCCTTCGCCGCCGTCAAAGACCTCGACTTCCTCTACGTCTTCAACGCCGGCGGTACGATGACGGAGTCCTCCAACTACGACGCCATGCCGCCCGTCACCCCGGCGTACGGGGTGTGGAAAAAAACCGGCCCGCGCCAGTACGAGGCGAAATACGTCTACTACTGGACCAAGCCCCCGGCCGCACTGGATGAGATCACCAAGGGCGGCGGCTGGTCCCCCGGCGGCCATGGCGTGCTCACCCAGAAAATCACCGTGTCCGAGGATGGAAACACCTTCGACTCGACCCTGACCTACGAGGTCTTCGACCAGGCCGGCAAACCCACCGACCCCGGCAGCGAGGCCTCAGCCAAGGGCGCGCGGATCAAGTCCTGAGGTTTTCGCTCGAACCAGCTCCCACGGATGAAATCCAAGCCCGCCCTCATCTGGGTCATTTGTCTAGGGCTGGGGTTTGCCGGCGGGTGGCTCAGCCGCGGCACGTCGTTTGCACCGGCCCCAAGTTCGCCGAGGCTAGCAGAGTCCAAACGCGTGGTCGCAAAGCCTGGGGCCATCATGATCTCGCCTCCCTCCGGACCAGCCAGAAATATCCGGGAGCCCGTCGATTCGGCCTCAGCCCAGCGGTCGCAGGTGGTCTCAGAATTGAACACGTTGGCCGGCGAAAGAAAGCGCGGGTTGTACATTGCGATCCCGGTCTTTGGGGCCGACGGCTTGGAACCGACGTTTGCGAAGGTATATGGCCTTTCGCCGGAGGAAATCTCCGTCCTCAACGAGGCCATCAAGGTCACCAAGGGGAAATTCACCGCGCTCGCGATCCAAACCGCCAAGGCTGAGCTCAGCGCCGACGGCTCCCACCTCGTGGTGGAGGTGCCGTCCGTGACAGATCAAGGCGGTGGTATTTACGACCAATTGTTACAGTCATTCGAGGGGGTGCTGGGACCGGATCGTTTCCAGAGTTTTAACGCCCTCTCGGGCGCGATTTTTGACACGGGTTTCGGTTCCTTTGGCATATGGAACACCCGCTATGAAGTCTCCGTGGCGACGCCGAAGACTGCGACCCATGCTGCGACCTATCGAATCACCATGAACTCGACCGGTCCCAACGGGTCATCCAACGGGAATTTCACGCTCCATCAGAATGGCCTCTCGACCCAATATCCAGTACTGAGCCATTTTATTTCGGCCGGATTTGAACCCAAGCCGGGCCGGAAGTAGCGCATCCGGCCCCAGTGGGCGGATGCCGCACAATCCCCAACCCGCGCATTGACGCCGGGCCCGGCATCCCGTGTGCTGACCGGTTCCGATGCTTACCATCGCCGATGTTTCCAAGTCCTATGGCACGCGTGAACTCTTTCACGACGTGTCGCTCTTCGTCGCGCGCACCGACCGCTACGGCCTCGTCGGCCCCAATGGCGCGGGCAAATCCACCCTGTTCAACCTGATCCTCGGCGAGGAGGCCCAGGACACCGGCACCATCGAGTGGGAACGCGGCGCCGACTTCGGCTTCCTGCCCCAGGAAAGCGCCCCCGTCGGCGACGAAACCATCCTCCAGATCGCGACCAGCGGCAAAAAGCTCGTCCCGGAGAACGACGACGACTGGGACATCGACTGGACCCTCGAGCCGCGCGCGAAAAAGATCCTTTCCGGCCTTGGCTTCAAGGAGGGTGACGCCGACAAGCTCGCCAAGACGTTCTCCGGCGGCTGGGTCATGCGCGCCCATCTCGCCCGCCTGCTCGTCGCCGAGCCCGCCCTGCTCATCCTCGACGAGCCGACCAATCACCTCGATCTCGAGGCTCTGCTCTGGTTCCAGGACTACCTGACGCGCTACCCGGGCGGCCTGCTGGTCGTCTCCCACGACCGCGCCTTCCTCAACATCCTCTGCACCGGCATCCTCGAGCTGCGTGGCGGCACGCTCAACCGCTACACCGGCAACTACGACGACTACCTCGCCGAGCGCGTCGCCCGCAAGGAGCAGCAGGCTTCCATCTTCAAGAACCAGCAGCGCGAGATCGCCCACCTCCAGAAGTTCGTCGACCGCTTCGGCGCCAAGGCCTCGATGGCCTCCCGCGCCAAATCCAAGGAAAAACAGATCGAGCGTCTCCAGGACGTCGCCGTCGAGGAGCCGATGGAGGACCTCAAGAAAGTGCATTTCCGCTTTCCGCCGTCACCCCGCTCCGGCCTGAAGGTCATCTCCCTCAAGAAGGTCCAGCAGGCGTACGGCGACCACATCGTCTACCGCGACCTGAACTTCGAGGCCGAACGCGGCCAGCGCATCGTGCTCGTCGGCCCCAACGGCGCCGGCAAGTCCACCCTGCTCAAGATCCTCGGCGACGTCATCCCGATCCAGGGCGGCACGCGCGAGCTCGGCAGCAACGTCTTCCCGGGCTATTTCGCCCAGAACCGCGCCGACAACCTGAAGCTCAACCTCACCGTGATGGAGAACGTCATGGAGTTGCGCACGGCCGCGAACGACCTGACCGAGCAGCAGGCCCGCACCATCCTGGGCGCATTCCTCTTCCGGAAGGACGACGTCTTCAAGAAGGTCTCCGTGCTCTCCGGCGGAGAAAAGTCCCGCCTCGCGCTCGCGCGCCTGCTGGTGGACCCGCCGAATTTACTGCTGATGGACGAGCCCACGACCCACCTCGACATCGCCTCGATCGACGCGCTGCTCTTCGCGCTCAAGCAGTACGAGGGCACGTTCATCTTCATCAGCCACGACGTGTATTTCATCCGCGAACTCGCGAAGACCGTGCTGCATGTGCACTCGGGCCGACTGACGCCGTATTCCGGCGACTACGACTACTACCTCGAGAAATCGAAGGCCACGAACGCCCGCGAGGCGCTCACCGCCGGCTTCACCGACGCCCGCCCGAAGCAAAACGCTCCCGCCGCCAAGGCCGCCCCGGCCCCCGCCGCGCCGGCGAAGGCGCGTGCGGCCCAGGGCGACATCAAGAAGATGCACACCGAGGTGCACCGCCTGGAGGAGGAAGTCTCCAAGCTCGAGACCAAGCAAAACGAGCTGGCCGCCGCCCTCGAGGCGCCCGAGACCTACGCCGACAAGGGCAAGTTCCACCATCTCAACCTCGAGCTCAGCACCCTCGTCGACCAGCTCGCCTCCGCCACCGCCGCGTGGGAAAAAGCCGCGTCGAAGCTGGCGGAGATGGAGCAAGCCTAAGCGTCCGAATGCAGGGCGGGGTCGCCGGCCCCGCCTAGGGTGGAACGCGTTGCCCCTAACGCGTTTAGTTTTGGGCGGACGTTGGGCCCGAGGCGGAACCAAACAAAACGTTGGGGACAGCGCGTTCCATCCCGGAAATTCCGTACTTCCGCCCCTCCGCGTTTCCGCGATTAAGGATTGGCGCCCTACTCAATGATCTCGTCGATCAACTTGACCGGCTTGACCGGTTTCGTCCCCAGGGTGATGGCCTTCTCGAGCAGGGCCTTCGCCGCGGTGAGGGTCGCCTCGTCGTTCGCGTGAATCACGCACAGCGGCGCCCCGGCCGCGACCGGCTCCCCGACTTTCACGAGGTCGCTCACGCCGACCGCCGGGTTGACCTTGTCCTCGGCCTTCGCCCGGCCCGCCCCGAGCCGCAACGCGGCCAGCGCCACGTCCATGGCATCGACATCCTGCACAAAGCCCGCGTGCGCCGCCACCAGCGGCACCTTCAGTTTCGCCTGCGGCAGGCGGCCCGGCTCCTCCACCACGCGGGCGTCGCCGCCCTGCGCCTCGATCATCTCGGTGAATTTTTTCAACGCCGTGCCGTCCAGGATCGTGGATTCAAGCTGCGCCCGGGCCTCCGCCGGCGTCCGCGCGGTGTTCGTGAGCAACAGCATCTGTTCGCCCAACGCATAGGTCACCGCCATCGTGTCGGCCGGCCCCTCGCCGCGCAGGCATGCGATGGACTCGGCGACTTCCAGGGCATTGCCGACGCTACGGCCCAGCGGCTCCTCCATCGCGGTGAGCACGGCACGCGTCGGTTTGCCCAGGGCCTTTGCCACCGCGACCAGCGCCTGGGCCAGTTCCCGGGCCTTCAGCTTGTCCGGCATGAAGGCGCCGCGGCCGAACTTCACGTCGAGCACGAGCACATCAATGCCCTCCGCGAGTTTCTTGGCCAGAATGCTGCCGCAGATGAGCGGGATGCTCTCCACCGTGCCGGTGACGTCGCGCAGCGCGTAAATTTTCTTGTCGGCCGGCGCCAGCTCGGCGGTCTGGCCGATGAGGCAGAGCCCGATCCGCTTCAGTTGCGCCCGGTAATCATCCAGCGAGAGGTTCACCCGGAAGCCGGCGATGGATTCGAGCTTGTCGAGTGTGCCGCCCGTGTGGCCCAGCCCGCGGCCGGAGATCATCGGCACGGTCACGCCGCAGGCCGCGACCATCGGGGCCAGGTGCAGTGAAACCTTGTCCCCCACACCACCCGTCGAGTGCTTGTCCGCCTTCGGTTGCCGGATGGAGCTGAGGTCGGCCACCCGGCCGGAGTGCATCATAGCCTGGGTGTAGTCCACGGTCTCCGCCGCCGTCATGCCACGCAGGAAGATCGCCATCAGCATCGCGCTCAGCTGGTAGTCCGCCCAGGACCCGTCGGTCGCCCCGCGGACAAAGGCCAGGATCTCCTCCCGGGTCAGCGTCTCACCATCGCGCTTTTGGGCAATAATGTGCTGGGGAAAAAGCGACGGACTCATGGCAGCGGACGCCTTTGAATAGCAGCCCGGCGGCCATGCCGATGAAAAACTTCCAGACCGAATCGGTCGGCATTCGTGGGGCGGGGTTTATCCCCGCCATCGGATTGATCGCGTCGGGCGTAAAGCCCGACCCACGGGTGCCCGGCTTACTCCGACGCCGCGGTTTTCCCGCCGAAGACGGACTTCGCGAGGGTGAAGGGCGACTGGGTGAAGCGCAGGATGGCCGACGGCTGCTTGACGTTTTCCGCGAGCTGGGCGGCCGTGGCGGAGGCGAGGATGGACTCGCGCTGGGCTAGGCTGGCCTCCCGGGCCGTCAGCGCCGCCTCATGGCGCTTCAGCAGCGCGGCGGTTTCCTTGAGATTGAGCCGGTCGTCGCGCACGTGCGCCTGCTCCGCCTCGAGCAGCTCGCGGGCGCGGTGGAGTTTTTCCCAGCCGGCCTGCAACGCGGCGTCGCCCTCGAAGGGCGAGACGCTCGGGCCGCGGCCCAGCGCCACGGGGGCGATGTACTGCGGGGTCGGCGGCTGTTGCAGCGTGGTTTCCAGCTGTGCCTGCCACTGGCGGAGACGGGTCTCGTAATCGCGGAGGTTGGCCTCGCGGTCGCGCAGGGCCTCGTGGTCCTGGTCGAGATTGTGGCGCTCCATCATGGCCTGCCCGGCGATGGCGCTCTCGGCGCGGTCACTGGCGAACAACGACAGTTTGATTTCCGGCTTGGGCGCGGGAAAAACGATGATCGGATTGGTGTTGGGCGTGGGCATGATTGGCGACGCGCCCACCATAAACTATCCCGGGCCAAAAAGGCCATAGCTGCAGCCGGCTTTTACCGATGTTTACCCCGGCCACCGGGGGTTTCACACAAAATTTACCAGCCGCGCTGCCGCGGCGGGTAGATTTTTTTCGTCGCACCCTCAGGCGCGGAATATCACGTCCTCACGGTTGAACATTTTCACCGCCAGCATGAGCGCGAACGCGGCGTAAACGCAGGACGAGCCGAAGATGAGCGCGATGTAATTCCAGTGCCAGATGCCGGACAGCATCTCCTTGCACACGAGCGAGAGGTTCAGGATCGGCACGAGGGCAAGGCGCGCGTTGAGATCGATGCCCGGCAGCATGCCGACGACCGCCGGCATGATGATGAGGAAGACCATCGGTGCGACGTAGCTCTGCGCCTCCTTGTAGCTCTTGGCGAAGAGTGCGACGGTGAAGATTACCGCCGAGAACAGCACCGCCACGGGCAGCACCATCCCCACCACGCCCAGCAGGCCCACCGGATCGATCATCGGCATGGCCGTGCCCGCGGCTTTCGCCTGCGTGGCGGCGGCCGCCAGTTTGGCCCCGCCCCCGCCGCCCAACATCATGCCGGCGGCCATCGCGCTCAGGCCCATCGACGTGAGCGAGAGCAGCATCGCCGACAGCGAGCCGGTGAGCACCATGAGGAACTTGCCTAGCACGAGGTCCACGCGCGCGACCGGACTGCACAGAAGCGTTTCCATCGTGCCCCGCTCCTTCTCGCCGGCGGTCAGATCCATCGCCGGGTACATTGCGCCCGTGAAGCAGAGAATGATGATGATGTAGGGCACGATGCCGCCGAGCAGGTTGCCACCCACCTTCTCGGGCGCCGCCACGTTCTCGCGGCGCAGGTCAAAGGGTTTCACCAGCGTCGCCGGCAGCGCGCGCTCGGCCAGCCGCGCCGTGACCGTCTGGTCGCGCAGGTCGCGGAAAAACTTCTCCAGCTCGGACACGGCGAAGCCGGACTTCAGTTCGCCGTCGTAGTTGTAGATGACCACGGAATCGGCGGCCCCCGCCTTGAGCCCGGCCTCAAACCCGGCCGGGATCAGCACGGCCGCGCGGACTTTCTTGTCCGAAATCTGCTGTTTCCAGTCGGCCCCCGTCGGGACCACCTTGAGCTTCTTGTCCTGCCGGAGGGCGGCGGCCACACCGGGCGAGTCGTCCCCGCCCACGATCATGACCGCGGGGATTTCCTCCCGGGCCTTGTTGACGACCCCCGCGGCGATCTTGCCCACGCCAAAGGTCAGCGCCGGCATGACAAAGGTCGGGATGATGATCATCGACATCAGCGAGCGCCGGTCGCGCAGCGTGTCTTTGAGTTCCTTCAGGTAAACGGTGAAGATGTTGTGCAGGTTCATGGGTGGTTCCTCAGTTTTTCAGCGCCGCCACCAGGGCCGCTTCGCCGCCGACCGCCTTGACGAAGACTTCCTCCATGTCCTGTTCGCCGAATCGGGCGCGGAGTTCGGGCAGCGTACCCTCGGCCACCAGCCGGCCACCGTGGATGATGCCGACGGTGTCGCAGAGTTTCTCCACCTCGCTCATGATGTGGGTGGAGTAGATGACGGTCTTGCCGCGGTTGCGGCACTCGCGGACAAAGCTGACGATCGCGCGCGCGGTCATGACATCGAGTCCGAGTGTCGGCTCGTCAAAGATCATCACCGCCGGGTCGTGGACCAGGGTGCGGGCGATGGAGGTCTTCTGCTTCATGCCGGTGGAAAACTTGTCACACCGCCGGTCGAGGAACTCGGCCATGTCGAGCTCCGCGGCGAGGTGCTGGATACGCGCCTTGATCGTGGGCTCCGTCATCCCGTTCAGGCGGCCGAAATAGGTGATCATCTCCCGGGCGGTCAGGCGGCCGTAGAGCGCGGTGCTCGCGGCAAGGAAGCCGACCTGCGCGCGAACCTTCTCCGGCTCGCGCTCCACGTCGTAGCCGGCGACGGTGGCGTGGCCGCTCGAGGGCTTGAGCAGCGTGGCCAGGAGCCGAAGCGTGGTGGTCTTGCCGGCGCCGTTGGCGCCGAGCAGGCCGTAGATCTGTCCGGGACGGCAGGTGAAGGACACGTCGTCGACGGCGGTTATCACGCCGCGTTTCTTATCCTTGAACGTCTTGGTCAGGTGCTGGGCTTCGATCATGGATCGCGAGGGGCGGAGGTTGGAGAAAATTTGTTTTATCGCAGAAGCGCGAAAGAGCAAAAATACAGGGAAACAGAGAGTGTGGTCCGGTTGGCGCTTCTGTTCTTTCGCGCTTCTGCGATAAAAAATTTTAAAGGCTCATCTTCTCTCTGAATTCCTGCGCCTGCCGGCGGCTCAATTCGACCTTGGCGGCGCCCTTCAGGTGCACGAGCAGGCCGCCGCTGAACCAGGGCTCGATCTTGTCGATCCAGGCGAGGTTGATGATCTGGCGGCGGTTCGCGCGGAAGAAATACTTCGGGTCGAGCCGCTCCTCCATCGCGTTCAGCGAGCGGAAAAGCTGCGGCTGGGCCGCGTCGAAGTGCACGCGGGTATAGTTGCCCTCGCTCTCCAGCAGGCGGATGGACCTTACCTCCACGAACCAGCAGCGGTCGCCCTCGCGGACGAAAACCTTGTCCTCGGCCGCGAGCTTTGCCTGGTGGGCGACGGGCGCGGTGGGCGTGCCGAGCTTTGTCCGCAGCTTTTCCAGCGCGGCGGCTAGCCGGGCGGGATCCACGGGCTTGAGCAGGTAGTCGAGCGCGTTCAGCTCGAAGGCCTTGACCGCAAACTCGTCGTAGGCGGTCGTGAAGATGACCTCGGGCGCCGGCGGCTCGAGCGACTCAAGCAGCTCCATGCCCGTCTCGCCGGGCATCTGCACGTCAAGGAAGATCAGGTCGGGCGAGAGCGCCGTGAGCTGTTCGCGGGCCTGCTTGGCGTTGGCTGCCTCGCCCACGATCTCAACGTCGGGAAAAGCCGCGAGCAGCCGGCGGAGCTCGTTGCGGGCGAGCCGTTCATCGTCGATCAGCAGGGCTTTCATGCGTGGGACAGCGGCAGCGGGATGATGGCCTCGGCCACGACGCTGCCGGGCTCCCCGGCGCGGAGCTGCAGCGTGGCTTGTTCGCCAAAGAGCAGGCGGAGCCGGTGGGCGGCGTTGGCCAGGCCCATGCCGGTCGAGCCATTGGCCTTCGCCAGGCGCGGAGAGCCGGGTTCGAATGCGCCGGGATTCGTGACCTGGAGGCGCAGGGAGTCGTTCTCGCGGCGGGCGATGATGGCGATCTCGCCACCCTCGGGGCGCGTGGAGATGCCGTATTTGACGGCGTTCTCGACCAGCGTCTGCAGCAGCATTGGCGGGATCGGCAGCTGCAGCGTATCGGGGGCAACGTCCAGCCGCAGGCGCAGGCGCTCCTCGTGGCGGACCTGCTCGAGCGCGAGGTAGTCGTTGACCACGCTCAGCTCGTCTTCGAACGGCACTGTCTCCAGCTGGCCGCTCTGCAGTGAATAGCGCAGGAGGTTCGCCAGCTGCGTGACCGCCTGCCGGGCCCGCAGCGGGTCCTCCTCGATCAGCGCGCGGAGGGAGTTGAGCGAGTTGAAGATGAAGTGCGGGTTGACCTGTGATTTCAGCGCGCGGAGCTCAGACTCCTTCACGCTCGTCGCGAGCCGCAGCCGCTCGATCTCGAGGCGGTTAAGGCGGTCAAACAGGTGGTAGAAAAAGTAGATACACCACCAACCCGACAGCATGATCACGCCGTTGAGGATGCTGAAGACGCAAGCCCCCCACAGTGGCACCTTGCCCGTCCACGGCAGGGCCACCACGAGGTAGGTATAACCGTAGCCAATCACGCTCCAGAGGACGGACTGGACAGTGCTCACCATCAGGATGCGCGGCAGCAACGCGCGCCAGCCGAGCGCCTTCCAACCCCAGGGGGCCACCACCGGGCGGGTGAAGTGCGTGATCAACCAGCCGAGCGCGACCACCATCGTCACGATGCAGAGCGTGCACGTGAGGTTCGGCTTGGCCTCGTTGGCCCGGTTGTCCGGAAAGGCAAAGACCAGGAAAAACTGCAGACCCAGCCAGAACAGCCAACCGGCGGACTGGCAGATGACGTAGAGCCGGTCCTTGGCCCGCACGCGGTGACGTTCGTCGTCGAGCAGAACGCTGGTCAGGGCGGTGGTTACCATGGGAGCCGGACCATACAAGGCCATCCCCGCGGGAGAGCAAACTTTGGACGAGCGGTCAGCCCGGCCCGTCGAGTGGCAATCCCGTCCAAGATCTACGCCCCGATCGGGTGCCAGGTGGTCTTGTACTCGAGGAAATCGCGGACTGCGTAGAGGCTCTGGGCCGTGTCGGCGTACCAGTCGGGCTGGGCCTCGCTCTTCAGCAGCCGCGTGCGCTTGACGCTGTCCGCCGCCCCGAGCGCGAGCGCCTTGCGCTCGTCGGCGCCGACCACCGCGGAAACGGCGCGCAGATGCGTGTGCGTCGCAAACGTCGGCACCAGCTCCTTGCGGAAGCCCGTGAGCAGGTTGACCACGCCGCCCGGCAGGTCGCTCGTTGCGAGCAGCTCGCCGAGCACGATGGCCGGATAGGGCTGTGTGGACGACGCCAGCGCCACGACGGTGTTGCCGCTCGTGATGGCGGGGACGATCAGCGACAGCAGCGCGAGCAGCGGCGCCTCATCCGGCGCGATGACGCCCACGATACCCATCGGCTCGGTGACGGTGAAGTTGAAATATGGCGCGGCCACGGGGTTCACGTTGCCCAGCACCTGTTCGTACTTGTCGGCCCAGCCCGCGTAATAAATCAGCCGGTCCACCGTGGCGGTGACTTCCTTTGCCGCCGCAGCCTTCGCGGCCCCGCCCAGCTGGATGGCGGCGGCGAGTTCGCTGGCGCGCGCCTCGAGCATCTCGCCCAGCCGGTACAGGATCTGCCCGCGGTTGTACGCCGTGCGCTTCGCCCAGCCCGGGCCGGCCTTGGCCGCCGCCTCGACGGCATTGCGCAGGTCCTTGCGCGTGCATTGGGGAATGTTGGCGTAAAAATTGCCCGCGGCGTCCTGGAGCGGAAACACGCGGGCGCTCTCGGAGCGGATGAACGCACCGCCGACGTAGACCTTGGGGGTTTTGGTGATGGGGAGACGGCTCATGTGGCGGCGGAGTTTTCGGCTTCGATTTCGGTTTCGGGCGTATCGCCCTGCAGGTAGCTCTGACCCTTGTAGGCCTTGGCCACAAAAATGAACACGGCGACGCAGCCAATGGAGAGCCAGGCGAAGAAATTGTAGTAGGCCGCGCCGTGGAGCTTCACGGTGCCGTCATCATTGGCGATGAAGACGTGGACCAGCGCCGTAAAGAGATTGCCGGCGGAAATCGACAACAGGAACAGCGCCTGCACCATCGCCTTCATGGGTTTCGGCGCCTGGGTGTAGGCGAACTCGAGGCCCGTAATCGCCACCATCACCTCGCCGCCGGACAGCAGCGCGTAGGCCGGGATCTGCCAGCCGATGCTCGGCTTCAGGCCGGCGGCGAGCTGGTTCTCAATCCATGCGCTGACGAAAAACGACAGACCCGTAACGATCAGCCCGAGCCCGATCTTTCGCAGCGGCGTCAGGGGGAAGACTTTGCCGATCACCGGATAAATCACGTACTGGAAGAGCGGGATGAACGACAGGATCATGATGGCGTTCAGCGCCTGGATCTGGGACGAGAGCCAGGTGATGCCCGCAAAGTGCAGGTTCATCTTCTCCGCCTGCGTGACCCACTCGCCGCCGCTTTGGTCCCACAGCGACCAGAAGATCGCGACAAACGCGAAGATGATCGCGAGCCGGCCCAGCGTCGAGAGACCCGCGCGACTGAAGGTGTTCCGCAGGAACGCTTCCCCCGTCGGCGGAATGTGCGCGAATTTAAACCGGCCCAACCAGAACACGACGGCCGCAAGCAACATCAGCGCGGCGGGCACGCCGAAAGCGGGCACCGCGCCGTAGTGGTCAAGCAGCCAGGGGATCAGCAGGATCGAGAAGAACGACCCGAAGTTGACCGAGAAATAAAACCAGCCGAACGCCCGCGAGAGCAGGTGCTGGTTGTCGGAACCAAACTGGTCCCCGACGTGCGAGGACACGCAGGGCTTGATCCCGCCCGAGCCAATCGCAATCAGCGTCAGGCCGAGCGTCAGGCCCAGGCGGGTGTGATCCAGCGCCAGGACCACGCTGCCGGCGCAGTACACCAGGGAGAGCCAGAAGATGGTTTTGTATTTGCCCCAGAAGGCGTCGGAGACAATCGAGCCGAGCATCGGCACGAAGTAATTCGCGAAGAGGAAAAGGTGATACCACTTATTGGCGTCGTTCTCGCTCATCGGCGCAAACGCCCCCGACCGGTCCATGAGGTACTTCGTCATGAACACGACGAGGATGGCGCGCATCCCGTAGAAGTTGAACCGCTCCGCCGCCTCGTTGCCGATGATGTAGGGGATGCCCGGCGGCATCTTGTCCGTTTTGACCGGGGCGGTGAGATAGGGTTGGGCCATGGGAAGTCGGGTCGCGGGCTCAGACGAGTTGGCAGTAATCCAGCAGCCCCTGGCGGCCGCCCTCGCGGCCGAAGCCGCTTTCCTTGTAGCCGCCGAAGGGCGACGTCGGGTCGAACTTGTTGTAGGAGTTGGCCCAGACCACGCCGGCCTTGAGTTCCGTGGACATCTTCAGGATGCGCGAGCCCTTGTCCGTCCAGACGCCGGCGCTGAGTCCGTACGCTGTGTTGTTCGCCTTCTCGATCGCCTCGTCGACGGTGCGGAAGGTCAGGATCGAGAGCACCGGCCCGAAAATCTCCTCGCGCGCGATGCGGTGGCTCATCGCGACGTTGGAAAAGATCGTCGGGCGGAAGTACCAGCCCTTCGCCGGCAGCGGGCACGGCGACTGGTAGATCTCGGCGCCTTCCTTCACCCCCGAGGCGACGAGCTTCGTGATCTTGGCAAGTTGCTCCTTCGAGTTGATGGCGCCGACGTCGGTGTTCTTGTCCAGCGGGTCGCCCACGCGCAGCACCTTGATCCGCTGCTTGAGCTTCGCGATGACCTTCGCCGCGACGGGCTCATGCACGAGCAGGCGCGAGCCGGCGCAGCAGACGTGGCCCTGGTTGAAGAAAATGCCATTGATGATGCCCTCGACCGCCTGGTCGAGCGGCGCGTCGTCGAACACGATGTTCGCCGCCTTCCCGCCGAGCTCCATCGTCATCTTTTTGTCCGTGCCCGCCAGCGAGCGCATGATGATCTTGCCGACCTCGGTCGAGCCGGTGAACGCGACCTTCGCCGGGATCGGGTGCGCCATCAGCGCCGCGCCGGTCGCCCCCGCGCCCGTCACGAAATTCACCACGCCCGGCGGCAGGCCCGCATCCTGGATGATCTCGGCGAGCTTGAGCGCGGTGATCGAGGTGGTCTCGGCGGGCTTGAGCACGACGCAGTTGCCCATCGCCAGCGCGGGCGCGAGCTTCCACGCGCACATCAGCAGGGGGAAATTCCACGGGATGACCTGCGCGACCACACCGAGCGGGGCGACCCGGCGGCCCGGGGCGACGTACTCGAGCTTGTCCGCCCAGCCGGCGTGGTAGAAAAAATGCGCCGCGGCCATCGGCACATCGAAGTCGCGCGATTCCTTGATCGGCTTGCCGCCATCCATCGTCTCGGCGACGGCGAACTCCCGCGCGCGGTCCTGCAGCAGCCGGGCGATGCGGAAGAGATATTTGGCGCGTTCGCGGCCGGACAGCTTACCCCAGACGTTGTCGTAGGCGCGCTGCGCGGCCCGACAGGCCGCGTCCACGTCGGCCGGCCCGGCCAGCGCGATTTCCGCGAGTTTCCGCTCGGTCGCGGGGTTGATCGTGTCGAAATACTTGCCCGACTTCGGGGCGACGAACTTCCCGTTGATGAAGAGTTCGTAGCGCGGCTTGAGCTTCGGGTCGGCCGTCTCCGGCGCCGGATCAAAATCCCAGAGGTCGCCGAAGATGAGCTCGGGTGCGGGCCGGCCGTTGCGAGCGGTCGTTTTCCTTTTCTTGGAGGCTAAGGTGGGCATGAAAGTTTGGTTTTACAGGAGGCAACGGAGGAAACAGTGGCGGATCGTGGCAGGCAATTCTCTCCGTTCTCTCCGTTTTCTCCTGTGCAAATTAGTATGATTCGGCGGCTTCGCTGAAATAGTACGGCGCCTGGTAGGCCCCGGTCCGCTCCTTTTCGATCTGGCGGAGGAGGTCGTTGAGCAGCGAGCTCGCGCCGAAGCGGTAGCGCTCATTCGTCAGCCAGGCGTCGCCGAGCGTCTCCTTCACCGCGATCAGGAACTGCAGCGCCTGCTTCGCCGTGCGGATGCCGCCGGCGGGCTTCATGCTGATCGCGGTGCCGGTATCGAGGTAGAAGTCCCGGATCGCCTCGAGCATCACCTGGTTGTTGCCCAAGGTGGCGTTGAGCGTGGTCTTGCCGGTGCTCGTCTTGATGAAGTCACCCGGCCGGATCACGCGCATCGCGAGGAAGGACGCCGCCCGGATGTTGTCGTAGGTCTCGAGTTCGCTGACCTCGAGGATGACCTTGAGCGTTGCCCCGCCGCACGCGGTGCGGACCGCCGCGATCTCGTCCTGCACCCGGCCAAATTCTCCCGCCAAAAACGCCCCGCGGTTGATCACCATGTCGATCTCGTCCGCCCCGTCGGCCACCGCCGCCCGCACCTCGGCGAGCCGCGTCCTCAACGGCGTCTGGCCAGAGGGAAACGCCGTGGCCACCGACGCGATACGCACCGCGGTGTCGGTCCCGAGGGCCCGCCGCGCGTGCTTCACCATCGCCGGATAGACGCAGACCGCCGCGACCTGCGGCACCGCCGGGTCATCTGCCGGCTGCAGCGCCTTCGCGCAGAGCGAGGCGACCTTGCCGGGCGTGTCCTTGCCCTCGAGCGTGGTGAGGTCGACCATCGAGACCGCGGTCCGCAGGCCCCAGAGCTTGGACGCCTTCTTGATGCTGCGCGTCGTGTATTTCGCGACACGCTCCTCGATACCGACGCAGTCGACCTGGCCGACTTCATCGAACAGCCGTCGCAACGACACTGACTGGCCCGCGTTCATGAGGTTGCGAACCATGCCCCTGCCCTCCCTTGAAAACAAGGGAGAACTCGACCGGAAACCCGCGCTCACGGCTTGCGCCCGCCCGCCTGGCTTCGTTCCCTAAGCCGTCATGACCACGCCCGCCCCGTCCGATCCCGCCGCCCCCACCGGCGATGTCGTCATCCGCACCATCGCGATGCCCGCCGTCGCCAATGCCAACGGTGACATCTTCGGCGGCTGGCTCGTGTCCCAGATGGACCTCGGCGGCGCCATCCTCGCGCGCAGCACCGCACTCAGCCGCGTGACCACCGTGGCGATTGACGCGATGTCCTTCATCCGCCCGGTCTGCGTCGGTGATACCGTCAGCTGCTATGCGTCGATGATCAAAATCGGCCACACCTCGATGAAGATCTCCGTCGAGGCCTGGGTCCACCGCTACACCGACAGCTCGCAACACCGCGTGACCGCCGGCCTTTTCACCTACGTCGCCATCGATGCCAAGGGCAAACCCCACGCCGTCCAACGCTGACCGCCCATGCGCCGCCTGCTCCCCACCCTCGCCCTGCTGCTCCTGATCGCCCTCCCCCTCCGCGCCCAGTCGCTCGAGGACGAGGTCCGCGTGGCCGACACCGCCCGGGTGCTTTCCACCCTGCGCGGTGATGCCGACCGGCTCGGCCGCCTGCTCTCCGACAGCCTCACCTATGGCCACGCCGACGGCCGGGTGCAGACCAAGGAGGTCTTTCTCGCCGCGGTGCGCACCAACCGCATCAAGTACGAGGCCTACGATTACCAAGAAACGAAGATCACCAAGGTCACCGATGATGTCGCGATCATGACCGGCCACGCCCAGCTCAAGGCCAGCATGGGGAAGGAGTATGTGGCGTTTGCCCTGCGCTTCCTCGCCGTCTGGCGCCGCGAGGCCGGGGTCTGGCGCCTCTTTGCCTACCAGTCCGCCAAGCTGTCCGACCCCGTCATCGTCGCCGCCGGGAAATAACCCCGCTCAAACGAGCGGCCCCACGTCGGCGAACACCGCCGGGTTGCCCAGCACGGCGCGCACAAGGATCGCGGGGTATTCGCCGTAGCCGCGCGGTCCCGTCCAGTCCACCCGCTGCACCTGCAGCGGATGATAGCGCTCATGCCAGAAGCCGCCGTCCTTCAGGCCCATCTGGCAGACTTTTACGACCGACTCGCGTAGCCGCTTCGTCTCGCCGCGCTTCGCGCAGGCCTGCCATTCGAGAAACCACACGCGGCCCATCGCGGCCACGTCGTACAGCTGGCCGACCGCGATCTTGAAGCCGACATCCTCGTGGGACTCCCAGAATTCCCACTCCTGATACGTGAACGGCTTCGACACCGTCTGCGTCGGCATGCCGCCGTGCCAGAACGCCGGTTCGTTCATCATCCGCGGCCAGAGCGCGTCCGCGTGCGCCGGCGTCGCCACGTCATGGGCAATCGCCGCCCAGTTCACATCCGCCAGCCCGTGCAGGTCCACCACCCCGCGCTCCGGGTGCACATACTCCGCATAATGGTCGCCGCGCCAGAACACCTCGCGAAATTTCGCCGCGAGCGTCTCGGCCTCCACCGTCCAGCGCGCCGCCGCCGCCGTCTGCCCGAGCGCGGCGTGCAGCCGCGCGCATTTTCTAAAAACGTGCACGACATAACACTGCGCCACGCCATCCCACTGGTGCCGCGGGGGCATTTCCGTGTAGAAACCCGCGCCGGCGATCAGGCCGTTGGCGCTCTTGCGGGACAACAGGTACTGCGCTGCGCGGTCCAGCGAGGGCAGTTTCGCGGCCAACCACACCTGGTCGCCGGTCGCCGTGAAAAACTCGTCGCCCAGCAGCACGTAGCTCACCGCCGCGAGCGTGCCGAGCGGGTTGATCCCCGCGATCCAGTGGCTGCACGACCCGATCCATTTGCGCGGCGGGTACCCCTCCCGCTGGGGATCGAAGACAAACACGTCCTCCGGGTAATGCATGCCCTTGTTGTACGTCGTCGCGTGTTCCGGCGGTCCATCCGCGGGGATGATCGCATAGGGAATGTTGCCGTCGGCGCGCTGCGACGCCTGCACGTAGTCGAAATAGTCCCGCACGAGCTGCGTCTTCCCCAGCAGCAGGTACGCCCCCGCCATCTGCCACGAGTCCAGCCCGGGCCAGGTCGCTTCCATGCCGAACCAGTGGCCGTCCGCCACGATGGTGAAATGCCCCGGATACGCGCGCTGCGTCGCCGCCGGCTCGAGGGTCTGCTTGATCGCCGCCGTGACGCCCTGGCGGATGATCGTCGCGTCGTCGACGGGCAGGGTCGGGGCGGAAGCTTCGGCCATGGTCAGGCGGTCGCTCCCGCGGCGTAACGCAGGATGGCGTCGTCGGGCGCCTCGCGGATCGGCTCGGGCTTGCCGTGCCCTTTCCCGCCGTACGGGACGTTCGAGAGCGCATTGTAGCAGCAGATATAGGCGCGGCGGTGCTTGTCCGAGAGATTGGCCTCCGACGCGTGGAAGGTGTTGCCGTGGAAAAACAGCGCGCTGCCCGCCGGGGCCTCGCAGTACTGCACGCCGAGCCGCTCGATCACGGCCTGGACGCGCGCCTGGTCGGCCCCCGCCTGGTTGCCGACCACGCCGTGCTCAAAGCGTCCGAGGAGGTGTGAGCCCGGGATCACTTTCAGGCAGCCATTCGCCTTCGTCGCCGGGTCGAGTGCGATCATGCACGAAATCATCCGCGGGTAGAGGCAGCCATCCTTGTACCAATAACCGTAGTCCTGGTGCCATTCCCACGCGCCGCCGACCTTCGCTTCCTTCAGCATGACTTTGCTGTGCCAGTGATAGATCTCTTCACGCATCAGCATGCGCACGTTGTTCACGATGCGGGGACTCGTGGAAACCGCGCCAAAAACGTCGTCACCCGCATCCATCCACAGTGCCAATTTGCTCGAGCGGCCGGCGGCGTCCGGCATGTTGCCCGTGTGCTTGGCGACTTTGCCGTCCTTCGTGACGTGGGAAAGCAGGATCTCGATCTCTTGCGCCGAGAACACATCCGGGACGAGCACGTAGCCGTCGCGGTCAAAGGCCTGGATCTGGTCAAAGGAGAGCATGGCAATTTCGGGGGTGGGGAAAGTGAGCCGGGGCGGCGCGGAGGAAAGCGCCGGCATCTTGCCGGGCGGCCTTGCCTCTGCAAGGCGCTTTAGCCCGGCCGACTCGCGCCGGTCGCTTCGTGCGCGACCGCGACCATGGCGTCGAAATTGGCGTACGGCGTTTCCACAGCGAGCGTGCAACCCGAACTGAGCACAAACCGCCGGTGTCCGGCCGCGGCCACGGTGTCCCGCACCTGCCCGGCAGCCTCCCGCACGCGGGCCGGGTTGCCGCGGCTAAGGACCCCGACCGGATCGAGATTGCCCCACAGCGCGATGTCCGGACCCACGGTGCGGCACGCCCGCCCCATGTCCGTGCGGTGATCAATCTCGAGCCCGTCGGCCCCGCTGCGCGCCATGTCCGCCAGAATCGGCTCGGCATCGCCGCAAATGTGCAGCGAGACGGGTTTCCCTGTCGCGGCTTTCAACCCGGCAATCAGCCGCTGCTCGAAGGGCAGTGCGATTTCGCGGTAACGCCTCGGACCGATCAACCCCGCCGGCGAGTCGCCGCCGGTCAGCACATCGGCGCCAGCCGCCGCCAGCGCCCGTCCGTAGGCCAGGCCGTACTCCGTGCAGCGCTCCATCAGCGCCCGCACCAGCGGCGGATCGTCATCCAGCGCCACCATGATTTCGTTGATGCCCATCAGCGCCGCCGCGAGGGAGAAGGGATACTGGTCGAAGCACGCCACGACCGCGATATCGTGGCCCAGGGCCGCGACCACCCGTTGCAGCGCCTCCAGCATCAGTGGATACCGGCCCTGGCTTTCGGGGGCGGGCGGCGGAATGCGTCGGATATCCGCGGCGGTCCGCACGAGCGGCTCCCCCAGCCCGCCCCACGGCTGGTCCCCGCCCACCGCGCCCACCCGCGCGCCCATGGCCTGCGCGCTGACCCACGTGTCCGCCGAAACGAACACCGCGTCCGGCTGAAACTTCTCCCCCGTGCGAATCACGCAATCCGCCAGCGTCGCGGCATCGCTCGTATAGCGATGCAGGGAAACTCCCCCGACCCGGGCGCAGAAATGCACCGTGAGTGGCGCGACCGGCACCCGCGGGACGGGCCGGCCCTGCAGGGCCGCAAGGACGAGTTGCTTCGAGTTCAGCTGGGCCATGCCACTCAACCGCCCCCGCAACCGCAAGGCGCTTCCGGCTGGGGATTGACAGAATTTGCCCACCCACGCCACCGTCGCGCCGCGTGACGACCCCATCCCCCACCGTCCTCCTCCTGCAGGGCGACCCGCGTGCGCTGGGACGGCAGCAGGGCACGGCGTTGCGCAGCCAGATCCACGCCAACATCGGCGCGCTGCTCGGTGATTTCCTCACGGGGACGAAGGGGCCGGCGCCTGCCACGATCCGGGCCTGGCAAAAACGCCTGCGCACGTTCTGCTTCGACCACTGGCCGTGGCTGCAACCCGAGATCGCCGGGATCGCGGAGGGCGCAGGCATTGATCCCGAACTCGCCGAGCTGCTCAGTTTCCGCGCCTGGCAGTACGAAATCTATCATGCCGGTAGCTGCTCCAGTTTCGCGCTGCCGGGCGCCGGCGGAAAAATCCTCACGGGCGGCACGCTCGATGACCCGCGCTTCCTCTACACCATCGCGCAGGTCCAGCCATCCCTCGGCCTGCGCTTCCTCAGCTTCCCGCTCGCCGGCACCGTCTGGGCCAACCGCGGGCTCAACGAGGCCGGCCTCGCCCTCGGCATTTCCTCGCTGCTCTGCCCGGGCGTGAAATTCGAACTCGATCACCTCGTGCCCGTTGACCTCGTGTTCCGCTACCTGCTGCAGTTCTGCAGCACCGTCGCCGAGGTCGAGGCGGCGTGCGCCAACTACAAGTTCTTCTGCAACCTCGTCGCCGTCGACCGGCACGGCGGCGTCTACGCCGGCTCGCACTACTGTGGTGGCCGCACCGTCTATCCTTCCCGCGACGGCCGCGCGGCGCTGACCAACCACCCGCTCGAGCCCGCCGCCACGGCCCTGCGCGGACGCGGCTTTACCGGACCCGAGCCGGGTGCCTACAGCTTCGAGCGCCTCGCCGAGCTTACTGCGTGGAATGAGGCCCACGCCGGCCGCGCCACCGTGGTGGACGCCCAAGCCTTCCTCGGCAGCGAGGGCAAATTCGGCCGCGTGAACAACCCCAACACCGCCTTTGCCACCATCGCCGTCCCGCAGACCGACCCGCACACCCTCTGGATCGCCCAGCAGCCGGTGATGGCGGCGGGATTTCAGGCCTTCGACGTCCGCACCGGCGCGCGGGTTGTGAATTAGGTCTTATTTCCCGCCCGCGGCCTTGAGCAGGGCCGCAATTTCCATGTTTCCCGCCCGTTCCGCGTGCGCCAGCGGCGTCACGCCCTGGTGATCGGGGAGATTCGGATTGGCCCCGGCCGCGAGGAGCAGCTTCGTGATCTCGGTGTGGATGGCGCCGCGCTTTTTCTTCATCGCCGTCTCCATCAGCGCGGTCCAGCCGAGCCGGTTCACGTGGTTCACGTCGATCCTCGTCTTGAGCAGTTCGCGCACGTTCTCGACGTGACCCTTTTCCGCGGCCGGGATCAGCGCCGTGCCGCCAAACCGGTTGGTGCTCTTCAGGTCGGCGCCTGCCACGAGCGTGAGGCGCAAAATTTCCAGCCGGCCCTCGGCGCCGGCGTAAAGGTAAGGACTGTCCTGCAGGCTATCTTTCGCGTTCACGTCCGACCCGGCCGCGATCAGCAGCTTCGCCGCCTCGACCTGGTTGGCATGCGTTGCCGCCATCAGGGCCGTCCACCCATGCTCGTCGCGCGCCTGCACCTTCGCCCCGGCGGCCAGCAACTGTTTCACGTCCACCACGTCGCCTCGCGTCGCAGCGGCAATCAGCCGCTGGTCGGCGCTCGGCGGCGGCCCGGCGAGGGCCGCACTGGCCAACAGGCCGACAACAACCAGGAGAAGGGTCTTTTTCATAGGGTGCGGAAATAAACACTCTCCCGGCCCGCGAGGCACGGGCTAAATCCGCCATGGTTTTCCTTCGCCCCCGCAGCCTTCTCCGCCAGCATGGAACCTCCACCCCGCTTCGCGTTCGATGAAACCACTCCGCCAACTCGTTCCCGCCTGCCTGCTGCTGTCCGCCGTGTTGTTGCTCGCCGGACGCGCTTACGCCCAGCCGGCCATCCCGACCGACGCCGCTTACCGCGCCGGTTTTCAGGAGCGGTGCGCACGGACGCGCGAGGTCATGGCGCAGCAGACGTGGACCGCCGGCGTGGACAAGGACACCCGCCGCCGCATCTACCTCGGCGTATTGAAGGTCGCCACGGGCTCCGACGCCGCCACGGGCCTCCGCTACCTGGAGGACTCCGTCGCCGACCCGGCGCCGTGGAGCAGCTTCGAGGTTTATTCGTTCATGGACGCTGTACTTCGGCTCGGCGCCAAGCTGCCGCGGGCGCTGGTGGAGAAGATCCACGCCCGACTGGCGGCGAGCTTCACCCATGACTTCGGCTTCACCGACAATCACATGCTGCAGTATCGCACCGCGCGTTACCTCTTCGGCCAGACCTGGCCAAACGGCCCGGCGCTCGCGGACGGTTCGACGCCGGGGCAGTCGCAGCGCGACGCCGCCGCATGGATCGCGCGCTGGATCGAATCCACCATCGACCACGGCATGTACGAATACGACTCGCCCAACTATCACCACCTCTACCTCCTCTGCTTCGCCAGCCTGCATGAGTTCGCCCAGGACGAACTCGTCCGGAAAAAAGCCGGCATGATGATGCAGTTGCTGCTGGCCGACTGGGCGGAGTGCTACCTCGACGGCAACTGGGTCGGCGCCCACAGCCGGGAGAAATACAACCAGGTCCTCCACACCCGCGAACACACCGGCGCCGCCACGCAGTTTGGCCGGCTGTACTTCGGCGGCGCGCCGCTGCGGTTCGACCTCGCCGAGAATTACTACATCACGCTCGCCGCCCTCCAGGAGTTCGAGTGCCTGCCGCTGATCGGGCGCATCGCCACCGACCGCTCCCGGCCCTACGTGCTGCGCGAACTGAAGGCCCCGCGGCGCGGTCCCGGCATCGTTTACGGCGAGCCGACTTGGAAATACACCTTCGTCACGCCGGAGTTCGCCGTCGGTTCCTCCTGGGGCGACCTCACCGACGTCGAGAACCACCGCTGGGACCTCACCTGGGAGTCGCCGCAGGACGGCGCCACCTGCTTCTTCATCAACCCCTCCTATTCGGCCCGCCAGCTCAGCCGGTATTTCACGACGCCGCCCAGCCTCATCGTCGCCGACATCGTGCACCAGCGGCCCTACTACGCCGACCCGGACAAGTGGATCGAGGGCTCGCCGTTCGAGGATGTCTTCCAGCACGAGGGCACCGTCATCGCGCTCTACGACCTTCCCGCCGACGCCGAGCGCCAGCACATCAACGGCTTCTTTCCCCACGTCATCGCCGAGCGCCGCGAAGCCAACGGGTGGATCCTCTGCCGCGCCGACGGCATTTTCTTCGCCGTCTGGACAAGCGTGCCCGGTACCTGGCACCCGGGAGGCGACCACGACCGCCTGACGATCGTGCACCCCAGGGCCGCCGTCATCCTCGAGGCCGTGGCCTCCAAGGAAGAAAATAACTTCGACGCCTTCTGCGCCCGCATGGCGCAAAACCATCCCGCCTTTGACGAGCGCACCCTGACGACGACCTACACCACCGGCCGCGGGCACAAAATCCAGTTCACCCACCGCGGTCCGCGCCAGGTGGACGGGGTCGCCGCGAATCTCGACGAGTGGCCGCTGTTCGAGGGACCGTTCATCAACTCCCGCCGCCACACCGGCGTGGTCACACTGTCCCACGGCGCCGAGCACGTGACGTTCGACTTCAACACCGCCACAGTGACGACCACGCCCTAGTTTAGCCGAAGGCGGGAACCGAATAAATCCGCCGCACGCCGTCGAGGTCGGACGTAAACAGCACCTCGCGCTGGTCGGGCGAGAGCACCGGGTGCGGGTGGTTGTCCTGCGTGTGCCAAGAGGTGTTGCTCGCGCACAGCGGCACGACGTCCATCCGACCGTTGACCCAGTCCACGTTGAGTCGCGAGATCAGGTTGCCGCGGCGCTGCTTTTTTCCGGCTTCATCAGTGATCGCGTCGGTGATGACAAAGTCACCTTTCCGGCTCGGGAAGAAATGCCCGTAAAACGACGCCACGTCCCGCGGAAGGGAAATTTCCTGCAGCGGTGCGCCCGCGTCCACCGGCGCGCGGCCGACAAACTGCTCCGGATACTCCCCCGCGTCCCAGCGCACGCCGTGATAAATGACTGCGTTGCCGTCCTCCTGCCAGACCTCGTGCGCCACGTCGTCAAGCCCGGGCTCCGGGGTGCGGCGGAACTGGATCGGCCGCCCCGGACGGCGCACCTGCGTCCGCGGCTGGCCGTTCGCCTTCATCCAGATGCGCTCCACCCCGAGCGGCCACGTCCACTCGTGATTGTAGAGCACGAGGTCGCGGCGGTGCGGATGATACTGCACATGCGTCACCCACGCCGGTTCCTCCCAACGGAGAGTCATTTTCCCGGTGGCCACTTCCACTTCGACCAACTGCGTCGTGAGCCCAAACTTCGCGTAGTTCTCCGACATCTCCTGGTTGCCCTTCCGTTTCTCGCCAAAGCCCAGAATCCGGCTGTCTGCCAGACTGAGCAGCACGTGCTCACCGGCCGCATCGAGATGGCAGTAACCCACCGTGCGCGTCGGCGGGATCTCGACCAGCATGCGGCGTTTCCCGTCGCGCACGTTGACGCAGTCCAGCTGACCCCAACCGTCCTCACGACCCCAGACGAAAAACAGGTTCCCCGAGGCCGGATGCAGACACGGGCTGGATTTGTTGAGCCCATGCGTGGCCACCGTGCCGTTGAACAGGTAATCCTCTGCCGGGTTCTCCGATCGCGACCGGGCAAAATAGGGATACGCCTGCATCGCCGGTCCCGGAAAAACCGCGAGCGGCTCCATCTGCCCGGTCGCCCGGTCAATCCGCGCCAGGCTCGCGCCCTCGGGATGCTCCGAGAAGGCGTTGGTGATCGCCGCCAGCACCGCGCCGTCGGCCGTCAGGCTGTACGACGTGAAATAGAGCAGCTGGCAGTTGGCGCTGCGCGGAGATTCCGACCGGGGTGAGTGCATGGATTATCTTGTCATTGCGAGCGTCGCATAGCGGCGCGCGGCAATCCAGCCGGATGGATTGCTTCGTTGTTCGCTGCACTCACGCCTCGCAATGACACGCGGCCGCCCAGCTTTGTCGGATCCACCCGGCCCGTGAGGGTCACGGGGGATCCGCGCCAGTCAATTTCCAGCAAGTTCACCCCTCGCTTCAGCGCCGCCGCCACCTCCACCTCGTCCGGCGCCCAGCGCACAGATCCGCACGCGACGCCATTCACTGTCACCGCCGCGCCGTTCGCGACAATCCCGTCGCAGCGCAGCCGGACCGATTTACCGGGGGACTCCGCCAGGTTGAACCTCTGCCAGTAACGCACCGGTCCGGAGTAAAACGGCAACCCCAGCGCGCTCCGGGTGGTCGCAGCCGTGGCCGTTGTCCGGACGACCGCCCCGCCCGCCAGCGTCCCATCGGGCAGCAACCTGAAATCGCCCTCAAGCCGGGGAACTCCGATCATGCCCTCGGTCGAGTTTCGGAGCGTGAAATGAAATTCCAGCCGGTTGATCCCGCTCCGAACCATTCCAGCCAGCGAGTGGCTCAGTAAAAAATCCCCGGTCTTGCTCCACCGGCCCAGCGCACGCCCGTTCAGCCGGGCCGTCCATTCGCCGCGCATGTGACCCGACTCACACACCAGTGTTAGCGCCATCCGTCCCCGCACCGAAAACCGCGTGCGGTAAATCCATTCGCGCGGCTGGGCCAAGGCCGGATTCAGCGGTACCGGCCCGAACAGGGTCTGCCCCGTGACGGGCGACCAGCCGGGCTGCAGGTCAAAGGCCGGAAGCAGGTCCACTTTTTTTCCGTTCAACGTCCAGTTAGCGAGCAGAGCCGTGTTCACCTCCGGCCGCACGACGTTCCAGCGATCAGGCAGCACCTGCAGGGTCCGTTCCGGCTGGGGTGGCGCGGAAAACACGCGCGCATCCACCACCCGGCTCTCCCCGCCCTGCAAACTCCCGCCAGCCCGTCCGAGCGTAAAAACTGCCGGCGTCTGCCCGATGTTCGCCACGAACCAGCGCCCGTCCCGGCGCCGCGCCGCGTGGACGTCCCCGTTGCTTACGAGCGGGCCGCGCACGGACGTGAGCGCGGTGCGGTCGTTCAGCACCGGGCCTTTTCTCCCCAGCGTCGCCAACTGCCGGGACGTCTCCCGGTCAGTGAAGTCGCGAAAATAAGCGAGATGCCGGTAGCGGCAGGCACCGAACTTGAATCGTCCGCCCGCGGCTTTGACGCCGCCCAGCTCGTCATCATCAATCCAGTGCAGCCGCAAGCCACGCCGGGCCATCGCCGTGGCGAAATTCGCCGCGCGCGTGAGCAGCCGGTCGCCTTTCCGAATATCCGAGTCCGGCAAACCGCGCAGGAAATCAATCGGCCGGATCGCGAGCATGTCCGGCGCGACGGCCGGTCCGAGCGATTCCGCCGCGTTCCGAAACTCCTCCGCCCACGCCGCCAGATCCTCCGAAGCAAACGCCGGTGGCGCGAAGTTCGGCGGCGCATCCAGCTTCCTATAGCCGTCCATCGAATAAAGGAACCCGTGCGGCACGGCGACGTTGATGCCCGCGATCGCGAGCCAATCGGCCATCCGCTTCATCGTGCGCAGGCCGAGCGTAAAATCACAGGCCCCGAACACCTCGCACAGCGCCTGCGGCTTGCCGGCCTGCGCCGCCGCCGACACCGCCAGCCCCGCCGTCAGGTTGAGAATCGCGTTCTTCCGGTCCCCCGCCGCCGGGATGATCACGTCGCAGCCCGGCACCTGGAACTGACGCAGGTTGGCGAGTACGCTGCCGACATGGCGCGACTCATACCACCACTCCTCCTCCGGACTGATGTGGCCCGTGAGGGAAAGCTTGTGCCGCCCGCACCACCGGCTGATCGGCGTGGTCCAGTGCTCCAAAAACGCCCGCGCCGCCACCCGCCGATACTTCCGCCGCTCCGCATTCGCCGCCGGACCGGTGTCCCCGGCGAGGGCAAACGCGAGCGCGGGTGAGATCCGCCCGATCGCCTTCGCCACGCCCCAGCCCCACGGCAGCGGGTTGCGGAACTTCGGCTCGTCACAAAAAATCCCGGGTACCGTCCGCCCAAAGTGCTTCGCGAACCGGCTCCCGTACGCCTCGTGCGTCAGCTCGAGGAACAGCCGCGTCGCCGCCGGATTCGAGACGTCCACGTAGTTCCCGAACGGCTCCAGCAGGTCGCCGCCGGTCTTCGTCGCAATCGCGACGAGGTCCCACGTCCCGCGCGGCAGTGTCACCGCGAGCACGTTCTCCGGCAGCACGCAGATCGCGCGCGGACATTCAAACACCTCCGCCGGCCCGGTCGGGTAATACAGCTTGCTGTCCACGACGTAGGTCTTCCGCCACGTGTCGGCGACCGAGCCCACGTCGCCGCGCAAATCAACGACCTCGCGCCGCCCGTTCCGCCGGCGCGCGTAGCAGGCCAGGATTTCCCCGCCGCCGAGCTTCCATTCGATCCGCGGCCCACCCGGGAAACGCTTCTGTTCCAATCGCAGCGATTGCTCCACAAACTCCGGCCGCCGCCGCACCACTTCGCCGCCCGCCACCCCGCTCGGATACGGCATCTCATCGTAGAGCCACGCACGCAGCCCGAGTTTTCGGGCTTCCGCGATGCAGGCCGCCACCGCCGCAAACCACTCCGCCGAGAGATACGGCGTCGCCAGTCCCTCGCGCGCGTGGATGAAAAACCCGTCGCTGCCCGCCGCCTTCATTTCCAAGATCCTCGCGCGCAGCCGCGCCGGCTCCAGCCGGTGGTTAAGGAAAAAAAAGGGAAGCACCTCCGCGGAAGGCGCCGGACGCCGGGGCGGTTTCATGCTCACGTCACCCAGTCTTCCGGATCACCCACGCGTCCCGCTGCCGCCGGGGGCCGCAACCGCGCCGCAATCGCCTCCTGTACCACCCCTGCGCGCCGACCGTAATAGCGGGCCATGCCGCCCTGATACACGAGGGTGAGGAGCGCCACCGCGATATAGGTGCCGTAAAAGGCCAGCCGCAGCGAGGGCTCCAACTCGGCCATGTCGATGCCGAGGTCGGTCATGGCGGAGCGCAACTCCGGGCTCACGCCGTGGTGGGTGTCGAAGAGGAGCTTGATCACGCAGTAGGCCTCGATCGCTGCCAGCACGACCCACTGCGAGCGCACCAGCCAGCGCACGCCCGTGGCGTCGTTCGCGAGCAGCTGCTTGCGGCCCGACAATTCCATCCGCCCGCCGATGATGATGGCCGCGCCCACCGCCATACCCAGCCAGTCGCCGAGGGAGAGCACGGTTCCGATCGCGGCAATGATCACGACGCTCAGCCCGTTCGTCTTCGCGATGCGCAGCATGCGCTTCAGCTGGTCCTCGGGCGGCGGCGGCGGTTTCATGAAACGCGGCAGGTTGGGCCCCCACGTTTCCGCCCGCGAGCCCTTTCCGGCGGCCGCGAATTCCGTCAGGTCTGGTAACGCCCGGGCTGCTCCCGCGCGTGCCGCTCAATGCCCTGCATGATTGACCGGCAGCTGTCCTGCCAGCGCTCCGGCGGCATGTCCTCGGTGATGCCGATGAGCAGCCCATCCATCCGGCCCGCTTGTTCCAGCAGGTTGAGGGTCACCGCCTCGACCGCCGCGTCGGGCTGGAGATGCACGGAGGAGGGAAAATTGATCCACAAGACCTTGTCCGGCCAGGCCGCGCGGGCCTCGGCGAGCGTCTGGTCGGTGTCGGGCGCGGGCGTGAAGGCCTCGATATAATCGAGCGGCGTACCGGCAATCGCCGGGGCGATGAGCTTGGTGTTGGCATCGAAATGGCAGCCGATGAGCTTGCCGTGCCGGTGCATGACCTCGGCCGCCTCGTGGTAATGAGGCAGGTAGTAGGTCTCGAAGTTTTCGCGGCCGATGATCTCCGGAGTGACATTGCCCCCGTAGTTGGCGTGGGCCGCTGGCGACTGCGCCACCAGCGGGTAAATCTTCCGCCGGTTCTCCACGAGGATCTCGTACAGGCCCAGCACCTCGTCGCGCCGCTCCATCCACTCCTCGCAATAAGTCTGCATGCCCATCACGCCGCCCGAGATCAGCTCCTGCATCGGCTCCAGCCCGAAGTTGGCCCGGTAAATCGTGTCGCCCTTGTCCGCCGCCTGCGCGCGCGCAAACTCGGCGTAGGCCGGCTCGTACACCTCGTCCCGCAGCAGGCAGCGGATCGCGGCGTAATCCTCAGGGCGCTTGAGCAGGTATTCGTGCCGCCAGGAGGTGAAGCCGCCGTCTTCCGCCAGGCTGGACAGCGTGCCGCACTTCGTTTCGTGCACCGTCCGCGTGAACTTCCGTTCCCCCACCCAATAAGCCTGCTCGGTCGTCCGGACGTTGGGCCGGTGCGTGCGGAAGACCGGCAGCCGGCGGACGATGCAGCAGCCCCGGTTGCGCAGCTCGCGCTCCGCGGCGCACGGGGGGATCATGCATTCGTAGATCGTGAACGGCACGCGGTCGCCCTTGCCGCCGTGCAACGCCCGTTCCACCCGGGCCCGGGGAGTCATTTGCTGGGCCGGGTTCATGGCTGGTGGGCCCGCGCATAATCACTAAGCGCGCGTAGGTTTTCCGCGGGCGTGTCCCGGGGCACTTCGCACCCCGCGCCGACGATGAAACGCGGACCGGCCTCGCGATGGCAGGCCGCCAGCGCGGCGGTGACCGCCGCCGGTGTCGAGTTGCGCAGGACGGCCACCGGATTGAGGTTGCCCAACAGGATCTGGTCCGGGCCCATCTGCGTGCGCGCCTCGGCGAGGGGCACCATCGAGTCCAGGTCCACGATGGCGCAGCCCAGACGGCCCATGCCGGCCAGATGCGCCCGGGTGTTGCCGCAGATGTGCAGCCGGACGGGCACGCCCAGCGCCCGGATCCCCGCCACGAGTCGCTGTTCATGGGGCCAGACAAATTCGCGGTAAACCTCCGGTCCAATGAGGGAGGCGGCCGCGTCGCCCATCCCGATCAGATCCGCGCCCGCGGCTACCTGCTCCCGGGCAAAGCGCAGTTCCATCTCCACCACGAAGGCAAAGAGCTCATGCACGAACGCTGGGTCGTCGTAGAAATCCATCATCAAAGTATTGATGCCGCGCAGGTCCGCCGCCTCAGCCATCGGTCCCTCGATCCAGCCCTCGACCAGCCGGTCGCGGCCCACGCGCTCCCGCAGCCCGGCCACGGCGCGGATGCGGTTGTGCATGCGGCCCCCGCCCAGCGGGTCGGGCGGCCGCAGGCCAGCCAGCTGGATCTTGTCGGCCAGCCGCGCGTCCTCCTCGACAATCGCCACCGGCTGCTCGTCGAAATACTGGACGCGCGCCCCGCAATCTGCCGCCTCGACCGCGGGATCGGAGATGACGCTGACGTGATCGAAGCCAAACGCCTCGGCCGTCCGCACCTGGGCGTCGGCGAGGACCCGGTGGTCCGTGCAATAGTCGAGGTAGCGCGCCCCCGCGAACCGGGCCGCAAACATCATGGTGATAGGCATCAGCGGCAGCCGGTCCACCGGCCGGCCCGCCAGATGGGCGAGGATGAGTTCGCGGCCGTTCACGGTGCGCCGGGCCCTTCAGTAGTTTCCCTCGCGCCGCCAGACGTCGAGCATCACCTCGTAGCTCGCGAGCGGCATGCCGGTGTAGATGCAGTTGCTCGTCGAGAAAATATAACCCCCGCCCGGCATGCCGTGCTTCAGCGCATACCGCGCCGCCTCCTCGATCTGCGCCGGCGTGCCCATGTCCAGCATGCCGCAGTGCACGTTGCCAATCAGGCAGACTTCCGAGCCGTAGCGCCGCTTGACCTCCGCGATGTCCACCGACCCCTGCGGATCGAGCGAGTGTAGCGCATGCGGTCCGCTCTGCACCAGCTGGTCAATGATCGGCATGATGTTGCCGTCGGTGTGCTTGATCACGTAGTACCCGAGGTCCCGGTACCCCTTGGTCACGGCCGTGAGGTACGGCATGATGAACTCGGAAAACTGGGCCGGACTCAGGAAGGGGCCGGTGTTGAAGCAGTAGTCGGCACACAGCGCGTACCCGTCGAGTCCGCCCGGCCGCCGCCAGCGTGCCGCGCGTTCCAGCGACTCCCGCACCCAGCCCGCGGTCTGCGCCTTCAGCTTCTCCGGCTCCTCCACCAGCTGGCAGGAAAACGCCTCCATGTCGTTCCCGTTCGGGATCGCAAAGGTCGCGTCGCCATGGGCCATCAGGAAGTAACGGTCGCCCGTGCGCTCGCGGATCAGGTCCACCATGCGCTGCAGCTCCTCATCGGTGCTAGGATTCTGATGGATGAAGATGGCGCTGTGCTCGTAGCGCTCGGCCGTTGCGATGTAGAGGTCGGCCATGTCGCGCCGGTGCAGCTCGCGCTCCTTCTCCTCCATCTGCAGCCACTGGTCGTAGTTGCGGTGGGAGGGGTGCATGCGGCCGAACGCCTCCATCGTGAGGAAAAACACCATCTCGAGGTGCGGCACGCGCCCGGTCAGCGGCCGCCGCTCCAGGGCCGCGATGCAACGTTCGCGGGGCGTGAGGGGGCCGGGCGCGGACCCGGCCGTTGCCGCTCGTCCGCGGTCTGCACCCCGCGAAGCTTTCACGCTCATGCCGCCGTTGTTACCGCCCCAGCCCCGGCGCACAATCGGCAAACGCCGGAAGGCAAGAAACGAGGAGGGATTGCCAAAATTCACCCGGTCACCGCCGCCCGCCATGCCCTCGCTCACGGTCAACCTGAAGCAGATCTCCGACGCGCAGTCGTCCTTCC
Organism: uncultured Opitutia bacterium; assembly: GCA_903839035.1. Lineage (GTDB taxonomy): Bacteria > Verrucomicrobiota > Verrucomicrobiia > Opitutales > Opitutaceae > Opi-474. Next base: position 38,893 of record CAIMAQ010000030.1, read on the forward strand.
ACTGCCCGCGGCCCGCCCGGCGGGACCCTTACGCTCGAATTTGACCAGCCGGCTTCATGACCAGCAGTCCTGCTTGCCCTCGGGGGTGCGTTTCGCCGCCACCCACCACACGAGCGCGATGAACACCGCCTGAAAGGGCAGCCGCAGCCAGAGCGTGACGGGCGAAAAATCCGCGCCCGACCTCCGGCCCATCAGCGCCACGTGCACGTTGGCGGGGAAAACCGCCACGAGCAGGGTAATCAGACCGCAGCCGGCCAAGCGCCTGATCGCGGGGAAAAACAGGCCGATCCCGCCGAGGATTTCCGCCAGCCCCGAAACCACGTTGACCGTCACCGGCCAGGTGATCCACGCCGGCATCATCCCGTAATAGGGCGGGGGCGTGCGAAAGTGGTACACCCCCGCCACAATGAAGAACCCCGCCAGGATCCAGCGCAGGGCCAGCTGCGCCCAGTTCATACGACCTGCGTCCGTGCCGCGGAGCCGCCGAACAGTTCCTTGAGCACGCCCCACGCGCGGCGGAGTCCGGCGTCACGCACGCCCCCGTCCAACGCGTAGATGCGCGCGAACGTGGTCTCATGGCCGTGATAGCGCGGCGGCAGCAGGAAAAGCGTGCCGGCGCCGTCCGCCGTGACCGTCGAGAAAAACAATCCCCGGTCCACCTCCAGTGGCGCGGGGCCCCCCGCCACTGCGGCCGATCGCTCCGGCAGCACCAGCCACGGGCGGTAGAAAAATTGCAGCGCGCCGTCCGGATTCCGCGCCAGGCGGCCGTAGGTCCGCACCGGCACGCCGGTCAGGTTCGCGCCCGCGAACAGGCGGTTGTTGTTTTCCGCCGGCGTGAACCGGTGGCGCCGCAGCGTGAAGAAATCCCAGCAGAACTCGGAGCCGAACCACGTGAGGCGGAACGCCCAGCCCGCGACAAAATAAGCGAGGATGATCACCCCGATGGAGAGCGCCGCCCCGACCCAGGGATTGATCGTGGCGCTGAGCGTGAGCAGGCCCAGCAGCGCGGTGCGCGCCGCCTTGAGCGCGGCGTCAATCGCCCCCCACGGGCTGAGCAGGATCAGCACGTTGATCGCGTGGGACGCCATCCATACGACGGCAAACACCGCGAGGCCAAACGGGACGGTCAGGAGGTCGAGCAGCCACGAAAAGTCCGCGGCCTGGATCATGGCGAAGCCGCCCGAACCGTGGACCGCCGCCGTGTGCGCCCCGCCCGTCACCAGCTTGGAAAGTGTGTCCATCGTCAGCGGAATGACCGCTCCCGCCGCCACCAGCCCCGAGACCTTGTTTTCAATGGTCTCCAGCACGTCCAGCGGCTTCTTGAAGCCCGGCGGCAGCATCGCGCCCAGGCTGTCCTTCGCGGCGCACAGGCCGACGATGAGCAAAGCCGGGAGGAAAAAACTCCAGTGGGCATACCACGGCAGCGCGGCGCGGGCGGCACTGTCCTTGGCCGTCGCCCACTGGTAGGCGCCGTAGGCCCCCGTGCCCAGCAGCGGCGAGATCGCGATGCCCGTCACGGTCGCGATCGATTTCGCCAGCCCAACCGCCGGCGAGCGGTCGGCGGCGGGAGGCGCCGCGGGGCCCGCGGCCGAAAGCGGGGTCAGGCAGGCGGCCAGCATCGCAAGCAGCAGAAACCACGGGGCGGAGCGTTTCATGGGCACAAATTAGCGGCGGGACCAGCCGGTGGAAAGCGCGAAGGTGCCGCCGGGCCGGCCAGCCCTCGCGGCCGGCACAACCGACCCCAGCGGGCGGCGGGTCCGGCGGACCCGCCGGAATCGGTCACTTCAAAGCCGCTCGCGCTCGAGGTTGAGCCAGGCGGTTTCCTTCGGGGTAAGCGTCACGCCCAGGCACGCCAGCGAGCTCACGGTCTCACTGACGATGCGCGGACCGATGAGCGCAAACGTCGGGAAGGGCTGCGCCAGCACGTAGGCCGCTGCGATGGCGATGGGCGTCGTGTCCTTCTTCTTCGCCAGCGCAATGGCGCGGTCGCGGCGCACAAAGTTGTCCTCGGAATACCAGCAACGGACGAGCTGCTCGTCCTCGCGCTTGTCCGGCGCGGCGCGGTCGGTGAAGAACCCGCGGGCCTGGCTCGACCAGGCGAGCAGCGGCAGTTGGTTTTTCTTCAGCCAGCGGCGCGAGTCCTTGTCCGACGCGGCAATGCAGCCCGCCCAGACCGGGTCCACCATGCGCGCGAGGCTGAAGTTGTTGCTCAGCACGCTGAAGCCCTGCAGGCCCTTGCGCGCCGCGTAGCGGTTCGCCGCGGCCACGCGGGGCAGCGTCCAGTTGGAGCCGCCGAACGCCTTGATCCGGCCCGCCTTCACGTGCTCGTTGAGCACCTCGACGAACTCGCCGATGGGCACCTCGAGATTGTCGCGGTGCAGCATATAGATGTCCGCATAGGGCGTCTGCAGCCGGCCGAGCGACTCGTGCAGCTGCTCGGTGAGATGCTCCGGCGTGCAAAACGGCGTGTGCGCGCCCTTCACGATGACGCTGATCTCCTCGCGGATGCCGCGGTTTTTGATCCACTGCCCGAGCAGCCGCTCCTGCAGGCCGCCGCCGTAGACGTAGGCCGTGTCGAAGGTGTTGCCGCCGCGGGAGAAATAGTCGTCCCACACCGCTGCGCTGTGCGGCATCGTGACCGTGTTGTCGCAGCCCATGATCAGCCGCGACACCGGCTTCGCCAGGTGCGGGATCACGCTGGTGGGGATGTTGGCGTCCGCGCGCTTGGCCAGCGGCCGGCGCGCATGCGTGTGCAGGAAATTCTCCGGCTTCTCCGCCTCGTACAGCAGGCCGATGGACGCGCGCCACGCGTCGAGCGCGGCCATGTTGCCGAGCGTGTCAGCCACGCTCATCGCGGACACCTCGCGCTCGCCAAGCTCCAGCGCCCGGGCGACGGCGTCGGCCTCGAGGCCGTAGAGATTCTTGTCGGTGGCGACACTGATCTCCTCCACCTTGCCATCCTTGTGCAGGAAAAATTTCGCAGGCGTACCCTCGCTGGGCGGGATCCACGGCGACGGCACCACGATCATGCCGGTGCTGCCGTAGATGCGCGCGGAGTTGTCCTGGCTCAGGCCGACGCTCGTCGCTACCTGCGCCACAAGGCCGTTGGCGAATTTCAGTGTCGCCGCCGCGACCACGTCCACGCCCGTCTGCGGATGCAGCTCGCCCGCCCCCGTGACCGAGGTGGGATTGAGGAACGGCTTGCCCGACATCGCGCCGGCGATGAGCCGCGAGAACGACACCGCATAGCAGCCGACGTCGAGGATGCCGCCGCCACCCGCGGCGTTGGACCAGAGGCGGGACTCGGCGTTGAAGCCGGCGTTGAAGCCAAAGGTCGCCTGCACGAGCTTCACCTCGCCGATCGCGCCGCTGCGGACAAGCTCGACGATCCTGGCGGTCTGCGGATGGCAGCGGTACATGAACGCCTCCATCAGGAGCACCTTGTTCGCGCTCGCGGCCTCGGCCATGACCATGGCCTCGGCGTAGTTCAGCCCGATGGGCTTTTCACAGAGAATGTGTTTCCCCGCCTCGGCGGCCTTCACCGCCCACTCGACGTGCTGCGGGTGCGGGACGGCGATGTACACGGCCTCGACCTCGGGGTCGGCGAGCAGCGCCTCGTAGCTGCCGTGGGCGCGCGGATTGCCATGCCCGGCCGCGAATTTCTGGGCGCTGGCCGGGGTTCGGCTCCCCACCGCCACCAGGCGGCTGTTTTCGGCGCGGGCCAGGCCCTGCGCGAAAATCCCCGCAATGCGTCCCGTGCTCAAGATTCCCCAGCCAAGCTTTTTGGTCATGCCCGGCCAAACTAGGTGACTCCGCGCCGTCAATGCAATCACGACGAGGCCGCGATCCAGCGTAACCCAATAGGTTACACTCCATCACGCCACATGGCGCCCTCCGCAACAGGGCCAGTGTAACCTATTGGGTTACACCGGATCGCGGCTCACCGGGGCAAGGAGTGAGGGTTGCGTCGGTGGGTCGCGTCGGTTGAGGCTGGGGCATGCCGCTCACCAAGGCCGGACTCCAGCGCCTGCGCTCCCTGCGCGAAAAGAAGCACCGCGAGGCGCTCGGGCTGTTCGTCGTCGAGGGCGAGAAGGTCGTGGCCGAGCTGCTCGCGGCGGGTTTCCCGTTCGAGGAGGTCTATGTGGTGAAGAATGGAGACGGGGCACCCCCGCACGGGGCACCCCCGCCCCGTTTCACCATCCCCGCGGCGGGGGCGCCGCGGCTCCAACCGATCGAGATCACCGGCGAGGAGATGGCCCGTGCCAGTCATTTTTCCACCCCCTCGAGCGTGCTCGCGGTCGGAAAAATCTCCCGGACACCCCTCGCGGCCGGCGCGCTCGACCGCGGGCTCACCCTGGCGCTCGACGGCGTGCAGGACGCCGGCAACGTCGGTACGCTCCTCCGCATCGCGGACTGGTTCGGCCTCGACCGCGTGGTGCTGTCGCCCGACTGCGCCGACCTGTTTCACCAGAAGGTCATCAATGCCAGCATGGGCTCGTTTGCCCGCGTGTCCGCCCACACCGCCGACCTGCCCGCCGTGTTGGCCACGACAAAGGCCCCGATTCTCGGGTGCGACCTGACCGGCGACGATGTACACGGCCTGGCCGCGCTGCGCGACGCCGTGATCGTCGTGGGCCGCGAGGGCTCGGGCCTGTCGGCGGCGGTGAAGAAAGGCGTGACGCGCTTCGTCACCATCCCTCGTTTCGGCGGAGCCGAGTCGCTCAACGCTGCCGTCGCCGCCGCCATCGTGTGCGACAACCTCCGGCGGGGGGCCAAATCCTGATTTTTATCGCGGAAGCGCGGAGAAGCGGAATTAGGAAAACAATCCTTCTGCTTCGGATCGAATTCCCCCGTTCCGCTCCTCCGCGTTTCCGCGATAAATTCCGGGGATCGGCCTCAATCCTTGCTCGCCTTCTTCTTGGAGCCGCCGCCGGTGTGGAGCACCATGCCGGCCATCATGCCAATCGCGAACACGCCGAAAAAGATCAGCGCCGCCTGAGCATGGAGGGGATTCTTGGCCGTGGTCCCGGCGATCGGGAAGTTGAAGTCGATCACCTGCAGGTTGTTCATGCCCACGTAGAGCACGATGAACAGCATCGCGAGGAACCAGAGGGTCTTGAGAAAAGCCTTCATGGCCCGGCACCTTGGAGAATTCCCGCCCGCTTGGCGAGTATTTGCCGCGCAGACCTGACTCAGAATCCTTACAGGAGGTAACAGAGGAAACAGAGAGAGGATTTCGAGCGACTCCTCCGTTCTCTCCGTTTCTTCCTGTAAAACGGTTTGGTTCTGCCGCTCCCACGCCTTCGCCCGGAGCGCGCGCGGCGAGACCCCGAGCACCGCAGCTACCGCGAGAAATGAAACGCCTCCTCCGGGCTTGGCCTTTGGGGTAGGTTTAAACGGCTGATGGCTGGCAGGAGACAGGGTTATGTGTTAATCGATGTGCTCCATACTGCATGATTCCCGCAACCCTCGACACCCCTTCCCTCATCATTGATACCGGCGGCTTTGCCGGCACCCGCCAAAGCATTTTTCCGAAAGTCCGCCCGCCGGGCTATTTTTCGCCCGACGCCGACCCGGTCGCCGTGAAGGCGTTTTTCGAGGCTAACGGCTACCTCGTGCTCGAGAACGGGTTCACCCCCGCCGAGGTCGAGGCGCTCAAGCGCGAGACGACCCTCATCTGCCGCGGCGAGCGCGGCGAACTGCCTGATCATCCCAAGGCCGCGCCGACCGAGTCCGACGCCGATGTCCTGCACCGGTTCCTCTGCATCCATTTCCCGCACAAGTGCTCCGCGGTAATGCTGAACACCGTCCACAGCGCGCCCACGGTGAAGACCCTCACCACGATCATCGGCCCGAACGTGAAGTGCATGCAGTCCATGCTATTCATCAAGTCCTCCGGCAAACCCGGCCAGGCCTGGCACCAGGACGAGGACTACATCCCGACGCGCGACCGCTCGCTCACCGGCTCGTGGATCGCCCTCGACCGCGCCACCCAGGAAAACGGCTGCCTCTGGGTCGTGCCCGGCTCGCACCGGCACGGCATCCTTTGGGAACAACGCTGGCACGCCGACCGCCGCTTCGACTGCGCGCAGGAGTCCGTGGATTTCCCGTACACCGACGAACAGTCCATCCCGGTCGAGGTTGAGGCCGGCTCCGTCGTGTTCTTCAACGGCTACCTGCTCCACCGCTCGCTGCCCAACCGCGCGCCGCAGGGCACCTACCGGCGCTCGCTGGTGAACCATTTCATGAGCTGCGAATCGTACCTGCCGTGGGGCAAGACCCCCGAGGGCGAGCACAACGCGCACTATGATTACCGCGACATCATCATCGTCGCCGGCAAGGACCCTTACGCCTATCGCGGCTACACCAGCATCCAGACGCCCAGCGTCCGCCCGAGCGGCCAGGGCGGCTGCGACAAGTGGGGCGGTCAGGGCAACGAGTACTCCGAAAACCCGCCACCGCGGCCGATTGGGAAGAAGGTTTAAGGTCGGGCGAGGTCTCCAATCCGCCCGGGGTGGTCGCCGATGGCCCCATCAGCAATCGCGTCGGCAGGGACACCGCCGCCCACCAACGGAAAGGGCGGGTCAGAGACCCGCCCTACTCCAATCAAAATACCCGGCTCCGATTACGCCTTCTTCTTCGCCTCGATCCAGGCGCGCACGTTTTCCTCGAGGATGTCGAGCGGCACCGCGCCGTCCTTTAGCACCACGTCGTGGAACTCGCGCACGTCGAACTTGCCGCCCTGCGCCTTCGTGCCGCCGAGCTCCTTCGTCGCCAGCTCCCGCAGCTCCAGGATCTTCATCATGCCGATTTTGTAGGCGGTAGCCTGGCCGGCCATGACGATGTAGCGGTTAGTCTCGGTCAGAATGTCGCGCTCGCTGTTCGGCGTGTTCGTGCGGAGCCAGTCCATGGTCTGCTGCCGCGTCCAACGCTTCGCGTGGATGCCCGTGTCCACCACGAGCCGCGCCGCGCGCCAGAGCTCCATCGAGAGCCGGCCGAAGTTGGAATACGGGTCCGCGTAAAAACCCATCTCCTTCGGGATGCGCTCGCAGTACAGGCCCCAGCCCTCGATGTACGCGGTGTAGCCGCCAAACTTCCGGAACTTCGGGATGCCCGTCAGCTCCTGCGCCATCGCGATCTGCATGTGGTGGCCCGGGATGCCCTCGTGGTAGGCCAGCGCCTCCATCTCGTACTTCGGCACCGAGTCCATCTGGTAGAGGTTCACGTAATACGTGCCGGGACGCGACCCGTCCGGCGCCGGGCGCTCATAAAACGCCCCGCCGCTCTCGCGTTCGCGGAACGGCTCGACCGCCTTCACGATGATCATCGCCTTCGGCTTGGTGATGAACAGCTCGTCGAGCCGCCCGCGCATCGTGTCGATAATCTTGATCGCGCCCTCGAGGTAGGCCGCCTTTCCTTCCGGCGTGTTCGGGAAATAGAACTGCTTGTCCTCGCGCATGAACCTGAAGAACGCCGGCAGGTCGCCCTTGAAGCCGACCTGCGCCTTCACCTGGTCCATCTCGGCGTGGATGCGCGCGACTTCCTTCAAGCCGATCGCATGGATCTGCTCCGCCGTCAGGTCGGTCGTCGTCGTGCGGCGCAGCGCATAGTTGTAGTAGTCGGCGCCATTCTGGAACTTCCACACGCCGTCGTCCGTCGTCGCGACCTTCTCCAGCGCCACCAGCTCGGCGATGAGCTCGTCATAGGCGGGCTTGACCGAGCCGGTGAGGGCGAGCTTCGCCCCGGCCACCAGGCGGTCCTTCGTCGCCTGATCGGCGTCGGGCAGCTTCGCGACCTTCTTGGAGAAATCCTCCAGCAGCGTGCTGGGCTGGCCGGACGTGTCGAACGGCTCGCCGGTGATGATGCCTCTCGACGAATCGATCACGAGCGGGAACACGAACTTCGGCGGGATGATGCCCTTCGCCCGGCGCTCCTCGAGGCCGATGACGAGCTCGTCAAACTTCGCCTTGATGCCGTTGAGCCGCGCGATGTACGCCTCGGCGTCCTTCACGTCGCCGATGCGGTGGATGTTGATCAGGAACGCCGGCGTCCCGGAGTGTTCCCCGAACATCTGGTTCACCGGGTAGTTGTAGAGCCGCCATTTGAAACCCTCGATGCCGCGCTCGGCGCGGCTGACATAGAGCCGGTAGCTCAGCTGCGTCTGGTGGTTCAGCGCCTCGAAATTGATCGTCTTCTTGAGCTCCGCGAGGTGCTCCACCGTCAGCGCGAGATCCTCGGTCTGGTGCGCGTCGGAATCGTCGTCCCACTTGTCCTGGTCCTTCTTGATGCCGAGCTGTGACTCCATTTCCGGGCTGCGCGCCACGGACTCGTTGAAGACGCGCTCAAAGAACGCATTGGCCTTGGCGGACTCGGCCGCGATCTGTTCGGGGGTGTACGTGGCGGCGCGCGCGGCGCCGGCGAGCAGGGCAAACAGTGCCGCCAGGGCGGCACGGGGGAGGAAGCGGTTCATCCGGCCACCACACCGGAGCGTCCCCGCGCCGGCAACGGCATTTTGGATGAACGGTCAGGGAGTGCCCACGGAACACACGGAAAACACGGAAATGACCTCCGAATAGGGGATTTCTGTTCCTTGTTTTCCGTGTGCTCCGTGGGCAAAAATTCCTCGATTGCAGTGCCTCCCACCTTCCCGGGGCATATCACCCTTATTTCCTCCATGCCCACCGCCTCCCTCGCCCAGCAGCGCGCCTTCTTTGAAACCTACGGTTTCCTCAAACTCCCCGGGCTCCTCAAAAACGAGATCGCCGGCATCATCTCCGAGTTCGAGGCCGTGTTTCCCCAGGTCGGACCCAATCCCGACGGCTCCAAGCGCCGGTTCTTCGTCCCCTTCATCGACCAACGTCCCGCCCTCTGCACCCTGCTCGATCATCCCGGCCTCCTCGAGGCCGCCGGCAACCTGATCGGGCCCGACTTCAACTATGTCGGCAGCGACGGCAACTATTACACCGGTGACACCGGCTGGCACCGCGACAGCCTCTACCAGAGCAGCAGCTATATCAAAGTTGCGCTCTACCTCGACCGCGTGACCAAGGACACCGGCTGCCTGCGCGTCATCCCCGGCTCGCACCACGACGCCAACATCAAGATTTTCGACGGCACCATCACCGCAGAGTCAGAGGGCAACTTCGGCGTCCACGGCCGCGACATCCCCCACTTCCCGCTCGAGAACGAGCCTGGCGATGTCCTCCTCTTCAACCACCGCGTCCTCCATGCGTCCTTCGGCGGCAGCACCTCGCGTCGCATGTTCACGATGAACCTCGGCCGCCGCGCCAAGGACCCCAAGGAAGTCGACGACCTGATCTCCTACCTCTCGTACCACCTCAAGCCGCACGCGCCCACGCCCTACGGCAAGACGATGCTGGAAACCGCCAGCCCCGCCCGGATGGTCCATCTCACCCAGCCCCCTCAATTCTGGGCCGCCGGCGGCGAGCACTACAAGCTGCGCACGGCGAAGTAAGCGCGCGGAGCCAGTCAGACCGCTCAATTGCTCGCTGCGGTCAACCGCCGGTGCTCCACCAACTCCTGCTCGTTCCGCGAGAGCTGCCCGTGGTGACGCAGCCCGCCGTGCGAGATGTTCACACTCAACGCGATCTCCTCGCCGGCCTCCACCCAGTGGGGCGTAAGCAATTCGTTCCACAGCACGTCGCCGGGCCGCATGTCATGACAGAGTGCGTCGGCCTCGGTCAGCTCCGCCGGCCGGGCCAGCTTCCCGGCCTGGTAGTTCACGCGCGTCTCCCGCGGCGCCCAGCGGTCGGGCTCCTTCAGCCCGCAAAAACGCTTCCGCCCGTAGATCTGCCAGGCCAGCACGTGCGAGAAATCCATGTGGTAGTTCGTCGCACACTGCCGGCCGCTGATGAAGATGATCGGGGAGCACCGTTCGTAGGTGAAGCCGTTCGCCGCGAGTGCCGCCCGCCACGGGACCATCACGCTTTGCTCGAAGCCGTGCAGGAACTTTCCCGGCGCGTCGAACCGCGCCAGTTCAAAGTGCGCGAGCGCGAACGGGGTTTGCAGCGCCGGCCTGATCGGCCGGCGGCGAAAGTCCTCCGCGATGTTACCCAGCTGGAGCCGATCGCCGCGCGTGCCGGGTGTGATGCGCGTCAGCGGGTCGTCCCGCAGCTCGGACACCACCCGGTCCAGCGGCGGCAGCGCATACGCGAACGGCACGCACGCGTCCGCCAGCAGGAAATTATGCACTCCGTTCCAGCGCTGCTGGAACTGGTCCCAGGTTCGGACCGTGGCGGAGGCGGACATGCGGGTTCAGCCCTGCTTCTCCGTCAGCTCGTCATACGCCACGCTGAGGTTGCCCTGCAGCCGGTTCGGGAGCGGGGCGTGCAGGTCGGAAAAGCCGGGGAAGTTCTCCAGCGCCACGATCTCCGTCTTCGCCTTACCCGCCGCCATGCCCTGCTGCACATGTGTGAGCAGCGCGCTGAAATAATCCCGCTGCGCCAACAGATCGGCATGGCCGCCGGTGACGCCAAACTTCGGGTGGCCGTGGCCGCAGATGTAGATCGCGTCGGCCGGATAGGTCTTCACCGCCGTCTCGAGCACCGTAATCCAATGGCGGATGCTCGCCCCGCCCGGCCGGTCAATCACCGGGTAGATGCGGTTGAACATCAAGTCGCCGAGGTGCACGACGTTGGCCTTTTCGAAATGCACGATCACGTCGCCGCGCGTGTGCGCCGGGCCGAAATACTTCGCGGTCACGGTCTCGTCCCCCAGCTCCTTCCGCCAGGCGTCCGGGAACGTCGCATCCGGATAGGTCTGCTTGTCTTCCGCGCCCGCCTTGACCGTGGCCCGCATGAGCTCGGGCACATTTGCCTGCGCCACGATTGTGCGCGCCGCGGGCTTGAAGACGCCGTTGCCGCCGGTGTGATCGGCGTGGTGATGCGTGTCCAGCACGACATCAATCATCCGGTCCCCGCGCCCGGGCAGGCCCGCGAGGCAGACCGCCGCCGAGTCCAGAAACTGCGTGTCCACCACCACCAGCGCCGCCGCATTCGACAGCCAGCCGATGGTGCCGCCGCGGCCGATGAACAGCCCGACATTGCGCCGCAACGGGCGGAACTCGGGCGTCCACTTGGCCATGGGACCCGCCGGCGTTTTCACGGGCACAGTCGGCGAAGCGGCAGGGGTGGCGGCGAACAAGGAGGGGCGGGCGAGCAGGCCCGCGGAAGCGAGCAGCGACGAACGGACGAGGAATTCACGGCGGTTCATGCCCGGATGGTTAACCGCGAATGGCCGCAAATGAACGCTAATTTTTATACTCAAGGCGGGGTCTTCGGACCCC
>CAIMAQ010000031.1 GCA_903839035.1 uncultured Opitutia bacterium
CTGGCCTGCCTTGCCGGCATGGCCACCAAGGAGGTGATGGTGTCGGCGCCTTTGATCGTCTGGTTGTATGACCGGACTTTTGCGGCCGGGAGTTTTGCGGCGGCTTGGAGGCAAAGGCGCGGACTGTACGTTACCCTCGGTGCGACTTGGGCCATGCTCGCGTTGTTGGTGATTTCAATGGGGGGAAACCGCGGCGGCACCAGCGGCTTTGGCTCGTCCGTGACCACATGGGCCTATCTGGGCACCCAGGCGGAAGCGATTTGCAGATATCTGAAACTCGCCGTGTGGCCCTCGCCACTGATCGTGGATTATGGTCGTTATCTGACTCAGAGTTTTCTGATCGTGGCGTTTTGCGGGCTGGTCGTCCTCGGGTTGGTCGGACTGACGGTTTATGGTTTGGTTCGCCGGCCCGTGTGGGGATTTGTCGGCAGTTGGTTTTTTTGCATTTTGGCGCCCAGTTCCAGTTTCATCCCCCTCCTGACCCAAACGATCGCCGAACATCGGATGTATCTGCCCTTGGCGGGGATTGTGGTCACGCTGGTCGTGGGCTTGTTTTGCCACTGGCCGAGGATTTTCTGGCCGGTGGGTGTGGCCGTCGCACTGGCGTTTGTCGGCCTGACCCGCGCGCGGAACCACGACTACCGGAGTTCCCGGGCGATTTGGGAAGACACGGTGCGGAAATGGCCGGGTCAGATGCGGTCGCTCAACAATCTCGCCGTGGCCATGGCCGAGGATCCCGACACCCGGGGGGAAGCGGCGGCGGTCATGGAAGAAGCGCTGCGCAGGGCGCAGCCGGCTGACCAAGCGGTGGCCCTCATCAATCTCGGGAGCTTGCTGGCTGATTCCCCGACCCGGGCCGGCGAAGCCGTCAACCTGTTCCGAAAAGGTTTGGTGCTGAATTCCCAGTCGGCCCTCGGGCATCGCAACCTGGGCACGCTGCTGGGCAAACAGCCAGGGCACGAGCAGGAAGCGATGTTGGAACTGCGGACGGCCCTGCGCCTGGAACCGGACTCCACGGACACGCTGAGCGCGCTCGGCAATTTGCTGACCCGGTTGCCTGGAAGTGAAAAAGAGGGGGAGGCGATGCTGCGCGAGGCGCTGATTTTGGATCCGGACCTGTTCGGGGCGGCCTTGGACCTGGGCACGGTGCTCGCCGGCCAGCCCGGCCGCTTGGACGAGGCCATGATCTATTTGTCCCGGGCCGAAGTGCTGGCTTCGAATTCTTCCGAGGCGAGTAACAGTTTGGGCGCGGCGTTGGAGAAAATCCCCGGCCACCTCGAGCAGGCCCTGGCGGCCTACCGGCGCGCCGTCGTCTTGCAGCCAGCCAATTGGCGAGCGCGTTACAACCTCGCCATGAACCTGCTCAACCAAGGGAAAAACGACGAAGCCGTGGGGCTGCTGGAAACCGTGACTCGGACCGCGCCGGACTTCCCCGATGCCCAAACCAACCTTGCCCTGGCCTTGGCGGACATGCCCGGAAGGTCGTCTGACGCACTCAGGCACTTTGAAGCCGCGGCGAGGATCAGCCCGCAATCGGCCGATGCCCAGTTCAATTTGGGCACGGCATTGTCGCAGCTTCCCGGGCGCAGCGCAGATGCGGCCCAACACCTGACCCGCGCCGTGGAGCTCAAGCCCGACGACGCCGGGGCGCATGGCCGGCTGGGTTCAGTGCTGCTGGTCGAGGCCGGCCGGGAAGCGGAAGGTTTGGCCCATCTGGAAACTGCGGTCCGCCTGGATCCCAAACTGGCGGAAGTGCATTACGCGATAGCGCAATACCTTCACGCCAAGACGGGGCGAAAGCACGAGGGTTTGGCGCACTTGGAGGCAGCCGCTCGCCTGGCTCCGGATAATTTGGAAATGCGTTCCCTGTTGGACCAATGGCGCAACGAGAAATAGGCGTTCCCGCGCGAGGCGCTGGGCTTCAAC
>CAIMAQ010000032.1 GCA_903839035.1 uncultured Opitutia bacterium
GGCGGGGAAGCGCTGGCGTTCCCACACCGGCCAGAACAGCAGCGCGGCCAGCATGGCCAGTCCGCCGCCGGCGGCCGTCGCAATAAGACGGGAGATCGTGAACTCGATGGTCACCGCGCTCAAGGCTTCCGTCAGCAGCACGATCATCAGCGTGATGAAAAACACCGCGAGGGCGTAGTTTCGCCGCAGGACGTACGCGAATCCGAAGATTGTGGCGGCTGTAGCCGCCAGGAGCACGAGCGTGGGCAGGCTCAACCACAGCAGCAGGCTCGCGAGCACGCCGCCGATGAGCGTGCCGATGAGGCGTTGCGCCGCGCGCTGGCGTGTGGCGCCGTAGTCGGGTTGCAGCACAACGACGATCGTGAGCGGCAGCCAGTAACCGCGAGGAAGGTGCCAGTATTCGAAGATGCCGACGCCGACCACCATCAGCACTGCCAGCCTCGCAGTGAACCGCACGAGTGCCGGGTCGATGCGGCGGCTTTGGTTCAGCGTCGCGGCGAATGGCCGCAGCGTCCACGCGTCGAGGTCGAACAACTCGAGGGAAAACGCGCCGCTTTCTGCCGCCCGCTCGCTCGTGGCAGTCAGTTGCGGGAGCAGCGCGGCCACCTGCGCGGCGACCTGGCGCAGCAGCTGGACCAACTCGGTGCAGCGCGGTGAAGTGCCGGCGTGGGAGGTGATGCGCGCCTGCAGCACGGCGATGAGGTTGGTCAGCCGGCTCAGGCGGACCTCCGCGGTGGCGAGGTGGGCGGGCTGGCGGGACACGACGGCGAGCGCGACGGTGCGGGCGGTATTGGTGAGCGAGGTGAACACCGGCTGCACGGCGGGGGCGAGCTGCGCGAACGCCGGGCCCGACCGCAGCGCCTCGAAGGCGGTGTTGAAGACGCCGACGCGCGTGGCCAACCGCGCGGCGGTGAGATTGAGGGCATCGAGCCGCTGGTGCAGCCGGCTGGGCGGGGTCGCGCCCGCAGGGACGAGCAGGGCGCTGGTGTGGTCGAGAGCGCTGCGCAACACCGCCTCCTTTTGGGCGATGTCATGCTGACGGGTGGTCTCGTCGCGCTCGTCCTCCAGCGCCAGCGCCGCGAACAGCTCGCCGACGGCCAGCCAGCTCTCCGCCAGCGATTGCCGCAGCGGGTGCTGGGGCCGGAACGGCCAGAACGAGGACTGCACTACGACGCCCCAGAGCGCGCCGCCAAATGCGTAGAGGGCGACGTGGGACGAGGGAATCTCGGGTGAGGCGAGGGCGATGAGGAAGAGCAGGGCGGAGGCCGCCGCGACCGACGGGCCGTAGTCCGCACTCAGGTGGCGCCACAGTCCCATGCCGACGGCGATCAGCGCCGTCGCGAGCACGGCGGCGGCGAGGCTCCCGCCGACCAGGCAGCCGAGCCAGGTGGCGGCGGTGAGAATGAGTGCCTTGCCCAGCAGCAGCCCGACGCGGACGCCGTAGTCACCGCGGATATCAATCAGCGCGACGTTCTGGGCCGCGATGGCGGCGAACACCACGGGCCCCTTCAACAGGCCGTAGTAGCCCAGGATGAGCGGCACCATGAACGCCACCGTGGTGCGCAGCGCCCGCCCGAGGTCGGGATAGAGGGCCTCGCGCTCCGCGAGCTTGTTGATGCTGGCCAGCGGCGCCTGCGTCATGGTGCCGGCCAGTGTGCCGCGGGAGTGGGCGGCGTCACGCGTTTTGCGGGAGGAAGTGTGACGCGTCTGTTTTGGGGTGGGCGTCGGTTTAAATACCGACGCTTTGGTCGCGAGCAGGCCGTGGGGTAGGCGGATAGGAGTCGCCGATATGGAAATCGGCGACCACCTCGGAACCGCGCCACCGCCGCGTGGGTTCTGTTTACTGGTAGACCCCGCCGCCGAGGAGTTTTTCGCCGGTGTAGAGCGCGAGGATCTGGCCGGAGGCGAGGCCGCGTTGGGGCTCGGTGAACTTGATCAGGGCGCTGCCGGCTTCCGTGGGGATGAACTCCACTGTGACGCGCGGGTCACGGTAACGGACGCGGCCCTCGAGGGTCTGCGGCGTGGTGAGGACTTCCCCGGTCCAGCTCAAGCTATGGACGCGGACTTCGGTTTGAAACAGGCCGGGGGCGTCGGCGTGGTCGAAGGCGACAAGCAGCGCGCGATCGGAGGCGCGCTTGCCGACGACGACGTACGCCTCGTTGTCCGTGTTGGACGGCACGCGAATGCCCCGGCGCTGGCCAATCGTATAGAAATGCAGGCCGCGGTGCTGGCCGAGTTCGCGCCCATCACTGGCGTGGACGATTGGTCCCGGCGCGTCGGGGACGTAGGCCTGGAGGAAATCCGCCATCTTCACCTCGCCGATGAAGCAAATGCCCTGGCTGTCCTTTTTGCCCGCGGTGGTGAGGCCGGCGGCGCGGGCGAGCGCGCGCAGCTCGGGTTTTTCGAGGTGGCCGATGGGAAAACGGGCGAAGCGCAGCTGGGCCTGGCTGAGGAGCGCGAGGAAGTAGGACTGGTCCTTGTTTTTGTCCAAGCCCTCGAGCAATGAGAATGGGGGTAAGGCGCGACCGTCCGACTTCGCCAAGGCTACGGCGGACAGGCTGGGCGTACCTTTCGCGCCTTTGTCGTTTTCACTTAATAAGTGAAAACGACCGGAAGCAGCAGAATCGGAGTTTGCTGTGGGTCGGGGTTTATCCCCGATATGAATTTCGGATATCGGGCGTAAGGCCCGACCCACGTCTGTGGAATTCACCGCGACCCGCCTGGCGTAGTGTCCGGTCGCCAGCGCGGAGAAGCCCTCGGCCTCGGCGTAGGCGCGGAACACACCGAACTTCACGCGGCTGTTGCACATCACGTCGGGATTGGGCGTCAGGCCGCGCTGGTAGCCGTCGAGCAGGTAGTCCACGACGAGCCGGCGGTAATCCGCCATGAGGTTGACGACGCGAAACTCGATCCCGAGCCGGTCGCAGACCGCGCGGGCGTCCACGATGTCCTGCTGCCACGGGCAGTCGCCGAGGACGTTGTCCTCGTTGATCCAGTTCTTCATGTACGCGCCCACGACCGGCACGCCCGACTGCTGGAGCAGGAGCGCGGCGACGGAGCTGTCCACGCCGCCGGACATCGCGACGAGGACTTTTTCAGGAGCGGGCACGACACGAAACGACGCGAGGGCGCCGGGGTTTGTCAAACGAACGCGCGAGGTCGGCCCCCCGCGGTTTGAGGCATGGTGCGGGCCACGCGCTGGTCCGCACCTCCCTCTGCAGCGCCCGCCAGGCGGCGGCCACGACTCGATCCAATCTAACCTATTGGGTTACAGTCGCCCCAGAGGTTGGGCGGGATGCGGCGGTCGGCGACCGGCGTTAAGGCACGCCGGGCGTGACGAACTGCAGGTCGATCGTACGGTGGAGGAGGGCCTCGAACTTGGTGAACGGGAGGTCGAACCCGGGGGTGTCTTCGCTGCAGCCGGGGATGAAGATAGGCGCGATGGCCGGCGGATGCTCGAGCGACAGTGGGAGGAGATTGCGGATTTGGTCGAGGGTCTGGCTTACGTACAATACGCGGACAAAATAGCCGCCCGGGGAGTGTTGCCGGAGTTCGAGCACCAGGGCGCCGCCGGGGAGCAAGGGGTCCTGCTGGGTGCCGGGCAGATACCAGTGGGCGCCGAGCAGGCTGGCGAAGTTGATGATGTTGGTGTCGTGGCCGCTGATCAGGACAAATTTTTGCCCCGGCTCACCAAAAGCACCTTCCCCCGAACCGCCCCGGACCGTGCGCTGCAGGGTCTGGAGGACATGGTCGGCGAGGTTGGAGGCCTGCGCCTGGGCCGCATACAGCGTGGACTGCGTCAAATCGAAGTAGAGCGAGTGCAGCTTGAGCAGCTGGGTGAGGGTCGCGGTGTCGAGCCGGCCCCAGCCGACATCCTTCATCGGCATGCCCTCGGTGTATTCCAGCAGGAGCGCATCGGTGATCTGCATCGCGATGCGCACGGGGCCCGACACCCCCACGGTGTGGTCAAATTCGCCGTGCACCACCGCGCCGGGCAGCTCGATCACCGGCGTCTTGCCGGGTTGGCCGCTGACCGGCCCAAGGATGCGCTGGAGGGCGTCAAACTCCGCGCGATAGGCCAGCGTCAGGTTGGCCGGGTCGTTGCCGATGCGGCCCAGCACCGCGGCCACGGCGAGGTCGCGGTCGGGCTTGGAGGTCCCGGCCTTGACGGGCTGGTACAAAGGATCGATCCGCCCCTTCGGCAGCGCGTGCAGGTTCGGCTCGGGGGTGCCGGGCAACAGGCCAGCGGCGAGGGCAACTGCGGACTCCATCGTGCGCGGCTCGTTGTTGGCTCGGAAAAAAAACGCCGGGGCATCCTTGACGGGGTCACCGGTCAGCAGGCCGGCGGCGACGTAGCGCGCCCGGTAGTATTCGCCCATCCGGACCATTTGCTGGTGGCCGTGCGGGGTGAGGAGTCCGGGTTTCACGGTCCATTCCGGCCAGGGCTCGGCGGCGAACTTGCCCAGAATCTGGTTCGTCTGCAGCGGCGAGCGCACGCCATGGCGCGTCAGGATGACCACCAGCTTGAGTTCGCCGTCCGGTGTGGCGGCGATGAGACCCGGAGCACCGAAGAAGCCGGCGAGCAGAACAACGCCCAGCCGGCAGACAAGACGCACGGTCAGGGAAGTGGGAGGGGAACGGTGCATGGGAAAATAGGGCCCGACTGGTTTTATTGCCGCAATCTGCGCATGAGTCGCGACCAAAATGGGTTTGCCAGGTTACAAGCAGGTGGCTGCCCGGATCAACCGCTGGAATCTACCGGTTGGGATGGGCATGCGAGGTGGGCGGGCACGTCCCTGTGCCCGCCCACCCTAGAGGCCACTTCCAGCTTGTCCGCCCGCTGGCGCGGAGGATGCTGACACTTCCTGATGCCTGATTCCACGCCGCACATCGTCCGCGCCTGGCTCGAATCCCTTTCGACCGGGGTGGTGGAACTGGACCGCGACTGGACCGACCGCTCGCTGCCGCGTTTCACCCTCGGGAAGCAATGCCCGGCACCCGGGGCCCTGGCGCCCGCGCCGGGGCTCGTGGCGGGACGGACGTACGGCTATTTCCTCAATCCGAAGGGCGAGATCTCGTTCGTGTTCCCGCTGGAGCACGGCTGCAACGTGGATGCGACGCGCGACCCCGTCTACCTGGCGGGTGATTTCAACGGCTGGGAAGCGGCGATTGGAGTGGAGGAGTGGCGGCTGCACCCCGCGGACCTCAACGGCGAGCAAGTGCTGTTGTGGACGGGCGAGGCGGCACGGTTCTTGGGCGTCGCGGGGCAGCGCTTCAAGTTCGTGACCGGCGAGCACCAGTGGCTCGTGCCGCCCGACGATGCGCCCAATGTGGCGCGGGACGACAAGGGCAACTTCAACCGCTTCCTCGATCCGCACCGCACGGGCTGGCACCTGTGGCAGTTCACGTTGGGCGCACCGCTCGACCTCGCGGAGCCGCGGACCGTGACGTGGGCCGACGCGGCGCCGGGCACGGCACCGGCGGTGCCGCTGGTGCCGGGAAATTTTTTCTACGAGCTGAAGACCGACCTGCCGCTGGGGGCGATGGTCCGCGGCCCGGCGACGGTGTTCCGGCTCTTTGCGCCGCGCGCCCGGGCGGTCACGCTGGTGCTTGGCCAGCAGCCGGTGGCGGAAAAGATGCAGGGTTTCCCGCTCGCGCGCCGCTCCGATGCGGAGGGTGCGGCCGGCGTGTGGGAGACGACGCTGAACCAGAACCTGCACGGCTGGTTTTACTGGTACGTGGTGGAGGGCGTGAGGGAAGGCTCGGGGCGGTTCGATCCGACGGTGCGGGTGCTCGATCCCTATGCGTTGGCGGCGACCGGCCGCGAGGGCCCGGGCATCGTGCTGGATCGCTCGTGGGTGGGGGAGGGCGACCGGAGTTTTCCCACGCCCGCCTGGCAGGATCTGGTCATGGCCGAGGCCCATGTGCGCGATCTCACGGTCAATGCGCCGGTCAAACTGACGGCGGAGGAAAGGCGCGGCTTCACGGGCCTGCGCAAGTGGGTCGAGAGCCCGGAGTTTTATCTGCACCACCTCGGGGTGAACTGCGTCGAGCTCCAGCCGGTGCAGGAATTCGATAACGGCACGACGGAGGAGTATCACTGGGGCTACATGACGAACAATTTCTTCGCCCCGGAGGGCAGCTACGCGCTCGCGCCGGAAGCGGCCTCGGGGGTGCGCGAGTTGCAGGCGCTGGTGAAGGCGTTTCATGCGCGCGGCATGGCGGTGGTGCTCGACGTCGTGTTCAACCACGTCGGCGAGCCGGCGCACCTGCTGTTTGTGGACCGGCTCTACTACTTTGAGCAGGACGCCGCCGGGCAGCTCGCGAACTGGAGCGGCTGCGGCAACGACCTGCGCGCCCGCTCCGCGATGGCGAAGCGGCTCATCATCGACAGCTGCCTCCACCTGCTCGAGGCGTACGGCGTGGATGGCTTCCGCTTCGATCTTGCCGAGCTGCTCGGCGTGGCGGTGCTGCGCGATGTCGAGGTGGCGTTGAAGCGCGCGAAACCCAACGTCATCCTCATTGCCGAGCCGTGGAGTTTCCGCGGTCACATCGCCGGCGCGCTGCGCGACACGGGCTGGGCGTCGTGGAACGACGGCTACCGCGACCTGGTAAAGGAGTATGTCGGGGCGAACGCGCCGGCCGAGCGGATGGAGTATTACCTGAAGGGCTCGCCGTGGTTTTTCGCGAAGTGGCCGGCGCAGACCGTGAATTACACCGAGTCGCACGACGACCGGGCGTGGCTGGACGTGATCACGGAGAACCCGAATTTCGACGGGTTTTCCCCGACCGTGAACGACCGCCGCCGCACCCACCTGATGGCGGCGCTGCTGTTCATGTCGATTGGCATCCCCATGCTGGCGGCGGGACAGGATTTCCTGCGGTCCAAGCACGGGGTGAACAACACCTACCAGCGCGGCGACCTCAACGCCCTCGATTACCGCCGCCTGTACCGCTACCTCGGCACACACGCGTATTTTGCGGACTGGATTGCGTTCCGGCGCAGCGACCTGGGCCGGCTGCTGCGGCACTACTCGCGGCCCGGCGAGGGCTTCTTCCAGTTCTTCACCGCGCCCAACACGCCCGCGCCGCTCGCCGCGCTCTACAACGCCGACCGCTCCCAGGGGCCGCGGCGCCTGCTTTTTGCGATCAACCCGACGCTGAACGACGTCGTGGTGCCGCTGCCGGCGGATATTGGCGCGGCGAAATGGCGCCAGTTGGCCGACCATGAGCGTTTCTTGCCTTCCGCCGCACACGGCGCGACCTTGCCCGTCCAGGCCGACCTTCTCTTGTCTTCGCTCAGCTGTGCGCTGTGGGTGAACGAGTCGTAGCATAAATGCAAAAGCCCCTTGCCAAGAAATGGCACGCTGCACTTAGTTTGACTCTCACGCCCTCGATTAACCGTTAACACCGCTTCCTCCCATGGCAGTCAAAGTTGCAATCAATGGTTTCGGCCGCATCGGCCGCCTCGTTTTCCGCGCCCTCGTTGAGCAGGGCCTCCTCGGCACGACCCTCGATGTCGTCGCCGTGGGTGACATCGTGCCGGCCGACAACCTGGCCTACCTGCTGAAATACGACTCCTCACAAGGTCGTTTCACCGGCACGGTCGCCTCGAAGAAGTCCTCGCCGGACAAGACCGAGGACGACGTCCTCGTGGTCAACGGCCGAGACATCAAGGTCGTCAGCGCCAAGACCCCCGCCGAGCTGCCCTGGGCCGCCCTCGGCGTGCAGGTCGTGATCGAGTCCACCGGCCTCTTCACCGACGCGGAGAAGGCCCGGGGCCATCTCACCGCCGGCGCGAAGAAGGTGATCATTTCCGCCCCGGCCAAGGGCGAGGACATCACGCTGGTCCTTGGCGTGAATGACTCGAAGTACGACACCACGAAGCACCACATCATTTCCAACGCCTCCTGCACCACGAACTGCCTCGCGCCGCTCGTCCACGTGCTGCTCAAGGAAGGCTTCGGCATCGAGGAAGGCCTCATGACCACGGTGCACTCTTACACCGCCACGCAGAAGACCGTGGACGGCCCGTCCAAGAAGGACTGGAAGGGCGGTCGTTCCGCCGCGATCAACATCATCCCGGCTTCGACCGGCGCGGCCAAGGCCGTCGGCCTCGTCTGCCCCGAGGTGAAGGGCAAGCTCACCGGCATGTCGTTCCGCGTGCCGACCCCGACCGTCTCCGTCGTCGACCTCACGGTCCGCACGGTGAAGGAAACCTCGCTGAAGGAAATCAACGCCGCCCTCGAGCGCGCGTCGCAGACCTACCTCAAGGACATCCTCGCGGTGACCACCGACGAGGTGGTCTCGACCGACTTCATCCACTGCAAACTGTCGTCGATCTACGACGCCGGCTCGTCCATCGAGCTTAACAGCCGCTTCTTCAAGCTCGTCAGCTGGTACGACAACGAGTGGGGCTATTCCAACCGTGTGGTCGAGCTGACCCAGAAAATCGCCGGCAGCCTGTAATCCACGGTCAACCTAAACTCTGGCCGCCGCCTTCCGGCGGCGGCCTTTTTTTTATGTCGAAATTCAAATCCATCCGCGACCTCTCCCTGGCGGGCAAACGCGTTCTGCTGCGGGTTGATTTCAACGTCCCGCAAGACAAGGCCACCGGCGCCATCACGAACAACCAGCGCATCGTCGCGGCGTTGCCCACGGTCAAGTTTGCGCTGGCGCAGGGCGCGTCCGTCGTGCTGATGAGCCACCTGGGCCGGCCCGACGGCAAGGTCATCGCGAAGTATTCGCTCCAGCCCGTCGCCGCGGAGCTGGGCAAACTCCTCGGCCAGCCCGTGGCGTTTGCCGCGGACTGCATCGGTCCCGTGGCGGAGCAGGCGGCCGCGGCGCTGAAGCCCGGCGAGGTGCTGCTGCTGGAGAACCTGCGTTTCCACCTCGAGGAGGAGGGCAAGGTGAAGCAGGAGGATGGCACATCGGTGAAAGCGGATCCCGCCGCGGTCGCCGCGTTTCGCGCCGGGCTGTCGAAGCTGGGCGAGGTGTACGTCAACGACGCCTTTGGCACGGCGCACCGCGGCCATTCCTCGATGGTGGGCATCACCTTGCCGCAGAAGGCCGCCGGCTTCCTGATGGAAGCCGAGCTGAAGGCGTTTGCCGCCGTGCTCGACCATCCGCAGCGCCCGCTGCTCGCGATCCTCGGCGGCGCGAAGATCGCCGACAAGATCCCGCTGATCGAGAACCTCCTCGCGAAGGCGGACGAGATCATCATCGGCGGCGGCATGGCCTACACCTTCAAAAAGATCATCGATGGCATGGCGATCGGCGACAGCCTGTTCGACCCGGCCGGCGCGACGATTGTGCGTCAGCTGGCGGACGACGCGAAGGTCCGCGGCGTGAAGCTCATCTTTCCCGTGGATTATGTCTGCGCCGACAAGTTCGACCCCAACGCCAACACCCAGCCGGCATCCGACGCGACGGGCATTCCCACCGGCTGGCAGGGGCTCGACGCGGGCCCGCAGTCCATCGCGCTCTATCGCGCGGCGATCCTCCGCGCCAAGACCATCATCTGGAACGGTCCCCCGGGCGTGTTTGAATTCGAGAAGTTCGCGGGCGCCACCAAGGCCATGGCGGCGGCGATCGCCGAGGCGACGGCGGCCGGGGCGATCACGGTGGTGGGCGGCGGCGACACCGCCACGGCCGCGAAAAAATTCAAGATCGCGGACAAGGTCACCCACTGCTCCACCGGCGGCGGCGCCAGCCTCGAGTTCCTCGAGGGCAAGATCCTCCCCGGCGTGGCGTTTCTCGAGCAGTAGTGAATAGCGGGTAGCGAGCATCGGGAACGGTCACACCAGCCCAGCGAAGGGCGGCAATCTGGTGACGCCTTTTTAGTCCTTTCCGGCTTCAATTTCTACTCGCTACCCGCTACTCACTACCCGCTACTTCCTCATCATGTTTCGCAAAAAACTCATCGCTGGTAACTGGAAGATGAACAAGACGCCGGCCGACGGCGCCGCGCTGGCCGCCGAGCTCGTCACGCTCATCGGTAAGCTGTCGGATGTGGACATCGTCGTCTGCCCGCCCTTCACGGCGCTCGAGGCGGTGGGCCGCACCCTTGACGGCTCGATCGTGAAGCTGGGGGCGCAGAACATGCACCCCGACGCGAGCGGGGCGTTCACGGGCGAGGTCTCCGCGCCGATGCTGCGCGCGTTGTTCGCCACGCATGTCATTCTGGGTCACAGCGAGCGCCGCAGCCTGTTCGGCGAGAAGGATGCCTTTATCAACCTGAAGGTGCTGTCGGCGTTCAAGAACCAGCTCCGGCCGATCCTCTGCGTGGGCGAGAGCCTGGCCGAGCGCGAGGCCGGTTCGACCCTCAAGGTCGTGCAGACCCAGCTCGAGGCCGGCCTCGAGGGCGTCAGCAAGGAGCAGGCGGCCAGCCTGCTCGTCGCCTACGAGCCCGTTTGGGCCATTGGCACGGGCAAGGTGGCGACGTCGGACCAGGCGCAGGAAGTCCACGGGTTCATCCGCGGCCTGCTCACGAAGCTTTTCACCGAGTCGGTCGCGCAGCGCGTCCGCATCCTCTACGGCGGCTCAATGAAACCGGCCAACGCGCCGGAGCTGCTCGCGCAGAAGGACATTGATGGCGGGCTCATTGGCGGCGCCGCGCTCGAGGCGCGGAGCTTCGTCGAGCTGGTCAATGCCGCCGCCGCGGCCAAATAAGGCGCCGCGTCTCCATCCCAAGGCCCAACGCGTTCCGCCCCGCCTCAAACGCCGTGCAGGGCGCAGAGGGCGCGGAGCTTCTTGCGGCCGCGCTCCAGTTGCTCGCCGCGCTCCCAGTCGTAGGCATCCATCGCGATCTCGGCGGTGATGGCCCCGGCCTTGTGATGCAGGCGCTGAATCATCTCTTCCATGTCCGGCGGGAAGGGATGCCCCCCATGCAGCAGTAGCTCACGGATGGGATGTTCTTTGGGGCGTTGGTCGGACATGGTAGACAAGCTTGAAGGTCGTCCAGAGCCGCGGGAGTTTCAACCCTGGACCGGTGGGGAAAATTACTTAGATCACAGGGGTTTGCGGATTGTTTCCGTTCGCAAACTGCGCCCGGGATCCAGCCCGTTTCAGCTGGTCCGGATCGCCATCGAATCCACCAGTGCGAACAAAAAAGCCGTGTCACCGGGCAGCTCGCGGAAGGCCGCGCGGGCGGCAGCGGAATGCGCCTGCGCCAATTGGCGGGATTCGGCGAGTCCGTGGAGTTTGACGAAGGTGGTTTTGCCGGCCTTGGCGTCCTTCCCGGGCGTTTTGCCGAGCGTGGCGCTGTCGGCGGTCGCATCCAGGACGTCATCCATGATCTGGAACGCCAGCCCCAGTTCGTGGCCGGCGCGCCGGAGGGTGGTGATCGCCGCGGCGTCCGCTCCGCCCACCAGACCGCCCAGCACCAGCGCGGCTTCGATCATGGCGGCGGTCTTGTTGAGGTGGATGAACTCGAGCTCGTCGGGGGTGGCGTCCCTTTCCTCGGCCAGCAGGTCCTCCATCTGTCCGCCGATGAGCCGGCGGCTGCCGGCGGCGGCGGCGAGTTCCCGGATGAGGGCGTGGGCGAGGGCGGGCTGGGCGGCGTAGCTTTCTGCCAGCAAGGCGAAGGCATGGGTCAGGAGGGCGTCGCCAGCGAGGAGCGCCGTGGCTTCGTCGAACTGCCGGTGAGCGGTGGGCCGTCCGCGGCGCAGGTCGTCGTTGTCCATGCACGGCAGGTCGTCGTGGATGAGCGAGTAGGTATGCAGACACTCGATGGCGACTGCGGCGGGGAGGGCGGCGCCAGGCTGGGCCGCGAAGAGGTCGGCCGTGGCGAGGACGAGCACGGGCCGCAGGCGCTTGCCGCCGGCCTGCAGGCTGTAGCGCATGGCCTCGTGGAGCCGCGCCGGGCGGGTGCCCGCTGGCGGCAGGTACTGGTCCAGCCCGCGCTCGACCACGGCGGCTTGGCGGCGGAGTTCGGAAGGAAAATCCATGGCCACTTGCGTGGGTGAAAACCCGGCCCGGCGCAATCCCCGGCGCAGCAGAGAACAAACTCGCCATGCGGCGGGGACGGGCCCATAACCAGCGACGATTTCTCATGCCCACCTACGAGTACGTTTGCCCGAAATGCCAGCATGCCTTCGAGGCGTTCCAGTCCATGAGCGATGCGCTGCTGTCGCAGTGCCCGAAATGCAAAAAGCGTGGCTTGAAGCGGCTCATTGGCGGCGGCGCGGGGTTGATTTTCAAGGGCACGGGATTCTACATCACGGACTATAAAAACAAGCCGTCCCCGGGCCAATCCGAGGGCGTCAGCCCCAAATCCACCCCCGCCAAGGCGGCGCCCAAGGCCGCCGCGGCGACCACGTAATTTCTACCCATGAGACAACGATTTGATCGCGCCCGCTACGGCCCAAGCTGGACGGAAGTCATCCTCGGCGCGCTGCTGAGCGCCGTGCTCGGCGTCGTGCTCGCGGCGGGATTTTTCATTTTCCGGCCGGTGACGAAGGTCAAGGAGCTCCCCAAGGAGCCGGTCCCCGGCACCGTTTATTTCATCGAGGGCTCGCGCGACTACTCCAATGCCCGCCGGCTGATCGCCAAGCAGAAGTTTTTCGTCAAGGGCGGTTCCGTCGTGGTGAACGAGGACGAGCTCAACACCGCGGCGAACCCGGTGACGGCCGCCCCGGGCACCGAGCCGCCGCCGCCGGCGACGGCACTGTCCGCCGGTGCACCTAATTTTCGCATTCATGACAGGGCCCTGCAGATCACGGTGCCGGTACGCATCAAGTATGACCTGGTTTCCCTGGACACCACCGTGCTGGTGCAGACGACGGGTAACTTTGTCCGGCGGGGCGACGCCATCGCGTTTGTGCCGAAGACCATGTTTGTCGGCTCCTGTCCTGTGCAGCGGCTGCCGCGCGCCGTGGATTTCATCATGAAGAAATTCTACGAGACCCAGCCCGTGCCAGCGGACATTGCCGCGGCCTGGGGCAAGCTCGCGGATGTCACGGTGGAAGGCTCGACCCTGCGGCTGACGATGCCGTGAGGCCCGGGCCCGGCCGAAAGGCCGGGAACCGCGGGTAAAGGACTTGCCCGCCGGCGCCACCGGCCCGAAAACTTCCCGCGTGTCGAAGAAGCTCAAGCATATCGGCGTCGTCTCCCTGTTGACGGTGGTGTCGCGGGTGCTGGGGCTGGTCCGCGACCAGCTGGGCGCGGCGATTTTCGGCGCGAGCATCCTGAACTCGGCGTTCCTGACGGCATTCCGGCTGCCCAACCTGTTCCGCCGCCTGCTGGGGGAGGGCTCGCTCACGGCGGCTTTCCTGCCGACCCTGCAGGAGGAGTTGCACGGGACCGGCCGGCCGGGCGCATTTGCGCTGCTGAACAAGGTCGTGAGCTGGCTGGCGGTCATCACCGGCGCCCTGGTCGTGCTGGCGATGCTGCTGTTCAGCCAGTCGCGGCGGCTCACGGGGCAGGATGACAAGTGGTACCTCGTCGCGGACCTGACGGTGATCCTCTTCCCCTACCTGGCGTTCGTGTGCATCGCAGCGGCCCTGAATGCGACCCTCAACGTCTTCCAGCGCTTCACCGAGCCGGCGCTGTCACCCATCTGGCTCAACCTTGCGATGATCCTTTCGCTCGGCGGGGCGGGGATGCATTTCGCGTCCACGCCGCTCGGCGAGATGCACTGGTTGTGTGCGGGCGTGCTGACGGGCGGATTTTTGCAGATGGCGGTGCCCGCGGGGGTGCTCATGCGCGAGGGCTGGCGGCCGCGCTTCGATCTCCGGCTGTCACCGCGCGTGCGGGAGATCGCGGTGCTGATGACGCCGGGCTTCTTCGGCTCGGCGGTCTACCAGGTGAACGTGTACGTGGCGGGCGTGCTGGCCTACGCCATCAGTGACTCGGCGGGCACGCTGCTGTTTTACGCCAACCGACTGATGGAGCTGCCGATCGGCGTGTTTGCGATCGCGGTGTCGACCGTGGTTTACCCGCTGATCGCGAAGCATGCGGTCGAGAAGAAGTTCACCGCGATGGCGGACGACTACCGCAAGGGCATCCGGCTCATCCTGGTCGTCAATGTGCCGGCGGCGGCCGGGCTGGCGCTGTTGAGCGAGCCGATCATCCGCGTGCTGTTCCAGCACGGGCAGTTTGACGCGGCGGCCACGCGCGAGATGACGCCGCTGCTGGCGCTGTTTGCGGTAGGCATGCCGTTTTTCTCCATGGTCAACCTGACGGTGCGCGCGTTTTACTCGGTGAAGGACACGACGACACCGGTGCGGGTCGCGATGGTGGATTTTGTGGTGAACCTCGCGCTCAGTCTGTCGCTGATGCACTGGCTGGGGGCCAAGGGCCTGGTGCTGGCCAGCACGGCGGCGATCATCGTGCAGACGGTGCTGCTCAAGCGCGCGCTGACGCGCAAGCTGCCCGAGATGCGCTTCGCCCCGCTGTGGCCGTCCGTGGGAAAGATCGTCATCGCAACGGTGGTCATGGGCCTGCTGGTGGGCGGCGGCTGGCACTGGCTGCAGGGGGCGGGAATGGGCGGACGGACGCGGGACTGGCTGGCGCTGGGGGCGCTGATCCCCCTCGGGGTGGTGCTTTACGGCGGAGTGCTGTGGCTCCTGCGGATCGAGGGCCGCGACGAATTAACCGCGCTTGCCGGGCGGCTGTTGGGCGGTAAAACCAAGGCGTCATGAGTGCTTCGGAACCAGGCGAGATCACGGTACTGCACAACCCCGCGGCCAGCCGGTTTGAGGCGCGGGTGGGCACCCAGCTGGCCGTGGCGGATTATGGGCTCGAGGACGGGCGCATCGTGTTCACGCACACGTATGTGCCGACGGCGCTGCGCGGACACGGGATAGCAGAGAAGCTGGTGCGGGCCGGGCTGGAGTTTGCGCGGGCGGAGGGCCGGCGTGTGGTGCCGCAGTGCTCCTATGTGGCCACTTTCATCCAGCGGCATCAGGAATTTCAGGGTTTGGTGGGTTGAGCACGGGATTTGCTAAATTCCACCCCTGCGCATTTGATGCGCGTTTCCATGCCGCACCTGTTCGACCCGCTCACGATCAAGTCCGTCACGCTCCGCAACCGCATCGGGATTTCCCCGATGTGCCAGTATTCGTCGGAGGACGGCGTGGCGAACGACTGGCATCTTGTGCATCTCGGTTCGCGCGCCGCCGGTGGCGCCGGCCTGATCATCGCGGAGGCCACGGCGGTCTCGCCCGAGGGGCGCATCACCCCGGGCGACGCCGGCATCTGGGCAGACAAGCACATCGAGCCGCTGGCGCGCATCAACCGCTTCATGAAGCAGCACGGTGCCGTGCCGGGCATCCAGATCGCGCATGCCGGCCGCAAGGCCGGCGTGGCGGTGCCGTGGGCGGGTGGGGCGCTCCTGGCGGACAGCGCCGGGGGCTGGACGCCGGTGGCGCCGAGCGCCGTGGCGTTTGGCGGCGAACTCTCGAAGGTCCCGCACGCGCTCACCGGGGAGGAGATCAAACAGGTGCAGGCGGCTTTTGTGGCGGCGGCAAAACGTTCGCTCGCGGCCGGCTACGAGTGGCTGGAGCTGCACGGGGCCCACGGCTACCTGACGCATGAATTTCTGTCCCCGCTGTCCAACCAGCGCACCGACAACTATGGCGGCAGCTTTGAGAACCGCATCCGTTTCCTGCTGGAGCTGGCCCGCGCGGTGCGCGCGGTCTGGCCGGAGCACCTGCCGTACACCGCCCGCCTGTCCTGCAGCGACTGGGCGGAGGGCGGCTGGGATATTGAGCAGTCCGTCGAACTGTGCCGCCGGTTGAAGGCCGAAGGCCTCGACCTGATTGACTGCAGTTCGGGTGGCGCGGTGCCGAACGCGAAGATTGCCGTGGGGCCGGGCTATCAGGTGCCATTCGCCGAAAAGATCCGCCGCGAGGCGGGCATTGCCACCGCCGCGGTCGGCATGATTTCCGAGGCCAAGCAGGCCGATGCGATCATCCGGTCGGGTCAGGCCGACCTCGTGCTGCTGGCCCGCGAGGAGCTGCGCGATCCATACTGGCCGGCGCATGCCGCCAAGATCCTCGGCCACGCGGCGGCCGTGCCGCCGCCGAAGCAATACGCCATAGCCTAGTAATCCTGCCATTATGAGTCATCCCATCTCCACCGCCACTCTCCTGCACGCGCTGCACTGGCGCTATGCGACGAAGAAATTCGACCCGGTGCGGAAGATTCCCGCGACCGACTGGCACGCGCTGGAGCAGGCGCTGGTGCTCTCGCCCTCGTCGGTCGGCCTGCAGCCGTGGAAGTTCATCGTGGTGACCGATCCCGCGATGAAAGCGCGATTGCGGCCGGCGGCTTGGGATCAGTCCCAGGTGACCGACTGCTCGCACTTCGTGGTGCTGGCGGTGCGCAAGAACCTGGGCCCCGACCATGTGGACCGCCACATCGGGCGCATGGCGGAAGTGCGCGGCGTGACCCCGGAGTCGCTCGACAAATTCCGCCAGATGGTGACGGGTAACCTCGACAAGGCCCGGGCGGAGGAGCGGCTCGACATCTGGCAGTCGCACCAGGTTTACATCGCCCTGGGTCAGTTGCTCGCCAGTGCGGCCTTGCTCGGCGTAGACACGTGTCCAATGGAGGGGTTTGAGCCGGAGAAATTTGACGAGATCCTCGGGCTCGTGGGTACGGGCTATGCCTCCGTCGTGTGCTGTGCTGCGGGCTACCGCGCGGCGGACGACAAGTACGCGACGACCAAGAAAGTCCGGTTCAAGCCGGAAGACGTGATCACGCGGATCTAGGCGAACACCGCCGTGCGCTCGACGGCGGTCAATTCGCGCCAGGTGCCCGGCAGGAGATCGCCGAGGGCGAACTGCCCGATCCGAACGCGGAGGAGCCGCAGGGTCGGATGGCCGACGGCGGCGGTCATGCGGCGGACCTGGCGGTTCTTCCCCTCAGTCAGCTCAAGTGAAAACCAGCGATCCGGCACACTCTGGCGCACGCGAATGGGCGGATTGCGCGGGGCGATGAGGGGCGCGGGCTCGAGCAGGCGCGCCCGGCAGGGCAGGGTTTTGTAATCATCAATGTCGATCCCACCGCACTCGAGCCGGGCCAGGGCCTCGGCGGAGGGAATCCCCTCAACCTGCGCCCAGTACTCGCGGCGATGGGCGTGCGCGGGATCGAGCAGCCGGGAGTTGAGGCCGGGTTCGTCACTCAGGAGCAGGAGCCCCTCCGAGTCAGCGTCGAGCCGGCCGAGGGCGTACACGCCGGGCGGCAGCCCGAAATCCGCCAGCGTCCGCCAGCGCGAGCCCGGCTCCGGCGTGAATTGCGACAGGACGCCATACGGTTTGTGGAGCGCGAGGAGCACAGGTTGAGCGAAGCAGAAACTGCGGAAACTCGGAAGGGCGGAAACGCGCGGTTTCAGCGCGCTTCCGGTCCGGCGGGCGGCGGCGGAGATTCCTGCCTCAGTGCATTTCCGCCGCGCAGGTGCCAATGGCGGGCCGGTAGAAATTGAACTGCACGTTAGGGTGGTCGGCGAGAAGCGACATTGGCACCGAGGAGTCGGCGAGTTTTTTGGCGATCATGAGCGTCGTTAGCCGCATCCCGAAGGGGTTGTCGTGCATGCCGGCGTGCCAGATGGAGACTTTCTCGGCCTTCCACGTCTCCACTGGTCCGACGCTGGCGGCCTGGGTGGGGACGAGTGAAACGTTGCCGCCGCCGGAGGTGCGGGCGTTCTGGATGACGGTCATGGGGTGCAGATCCACGATGCGCGTGCGCAGCTTCCGGTACTCCGCGGGCGAAGGCGGCGCGGATTTGAATTTGCCGGTGCGGGGGAGCGGGTCGTTGAACGCCCAGTGCTTCACCTCGCCTTGGCCGCCCTGCATCACGACACAGCGCACGGCATCGAAGCTGCGGCTGTAGGCGGCGAGGTCGCCGGTGGGGAAATGCAGGTGCGCCGCCGGCATGGCGAGCGGGCGGGCGATGCGGCGGAAGCAGAGGTCCAGATCGGCCTTGGCGAACGAGAGGGGGTGGGTGAGCGGCACGGGCTGGCCGTCTTCCACCCACTCGTCCATGCCCCAGAAATGGGCGTGGTGGAGCTTGAGCCCGAGGGCGTTGACCATCTGCGCCACGAGGGGGAGCTGTTCCGTCGGGCCGATGGGCCCGCAGATGCCGGCGGGATTGTCGGGCGTGGCCTGCCGCCAGGCGGTGAGATATTCGAGCGCCTCCGCGACATAGAACTCCTCCAGCGTGTCGAACATCACGACCTGGAAGCCGGGACGGCTGAGCTGGCGGAGATCCTGCTCGGTAAGTCGGGCGGCGTCGTGGAGAAGCGCGGGGTCGAGCGTGGTGTAATCCCACCACGCGGGGGCAACTTTGCTGATGGGGCGGCTCATAAGGGATGCGGGTGGGTCTGGCCCGGCAGCAGGGCGCACAGCGGATCGTAATCGGCGGGGGCGAAGCCGAGGTGGGAATGCCGCCGCCAGCCTTCAGCGAGTTCAAACCGCCCCGACATTGCGCCGACCTCACGGCACTGCGCGGTCATGGTGTCGAGGTGGGACGCCATGCCCTGCGTGGTGTCGAGCCAGGCCTGCTGGCTGCGGTGGCAGGCGAGCAGCGCGCGTTTCCGGGCCATCACCGGGGAGATATTCACGCAGAAATCCGGCGGCACGGGCCGGCGCAACCCGTCCCGCAGGCCGTGCGGGAGCGCGTGGTAGAGTGCGACCGGGCCGGCGTACGGCGGCGCCGGGGGCTCGGTCGGAAAATTCGGCGCGGCGCGGGAGAAGGCGGCGGTCACGAGCAGCCGCGCGGTATTCTGGTGGTCCTCCATGTAATCCTCCGGCGAATGCGTGAGGATCAGGGTGGGGCGGATCGACCGCACCACGGCGGCCACGCGCCGGAGCGAGGGCTCGTTATAGAAGATGCGGAAGTCGTCAAACAGCGGCGGATGCAGGGCCGCGCCGGCGAGTGCGGCGGCCTCCTGCGCTTCCTCGCGGCGCAGGCGGATGATTTCGTCGCGGGGGTGGGTCGTGGTTCCGCCGTCACCGCGGCTGAGGTTCCAGCAATGCAACTCGGCCCCGGCGTCACGCAGGAGCAGCAGCGTGCCGGCCATCATGAACTCGATGTCGTCGGGATGGGCGACGGCCGCCAAAACGATGGGACGGGGCGGGTTGGATTTCATGGAAGCGTGGGGCGGGGAGGGAGGAGGCCAGAGTCGCTCGGCCTCGCCTCAACCACGGGGCGCCGGCCGGCGGGCGGCCGACGCCCGCAGGGGCTTATTTGACCGGAGCGGGTTTCCAGGTGGCGGTGAACTTGTAGTGGCCGGCGCCGAGGGTGCAGGTCACCACGCTGGCGGTGGTTTTCACCGCGGTGACTCCGGGGGTGCGGGCCAGCGAGGTCTTGCCCTCGGTGATCTTCGCCTTGCCGGGAACCGGGAAGCGCGCGGACGCGGTGGTGTTGGCGGGGACGGTGACTTCCCATTCGAAGCGACCGGCGGAGGTTTTCCACGCGCTCATGATCTGGCCGTGTGGGCTTTGCAGCACGCCGCGGGCGGAGGTGAGTTCGCCGCCGGGCTGCGGGGCCAGGACGAGGCGCTTGTAGCCGGGCGTGGCCGGGTCGAGGTCCACACCGGCGACCACGGCATACAGCCAGGAGCCGATCGCGCCGTAGGCGTAGTGGTTGAAGGAATTCATGCCTTTGTCCTGGAAACCGTTTTCCTTGGTCCATCCGTCCCAGCGTTCCCAGATGGTCGTGGCGCCCTGCGTGACCGCGTAAAGCCACGACGGCCAGGCCTTCTGGTGGAGGAGCTTGTAGGCGATGTCGGCGCGGCCGAAGCGCGAGAGCACGTGCGGCAGGTAGGAGGCGCCGACAAAGCCGGTGGTGAGCTTGTGGCCACGCGCCTCGATGTCGCGAACGAGTTCGCGCAGGAGCTTCGGGCGGAGGGCGACGGGGGCCAGGTCGAACTGGAGCGTCAGCACGTAGCTGGTCTGCGTGAGTCCGGCCGCGATGCCGTCGGCGGTGAGGAAGCGGTTTTGGTAAGCCTGGCGGATGCGCTCCGCGAGCCGCGTGTAATGGGCAGCGTCCTTGGTGCGACCAAGCACGCGAGCCATCTTGGCGACGAGCGACGTGCTGTAGGCGAACAACGCGGTGCCGATGAGGTCCTTGGGTGTGTTGCCGAAGACATTGCCGCTGCCGTCGAGGGCGAGCCAGTCGCCGTAACCGTGCCAGACGTTGGTGTCGGGATGCGAGCGGATGAGGTCCTTCGACTGCACTTCCATGTAGCCGATGAACTTGGCGAGGGAATCAAAGTGGCGGGCGAGCAGGTCCTTGTCGGCGTAGCAAAGGTACATCGTCCACGGGCAGATCGCCGCGGCGTCGGCCCATGCGGGGCCGCCGTCGGCGCCCACGCCCTCAATGTGCGGGGCGACCGAGGGCATCTGGCCTTCCGCGCCCTGGGCGTCGGAGATGTCGCGCTGCCACTTGGTGAAGAAGCCGGCGACGTTGCGGTTCCACGCGGCGGTGCGGCAGAAGACCTGGGCGTCGCCCATCCAGCCGAGGCGCTCGTTGCGTTGCGGGCAATCGGTGGGAACCTCGAGGAAGTTGCCGCGCTGACCCCAGTCGACGTTGCTCTGGAGCTGGTTGATGAGCGGATCGCTGCAGGAGAAGGTGCCGGTGCGGGGGGTGTCGCTGTGCAGCACGATGCCGGTGATGGCATCCGGGAGGAGACTCTCCGGCACGGGGGTGCCGCGGAGTTCGACGTAGCGGAAGCCGTGGAACGTGAACTTCGATTCCCACGTTTCGCCGGCGGGATCGCCGCGGAGGACGTAATGGTCGGTCTGGCGGGCATCGCGCAGGTTCTCGGTGTAGATCGTGCCGTCCTTGTTGAGCATCTCGGCGAAATGCAGGCGGATGACCTGGCCGGCCAGGCCGCGGACATGCAGGCGGACGCGGCCGACCATGTTCTGGCCCATGTCGAAGACCCACTTGTGAGTGGGCCAGCTGGCGACCTTGTTGGGCGGCGCGATGGGTTTGAGCTCCTGGGTGGCGCGGACGCACGGTCCGAGGGTGGCGGAAATCTCGATGCCGGGGTCGGGCAGCTTTACGACGGGCAGCCAGGTGCTGTCGTCGTAGCCGGGCTCATCCCAGCCGCGGAGTTCGCGGCGGGCGTCGTAGGACTCGCCGTGGATCAGGTCGGCTTCGATGATGGCGCCGTAGGACGTTTTCCACGCACCGTCGGTGACGATGGTCTGGGTGGACCCGTCGGTGAACGTCAGCACCAGCTGCGCGAGCAACTGCGGGCGCTCGCCGTAGTAATTGCGTTCGCGCCAGCCGAGATGGCCGCAGTACCAGCCGTCGCCGAGGATGGCGCCGGCGGCGTTGGCGCCCGGGCGGAGCAGCGAGGTCACGTCGTAGGCCTGGTACTGGACGCGCTTCTTGTACTCAGTCCAGCCGGGGGTGAATACGTCCGAGCCGACGCGCTGGCCGTTGAGGTGAAACTCATACAGGCCGAGGGCCGTGGCGTAGAGGCGCGCGGCGGCGATTTTTTTGCCAACGTTGAAAATGGTGCGGAGATAAGGACTGTGGGCTCCGACCTCCGGGCCGCCGGCGAGAGCGCCGCCGATCCAACCGCCGCGCCATTCCTTGCGGTCGAGCAGGCCGGCCTCCCAGAAGGCGGGAACACTTTCGCTGCGGCGGTTTTTTTCGTCCCAGATCTCGACGTGCCACCACGCGCGCTGGCGCGAGGCGAGGGACTTGCCGCGGTAGGTGACCTGGGTCATGGCATCCGAGCGCACGCGGCCACTGTCCCAGAGATCGGCTTTGCCACTGCGCGTGGTGGAGACCGTGATGCGGTAGGCGGTTTGCCGGGCGCCGCGCCGGTCGCCGGTGGCGAGTTTCCAGCTGAACCGCGGGTGGGCGTCATGCACGCCGAGCGGGTTGTCGAAATAGTTGCAACGCAGCTGAACCGGGGAGGTAGGGGCGGGCATGGAGAGGTAGAGACTGACAGCAAATGCGGTTTGCCGGGTGGGTAGCAAGGACGGGATGAGTGCACCGCGAACAATCGGCCGTGGCGTGGTTGACCCGAGACGGGAAAAAGCCGATACCATCCTGCATGAAGGAAATCCCCCACGCCTACGTCTGCATCATGGCCGGAGGCAGTGGCGAACGCTTCTGGCCGATGAGCCGGCAACGCACGCCGAAGCACTTGCTCAAGCTCTTTTCCGAGCGGACCCTCGTCGAGGAAACCGTGCGCCGGCTGGACGGCGTGGTGCCGCGGACGAATGTCTTTGTGCTGACCAACGTGGCTCAGTTGGACGGCACGCGCAAAGCGCTGCATGGACTCCTGCCGGCGGAGAACATCATCGCCGAGCCGGCGAAACGTGACACCGCCGCGGCGGCGTCACTGGCCACGGGTCTGGTGCGCGCGCGGGATCCCAAGGGGGTTCTAGCGCTGTTGCCGGCCGACTCATATATCCGTGACACGGCTACCTTTGCGAAACAGCTGCGGCAGGGGCTGAACCGGGCGTCACAGACGACGGCCTTGCTGACCTTTGCCATCAGACCCACGCACGCCGCGACGAGTTTTGGTTACTTGAAGCTGGGTGAGGATGTACCCGGTGGGGACGGATTCCGGAAGGTGGAAAAATTTGTCGAGAAGCCCGACCCGGCCACGGCGGTGCGGTATGTGGCGAGCGGTAACTTCGCTTGGAATGCGGGGATGTTTGTCTGGAGCGTGGGTTCGTATCTCGCCGAGGCGGAGCTGCACACGCCCAAGCTGGCGAAATTCATCCGCGAGTTTCCGGCGGGTGATCCAACGGCGTATCTGGCGGCTCGTTTCCTGACGCTCCTCCCCAAGGTATCGGTGGATTACGCGATTCTCGAAAAGGCAGAGTCGGTGGAGACACTGCTGGCGAAGTTTGACTGGGATGACGTCGGGGTCTGGACGGCGCTGCCGACCTATCTGCCCCGCGATGGCGCGGGCAATGCCACGCGCGGCGCGGTCGTCACCCAGGCGGGGGCGGCAAACAACATCGCCTTGAGCAACGGCCGGGTGATCGCTCTCGTGGGCGTCAAAGACCTGGTCGTCGTCGAGACGGCGGACGCGGTTTTGGTCTGCCACCGCAACGCGGTGGATGAGATCAAGAAGCTGATGCCGCAGCTGCCCAAGGACGTGCTCTGATCCGCCCCGGCGGTTCAGAGGTTATGGGTGATCGGTGATGGGTGATGGGACAGCCTCGCTGAGCTTGTCCCGGTCATCGGCTATCCACCCATGACCCATAACCCCTGACGTCTCACCCCGCGCGAAGCGCGTTCACCGCGCCGCCCACACCATGCCGCGGAGGGTGAGCTCCAGCTGCGAGGGGTAGGACGTGAACTCGGAGCAGACGTGGCCGCTGGCGGAGTAGAACACGCGGCCCTTGCCGTGGACTTTCTTCCAGACGAAGGGCATGGCGACGCCGTTGGTCCACGGGGCGCTGACGGAC
>CAIMAQ010000033.1 GCA_903839035.1 uncultured Opitutia bacterium
GCTTTAGCCCTTTTGCGCTTTAGCGATCGGATCGGGCATTAAAAAGCCGCGACCCTTGCGGGGCGCGGCTTTGAAAGAGACTGAGACGGGCTCAGGCTTTGTAGAGCTCGATGCCGACGACGGTGTAGCTCTCGTCGGAGGCGCCGGTCTTCACCTTGACGGTGTCGCCGGCCTTCTTGCCAAGCAGTGCGACGCCGAGGGCGGTTTTGTACGAGATGATGTTCTGGTCCGGGTCGCCATCCCAGGCGCCGAGGATCGTGTACTGGGTGGACTTGCCGTTGCCGTCCTTGACGGTGACGACGGTGCCGGCGCTGACCTGCTCGGTGGTGGCTTCCTTGAAGTCGCTGATGCGGGCGCGACCGAGGTCCTTCTCGAGGTTGGTCTTCTGCGCCATGAGGACCTGCTGGTCCTGCTTGGCCATCTTGTACTCGGAGTTTTCCTTGAGGTCGCCGTGCTCGCGGGCGGTGGCGATGGCCTTGGAGTTTTCCGGGATCTTCTTGGAGACGATGATCTCGTATTCCTCGCGCTTGCGCTCGAAGGAGGCCTTGGACACGAGGAGCTGCTCCTCCTTGCCCTCGGCGTCGGCGGCGACGAGCGACTGGATCTTCGGGAAGATTTTGATGAAGCGGGCGAGGAGGGACTTCTTGGTGAGCTCCTCGAAGCCCTGGTTCAGCATGAGGGTGTTCGCGAGGTCGCGGGCGGTCTCCGGGTCGGCGGTGGAGAGCAGGTCGGCGATCAGGTCGGTGTCCTCGGACAGGATGTCGGCCAGCGGGATGCGGCGGGCGCTGGAGGCCTGGAGGGCCTCGTAATCAATGGCGAAGAACACGGCGCCGAGGAGGCGGGGCGTGATGAGGTCGTTGAGCAGCTTCGCGAACTTCTTGGAATGGCGGTTCTTGACGATCCAGAGGAGGACCGGCGCGCGGAGATTCTGCTCGGTCTGCCAGCGCTTGAGGGCGGCGGCGAGTTCGTCGGCGTGGCCGTTCTCGATGAGGAAGTTGATGCACTCGGTCGTGAATTTGCCCTGCGAGGTCTTGAGGAGGGTGAAGACGATGTCGCGGGACTCGACGGGATGGGTGGCCTTGACCAGCTCGAGGAAGGCGGACTGGAAGTGGACCGGGATCTTCTCGGCGATGGCGGGCAGGTCGCGGGCGTTGGCGATGAGGGCGGCCTGGGTGGGCTCGAAGACCTCCTCGGAACCGGCGAGCTTGGCGAGGTCGTCGCGGACGGAGGCGCCGTAGAGGCGCTCGGAGGCGTCGAGCTGGTTGCTGTCCTTCACGCCGTCGGCGACGGTCTTGAGGACGGCAAGGAGGTCGGTCTTGATCTCCTTCTTGGCGACGGTGGCGACGAGTTCCTCCGCCAGCGCGATGCGACGGCGTGCGGAACGGGTGGAGTGGAACTGCTCGAGGATCTCGTCCTCGGCCGAGACGGGCGTCTCGCGCAGTACGAAGAGCTCGGTCTTCTTCTCGGGCATGGAGATGCGCGGATCCTTGCCGATGGCCTTCTTGGCGGCGGACCACCATTTCTTGTATTTGTCCTCGCCGACGACCTGGGTGAGCGTGATTTCCAGGTCGATGGCGCTGGTGGCGTGATTCGGGTAGGCCTCGAGGGCCTCAGCGACGAGCTGGGCCGGATCATCGGCGATGAGCTCGGCGATCTTCTTGGGCTCGGTTTCCTTGCGCACGAGGAGGTGCTTGGCGGGCAGGACCTCCATGGTGTTGAGGCAGAACGCCGGGTCCATGGGGTGGGCCTTCTTGCCCTTGAAATCAATGAGGAGGCGCTGGGCCGAGTCGTCGTAGGACTTGATCTGGCCAAACCCCCAGCTCCGGTGGATGACGTAAGAACCCGGTTCCATAAGCTCAAGTTTGGCTTTGGACCCCTTGAGGGACGGGTTCTTGGCAATGAGTGCGGAGAGGGCTTCTGAATTCATAGTTACGAAAGTGATGGCCTGAACGGGATAGTTGAGCGGAGAATGACTGACCTTGTCAAACAGTGTGTCGAAATCGTCTTTCCCGGGTGCTGGCACCCCCAACGCCCGTCTAACCGCCTGGCCGGCCGCCATCGGCCTGCTGGCCAAGTGGCTCGACCGCCGCGAGCGCATCGATGAGCTCATCGACTCGCTGCCGCCCGGCCTCAGCGGACCCGAGCGGGCGCGCTGCCAGCACCTCGTGTTTGGCGTGGTCCGCCACTTCGGCCGGCTGGAGGCCGCGCTGGGCCGGCTGGTGTCGCACGCGCCCCGGTTTCCGACCCGGGCGGTGCTGTTCATGGCCGGTTATGAGCTGATCGAGGCGGCGGATACGCCCGAGAGCGACGGGTTGGTGGCCAAGATCGTGCACCATGCCGTCGAGCAGACCAAGGCCGTCGCGAGCAAGTCCGAGGCCGGCCTGGTCAATGCGGTCGTGCGCAAGCTGGCCCTGGCACTGGCCGTGCCGCCGCCGCCGAAAGTCGCGTCGGCGGACGTGCTGGCGGAGTATTTTTCGCATCCGGACTGGCTCGTGAAGCGCTGGCTGGTGGACTTCGGTGCAGACGCGACCCGCAAGCTGCTCGAGTGGAACCAGCGGCCGGCGACGGTATATGCCCGATGGAGAGGGCCGGAGGGCGAGACCGCCCCGGACTTCTTGAAGTCGACGCAATGGGCCGGCTTCTACGAGGTGCCGTCCGGGCACTGGTCGAAAGTCGAACCGCTGCTGAAGAGCGGAAAAATCTACCTGCAGGATCCGGGTACGCGCCTGGCGGTGGAGTTGCTGGCGCCGCAGCCGGGCGAGACGATCCTCGATGGCTGTGCGGCGCCCGGGGGCAAGAGCCTGCTGATGGCCGATGCGATGAAGACGGGCAAGATCGTCGCGATGGATCTGCCGGGTCCGCGCATTGCGCGGCTGAAGGAAAACCTGTCCCGCGCCCACGGCGTGGAAGTCGCACTCGTGCAGGCCGACCTGCTGGCTAATCCCGCGCCGACCCTGTTCGAGCACAAGCTGCCGGACAGTTACGACGCGGTGATCATTGACGTGCCGTGCTCGAACACGGGCGTGATGCGGCACCGCGCCGATGTGAAATGGCGGCTCGAGCCGCGGGACTTCGACAAGCACGGCCGCCAGCAGCTCGCGCTGTTGCACGCCGCGGCGCGGCTCGTGGCGCCGGGTGGACGGATCGTTTATTCGACCTGCAGTATCGACCCCGAGGAGAACGAGCGGGTGATCAAGGCGTTTTTCGACAGTCGCGCCGGCGGGCCGTTCAAGCTGGCCGGCAGCGCGATCAGTCAGCCGTGGGTGACGGGGCATGATGGCGGGACGGCGTACTTGCTGCGCAAGAGTTGAAAGCCGGGAGTTGAAAGTTGAATGACGGAGGCAGCAATGCCCGGGCTTTCAACTTTCACCTGCCGGCGCCACGCGCCGGCCTCAAGGTACCAGGTCGAAGACGGTTACACGCTCCGGGATCTCGGCGGTGCCGTTGAGGAACGTGAACTCAATTGACGTCGCGGTGGCGACGAGCAACTCGTAGCGGCGGATGTCCCACTTCGCGACGGGCTCGCCGTTGAGGCGGGTCACGAGGTCGCCGGGCTGCACGCCGGCGGTGGCGGCGGGGGAGCCGGGCACCACACTGGCCACGCGCCAGTAGGCGGGGGTTTTGCTGAAGCTCAGCCCGGCGCTGCGGCGCGGCTCCGGCGGGATGGGCCCGGGCGGTTCGCGCAGAAAGGTCACCTGATTGTGCTCCTGATCGAAGGTGACGGTGAAATTTTTCAGGATGCCGCCGCCGAGCGAGGCGAGTTCGTCGGTGAGATTTGCGACCGGGCGGTCGAGGGTGTAGCTGCCGAGCGCCAGCGTTGCGGCGAGGCGGCCCACGAGTTCGGAGCGGTCACCGGTCAGGGTGCCGACGGTGGCGCCGGGCCGCGGCGTGACGGCGAATTCGGGATTCAGGCCGACGGGATTCAGGCTGAGGGCGGCGTCGCTGCCGGAGTCGATCAGCGCGGCAAACGTCCGGTCGCCAAGGCGCACGGGGATGATGGGCGTTTTGCGGTCGTTGTTGAAGGCGATGGTCGAGCCCGGGAGGTGCGGCGCGGCGCTCCGGCGCTGGAGGAGCACCTGGCTGTGGGGATAATCGAGTGTCAGCAGGGTTTCGCGGAAGAGCGGGAATCCGAGGATGGCGTCGATCTTCATGCCGAGGTGGGCGGAGAGCGGCGCGCAGTCGTAGATGAGCGCCTGCACGTCCTCGAAGCGTGCGCCGTCGAGTTCGAGGCGCCGAAGCATCGTGGGGGCGAGCAGGGCGGTGTCGCCCTCGGCGGATTTCACGCGCACCAGCGGGGTGTCGGGCGAAAACGGGGTTTTCCCCCCGTAGCGCGTGGCGAGTTCCGGCGAGACGAGCGTCACGGAGGCGCCGGTATCGATCAGGAAGTGATAGGGCCCGTGCTTGTCCCACTTGGCCTCGACCACAAGATAGTTGGAAACCGTGAGCGCGGACAGGACGACGAGGGGCGAGTCGAGCTTGGTGCGGCCCGGGCGCGGTGGCTCGCGGTGGAAGGAAATGCAGCCCGAGACCAGCGCGAGAGCGGTGGTGGCGGCGAACCAGCGGATGAGGCGGGACGGGGCGGCGGGGGACACGGGTGAAAAATGTAACGAAAAACGGTTCGACCACCGACGCCAAGGCGCAAAGGGAGGAGCGGAAAGCGAAAGGGAGGAAAGGCGGCAGGTGGCAGGTGGAAGGAGCCTGCTGGTTATCGCGGAGGCGCGGAGGCAGGAAGAACGCGGAAAACCCAAACTACCGGAAGTCTGATCCCGTGTTTCCCGACGGCCGCGTGCCACGACCCGGCCGGGGTCGACTACTCCTCGCGCCGGGTATTTCCGGACTCGAGGTGGAACTTGTGCAGCAGCCGGTGGAGGACCGGCATGAGGAAGAAGCCCACGGTGGTGAGGAAGACCACGCCGCTGAAGAGGGAATAGGTGCCAACGAAGAGTCGTCCGCCGGTGGTCTTGATCGGGTCGAGCGGGCCCATGCCCGAGAGGATCATGGTGGCGTTGGCGTAGGAATCCACCCAGCCCAGGCCCTCATAAAAATGATAGCCGATCATGCCGATACCGGCGCAGCCCACGAGCGTGAGTCCGGCCAGGAGGCCGTGCCGGCGGAGCCGGGTGTGGAATTTCCGGCGGGGCAGCAACGACTCGTGATGGCATTCGTACATGGGGGCGCGGGTTCGGCCCCGCAGCGGGCGGAGCTTGCGAACCAGAATGGCCCCATTCCGGAGGGCGGCAATCGTTTCCCGGGGGAGCCGATTACCAGCGATACGGCAGGGGGTAGCGGGAGGTCAGCGCGACGACCCGCGCCTTCGTGGCGGCAATGGCCGCGGCCTCGCCCGGCTGGCCGATGGCGGTGAGCACGGCGTCAATGCACGCGGCGATTTCCTCCATGTCCTTCTCGACGAACCCGCGGGTGGTGACGGCCGGGGTGCCGAGGCGGATGCCGGACGCCTGGAACGGCGAGCGTGTCTCGAACGGGACGGTGTTCTTGTTACAGGTGATGCTGGCGCGATCGAGCGTCTCCTGGGCGACCTTGGCGGTGAGGTCGGGAAGCTTCGGGCGCAGGTCCACGAGCATGAGGTGGTTGTCGGTGCCGCCGGAGACGATCTTGTAGCCCCGCGCGGTCATCGCGGCGGCGAGGGCGCGGGCGTTCTTCACGATCTGTTCCGAATAGGTCTTGAACTCGGGCTTGAGCACCTCGCCGAAGCACACGGCCTTGGCGGCGATGACATGCATCAGCGGGCCGCCCTGGGTGCCGGGGAACACGGCGGAGTCGAGGGCCTTGGCGTGCGCGGCGCGGCAGAGGATGAGGCCGCCGCGCGGGCCGCGCAGGGTCTTGTGCGTGGTGGTCGTGACGAAGTCGGCGTGCGGCACGGGCGACGGGTGCACGCCCGCGGCGACGAGGCCGGAGATGTGGGCGATATCGGCGAACAGGAGCGCCCCGACGCTGCGGGCGATCTCACCCATGCGGGCGAAGTCGATCACACGGGAGTAGGCGCTGGCGCCGACGGTGATCATCTTGGGCTTCTCGCGGACGGCGACGGCGGCCAGCTCATCGTAGTCAATGAGGCCGTTGTCCTCGCGGACACCGTACTGGCAGAAGTTGTAGAGCTTGCCGGAGAAAGTGGCGGGGTTGCCGTGGGTGAGGTGGCCGCCGTGGCTGAGGTTCATGCCGAGGAGCTTGTCGCCGGGCTGCAGGACGGACGCGTAGACGGCGGTGTTGGCCTGGGCGCCGGAGTGGGGCTGGACGTTGGCGTGGTCGGCGCCGAAGATCTGCTTCGCGCGCTCGATGGCGATGAGCTCGACCTGGTCGACAAACTCGCAGCCGCCGTACCAGCGCTTGCCCGGATAACCCTCGGCGTACTTGTTGGTGAGCACGCTGCCCTGCGCCTCGAGGACGGCCGGGTAGGTGAAATTTTCCGAGGCAATGAGCTCGATGTGGCTCTGCTGGCGCGCGAGTTCGGAGGCGATCGCGGCGTGGATGGCAGGGTCGAGGGACTTGAGGGAGGCGGCGTTGAGCATGGGAAGATTTTCGAATCTGAATTTTCGATTTTCGATTGCAAGCCAACTGGCGGCGTTGGGGTGGGAAGTTTTCCGAGTAGGCCGCCTG
Source organism: uncultured Opitutia bacterium (assembly GCA_903839035.1). Taxonomy (GTDB): domain Bacteria; phylum Verrucomicrobiota; class Verrucomicrobiia; order Opitutales; family Opitutaceae; genus Opi-474. The sequence goes on from CAIMAQ010000033.1 coordinate 6,616, forward strand.
CTTGCAGGCGCTTATCCGGAGCGCGAGCAAGCGCGCAGCCTACGAGAACATTGGCGCGCCGCCATCCAATCGAAAATCGAGAATCAAAATTCGAAAATGAGTCACGCCTTCAGGCGGGACTTGAGCGCGGCCAGCAGCGACGGCAGGGCCTCGACCATCTCGTCGCGGGCGGTTTCGTAGAGCCGGATCGAGCCGCCGAACGGGTCGCCGATCTCCTTGTCGGCGGGCGCCGGCATGAATTCGCGGAAGAGAAAGAGGTTTTTGGGCGCCGGGTCGGCCTGCAGCTGGATCATCGTGCGGTGCGACTCGGTCATGCAGAGCACGGCGAAGGCCTCGTCGAGCATTTTCTGGGTGAGCGGCTGGCTGCGGTGGCCGGAGATGTCGAGGCCGGCCTTCTTGAGCGCGAGCACGGAGTTTTCCGAGACGCGTTCACCCCCGCGGGCGGCGACGCCGGCGGAGACGATCCGCAGCGAACGCAGCGGCTCGGGCTGGGCGGCAAACGCATGCGCCAGCAGGCCGGCGGCCATCGGACTGCGACAGATGTTGGCCGTGCAAACGACGAGGACAGTGGCGGGCGCGGGCATCAGGGACGGCTTAACGGATACGGTTTTCGATGAAAGGCAAAATCGGCGGACCGGACCACGCGACTCACAGTTTCCGCAGCGCCAGCAACGACCGGTGCAGGTGCACGGCGCGAAGCAGCACGTAATCGATCACCGGCGGCGGTGGGGGCGGGGGGGTGGGGGCGGCGGCCGGGGTCTCGGCGAGGTCGGTGTCCGGCGTGGCGGCGTCGTCGGCCGGCGCGGCGCGTTCCTGGGCAATCGCGGCCTCATCATGGCGGGGCTTGGCCGCGGGATCGGTCAGGAGGGTTTCCACCGGCGTGCCTCGCTCGAGCGCCTCATAGGCGGTGCGCTCGGCGGCGGGGGAGAGTTTCAGGGTGATATCGGGGGTGAACGCGGGCGACGCGACCCCGAGCGTGACCAGGCCGGCGCCGGGGTCGTGGGCGGTGAAATAGGCGAGCACGACCGGGGCGGTGTCGGCATTGAGGAGCACGAAAACCGGGGCGGCGGCGTTGCGGGACTTGAGCCAGGATCCGAGGGTGGCGGTGGCGCCCTCATCGCCACGGGCGTAGCGCAGATCGAGCACGACCGCCCCGGGCTTGGCGGTGGCGGCCGGCAGATCGGCGGGGAGGGCATGCACGCGGGAGTAAGTGAGGCCTTTGCCGAGGTCGCGCGCGAGTTGCTCGGCGGCGGCGGTGGCGGCCAAGCCGGCGGCGAGGGCGAGGAGCAGGAGGAATTTTTTCATCGGCGATTGAGCTGGCGGGCGCCGATGTCGCGGCGGAAATATTTGCTGGAGCACTGGACCGCGTCACAGGCGGCATAGGCCCGGGCGGCGGCTTCGGCGAGGGAGGGAGCGAGGGCGGTGGCGCCGAGGACGCGTCCGCCATTGGTCACGACCTGCCCGGCGGGATTCTTCGCGGTGCCGGCGTGGTAGATGAAGGTGGCGGGGGGAAGGGCGGAGGGATCCGGGAGAGTGATGACATCGCCCTTGGGGAAGGCCTCAGGATAGCCCTGGGCGGCGATGACGACGCAGAGCGCGTAGTCCGGTTTCACCGCGAGCTTCACACCGGCGAGTTCGCCGCGGGCGGCGGCCCAGAGGAGGGCGAGCAGGTCGGTGGCGAGGCGAGGGAGCACGACCTGCGTCTCGGGATCGCCGAAGCGGGCGTTGTACTCGATCACGCTCGGACCCGTGGGCGTGAGCATGAGGCCGATGAACAGCGTGCCGCGGAAATCGATGCCCTCGTCGGCGATGGCGTTGACGGAGGGCCGGACGATTTCGCGCTCGATGCGGGCGAAGAGTTCGGGCGTGACGACCTCGGCGGGGGAGTAGGCGCCCATGCCGCCGGTGTTGGGGCCGGTGTCCCCGTCGCCGATGCGTTTGTGATCCTGCGCGGTCGGCAGCATCACGTAATCCCGGCCCGAGACGACGACCAGCTGGGAGGTCTCCTCGCCATACAGGCAGTCCTCGATCAGGATTTTCGATTTTTGATTCTCGATTTTCGATTGTTTCGGGAGGTCGAGTAATGAACGGACGGCAGCTTCCGCCTCGGAGTGGGTTTGGGCCACGATCACGCCTTTTCCGGCGGCAAGGCCATCAGCTTTGACCACAATTGGAGCGGGACGGGCGCGGAGGTAGGCGATGGCGCGGTCGGCGTCGTCGAAGAAGGCCGCGGCGGCGGTGGGGATAAGGTATTTGAGCAGGATCTCCTTGGTGAAGATTTTCGAGGCCTCGAGGCGGGCGCCGTCGGCCTTGGGGCCGTAGGCGGGCAGGCCGATTTTGATGAGCTCATCCACGAGCCCGAGCGCCAGCGGCACCTCGGGGCCGACGACGACGAACTCGACCCGCTCCTGCTGGGCGAGGGCGATAAGGCCGGCAATGTTGTCCACGGCGACCGGGAAGCACGGCACATCCTGCGCGATGCCCGCATTGCCCGGCGCGCAGATCACGCGCGGCTGAGCCGGCGAACCGAGCAGGGAGCGGACGAGGGCATGTTCGCGGCCACCGGAGCCGACAACGAGGACTGAGGAAGGCAGGGGCATCGGAATTGGGTGATGGGTTATCGGTGACAGGTCATGGGTGGGAAGCCTTTTTGTTTTTTGCGTTCGCCAATGACCAATCACCCCTGACCGATGACCGGCCTCACAACACCTGCAGCTTTTTGCGGTAGAACGCCACGACCTCGGCGGGGTCGTCGGTGAAGAGGATGTAGTCGGCGATCCAGGCGGGGGCGCGCTTGGTGCGGATCATTTCCTTGATCTGCTTGCGGAGGTCGCCCCAGAAGCGGGCGTTGAAAAACACGTAGGGCACGCGCGGGCGGATGCCGAGCTTGAGGTTGCACATCTCAATGCCGATTTCCTCGAGGGTGCCGACGCCGCCGACGTTGAAGATGCAAAAATCCGCCGCCTCGAACCATTTCTGGCGGAAGTGCCGGGAGGATTCCTGGAAGGTGTTGAAGAAATCCACGCCGAACTCCGGGGGCTGGGCCTCGAGCTCGAGGAAGCACGCGCCGGTGAGGGCGCCCTGGCCGCGGGCCTGGTCGGTCGCGAGGCGCATGACGCCGCCGCCGCCGCCCGTGAGCACGCCGACGTTGGGGCCGATGAAGCCGGTGAGCTGCTCGACGAGGCCGGTGATGCGGGCGGTGTCGGCCTGGTCAATGCCGACGGCCGAGCCGTAGAAGGCGAGGATGGTGGTCTCCTGGAACTTGCGGGCGTTCTCTTCGCGGACGAAGAAGCCGTGGTCCTTCTTGTAGGTGTGCAGGTAGAGATCCTTGGTGATCTCGTCATACCAGTAGACCTGCACGCCAATGGCCTCGTAGGTGTCGAGCCGGGCGTGGGCGTTGCTGGAGAGGAAGTAGCCGTGGGTGCGCGAGGCCTTGCGGAAGATGATGCGGCGCAGCTTCACGTCCCCAATGCGGGTCAGCAGCTCGATGTGCTCGAGCAGGTCGGGGAAGTAGTCGATGATGAGTGTGTCGGCGTCGGCCGGGGCGCCGTCGAGCGCCTGGATCATGGTGCGGCTGCCGATGGGGCAGGCCTCGCCCTCAAGGAATTTCTTCAGGTCCTCGTTGGCACGGACGAGCACGCTGCGGTTTTCCATGGTGCCGCTCTGGCCGCGGACGACGATCTTGGTCTTCGGGCGCGCCTCGGCGGTGTGCACGGGCGGGTTCTCATCGAGGCATTTGTAGAGGTTGCTCGCGGTGGCCAGCAGGCGGACGCGCTTCTTGGTGAGCGTCTTGACCTCGGGGTTGGTGAACGGCGGGGCGCGGAAAATGTCCACGGACACCATCGGGTTCACCACGGGCTGGTCGCCGGTGTTGTAGATTTCCAGCATGACGTTCGTGCCGAACGTCTTGATTGGGTCGAGCAGGATGGCGCTGGTGTGCAGGCCGAAGTTGCCCTCGCCCTGGTTGAGGACGACATAGTGCTCCTTGAGGTACATGGAGCAGCTGGTGAGGAGGCCGGCGCGGGGCGGGATGGTCAGAGGCGAGGCCTCATGGCGGACCTGGACCTTGTCGAGGAAGGAGCGGCCGGCGTTGCCGCTGACGATGTGTTCGAAATTGATACGCTGTAGCTTGGTGGAGAGGGTGTAGCTGACCTGGTGGGGCGTCAGGAAGACGCGGCCGCGGCTGTCGATGCTGATCGTGTTGGGGAGCTTGAGGTCGTTGGCCTTGATGGCGTCCCAGATCTCGGCCGAGGAAAGTTTGGCGGCGGGTGGGGCGAAGAAAAGCCGGCCGACGGGGGTGCCGGGGCGGAGGAGTTTCTTCCAGTAGGCTGAGTTGGGGAAATTGGCGTCGTAGATGAAGGCGTCGGCGTCCAGCACCAGCCGGTTGCCCTCCAGGCGGACCGGGCCGTGCGTCAGCATCTCTATCCCAATGCGGGCAAGGGAGCTGCGTTCGGTGAAGTGAAGGTCGGCCAGGTGGATTTTCAGGAGCTCCAGCTCGGCCGGGTTCCGGGGCCAGAAGGCGAGGGTGAGGGCGACCGTGCGCTCGTCCTTGTTCTTCACGGTCAGGATCTGGCCATCGAGGCTGGTCCAAAATTGATCGGGGTTCATCGGGAAAGGGGCCAGTTCATGGCCGGTCGGGGCAACGGACACAAGCGGGGAGTAATTGGTTGCATTCCGGGGGGCCGGCTGGCACATGAAAAACTTTTACGGCACAAATTCCGGCCGTTTGGTTCCATAATCGTTCACCCCCTAACTCATGAAACTTAAGTCTACTCTCGTGACCTGCCTGCTGGCGCTCGGCACCTTCGCCGTGCTCCGCGCCCAGGACATCAAGCTCAACATTCCCGGCCAGACGCCCACGCCGGCCCCGGCCGCCCCTGCTGCTGCTGCTGCTGCTGCCGCGCCCGCCGCGCCCGCGACGAAATACACGGACGCCCAGCTGCTCGAGGAGTACGGCTGGTTCATTGGCAAGCGCATCGGGCTTTCCGACCTCAATTTCTCGCCCGAGCAGGTGAACACGGTGCTGAAGGGCATCACTGCTGCTTCCCAGGGCAAAGCGACGCCGTTCGAGCTCGAGAAAATCGGGCCGGTGATGGACGAGTTCATCAAGGCCAAGCAGAATGAATTCCTCGCCAAGGTCCGGGCGAAGGGCCTGGCCGAGTCCGCCGCGTTCCTGACCGAGCTCAAGAAGAAGGCCGGCGTGACCGTGCTGCCCAGTGGCTTGGTCTATGAAATCCTCAAGCCAGGCACCGGCCCGGCGCCGACGATCACCGACACGCTGACGGTCAATTACACCGGCGCGCTGGTGGATGGCAGCGTGTTTTCCAGCACGCAGGGTGCCGAGCCGGCGAGCCTGCCGCTCGACAAGATGATCCCGGGCTGGATCGAGGGCATGCAGAAGACCGCCAAAGGCGGCAAGATCCGCCTCTATATCCCGCCGGACCTGGCCTTCGGCGACGAAGTCCACCCCGGCATCCCGCCGGCTTCGACGCTCGTCTTCGAGATCGAGCTCCTCGACATCAAGCCGACCCCGCCGGCTCCGATGCCGGCGCCCGAGGCGGCTCCGGCCCCCAAGGGCAAGTAAGTCCTTCGCTTTAACGAGCCCCCGGCTTTTTCGCCGGGGGCTTTTTTTTGCCCGTCTGCGGGGCGGCGGCGCTGCGCATCACCGCCGCCAAATCCGCCGCGAAGTCCGCGACGTCCTGATCGGTAGTATCCCAGGCGCACATCAGCCGGTAGCCATGCTCGCCGATGAACCGGTAGAAATGCCAGCCGCGGGACTCGAGCGCGGCGAACACCGCCGGCGGCAGTTCGACGAAGACGCCGTTGACCTCGGGCTCCGCGATCAGCCGCAGCGCGGGGTGGCGACGGAAGGCGGCGGCGAGTTTTTGCGCCAGGGCGTTGGCGTGGGCGGCATGTTTGAGCCAGGCGCCGGTGCGGAGCATGGCGTCCCATTGCGCGGCCGCGAAGCGCATCTTGGAATCCAGCTGGCCGGCCTGTTTCACCCGGCGGTCGAAATCGCGGGCGAGGTCGCGGTTGAAAAACACCACGGCTTCCGTCGCGTGCAGGCCGCTCTTGGTGCCGCCGAAGCAGAGCACGTCAACGCCCGCGCGCCACGTAAGGTCCGCCGGGGTGATCCCGCGGCCGCGCAGCGCCGCGGCGGCGTTGGCGAAGCGGGCGCCGTCCATGTGCACGGCGAGGCCGTGCGCATGCGCGAGCGTGGCGAGCGCGCGGATTTCGGCGAGGGTGTAGAGCGTGCCCCATTCCGTGGACTGGGTGAGGGAGAGGGCGCCCGGCTTCTGGAAATGGACGCCCCGCTCGCGGCGGAGCGCGCGCTCGACCGCGGTGGGCTCGAGTTTGCCGTTGGGTCCGGCGAGGGCCATGAGCTTGGAGCCGCCGGTGAACAGCTCCGGGGCGCCGCATTCATCGGTATCCACGTGCGAGTAGTCGTGGCAGATGATGCTGTTGAAAGGCTGGCAGAGCGCGGACAGCGCCAGCGCGTTGGCGGCGGTGCCGTTGAGGACGAGGAACACGTCGCAGTCGGTCGCGAAAATTTTGCGGAAATGTTGCTGGAGCCGCGCGGTCCAGGCATCGGCGCCGTAGCTGGGCACGCGGCCGGCATTGGCGGCGGCGAGGCCGGCCCAGGCCTCGGGGCAGATGCCGGCGGTGTTGTCGCTGGCGAAAGTGTAGTCGGCGCGGACAGGCATGGTGATTTTCGTGTTTGGCAACGCGGGGCGGGGCGCGTTTCGTGCCAACGCACGCGATGAATGCAGCGGACGTCAATCTCTACCTCGTCGGGTTCATGGGCACGGGCAAAAGCACCGTGGGGCGCGCCGTGGCCCAGCGGCTGGGTTTCTCGGCGCTGGACAGCGACCATGAGATCGAGCGAGTGGTGGGGAAAAGCATCCCCGAGATCTTTGCCAACGAGGGCGAGGCGGCGTTCCGCGCGCGCGAGCGGGAGTTTGTCCTGGGCGGACATCCCGCGGCTCGCACGCTCGTGGCCTGTGGCGGTGGGCTCATCATGCCGCCGGGGATGCTCGAATTGCTGAAGGTCCGCGGCGTGGTGATTTGCCTGCATGCGTCCATCGAAACGATCATCGAGCGCACTTCGCGGCACCGGAACCGGCCGCTGATCAATGTCGAGAATCCTGAGGAACGCGTCCGCGCGCTCTATGCCGAGCGGGAGCCGGTCTACAAGCGCGCCGGCGCGGTCATCCTCACCGACTCGCGGCCGCTCAGCGACATCGTCGCGCATGTGGTCCGCACGTGGCGGCGCGAGGCGGCGGAATTTGCCCGCCGCCCGCCGGGTGCCGCCTGACCATGGACGCCCGGCAGGAGGAGTTGCGCCGGCGGCTGGCGGCGCTGGGCTTCGATGACGTGCGATTCGCCGCGGCGGATCCGCTGGTGGGCGAGGGTCTGCCCGGCTGGCTCGCGGCGGGCCAGCAGGGCGACATGGCCTGGATGGAACGAACGGCGGAAAAACGCCTGCACCCGGAGCTGGTGCTGCCCGGCACGCGCTCCGTGATCATGCTCGGGGTGAATTACGGACCCGGGCAAAAGCGCGCGGGCGGCTCAGTGTGGGCGCGGTATGCACTGCACGGGGATTACCATGACACAATGAAACCCGGCCTGGTCGCGGCGGGGCGCGTGCTGGAGGAAATTTACGGCGTGGGCGGCGAGGATTACCGCTACTATGTGGACACCGGACCGGTGCTGGAGCGCAGCTGGGCGGCCCGCGCGGGCCTCGGTTTCATTGGCAAGAACGCGATGCTCATCTCGCGGCGCCATGGCAACTGGCTGTTGCTGGCGGCCATCCTGACCCGGGTGGAGTTCACGCCCGATCCGCCGATCCGGAAACAACTCGGAGATCGAAAATCGAAAATCGAAAATCCCATCGGCCTGCTCTGCGGCAAATGCACGCGCTGTCTGGATGCGTGCCCGACGCAGGCGTTTCCCCGGCCGGGGGTGGTGGACGCGCGCCGGTGCATCTCGTACCAGACGATTGAGAACAAGGGCGTGATCCCGCGGGCGCTGCGCCGCGGGATCGGGGCGCATCTCTACGGCTGCGACGTGTGCCTGGAGGTCTGCCCCTGGAACCGGTTCGCGCGCGAAGGTCGGCGGCTGCTGCTGGCGGTGCGCAACGAACTGACCGAGCTGACCCTGGCGGAGCTGCTGGAGCTGACGCCGGTGCGATTTGCCGCGGTGTTCAAGGGCACCCCGATCAAGCGGGTGAAACACGCCGGCCTGCTGCGCAACGCCTGCATCGTGGCCGGCAACTCCGGCGACGGGAGCCTGCTGCCGCAGCTGGTGCGGCTCGCGGCGCATGACCTGCCTTTGATTCGCGTCCACGCCGTGTGGGCGGTCCGCCGGCTCGGCGGCGGGGCGCAGCTTGCGGCGGCGCAGGCGGCGGAGACGGATGCGGCCGTGCTTGAGGAGTACGGCGCGCCCGCGGCGGATTATTGAAACGTCTCGCCCATCTTCGCGACGAACGCGGGCGGCGGGCGGGTGGGGCGGCCGTTGAGGTCGCAGAAGGCATGGGCGCTGTGCCCGGTGGCGAGCAGTTCCTCGCCGCGGAAAACCTCGTATTCCAGGCGGATGCGCAGGAGCGGCTTTTCCCGCATGGTGACGACGATGGTCAGGTTGTCGTCGTAGACGGCCGGGCGGATGAATTTTGCGGCGACCTCGAGCACCGGGATGCGGTAGCCGTCGGCCTCGAGCTGGCGGTAGGGAAAGCCCTGCTCGCGGAGCAGCTGCGTGCGGGCGACTTCGAACCAAGGCAGATAGTTGGCATGATAGACGATGCCCATCATGTCGGTCTCGGCATAGCGGACCGTGACCGAGGCGCGCGATTGGATCATGTCTCGGCCTCCGGGGCGTGATCGCCGAACAGCGCCTCGGCGGACTGCTCCCAGCAGTTGCGCCCGGCCCAGGCGCGCCCGGCCTCGCCGAGCTGGTGGCGGAGATTTTCGTCGTGGATGAGCCGTTCAAACGCCGCGGCGAGCTGCGCCGGGCGGTGGGGTGGGACGAGCAGGCCGGTGACGCCGTCGGCGACCGCCTCGGACACGCCCCCGACATCGTGCGCCACAACGGGCAACCCGTGGGCGGCGGCCTCGAGGTAGACGAGGCCGAAGCCCTCGATACTGTGCTGCAGATTGACGCTGGTCATCGCAAAGATGTCGGCGCGGTCGTAGACTTCGGCGAGTTCATCGTCGGGCAGGTTGCCCAGGAACTTGACGGCCAGGTCCGAGCCGGCCGCGGCAATGCGGAGGGACTCGCCATAGCCGCCCTTGCCCGGGGCGCCGACGATCCAGTATTCGATCCGGGAACGAACATCGGGTGCGAGCGACTGGAGGGCCTGCAGGGTGAGCAGCTGGCCCTTGCGCGGATGAAGCCGGCCGACGGTGAGGACGATGATCTTGTCCCGGGACCGGACGGGCTTGGGCGGGACGACGACGAAGTCGGTGCGCAATGCGCCGGGGGTGAGGAAGATCTTGTCGGCGGCCTCGGGAAAGGAGGCGAGCAACAGCTCCTGGGTGTAGTTGGTCAGGGTGCTGACGCGGGCGGCATGGCGGATCAGCCGGCGGGCGAGCCAGGTCCGCAACGGGCTGCGGGTGAACTTCAGGATTTCGGAGCCGTGAAAGGTCAGGACGAGCCGGCGGGGCCGGAAGGCGTGGAAGAATTGCAGGAGCATCATCGTCAGCATCGGACCGGGCTCGGGCAGGTAGACGATGGCGTGGCGGAGCTGCCGGCGGGTGCGGACGAGCTGACAGGTCAGGCGGAACTGGCACCACAGGTCATGGGTGCCCTTGAGGGGCATACGTCGCAGGCGGAAGGGCCATTTTTTCTCCGCCTGGGGTGGGGCGGAGGGCGCCCAGACCTCGACATCATAGCCAAGCCCGGCGCTGGCCTTGGCGATTTCCTCGGCAAAAGTCGCGATACCCCCGCGCACCGGGTAAAACTCATGGGTGATGAGAAAAACGGGCCCGGCGGCGAAAGAGGAGAGGGAGGGTGAACTCATGCGCAGGCAGCGGGTGCCAACGGTTTAGGTTTGGGGCCGGCAGGGGCCAGCGTCACGCGCAAATGCAGGGAATCAAGCGCGGGAAACTTTTGCCGGTATTTTGCCACCAGGAGGAGGGTATCCGAACCCAAGAATGGGGTTTACATTCCAAGCCCCCGTAGCATACAAAGGACGAACAATGCCCGAAGCCGTTCAACTCAACCCAGGCAGCAATAAAACGTTTGTCATTCCAGGCAAACCATTTGCGCCAGAGGATGAGGCCGCGCTCCGCGAGGCCCTGAAGCGTTGTTCCCCCTCGACCTTTGAGGCGGCGGTGCAGTTTCGCAAAACCGGCAACCCCGAGCACTTGCCGGCGGTGGTCATCGGTGTGATTGAGCGCTTTGTTGAGCCGGACCTCCGGATGAAGCTGAAGGATGCGGACGACGACCTGCGGCTCATCGAGGACCTGGGCATCGATTCCCTCACGATGATGGAAATCGTCATCCTGGTGGAAGACGTGCTCCAGATGTCGATCAACAACGACGAGCTGCGCAACCTGCGGACCGTGGGCGACGTGAAGACCTTCATTGATTGCAAAGTGCGCGGACTGGCCCTGCCGAAGCCCACGAAGTTCCTGCCCATCGAGCAGATCGCCGCGATCATGCCGATCCAGCCCCCCTTCCTGTTCCTCAACGAGGCCTCGGTCAGCTCCAACGGCGCCAACGGCAAATACAAGATCACCGGCCAGGAATTCTTCCTGCAGGGGCACTTCAAGGACAACCCCGTGATGCCGGCCTCGATCATGCTCGAGGCACTGGGCCAGCTGGCGGTGCTTTACCTGCTCGAGGGTGCGGCGACCGAGCCGGGCAAGGTCATCAGCCCGAACACCATTTTCTTCACCGGTTGCGAGGGCGTCCGAGCCCACCGCGTGTGCCGGCCCGGGGACATCCTCACCCTTTCGATCAAGCCGAAGCGCATGAAGATGCCGCTCGCGACCTTCGAGGGCGCGATCCGCGTCGGCCAGGAGAAGGCCGCCATCGCCGAGGAAATCACGATGACCTTCGGCTTTGCCGAGGCCATTATCCAGCCGGTGCCCGTGAATGGGACCGCCGCCAGGCTCAACGGGGAGAATGGCGCGCATGCCCCGACCCCGCTCCGCGCGGCGGTCAACAGCTGAGCCCGCCTCAACTCTGCCCCGGCGGCCTCCCCCGTGAGGCCGCCTTTTTTGTGCCCGGCGGGAATCCCTGCCTCCCGCGTTGACCAGCGGCGGCGAACTGCCTTCATCCTTCCTGTCTATTCCATGGTGCCAGGCCCGGTCCCGACGGCGGGGCTGGAACCGAAGCTCCGCCCTACCACTTCCAGCATGCCCAGAGTTTTCATCACCGGTCTCGGGTTCATCACCAGCATCGGCAACGACGCGACCCAGGTCACCCAGAGCCTGCGCGAACTCCGCCATGGCTTTGAACTCTACCCGCCCTTTCAAAAACCGGAGATCCCGGTCAAGGTCGCCGCGCCCGTCCGGGGTTTCTCCACTGATTCGACCGATTGCGAGGACTGGTCCTTTCCCACGCGCTACAGTATTAAGCGCGAGGTGCTCCGGGGCATGGCGCCGCACGGCGTTTACGCCTGGTGCGCGATGCAGCAGGCGGTCGAGGACGCGAAGCTGAGCGAGGCCGACGTCTCCAATGCCCAGACCGGCCTGTATGCCGCCTCCGGCGGTTCGCCGTACCTGATGGGGCACATGCTGCAGCGCATGCACACGATGGGCGTGATGCGCTGCTCGCCCCTCGGCATCGTGGCCTCCATCTCCGGCACGGTGCAGTTCAACCTCGTGGCGCATTTCAAGATCAAGGGTTCGTCCTGTGGCTTCGCGTCCGCCTGCGCCTCCTCCTCGCATGCTCTGGGTTTCGCCTACGACGACCTCGTGCTGGGCCGGCAGAAACGCATGTTTGTCGTCGGCGCCGAGGATGGCAACATGGACGCCATCCTGCCGTTTGCCGGGATGCGCGCCCTTTCGCTCCAGACCGATCCGAACGTCGCCTCGCGGCCGTTCGATGTTGCGCGCGACGGCTTTGTGGGCACCGGCGGCGGTGTCGTGCTGGTGCTGGAGACCGAGGACGAGGTGGCCCGGCGTGGTGTGAAACCCTACTGCGAAGTCCTGGGCTGGGGCCAGGCGTCCGACGGCCACAACGTCGCCATTTCCCACCCCGAGGGCACGGGCCTGCGGGCGGCGATGGAGAACGCGCTCCGCGCCACGGGCACGGCGGCCGAGGAAGTTGACTACGTGAACGCCCACGCCACCTCGACGCCGATCGGCGACTTGTCCGAGGCGAAGGCCCTGAAGGCAATTTTCAAGACCCCGGCGGCCCGGCCGGCGATCAGCAGCACCAAGTCGCTCACCGGTCACGGTCTTTCCCTGGCCGGGGCGATGGAGAGCGGCTTCTGTGCGCTGGCGATCCGGGACGGCTTCATGCCCGGCTCCGCCCACATCGCGAAGCTCGATCCGGAGTGCGAGGGCCTGAACATCATTCGCTCCACCCTTTCCGCGCAGCCCCACATCGCGCTCAACAACGTCAGCGGCTTTGGCGGGGCCAACGTCTCGCTCGTGTTTAAGCAAACCAGCTAACCGTGACCGCCGCGCGAGTTTCCGACCTTCACCGCACCGCGTTCGTCACCGGCGCGAGCACGGGGCTGGGCCGCGCCTTCGCCGAGATGCTGCTGGCCGACGGGGTGCGCGTCTGGGGCACGGCCCGTGAGTCCGCGCGGCTCGCCACGCTCGCGGGGCAGCAGGGCTTTACCGCCGTGGTACTGGACCTGCGCGATGGCGCGAAGGCCGAGGCCGTGTTTCACGAGGCGGAGCAAGCCGCGGGCGGGTTCGACGTGGTGATCAACAATGCCGGCTACGGCGTATTCGGCGGGTTCGCCGCCACGGATTTCTCCATCTGGCAGGAGCAACTCGAGGTCATGCTCGTGAGCACCGCCCGGCTCGCGCACGCCGCGTTGCGCGGCATGGCCGCGCGCCGACGCGGTGCGCTCGTAAATATTTCGTCGCTGGCGGCGGAATTTCCCCTGCCGTTTCAGGCGGCCTATAACATCACGAAATCCGGCCTGTCCGCCCTGAACGAGAGCCTGATGCTCGAGTACGCCGGTTCCGGCATCATCATCCTCGACGTCCGCCCGGGCGACTATCGCACGGATTTCGAGGGCTCGGTCCGCCGTCCGCCCGAGGAAGTGACGCCGCCGATGAACCGGGCCTGGGCCGCGTTTGAGCGCATGATGAAGTCGGGGCCCGAGCCGGCGCACGCCGCCGCGGCACTCCGCCGCGCGCTACTGCGGAATCGCAGCGGCACGGTGCGGACCGGGCGGTTTTTCCAGGCGGTGCTGGCGCCGTTGCTGGCGCGGTTCGGTTCCCTTTCACTCCGGCGCCGCATCCAGGCGCGGTACTTCGACGTTTCCTGACGCATGTCTAAAGTCCGCATCCTCGTCCTCACATCCAGCACCGGCGGCGGCCATGACGCCCGCGCGGAGGCCTTTGCGGAATGGTGTTTCCAGCTGTACCGGCACGACGTGGACGTGCGCATTGAGCAGATGCTCGAGCAGTCCTCCGTCGTGAACCGGGTGGGCGTGAAATTCTACAACCGCATCCAGCAGGCGGCGCCGTGGGTGCACATCTGGTTTTACACGGTGGTGGAAGTGCTGAGCTACCTCATCCGCCGGCGGGTGACCTTCGGCGCGCGCTACTACACCGAGGTCCTGCGCGAGTACCGGCCGCACCTCGTCTTCAGCGTGCACGACTGCCTGAATCGGGGCTACTTCCAGCTGGCGCGCCAGATCCTTGGGGCCGACCGCGTGCGCTGCGCGACGTATTGCGGGGAGTTTTCCGGCGGCTGGGGCTACTCGCGCAACTGGATTGAGCCGACGGTGGACCTGTACATTTCCCGCACGCCGACGGCGCGTGACTTCGCGGTCAAGAAGGGCATCCCGGCGGAAAAGACGCTGGTCCGCGGCAACCTGATGCTGCCCACCGCCTATCTCGAACCCATCCCGCCGGGCCAGCGCGGCACGTTCCGGGAGCACCGGCTCGGCCTGCGGCCCGACCTGTTCACGGTGTTTCTCGCCACCGGCGGCAACGGCGCGAACAACCATGCCGACCTGCTGCCGGCGCTGGTGAAGCACGCGGACCGCGTGCAGGCGATCGTGATCTGCGGCAAGAACAAGCAGGCCTACCACGACCTCGTCCACTGGCGGGCGAACCACCCGGAGTTCAACTGCTACATCGAGGGCTATTCCGAGATCGTGCACCTGCTCATCCAGGCGAGCGACGTCATTGTCACCCGTGGCGGCACCACCACCTGCGCCAAGGCACTGCATTTCGAGTGCCCGATCATCTTCAACGCCTTCGGCGGCATCATGCCACAGGAGGAGCTTACCTGGAAATTCTTCCGCAACGGGGCCGGGTGCGAGAAGATCGAGAATGCCGCCGACTTTGAGGCGATCCTCGACCAATGGATGGCCGACTCCGCCTCCTACGGCAAGGTGCGCAACGAGTTCCTGAAACTGCGCTACGTGGATGACCCGACGGTCGTGATTGACGAGCTGGTGGCGCTGGCCAACCAGCCGGCGCACGCCCGGCTCAAGCGCCGGCCGTTTCCGCCGCCCTGAGGCGCTAGGGATGGAGCCGCGGCGCCCTCGCC
>CAIMAQ010000034.1 GCA_903839035.1 uncultured Opitutia bacterium
ACGGCCTCTACGCGCAACTGCTCGGGCATGTGGATAGCCCCCTCCCCTTCCTTTCGAATCCGGGCGACCGTCTTCCTCAGCCAGGTGTTGGCCGCGCGGCGAGTGGGGAAAAACTTTCGCGTCCGCTTGCCAGCGACCCTGAGACCCTCTACCACAAACGGCGATGTTGCAGAACCGTGATATCGAACAACCCTCGGAGTCGGCTTTCTCATGGGCTGACGTTCGCAAACGTTCGTGTATCTGTCAATGAGATGTCAATGAACCTGATTCAAGGTAGCATTAAATTACGTAAGTCTTTGCAGGAGAGGTGGCAGAGTGGTCTATCGCGGCGGTCTTGAAAACCGCTGAGCCGCAAGGCTCCGGGGGTTCGAATCCCTCCCTCTCCGCCAGCCTTCGCCAAACCTACGGCTGGCAGGCCAACCTCAGGAAGCACCGGAAGCTACAGCAATCCTTCAGATCCCATCCCACCGAGGCAAACGCTGCCCGCCATAGGGATCGGCAAAGGAGGGCTACCTCCCCGCAGGAAGAGGTCCGCTCGCGAGCCGCAAGTGCCCAACGCGCTTACAAAAAAGCCGGCCCAACGGGCCGGCTTGTAATCAAGGATTCCTGCGCCTCAATTCCGCCGCGACGACAGCAAATACAGCAGGTACAGCAGCGAGCTCACGAACGCCGCCACGTAGGTCAGCGCCGCGGCGTCCAGCGTCTGGTTGACGCCCGGCATTTCATCGCGGTCCAAAATGCCCAGCTCCACCAGCTGCACCTTCGCCCGCCGGGTGGCGTCGAATTCCACGGGCAGCGTCACCAGTTGGAACAGCGTGATGACCGCATAGCAGATGATCGCCACATCGAGGAACATGCCGCTCAGGCCGCGGGCGAGGAAGAAACCCGCCAGCATCAGAATCGGGACCACGCGAGAGACGAAATTGGTCGCCGGGACCAGCGCCATGCGGAAGTGCAGCATGGAGTAGCCGACCTTGTGCTGGATCGCGTGCCCGGCCTCGTGCGCCGCCACCCCCAGCGCCGCCAGGCTCGTGCCCCGGTAATTCTCCGAGGAAAGCACCAGCCGTTTGTTCAACGGATCGTAATGGTCGGTCAGGTGACCCTCGATTTCCGTGATCTCCACATCGGTGATGCCCGCATGCGCCATGACCGCCGACGCGGCCTCGCGGCCGGTGATGCCGCCCCGGGAGAGGATCTGGGCATTGCGGTTGTAGGTGCTCGAGACGCGGTACTGCGCATACAGCGCCACCGGGATCATGACGATGATGAGGATCATCAGGACGCCCGGGGATAGAAAGCCCCCGCTCAGGATGGAGGTGGAGGCAGCGAGGAAGGTGGAGGTGATCATGGGAAAATAGGTGATGGGTTATGGGCGATAGGCGATGGGTGGTCGGTATGGGCCGGTGACACTGCACACCTTAATCAAGATCCCTGATTTGCCAGTGAAAATCCGGCGTTTGGAAAGGCCGTGGCGGTTTCCACCGCCCCGGCCCGTGACACCGGGTTAACCCAGCTTCGGCACGTCGACCCAGCGGCGGTCGGCCCAGGACTTGAGCCCGAGCTCGGCCAGCTGCACGCCCTTCGCGCCCTGCAGGAGGTCCCACGGGAACGGGTCGCCCTTCACCACGTGCTTGAGGAAGAGCTCCCACTGCACCTTGAACGCGTTGTCGAACACGTCGTTGGTCGGCTGTGTCACCCAGCCGTCGTTGAACTTGATCGGACTGTCGATGTCGGGGTTCCACACCGCGCGGGGGGTCATCGAGCCGTGCTGGATGACGCAGTTGCGCAAGCCGGCGACGGCCGAGCCGTTCGTGCCGTCCACCTGCAGCGTGAGCAGGTCGTCGCGACGCACGCGCACGGCCCACGAGGAGTTGAAATTGCAGATCACGCCGTTCGTCAGCTCGAAGGTCGCATAGGCCGCGTCGTCCGCCGTGCACTTGTAGGGCTGGCCGGCTTCATCCCAGCGCTGCGGGATGTGCGTGGCGCCGAGGCACGAGACCGATTTCACCTCGCCGAAGAGATTCTGGATCACGTACTGCCAGTGGCAGAGCATGTCCACGATGATGCCGCCGTCATCTTCCTTGCGGTAATTCCACGAGGGGCGCTGCAGCTTTTCCGTCTGGCCGGGGAAAACCCAGTAGCCGAACTCACCGCGCACGGAGAGGATTTTCCCAAAGAAGCCAGTATCGATGAGATACTTCAGCTTGAGCAGGCCGGGCAGCCAGAGCTTGTCCTGCACCACGCCGTTCTTCAGGCCGGCCGCGGTCACCTCACGATAGAGGGCCAGCGCCTCCGCGGACGTCGTGGCGGTGGGTTTCTCGCAGTAGATGTGTTTCTTGGCGGCGATCGCCTTGCGGACGCCAACCGGGCGCTGGCCGGTGAGTGTGGCGTCGAAGTAGATTTGGTTCGCCGGGTCGGCGAGCGCGCTGTCGAGGTTCGTCGTGTAGCGCTTCACGCCCGCGCGGGCGGCGAGCGCGGCGAGTTTGCTCTCGCTGCGGCCGACGAGGATCGGATCCGGCATGATCACCTCGGCGTCGCCGAGCTTGATGCCCCCCTGGTCAATGATCGCCTTGATCGAGCGCAGGAGATGCTGGTTGGTGCCCATGCGTCCCGTGACGCCGTTCATGATGATGCCGACTTTGTGCGTGGTCATGTAAGATAAGGTTGGGAGAAAGTTACTTGGCGAGATGCTGCGGCTGTGCGCCGGCGGGCAGCGGGGGAATGTCACCGGTGCCCGCGGGCGGCAGCGTCCCCTCGAGTTCCTGCCGCCAGTGGGCGACGTCGCCGCCCGGGCAGTAGACATAAATCATGTGCATCGGCTCGCTGCCGGTGTTGGTCAGCTGATGAAACTGGGTCGGCGGCATGAACACGGCCTGGCCGGCCTTGATGGGGCTGCGCTCCGTGCCGACGCAGATCTCTCCCTCGCCCTGCACGATGTAGTAAATCTCCTCCTGCGTCTGGTTGTGCCACGGCACCTGGCCGCCGTGGGGCTCGAGGACCGAATAGCCCATCGAGAAACCCTTGGCGGGAATCACCTGGCCACCCTGCCCGGCAAGACCGCGGCCCATGCGGCGCGCGGGGAAGGTGCGTCCCGGAATCTTGGCGAGGTCGGCAATAATCATAGCCGGAAAGGTGTTGGGGAGTCAGGGGCGCGGGGCGAACTTTTTTTGCGCCATATGCGTACATGATGATTGTAGGTCGGGCTTTACGCCCGATATCTGATTCCGGATATCGGGGATAAACCCCGACCTACGCGGCGGCCAGCCCCGCCCGGATCAGCAAGGCCTTCGGGTCCGGCTCCCGGCCCATGAACGACCGGTACAGCTCCATCGGGTCGGCCGAGTTGCCGCGGCTGAGGATCTTTTCGACAAACTCCGCTCCGACCGTCGCGCTGAAGATCCCCTCGCGCCGGAAGCGCGTGAAGGCGTCCGCGTCGAGCACCTCCGCCCACTTGTAGGAATAGTAGCCGGCCGCATAGCCGACGGGGTCGGCGAAGATGTGCGTGAAGCGCTTCGCCACGGTCGGCGCCGGCGGATCGGTCGGCACCAGGCAGTCCGCGACCATCGCCCGGGCCAGCGGCTCGACGTCGACCACGCCGGCAAACTCCGCCGTGCGAATGTGCATCAGCAGATCCATCTTCGCCAGCGCCACCTGGCGCATGGTCGTGCTCGCCGAGCGGAAATTCTTCGCCGCGGTCATCTTCTGGAAGATTTCCTCCGGGATAGGCGCTCCCGACTCATGGTGGCGGGCGAACAAATCGAGGCTCGCGCGCTCCCAGCACCAGTTTTCCATGATCTGCGAGGGTAGCTCGACGAAGTCCCACGCGACGTTTACCCCGTTGAGCGACTTGATCTCCACCTCGCCCAGCAGGTGATGCAGCAGGTGGCCGAACTCGTGGAAAATTGTCTCCACCTCGCGGTGCTTGAGCAGCGCTGGACGGTCCCCCGCCGGGGGCGTGAGATTGCCACAGATCAGCCCGAGGTGCGGCGCGCGCGCCCCACCCGCTCCCGGCCCACCGGTGAGCAAGTAGTTCATCCACGCCCCGCCGCGCTTCGCTTCGCGCGGATACCAGTCGGCGTAGAACGACCCCAACGTCCGCCCGCGCGCATCGAGCACGTCGTAGAATTTCACCTCGGGGTGCCACACCTCGACGTCCGTGCGCTCCGTGATTCGCAGCCCGAAAATGCGCGCCGCCAGCTCGAACATCCCCGCAATCACGCGATCCATCGGGAAATACGGCCGCAGCACCTCCTCATCAAACGCGTAGCTCGCCTGGCGCAGTTTCTCCGCCCAGAAGCCGACTTCCCACGGCGCGAGCCGCGCCATGGCGCCGCCAGTCTGCCGGGTCTTGAATTCCTCCAGCTCCCGCGCCTCGCGGGCAAAGGCCGGTGCCGCGCGTTTTTGAAAATCCTCTACGAACGCCAGCGCCCGCGCGCCGGTTTTCGCCATGCGGCGCTCGAGCACGAGATCCGCAAAGTGCGCCTTGCCCAGCAGCGCGGCCTTCTCGGCGCGCAGGGCGAGGATGCGCGTGATCAGCGCGGCGTTATCCTGCGCACCCGACGCGCCCACGGCGACGGCGGCGGTCCACATCTCGCACCGGAGGTCCGCGTCGTCGAGGTAGGTCATGAACGGCTCCTGCGACGGCATGTTAAGCGTGAACCGCCAGCCGGCCAATCCCTTGGCCTCGGCACTGCTGCGCGCCGCCGCCTTGGCGTGCGGCGGCAGTCCCGCCAGCCGGGCCTCGTCGGCCACCACCAGCTGCCAGGCGTTGGTCGCATCGAGCACGTTCTCGGAATATTTCTGGGTCAGCTGGGCGAGTTCGCTTTGCAACGCCTCGATTCGCGCGCGTTTCTCCGGCGGCAGGTCCGCACCCGCCAGGCGGAAATCCGCCACCGTCTCATCCACAAACCGCCGGTGGATCCCCGTCAGCGCCCGGCCCGCCGGCGACTCCGCCACGGTCCGCAGGCGCAGCCACAGGTCGGGGTTGAGCGGGATCTTGGCATAGAACGCCGACACTTTCGGCAGCATCGCATTGTGCGCGTCGCGCAGCGCCGGCGCATCCGCCACCGACTGCAGGTGTGTCACCTTGGTCCAGGCCAGCGACAGCTCCTCGGTCGCGCGTTCGAGGGCCAGAAAGGTGTTCTCATACTTCAGGGCCTGCGGATCGCGCGCGACGATTTGGGCCAGCGCCGCGTCCGCCCGGATCAGTCCCTCCGTGATGTCCGGCACCACGTGCTCCGGCGTCAGCTGGGACCAAGCGATGTGAAAGGAGGCACTGAGGAAGGGATGGGAGGCCATGGGAAGAAGGCACACCAGAACGCGCCCCGTTCCCGGGTGCAAGCGCGCGCCAGTCTTCGGTTGATATGGGTGACGTACCCGAGCGTCACCCACGCTTCACCACGCGTAGGCCACGCTGGCGGACAGCTGGCGGCGCGCGGCCGGCACGGCGGGCACTTCCTGAAAGCTGGAGTTCCAGAGATTGTCCGCCAGCACGGTGAAGGTGGTGCGGCGCCAGACTGCAGGCCGGTACGTGAGACTGAGCGAACTGATGATGGCGTCGTTGCCGCCGAGGGTGCGGAGCAGATTGGCCGCCTGGATGCGGGCGGCATTGTCCATGCGCACCTCGATCTCGTTGTTCACGCGCATCACGATGGCCGCCGTGAGCCGGTGTCGCGCGTAGTTGAGCGCGTAGAAACTGGCGTCCACGAGGGCCCCGTGATAATCAGGATCCTTGGTCAGCACGGTGTAGCCGAACACGAGGTCCCAGCCGATCCAGGAACGCCGTACTACCAGTTCCGCTCCGGTCGTGTTGATGTCCACCGCGTTGGCCGAGCGCGCGGTCACGCCGCGGCGAAAGGTCCAGTCCACGAGGTTCGCATCCCGGCGGTAAAACAACGCCGCCCGCCCCACCCAACCGTCCACGGTCCCGCTCAACCCGGCCTCGAGGTTGTGGCTCTTTTCTTGGCCAAGGTTGGGATTGCCGCGGAAGAGGCCTGCCGCGGCATTGGAGTTGAGCGCCGTGTAGCTCGGCGCCTGGCTGGTGGAGGCATAACTGAAGTAAATCCGCGACAACGGGTCCGCGGCCTGCTCGCGGGCAATTTCGGCCACCGGCGAGACGGCCGAACCCTCGTGATTCGAGCTGTCCAGGCTGGCGCCGGCCTTCACGACGAGGTGCGCGCCGTCGGCCAGCGTCCAGGTCTTTTCCGGCACGAGGGAGAACTTGGTCTGCGTGCGCGTGTGGAAATGCCCGAAGGTGAGCGAAGTGGACCGGAGCTCATCGGCGATCACCTCGCCGCGATAGTTGAGGACGAGCCCGCCGACGTCCTGCCGGCCGCCCACCGCCGCGCCGTCCACCCAGGTGGTGTGCTGGAACGGATGCACCGGGCCGAGCGGGGCGAACCGGTTAAAGGCATAGTCGTCCTTGTTGCGCCGGTGATAAACCCCCGCCTCGACGAAATTCCCGCCGCCCAGATCGACGCGGTGATTGAGGGCAACGAGGAGATTTTGCAGGTTTTCCGATTCCGGGGAGTTGAATGGCGTGTAGAGGTTGGGCCAGCCGAAGAACTTCGCCTGGTAGCCGGCGAAGAAATCCGTCTGCGCATGCGCGCCCGCCAGCTGCAACCGCGCGTTGACGCGGTCGCAGCGGCTGTCGCCAAGCGGAATGGTGCCGTT
Source organism: uncultured Opitutia bacterium (assembly GCA_903839035.1). Lineage (GTDB taxonomy): Bacteria > Verrucomicrobiota > Verrucomicrobiia > Opitutales > Opitutaceae > Opi-474. The sequence goes on from CAIMAQ010000034.1 coordinate 6,673, forward strand.
GGAATCGGAATGCGCCCACGCCACATCCGCCGCCAGGCGCTGGCCGAGGATGCACGCATCGCTGACGTAGCCCTGGTAAAATTCCTCCCGGTTGAGCCCGTCCGTGCCCACCGCCAGCAGGATCGCGCCGGCCGTCTGCACCGGCCGCCAGCCATACGCCACCGCGCCCACCGTGGAGGCCGAGGTCGCCATCGCCTGCTCCGCCCCCGTGAGGACCTGCGGCGCGCCCAGCATGGCCGGCGCCACGGCCACGTCGGCGGAATAGTGTCCGGTCTGCGGATCGATCACGGACACGGCCCCGAACTTGAAACCGGTGTTTTCAAAAATGCCGCCCCGGATGGTCACGTCCGCCTGGGCCTCGGTGAGGTTGCGCGCCTGTACGTCCACCTGCGGCTCGAAGCGCAGCGACGACACCGGGGTGGCAAACGTGCCGGTGGGCGACTGGTTGGCGATCCGCGGGGAATAAACCAGGATTTCCGGCAGGCTGACGGGCGTCACCTGGGCGCAGAGCGGCGCGGCCAGGAGCAAGGGGACGAGCAGATTCCGGGGATGCATCGGGCAAGCGCTAGCAGGCCGGGAACGGAAAACAAGCCCGAGTTAAGCTTGATCGGACATTTACCTTAACAAGACGGAGATTCCCTCGTTTGCCCCCACCGGGCATAAAAAAGCCGGCCCGTCGGGCCGGCGAAATAAAGCGGGGGTGGCCGCGGCTCAGGCGTCGCCGTCGTTGCCGATGGCCTCGACCGGGCAGCCCTCGAGAGCCTCCATGCAGAGGGACACTTCCTCCTCCGTGGTGGGCTGCTTGTGCACGTATGAGTAACCGCCCTCGTCATGGCGCTGGAAAAAACCCGGTGCGGTTTCGCGGCAAAGGTCGCAGTCGATGCATTGCTGGTCGACGAAGAATTTGCCCGTGATGTTTTGCGCCCACTTGTCTGCTTTGTTGGCCATGGTTGTCGCGAACAAAGCGGAATTAAAACCCCTGTCAAGCGGCACGACGGGCTTAAAATTTTACGGCGGATTCACGCGCGGGCCCGGGGTTAAAACGGGTGGCGGCTTGTGTTTGGCCTCCGTCCTTCCATCCTGCAGGGCCATGCTCTCGGATCGCACCTATATGCGCGACAATTATCCCCGTGAACGGACCTCCGGGCTCGCCTGGTTGATCTCCGCCATCGTGGCGGGCTTTGTCCTGCAGTTGGTGTTCGAGCGGATTCTGGAAATGCCCGGGGCCATGGAGCACTACTTCGGACTTTCCCCTGGCGGACTGCGCAGCGGGCGGGTCTGGACCCTCCTGAGCTACAGTTTCCTGCATGATACCCGCAACCTGCTGCACATTGTCGGCAACCTGCTGGGCCTCTATTTTCTCGGTCGGGTCCTGATGCCGCTGCTTGGGTCCAGGCGCTTCCTGACCCTATACGGCGCGATGGTGCTCACCGGCGGCGTCGCGTGGGCCGCCGTCAACTGGCACGTGGGTGGCACGGTGGTGGGCGCCTCCGCCGGCGTGGCCGGCCTGTTCATGGTGTTCGCCTGCTTCTATCCCAACCAGCCGGTCACCTTCCTCCTGTTCTTTATCGTCCCGGTCACCCTCAAGCCCAAGTACGTCGCCATCGCCGCCGTCCTCATCGACCTCTCCGGGTGCGTTTTCTATGAGATCATGGGCGCCCCCTCGCCCTTCGGCTTCGCCCACTCCGCCCATCTCGGCGGCATGGCGGCCGGCTGGATCTATTACCGCTACCTGCACGACCTCAGCTGGTCCCTGCCTTCCCGCCGCGCCGACATCGAGCTGCCGAAGTGGATGAAAAAGGCCGCCAAGGCTGCCACTCCCGCCGCGTTTTCGGTCAACGTCGGCACACCCGGCGACCTGCGCGCCGAGGTCGACCGCATTCTCGACAAGATCAACAGCTCGGGCTTCGGCGCCCTCACCGCGGACGAAAAACGCCTGCTGGACGAGGCCAAGGACCTGCTCAGCCGCCGTTAAACCCCGGCGGCCAACCGGTCATCCGGCGCGTAAACCAATCCGGACCCGCGCCCTTGAAACCCTGCAAGGATATGAAACATTCCACCGCTTTGCCCGTCTTACCTCCCCATGGTTCGTAAAAACTCTCATCGGCGGCTCGCCCTGCTTTCCGTCATTCTGATCGTCGGGGCACTGGGTCTGGTCTTCTGGCCGCGCCAAGCCGCCCACCCGTCAGCCGTCCCGCCTTCGGTTGCCGTCAAACCCGCCGCCACGCCCGTTTTGGCGCAGGCCGGGCCCACCCCCGTCGCAGCCAAGTCGGCCGCGCCCATCGCCCCGTCGCAACCGGCCCCCAAGCCGGTCGTGGTCCAGCATGCCTCCCCGCCCTCCACCTTTCCCGTCACCGACCGGCAGTTCACGACCTCGCCCACCCTCAGCACCGAGGCCCGCACGCTGGTCCAGTTGCTCGAGCAGGCGCATTACAACCGCGAGGCGGTGCACAGCGGCAACTATGCGGAGGTCATTCCCAATTATATGGGCGACCTGGACGGACAGCGGTTGTTCTTTCTCGCCGGGGACAAGGCCGCCTTCGCCACCCAGTTCGGGAAAAATGTCTACTGGAACCTGAGCGCCCTCGGGAACATCGACGCCGCCTACGATATCTTTGCTGTCTACCAGAGCCGCGCCAGCGCGCGCCTGACCTGGGTGTTCGAGGAATTGAAGAACGACACCGATCTCACGGTGAATGACAGCTACCTGGTCGACCGCACCAAGGCCGAATGGGCCGCCACCATGCAGGGGGCCGACACCCTGTGGCGGCAGCGGATCAAATATGAGCTGATTGCCGAGCTGATGAACAAGAAGACCGTCGCCGAGGCCAAGGCGACCGTCCGCAAGCGTTACGAGCGCATGCTTAAGAATCTCGGCGAAATCGACGGCAGCGACCTCGCCGAGCTGTTCCTGTCCAACGTCGCGCGCCTCTACGACCCCCACTCGACCTATTTCAGCGCCGCCTCCTTCGAGGATTTTGGCATCCAGATGAAGCTGCAGCTCGTCGGCATCGGCGCCGTCCTCGGCGTCGAGGACGACTACTGTGTCGTCAAGGAGATCGTCCCCGGCGGTCCCGCCGACCTCGGCAAGCAGCTCAAGCCCAACGACAAGATCATCTCCGTCGCGCAGCCCCATTCCGAGCCGGTCGAGATCATCGGCATGAAGCTCCGCAAGATCGTCGCCCAGATCCGCGGCAGCAAGGGCTCGCCGGTCACCCTGACCATCCAGCCCGCCAGCGCCACCGATCCCTCGACCCGCAAGACCATCACCATCGTCCGCGACGTCGTGAAGATCAATTCGTCCCGCGCCCACGCGGCCATTTTCTCCGTGCCCGGCGCCGACGGCCAGACCGTCCCGCTCGGCGTCATCACCCTGCCCGCCTTCTACGGTCCGGCCGACGGCAACGAGCCTGACGCCGACAAGACCAGCGCCACCAAGGATGTCGAACGCCTGATCGGCCAGCTCAAGACCGCCGGCATCAAGGGCCTTGTGCTCGACCTCCGCCACAACGGCGGCGGCTTCCTCTCCGAGGCCATCGACCTCACCGGCCTCTTTGTCCGCCAGGGACCCGTCGTTCAGGTCCGGAATTCCGCCGGGGAAATCCAGGTCGACAGCGACACCAACACCGGCGTCGCCTACGACGGCCCGCTCGCCGTGCTCGTGGACCGCTTCAGCGCCTCCGCCTCGGAAATCGTCACCGGCGCCCTGCAGAATTATGGCCGCGCCATCGTCATCGGCGACAGCTCCACCCACGGCAAGGGCTCCGTCCAGACCGTGCTCGAGATGAAGAAC
>CAIMAQ010000035.1 GCA_903839035.1 uncultured Opitutia bacterium
AACTGGTCGGGCACAATTTCTGGGCGTAACTGGGCGCCGGCGGCGGCGGCACCGGTGACCTGAATTTTCGTCTGCCAGATCTCCACCCAGCGTCCGCCCTTGTCGAGCAGTTCGATCTGCAGTTGCTTCGCACCGCGGGGCGGGCTCACCTGCAGGGAAAATCCCGCATGGGGCAGGCCGACCCAGCCGCGGTGCTGGAGTTCGATGGCCTCGCGCGGTACGCCGTAGATGCCCAGGTACGGCACGCCGTCAATGACCGCGCGCACATCGGAAAAGCCCACGCCAATCTTGGACAGAAACCAGCCGCTGATCCAGACCGGCTCGCCGGTGAAGGCCCAGGACTTGGGCTCCTCGATGTCAAAAAGGTAGGCGTCGTTTTCGTTCACGTTGCGAACGAACAACCTAGGCGGAGCCGATGGTCCAGCGCAAGCATGGGTCGGTTCAGGCGCGCGGGGCAGCCGCCTCGCGCACGAGGGCGAGGTGCTGCGGCAGGGATTGGTCCACGTGAAAGCGTTTCAGGACGGCGGTCCGCGCGCGGTCTGCGCGGGTGGTGTCGCCGGCGAAATGTGCGGCCAGCGCCTGCTTCATCGCCGCGCCGAGCTGGTACCGGTCACCGGGGGGAATCAGCCACGCCTCGTTGCTGGCGAGCATCTCGGGGATGCCGTTGACGTTGGTGGTGATGATCGGGAGGCGGAACACGGCCGACTCGAGCAGCACGCGCGGAAACGACTCTTCGAAGCTGGTGCAGACAAAAATGTCGGCGAGCCGGTAGAAATCAAAGATGTCCCCGGTCTCCGGGACAAACACCGCCTGGTCCAGCCCGTGCAGCGCCACCTCCTGTTTGAGCGTATCGAGGTACATGCCCGCCCGCGCGCCCACCATGACGTACTGGATTTTGCGTTCGGGGTAGGTAAAGCGCAGCTCCTCCTTTAGCAGTTCGATGGCGCGGATGAAAATGTGCTGGCCCTTCCGGTCGCAGACGGAGCCGATGTTGACCAGCAGCACGGCGCCCGGATCCAGCCCGTGCTTGCGGCGCAGGGCGGTCTTGTCGTGCGTGCCGGCAAAGGCGTCGATCCGCCCCACATCCACCCAGCTGGGCAGCAGCCGGAAATTTCCCGCGCCGTCGAGGTAGTCGAATACGGTTCGGGTGGCATCGGCGGTGAAGACCACGCGCGTCGCCGTGCGGAAGCTGTCCTCGATGACCGGAAACAGCGCTGGCGCCACGAGCGGGCCGAAAAACCGGCGGATGGCGGAACTCTCATGGACGTACAACACGGAGGGCTTGTGCGCCGCATTGGCCAGCTGTACGGCCCAGAACGAAACCATCGTGCTCGCCAGGACGAGGTCGGTGCCGGCCACATCGAGGCCGCGGCCGGCCGCGGCGAGTTCGCGGTCAAAGTCGGCGGGGGTGGGCGCCGCGAAGGCCGCGGCCAGGTCGATCACCTCGACGGGCATGCCGGCGTCGGCAAATACGCGGCGCATCGGGCCTTCCTGCGGACACACCACCCGGATGCTCACGTCTGGTTGCGCAAGCAGATGGCGCGCGAGTTCGAAGATAAACCATGGCGCGCCCTCGAAGTTGAGGTTGTGCGTTGCGAGCAGGATACGAAGCGGCCCGGCAGCGCCTCTGGCGGCAGACGCGATGGTCTTGGTGCGGTGCTGGTGGGGCCGGGCGGGAGCCTCCGTGCGATAGTGATGCCAGGCGGCGCGGCTGGCCGCGAGCAGGGCGCCCGGTTCGCCGGTCGGCAGGGCATGGCGCCGGGCGGAACGATACAGGGCCCAGGCCGCGCGGGCGAAGGTGCGCCGGGACAACGGGGGCAGCGGAATGTCCGCCCCGGCGATGACGCGCGGCGTGAAACGCTGGGCGAAGACCAGGTGCTTCTCGCCGTTTTCCAGCTCGGCAAAGATTTTCAGCAGGGCCGGCGTGCTTTGGTTGGCCGGCAAGTCCACGTGGCCGATGAACTGGGATTGGTTCCGGCCGGGCAGGTCGGCGAACACATCGCTCACGTCCGCGCGGGGCAGGCCGTGGAGGAGCAGGGATTCCTGGACGGCGTCGGCGAGGGCGGTCACGCGCTTGATCTTCGCCGTGCGATGCGCGAGCCAGCCGGTGACGGATAGCCGGCCGTAGCGCAGCCAGCCGGTCTCGCGCGGTTCCTCGAGGGCGCCGTGAAAGGGCGGGACGGGCAGGGAGTTCAGCGGCTCCGCGAGCGCGGCGGAGATGACCTCGTCGGCGAGCGCGGCGAGGGCCTGCTGCGGCCGCTGGGTCTGCAGTCGCAGCAGATCCGGCACGAGTCCCGCCAGGCGCGAGGCCAGAGAGTTGGGTGCGGGGGCAGCCGGGGCCAGTTCGTCCACCGTGATCGGCGTGCGGAAAAATTCATGCCAGTGTCCGCTTGCGTCGCGGAGCTCGAGCCGGAGTTCGCGCGCGCCGCGGTGCGGTTCGAGGAGGATCACAAAGCCCGAGTAGGGCGGGCCAGGCCGGTGGAGAAATTTTTCATCCAGCCCGGGTTTGGGCAGGCCGTGCAGCCCGAGGATGGGCCGGCCGTCGAGCCAGGCGCGCAGGTCGGTCGCAAACCGGTGCTCACCCGCCCAGAGCCATCCGGCGATCCAAGTCTTGCCCGCGGGAAAGTGCCAGTCGGCGGGATGGACTTCTACGGCAAATTGCCAGCCGGGTGATTCGGACATGGGTCAAACTTGACCGGCGGCCACGGCGCTGGCGAGCGCGGCATGACGGGGAAGGAGAATGGCGGCGTCGAATTCGGCTGTGACCCGCGTCCGGGCGCGGGCGGCCAGGGTCCGGCCGGTCTCGGTTGTGAGCAGGAGCCTCGCCATGCCCTCGCACAGCGCGACGGTGTCGCCGGGCGGGATGAGTACCGCCTCCCGATTGGCCCGCAGCTGTTCCAGCACGCCCTGCACGCCGGATGAAAGGATGGGCGTGCCACAGGTCATCGCCTCGAGGATGACGCGAGGGGACGATTCTTCGTAGGTCGAGCAGACGAACAGGTCGGCGGCGGCGTAATAGGGAAAATAGTCGGGCGTCGAGGGATGTACGACGAGATTGGGCCGGCTGAGCTGCGCGAGTAAATCGGCCAGCACGCGGTCAAACGGGGTGTCGCCGCCGCCCAGCATCACGAAACGGGTGCGCGCCGCGAGTTCCGGCTGGCGGCGCCAGAGCAGGTCCACGGCGCGGGCGAAGATGTGCTGGCCCTTGCGGTCGCAGACGGAGCCGACGTTCGTGACGAGGAGTTCTCCGGGTTTGAGCTGGAAGCCAGTGCGGAGACCCTCGCGCGGGTGGGCGGCCCGCCAGGCGTCAATGCGGGCGACGTCAATCCAGCCGGGCGTGAGCCGGTGATTCGCCGGCCGGCCGTAGTCGAGGTGATAGCTGCGCGTCGAAGCCGTCGTGAACGACACGCAGTCGGCCAGGCCAAAGGCCTCGTCCACGAGCGCAATCACCCCGGCGTG
>CAIMAQ010000036.1 GCA_903839035.1 uncultured Opitutia bacterium
CGCATCGACGGCGAAGTCTCGAAAGTCCGCGAACCGCGCAACATCACCATCCAACCCAACCTCGCGGCCTGGCTGTGGAGGTATCCGCTGGAAAAGTTTCCGATCATCCCGACGAACCTCCAGCACATCCGGGAGAAGGTGGCCCTGGAATTCCCACTCGCGCACGATGTCATGCGCCACACGTTCATTTCGATGTTCGTAGCCAAGTACCGTTCGCTCGGTGAGGCGGCGCTCCAGGCCGGCAATTCCGAGAGCATCATCCGGAAGCACTACCTAGACCTGAAATCCAAGGCGGAAGCGGACGCGTTCTTTAGCGTTCGGCCGAAGCGAGCCAAGCGTCCCGTGGTCGTGGTACCGATGCCGGCCCCGGCCCTGCCGGTTGCGGTTTGAACCCTTCGGTTGACACCCCACCGAGGATATAGACACGCCACCATCTCCCTCGATTGAAACCCGGTTAACGGATGTCCTCGGCCTCCGCGCGTGCGGGATATTCCCGACGGGCAAGGAGCCCTCCATCCGCACCCTGCGGGAATGGACGAAGCTTCGGCGCATCCCACATCACCGGGTCGGGCATTTCGTTTATTACGACCCGACCGAGGTCTCCCTCCATATCCGCACTAAGTTCAAGGTGCCGGCCCGCAATTGATCTCGCAGGCTAATTGGCCTGTGGATCGCGCGGCAGGGATGGACTGCCGAGGGCACGGGCGCGGACCGCATCAATAAATTCGGTGAGGGGCTGAATCTCCTCCAGCGCCGCACGGGCGGCGCCCGGGGACCAGGTCCGGCAGAGATTTCGGTGCTGCGTTACGGTGCGACAGGCGGCGCGCAGCTCGCGCATCATCTGGAAGGTTTCCACGGAACGCAGTGCGCCGGCGGCGGCACTCGTCCGGTGCCGGTTGGCGACATGCGTCCGGATGCGTTTGCGCAGCGCGGCCGTGGAGAGCTTTTCCGATTCGGCCAATGCCAGCCAACACTCGATCTCGCCCGGACGGTCGAACGCCAGTCCCACCTCGCAGTGATGGGTCCAGCTCAAGGCGTCATGGCGACATGACACGGGGATCCGTGAACAGACCATCTTGGCGTTGCGTAGCGTGCCCGGCTCAAGGCCAGCTTCACCGGCGCAGGTGGCGATCCGGCCGCGGTAGCGGACTTCACCATAGGCCAGGGCATCGCCTAGCCAGGCGGTCAGCGTTTGCCTCGCGCCGGTGGTCGTGCGGGTCAGCCGGGCGAGATGGGCGATCAAACGGCCCCAGGTCTCCTGGTCGAGCTGCGGCGCCAAGGCCAGACCGAGCCGGTTGGCCTGGGTCACGGCCGTTTCGGGCAGCTCCGCCACGAGTTCCTGCACGTCAGTTCGCATCGCTGGATGGCATGGGCCGGCGCGGCAGGTGCAGGCGCCGCTGCATCGCCAGGACCTGCTTCCGGAAGCCTTCGTGCGACAGACCGTGCTTGCGGGCGTAGTCGCGCAGGCTCACGTGGTCGAATTCGGCTACGCCGGTGGCATGAATGAGCGCATCCACGGCAAGGTCGCGGTTTTTGGCCCCGGCGAGTTCGTAGACCAGATCCCGGACCACCTGCAGCGTGTCGGTATGGTCCGGCTTGGCTTCGCACCCGAGTGTGGCGCGCAGCTCCTCCAGTAGTCCCATCTGCGCGCAATCCTTCAGAAGGTCGCTGACGTTGTCACATCCACTCAAACGGGGCGCCGGCACGGCCGGGCCGTTCCGTGGGGTGTGATCGCGTTCCAGTCGGTTCATTCGTGGGGTTGTAAGAGGGTGACTCAATTAGACCGGAAAATTTTGCGGAGGTTTCGGAAATCGCAACCCCGGCGGCTCCGGCGGCGGAGGCCGCCAGAGCCGGAGCCAATGGGCCGCATGAGGACAGGGTGGGATTCAAATTGATTCGAAGTTAACGGGAGAAAGCCGCATCGGGCTCGAACGATCTTCGCATGAAGCTCGAATGGTCCAGCCGCTCGGCAGGCTCTCCGGCCCAACGCCAAAACGGCGTTAGGGCTATTGCGTCTACCCTGATTACCAGGGTTGATTTTACTGCAAGCGATCCAGCTTGGACGTTGGTGTCCTTCCCCATCGTTTCCTTCTTTGGGTATACCGGGTCTTTTGAATCAACGACGGTAACAACAAAGTAGTGGCAGAGTAGCAGCAGAATAGCAGGATTCGCCTAACGGACGTTAGGGGTGGCG
>CAIMAQ010000037.1 GCA_903839035.1 uncultured Opitutia bacterium
CGCCTCTCCCGGCCGAAAACCGTCCGCTACCGGGCCCTCACCAGAAGCTATCAGATCCTCGAGGTGCTCAACTTGATTGACCGGCTGGACCAGTCCCAAAGCAACCCTGCCCTCCCGCCGCCAAAAGATCCGCCGCCACCGGTTCAAGCCGTCGCCGCACAGCCACCGAAGAAGCGCAAGGCCAAGTCTGGCTAGAAGTATGTTTCCACCGGCGCCCCCGGTTCCGTCTTAAACCATCCTACCACCGTCATGAAACCGTGCTATCTCTGCCTTATTTTATTTGCTGCCTGCTCGGCCAGCCTCCGCGCCGGCGATGTCCCGCCACCCGAATCCCATCCCCGGGAAACCGCGAAAAACGAAGCGCCCACCCCCGCCTCATTGCTGGCCGAGCAGGTCAGGCAAATCGCCGCAACCCCGGATATGTCCGACAAAACCAAGGCGAAGCTCATCGCCAAGGCGGTCGAAGTCGCCGTCAGCAACGCACTGGCCGGAGTCAAGGACCCAGCGGACGCGCTCCGGCTTGCGAGAGACCTCGCCGCCGCGGCCGCGAAAGCCGCGCCCCGGTTTGCGGAGACGATCACGCGGGCGGCGCTGACGTCCGCTGGCGTGCCGGTCGCGGAGTTCGAGTCGGCGGTTCATAGGTCCGATTCGGATCACGCCAATCCCCATGCGGATTTTGGCGGCAACAACGGGGATCACATCGTCAGCCCGTCCCATTGAGTTTCCACGGACCGCTCCCATGACCTTTGCTGGCAAATCATCGCTGTACCGGATCCTTGTCGGGGTGTTTCTTCTCGCCCCCGCCGCCACCACGTCCGTCCTAGCGCGGGACTATGTCGCGGAAGGAAGCCCGGGCGATGCAGCTGTCGAGGAAGGTCGCCCCGCCTCCGTCGCCGCGCTCGCGACCCAAGTGGGTGAGATTGCCCGCTCCAAGAGCCTCTCGCGGGCGAAAAAGGAAAAACGAATCTCGACCGCCGTCCGCATCGCGGTCGTCGCCGCCACCAGCTACAAGAGTGACCGGGCGGAAATCCTGGGCATCGCGCTGAGTTACGCGGGGGCGGCGGCCAGCGCGGCGCCGCACTTCGCCGAGGTGATTGCCAACGCCGTCTTGTTCGCCCCGCCGGTGAAGCAAATCGATGCGGCGCCGGGCCAGGTCCGGACCGCAGCGTTTGCAGCGGCAAAGAACCCGCACGCAGCGAATCGCGTTGCCAGCCATACGCCGGCGGCCCGGAAGAAGCGCCCGGAAGCGGTCGCCGCCATCGAATATCCGCCGCCCGCGCCCCAGCCTGAACCAGCGCCGGAAGCCGAAGCGGTGGCCCCGGCCCCGGCGACCCTGCCGGCGGACCTGCCCGCCAACCCGCCGGTCGCCGAATCCCCCGGCGCCGAAACCGATGCGGCCAAAGTCTCCTTGGGGTCGAACACCACCGTCACGTTCACCGCGGAGGCCGGCGCCCGGCACGACGACAACGTGTTTCTGAGCACGACGGACAAGGTCGGCGACACCATCTTTTCCCTGACCCCGGGGGTCGACTTTCGCTTTGGCAACGCCTCGCTGGCGCACGGCTCCCTCGCCTACAAGGAAACGTTCCTGCAGTACGCAAATAAATCAGCGGACAACCAGGCCCTCGGCACCGGGGCCGCGAACTTCGACTACAACGACGGCGGGCTGGCCGTGGCGGGGAGCGCGCTTTACCAGCAGCTGTACCAGAACAACCGCGATGTCGCCGCGATCGGTGGGAAGACGATCTTCCGGAGCAACGTGCTGGACATCATGACCAGCGCGGAGTCGCACGTGACGGCCAAGACGAGTGTCAAGGGAGGCTTGGATTTCAACTCGCTGCAATACGAGAATGCGGGACTGGTCGGCAGCCGGAATTTTTCTGTGCCGCTGAAGGTCTACTATGAAACCACCCCCAAGGTGGCGCTTTCGACCGGCTTCACCTACCAGCATATCCAGCAGCAAAATGGCGGCTCCAGCGGCCGGGACTTGTTCTACAACGTCGGCGCCCGGGGCAACTTTACTGAGAAGCTTTCTGGCGAAATCTCCACCGGCCTTCACCGCCGCGAAATGAGCAGCCAGCCCCGGCAAAAACTCTGGGGGTTTGATGGTTCGTTGAACTACGACATTTCCCCCAAGACGACTTCATCCCTCGTTTTCTCCCGCCAGTTCACCACGGGCGCGAAGGGCGAGACCCTCCAGGACAGCAGCTATGCGTTCAAGGTCTCGAACGATCCGTCACTGCAATGGCAGCTTTCCGCGGGGGCGACCTACCGCGACGTGCAGTATGAGCCGGTCCTTGTAATCGCGGGCGGCCTGCCGGTCTCCCTCGACCGCCAGGACCGGTATTGGGAGGGGAATTTCAACGCGACCTTTCTCTTCAGTTCTTCGCTCAGCCTCTCCGCGGGCTACACCTACCGGCGGAACCTCTCCAACCTGCCCGGCGCGGAGTTTGGCAACAACATCCTCAGCCTGATGCTGGACTGGCGGCGCTGACCTCTCCCATGCCCACGCTCCGCCTATCTTCCGGCCCGGCCGCCCTCCTTCTCGCCCTCGCCGCCGCCTGGCTGACCTCCGCCGTCTCGCTGCCGGCCGCCACCGACGCCAAGCCGTCGGGAAAATTACCGAGCTACAAGCTCCGCCCGATGGACCTGGTGAAAATCCAGGTCTTCCAGGAACCGGACCTGGACCGGGAACTGCGGGTTTCCCAGGACAACACCATTGTCGTGCCCTTGATTGGTGCCGTGGACGTCAAAAACCGCACGGTGCGGGACGTGGAGCTGTTTATCGCGAAGCTCTACACTCAGGGCTATCTGGTAAACCCCCAGATCAACCTCACGGTCATGGAGTATGCCCAGCGCACCGTGAATGTTTTTGGCGCGGTCAATACCCCCGGCTCGATCACCATCCCGCCGGAGAAGGTCATCAACCTGCTCGACGCCGTGGCCCGGGCCGGCGGATTTTCCCGCCTCGCCAACCGGACCAATGTCAGCCTGACCCGCACCCTGCCGAACGGGCAGCAGGCCAATTACACGGTCAACGCCGATCAACTCGTGACGGGTGATGCCAAGAACCGCTACCAGATTCAGGACGGCGATGTCATCTTCGTTCCCGAACGGGTGTTTTAATCCGCAACTCGCCCTTATGAATCCTCCCTCTCCGTATGCCCGGTCCAGCTACGCCCCCGTCAATCCCGATTTCACGGACGGCGAGGAGCCCGAAGACAATGACTACCTGCGCCGTTGGTGGGTCATGGTGCTCGAACGCAAATGGTATGCCCTGGCTGCGTTTGTGGTCATTGTCGCCGGAGTCTCAGCCTACACCTTCCTGTCCACCCCGATCTATGCGGGCCAGGTCACCGTGCAGGTGCTCAAGCACGGCTCCCAGGTCATGCGGGTCGCCGATGTGGTCGATTCCAACATCACCAGCGAACCGGATTTCAACACCCAGATCAAGGTGCTCGAAAGCCTCACGATCCTGCAAAACGTCGCCAATCGCCTGACCCCCGACGAACTGCGATTGCTGCTGGAGCCCTACAAGAGCCATGCCGGGGAGCCACCCAGTCCCGCCAGCATCATTTACCACAACCGCCAGATCATCCCGCAGCGCCTCTCCCTGATGACGGCCATCGAGTTCCGGCATCCGAACCCGAAGATCGCGGCCCGGGTGGCGAACCTGATCGCCGTCGAATATATCGCGTACAACTCGCGACTCCGCGTCGAGGAATCGCTTAAGGCGGTGGATGACTTGAAGGACCGCGCAGACCAGCAACGGAAGCGCGTGGATGAAATCGCCAACTCGCTGCTGGCCTTCCGCCAGCGCGGCAACCTCATCTCGCTGGTCCAAAGCAAGGACATCGTGACGGAAAAACTGAAGGCCCTCAACATGATGGCCACTCAGACCAATGCGC
>CAIMAQ010000038.1 GCA_903839035.1 uncultured Opitutia bacterium
ACTGGTTGTTGTGGGGGTTAACGCCCGACCCACGTATTCACGCCATGCTGTCGAGCTTCTGAATCCGCGGGATGTGACGTCCGCCCTCGAATTCCGTGGCGAGCCAGACGCGGACAATCTTGAGCGCCTCTTCGAGCGTGAGGGTGCGCTCGCCGAGCGAGAGGCAATTGGCGTCGTTGTGGGACCGGCTCCAGATGGCGACCTGCTCGTTCCAGCAGAGGCCGCAGCGGACGCCGCGCACGCGGTTGGCGGCGTTGGCTTCGCCATTGCCGGACCCGCCGAGGACAATACCGCGGTCGACTTCACCGGCGGCGATGGCGCGGGCGACGGGGAAGCAAAAATCCGGATAGTCGCAGCGCTCCGTCGAGTGGGTGCCGAAATCGCGCACGGTGTGGCCCGCGGCGAGCAGCATGGCCTTGATGGCCTCCTTGTAGGCGAACCCGGCATGGTCGGAGCCGATGGCGATCGAGAAAGTCTTATTCATGAGGGGTGAACCGGGGTCGGGATTGCGCTGTCCATTTGCGGAGTCCAGTCTGGGCCCAGCAAACAAAATCCCGCCCGAAGCCCATGAATAAAATTCTTCGCTCCCTGTCCGTGCTGGTTGTACTCATCGCGGTGGCTGGCTGTTCGACGCCCGCGTCGCGCATCCAGAATCATCAGGCCGCCTTTGATGCCTGGCCGGCCGCCGTGCAGCAGGAAGTCCGGGCCGGCCGCGCCGGTATCGGCTTCACCCCGGAGATGGTGCAGGTGGCACTGGGTGAGGCGGACCGGCGGTATACCCGCACCTCCCTTCAAGGCACGTCCGAAGTCTGGGTCTACCTGGATCACGGCCCGAAATTTTCCATTGGGGTCGGTCTCGGGGGTTACAGCGGCAATTCGGCCTACGGGGTCGGGATGAGGACGGGCGACGACACCTTCCGCGAGAACGAGAACCTGCGGGTGGTGTTTGAGGGCGGCCGGGTGGTTGCGCTTGAGACGCGCAAGAAGTGACCCCTACGCGGCGCCGAGCGCGCGCAGCAGCGCCGCGGTGTCACTGAGATCGTCGAACACCGCCGTGGGCGACTCGGCGCGAAGTTCGTCCACCGAGTACCGGCCCGTGGCCACGGCGATGGTCCGGGCGCCGATGACCTTGCCGCACGCGATGTCGTGCGGCGTGTCCCCGATCACAAAGACTCGTTCCGGCGCAAACTCGACGCCGTGATGGGCCCGCGCGCGGCGCAGCGCGATCAGCCCGAGCTCGTTGCGCCACTCGCTGTCGTCGGCAAAGGCGCCGAACGCAAAATAGTGCGAGAGGCCGTGGTGGGTGAGCTTGATGCGGGCGCCGCGCTCGACATTGCCGGTGAGCAGCGCCTGCGCGCAGTCCGCGCGGGCGGCTAGAGCCTCGAGGACGGCGGTGACGCCAGGCAGGATCCTGGTTTCTGGGTTTTTCAACGCCTCCGGCAACTCGGCCAGATAAGCCCGGAGCAGGCGGGCGAGATTGTCCGCGCTGTCCGGCAGCCCGAGGCGGGCGAAAATCTGCCGCATGATCCAGGTGTCGGTGCGGCCCGCGAAATCGATGCCCTGGGTGGGGGCGGGCGCACCGATGTCAAACTCCCGCCGCAGGGCCGACTCCAGCGCCTGCATGCCCGCGCCACCGGAAAGGGTGAGCGTGCCGTCGATGTCCCAGAGTAGCAGGGTCTTCATGGGGAAAGGCCGATGAACCGCCCACGGCGGGTTCGGCGCAAGATTCTTCCGCATTTGCGGAACCGCCCGGCTGGGTTACTTTCCAACGCCAATCGGTTCACATCGCTCCCATGAAAACCTTCCTGTCGTTTTTCGTCCTCGTCGCCGGCCTGGTCCTGACCGGCTGTTCGACGCCCCAGTCGCGGATCAACCAGAACCCCGCGGTCTTCGGCCGGCTCACGCCGGAGCAGCAGCTATTGATCAAGGAGGGCAAGGTCTCCCTCGGCTTTGATACCGCCATGGTCAAACTCGCGCTGGGTGACCCGGACCGCATCCACGAACGCACGGACGCGAGCGGCACGAGCGAGGTCTGGAGCTACGTGACGTACGAGGGCGACGACGGCCTGATTCTCTACACCGGCTACTACCACCGCTATTATTACGGGCTGAGCGACGCGTTCTACCCGTACTACCTGGCGTATCCCACGCGGCACGAGCACACGCATTTCCGGGTGGTCTTTCGTGAGGGGAAGGTTGTGCTGATCGAGAACGAAGTACGATGAACCCCGCCAGCCCCCCTGCAGTCCCCGACTACGCCGCGCCCGCCCAGCTGAAGCCCACGCGCCTGCTGACGCCCGAACAGGTCGCGTTCTTCCAGCAGCACGGCTACCTGACGGTGGACAACGTGATGCCGCTGGAGGAAATCCCCGAGGTGCGCCGCATCTACGACCGGCTCTTCAACGAGGACCGCAGCAAGACGGAGGGCGACCTCTACAATCTCGCGGGCGCCAAGCAGAAGGGGAAGAAGGAGGACATCGCGCAGATCCTCCAGCCGGGCAAGTATGCCCCGGCGCTGTTGGAAACGCAGCTGGTGGCGAACCTCAAGGCGATGATGCAGCAGCTGCTCGGTCCGGAGACGCATATGGTGGGGGACCACGCGATCAACAAGCCGCCGCACAATACCAAGGCGACGCCCTGGCACCAGGACGAGGCTTACTGGAATCCCGCGAAGGAATACCGCGGCCTCAGTATCTGGGTGCCGCTCCAGCCGGCGACGAAGCTGAACGGCTGCATGTATTTCGTGCCGGGCTCGCACAACTTCGAGGTCATCCCGCACCAGCCGATCGGCGACAACCCGCTGACGCCCGGGCTTGAGGTGGTCCCGGGCTCGTTCGATTTCAGTGCGGCGGTGGCCTGCGAACTGCCGGCGGGCGGGGCGACGTTTCACCTCGACCGCACGCTGCACTACACGCCGATGAACCAGTCGGACGACTACCGCCGCGCCTACATCGCGGTGGGCACGCAGTTCGAGCGCCCGCGCGCGACGGCCCGGAAATTTCCGTGGCAGGAGCGGCAAGCGGCGGCCAGGGCGGCGTCGAAGGTGATCTGAATTTATCGCAGAAGCGCGGAGGAACGGAAAAGCCAGGGAATGAAATCCGGAAGGATTGCTTCTGTGTCTCCGCGGTTCCGTGTTTAAGTCTTCCTGAGCGCTGGCAGGGCGCTACCGCCGAGAATAAGAACGGCACCGACCAGCTCGTGCGCGGAGAAGTGTTCGTGGAAGAACCCCGCGCCGCCGACGGCGATGCCGAGGGGCACGAGCATCTGCAGGAGCGAGCCCTCGCCGACGGGCAGGTCGCGGAACGCGCGGGTCATGAGGATCTGTCCGCTGCCGGCGCAGATGGCGCCGATGACCATGAGCCCCCAGGCCAGTGGGGAGTGTGGCGCCCAGCTGATGAGGGCGGGTCCGCTGCAGATCAGCAGGCCGTAGGCGCATTGGGCCGCGAAGATGGTGGAGGTGTGTTCGCCCTCGGCATGGAGCTGGCGAATGGTGACGACGACGTAGGCGGAGGCCATGGCGGAGCCGATGGCGATCCAGTCGTAGAGGCTTACGCCGTCGCCGGTGCCGGCGACATTGGTGATGAGCGCGAGGCCGGCGAGGGCGGTGAGGCCGCCAAAGGCGAGGATCGGGCGGAAACGCTCGCCGAGCATGACCACGGCGAAAAGGGCGCCCATCACCACGTAGGTGTTGTTGATGAACGTCGCCCGGCCGGCCCCGAGGTGCACGACGGTCAGGTAGTAGCTGTACACGCCGAGGCTCCCAACGATCCCGCGCCAGATCAGCCGCTTGTGGCGGTAGAGATTGCGTGGTTGGAAGGCCTCCGGGCCCAGACGGAAGACCGTCATGATCAACCCGAGCCCAATGATGAAACGCACGCACGCCAGCAACCAGACGTCCACGGCCTGCACCGCGCCGAGTGCTCGGATGATGAGCGCGTTCGCCGTGAAGCAGGCTGCAGAGAGCAGCATGAGCCGCACGCCTTGGGCGTGACGGGGAGGTGATCGGTGATGGGTCATGGGCGCTCCGGCGGGGCAATAAAAAACCGCGCCGGATCAGGCGCGGTTGCGAGGAGGGCGGATTGGTTGAAGGTCAGTTCCGGATTTCCACGCACGCACGCCGCGACGGCTGAAGGACGCGCCAGAGCGAGCGTTGGCGGAGGTTGACGGAATGGAACATGGGAAAACCGTGAAGCGCGGCGCGGTGTTGGGCAAGCCCCGGATTACAGCGCGTGGATGGCGCTCTTGCTGACGGCGAGGCCGGCTTCCTTGACCGCCTCGCTCATCGTGGGATGCGCGTGGATGGTGCGGGCGAGGTCCTCGGCGCTGCCGCCGTATTCCATGTGTGTGACGACCTCGCTGATCAGTTCGCCGGCGCCGTGGCCGAGGATCTGCGCGCCGAGGATTTTGTCGGTCTGGGCATCAGCGATGATCTTCACGAAGCCGTCGGTGGCGTCCTGCGCGATGGCGCGGCCGTTGGCGGCGAAGTTGAACTTGCCGACGTTGATGGCGCGGTTCGCAGCCCTGGCGGCGTCCTCACCAAGGCCGACGCTCGCGACCTCGGGCTCGGTGTAGACGATGGCGGGAACGAGGTCCCAGTTCACGTGGCCGGCCTTGCCGGCGATCCACTCGGCGACGGCGTAACCGTCCTCCTCGGCCTTGTGCGCGAGCATGGGGCCGGCGATGACGTCGCCGATGGCCCACACGCCGGGAGCGGTGGTCTTGAGGTGGGCGTCGACCTTGACGCGCTTTTTCTCATCGAGCTGAACGCCGGCCTGCTCGAGGCCGAGATGGTCGGTGTACGGGCGGCGGCCGACAGCGACGAGGACCTTGTCGGCGGGAAACTCGAGCGGTTTGCCATCGCGCTCGGCCAAGAGAGTCGCGGCGGACATTTTCGAATCTTGATTTTCGATTTTCGAATACCGGAGCCCGGTGACCTTGGTGTTCGTTTCGATCTTGATGCCCTGCTTGCCGATGATGCGGGTGAAATTGCGGACGATATCGTCGTCGTAGGTGGCGATGATCTTGGGCAGAAACTCGACGACCGTGACCTCAGAACCGAGGCGGGACCAGACGGAACCCAGCTCGACGCCGATGACGCCGCCGCCGACCACGATGAGTTTTTTCGGGACCGTGGGGAAAGCGATGGCCTGGTCGCTGGAAACGACCATCGTGCCGTCGAACTTCATGAACGGCAGCTCGACGGGGGCGGAGCCGGTGGCGATAACGATGTTCTTGGCGGTGACCGCGGTGGTCTCCTTCTCGCCCTTGATCGCCAGGGTGCTGGCGGAGGTGAAGCTGGCGGCGCCAGTGAAGACGGTGACCTTGCGGGCCTTGGCGAGCAGGGCCAGGCCCCCGACGTTCTTGGCGACAACCTCGTCCTTGCGCTTCAGGAAGGTGGCCAGATCGAGCTCAACGGAGCCGAGCTTGATGCCGTGGGCGGCGGCGTGGCCCTTGGCGAAGGCGAACTGCTCGCTGGAGTGGAGGAGGGCCTTGCTGGGGATGCACCCGACATTGAGGCAGGTGCCGCCGAGGGTGGCGCGCTTGTCAATGAGCGCGACCTTGAGTCCCAGCTGCGCGGCGCGGAAGGCGCAGACGTAGCCGCCGGGGCCGGCGCCGATGATGATGAGATCGAAAGTTTCAGGCATGGGAGAGGTTCACGCAGAGGCGCTGAGGCGCGGAGAGAGAAATGCTGTGCTCTGCGGCTTGGCGTCTCTGCGTGAGCAAATTCAAATTCCTATGACCAGACGGGCCGGGTCTTCGAGGGCCTGCTTCACCTTCACGAGGAAGGTGACGGCCTGTTTGCCGTCGACGACGCGGTGGTCGTAGCTGAGCGCGACGTACATCATCGGGCGGATGACCACCTGGCCATTGACGGCCATGGGTCGCTCGTTGATCGCGTGCATGCCGAGGATGGCGCTTTGCGGCGGGTTGATGATCGGCGTGGAGAGCAGCGAGCCGAATGTGCCGCCGTTGGTGATGGTGAACACGCCGCCCTCGAGGTCGGCGAGGGTGATCTTGCCATCGCGGGCCTTCACGGCGGCGGCGGCGATCTGCTTCTCGACGTCGGCCATCGGCAGGGTGTCGCAGTTCTTCACGACGGGCACCATGAGGCCGCGGTCGGTGGAAACGGCCACGCCGATGTCGTAGTAATGGTTCTCGATGATGGTGTCGCCGTCGATCTGGGCGTTGACGGCGGGGACCTCCTTCAGCGCGTGAACGACGGCCTTCACGAAGAAGGACATGAAGCCGAGCTTCACGCCGTTCTTTTTGACGAAGTCGTCCTGGTATTTGGCGCGGAGGGCCATGACGCCGGACATGTCCACCTCGTTGAAGGTGGTGAGCATGGCGGCCTCGTGCTGGGCGGCGACGAGGCGCTGGGCGATCTTCTGGCGCAGCGGCGTCATCTTACGGCGGGTCTGCCGCTCGCCGGCGCTCGCGGCGGGTGCTGGGTTTGGGGTGATGGGTGATGGGCTGGAAACCGGCGCCGGTGCGCTGGCTGGAGACCCATTACCTTTGACCTCTGACCCCTGACCAGCGGCGGCCGGGGCCGCCGCCAACATGTCGCCCTTGGTCACGCGGCCGGCTTTGCCGCTGCCTGCGACTGACGCGGGATCGACGCCAGTTTCCTCGGCGAGACGGCGGACGGCAGGAGACGCGGGAATATCGGAAGCCGCTTTCTGGACGGCGCTCGCCACGGGGGCCGGTGCGGCAACCTTGGCCGCTGCAGCCGGAGCAGCCGCTGCAGGCGCAGCGCTGGCAGAGGCTGCCGTGTCGATCGAGGCGACGACCTGGCCGATCTTGACCTCGGCGCCGGCGGCGACCTTCAGCGAGATTTTGCCGGCGGCCTCGGCGGTGCCCTCCGACGTGATCTTGTCGGTCTCGAGCTCGAAGAGCGGCTGGTCTTTTTTGACGGTATCGCCGTCCTTGACGTGCCACTTGGCGAGTACGCCGGAATTGATGGATTCGCCCATCGGGGGGATTTTAACTTCAAGGGCCATGGGAGGAAAAGTAGCGAGTAGCGAGTAGCGGGTAGTGAGTAGCGAGTAGAGAGGCGGCGGAGGGCAGCGAGTGGGAGCGGCGGGGTGGGTGAAATGTTCACTGCTCGCTACTCGATGCTCGTTACCTTTGAGATCAGATGGTGAACGCTTCCTTGAGGAAGCTGCCGAGCTCGTGCTTGTGCAAGGCCAGCGAACCGACGGCGGGGGAGGCGGAAGCGTCGCGGCCGGCGTACAGCGGGACAAAGCCGTTAAACGTGTTGGTGAGCAGCGGGGCCATGTAGGACCAGGCGCCCATATTCTGGGATTCCTCCTGGCACCAGACGATGCGCGCGCCGGAATATTTCTTCGCGATCTCGGCGAGCCGCTTCAGGTGCAGCGGGTAAAGCTGCTCGAGCCGGACGATGGCGGTGTCGGCGTGGCCGTTCTTTTCCCGGTAGTCGACCAGGTCGTAGTAAACCTTGCCGGAGCAGAACACGACGCGGGCCGGCGCCGTGGCCGCGGTGGTGAAGGGGGCCTTGGTGCCGCTGCCGGTGGTGGCGAACCCGGGGTCGTCAATGATCTCCTTGAACGAGCCGGTGGTGAAATCCTCGAGCCGCGACGTGGCGGCGGGCAGGCGGAGGAGGGACTTCGGCGACATCGCGATGAGCGGCTTGAGGAAGTCCCGCCGCATCTGGCGGCGGAGGGCGTGGAAGAAGTTCGCCGGCGTCGTGATGTTCACGACCTGCATGTTGTCCTCGGCGCAGTTCTGGAGGAAACGCTCGAGGCGGGCGGAGGAGTGCTCGGGGCCCTGGCCCTCGTAGCCGTGCGGCAGGAGGAGGACGATGCCGCTGGCGCGCTGCCACTTGGATTCACCGCTGGCGATGAACTGGTCGATGACGACCTGCGCGCCGTTGGCGAAGTCGCCAAACTGGGCCTCCCAGATGCAGAGCATGCTGGGGTAGTCGAGCGAGTAGCCGTAGTCGAAGCCGAGCACGGCGGCCTCGGAGAGGAGGGAGTTGTAGACGCAGAACCGCGCCTGCTTCTCGTCGAGGTTGTGCAGCGGAGTGTAGGTCTCGAGCGTCTCGGCGTCGTGCAGCACCGCGTGACGGTGGCTGAACGTGCCGCGCTGGGTGTCCTGGCCGCTGAGGCGGATGGGCGTGCCCTCGAGCAGCAGGCTGCCAAACGCGAGCGCCTCGCCAAATCCCCAGTCGATCGGCCCGCCCTCCTTGTAGGCCTGAGCGCGCGTCTCGAGGAAGCGCTTGATCTTGGGGTTCAGCTTGAAGTCGGCGGGGACCTTGGTGAGGCCGCGGACAATCTTTTCGAGTTGGGCGGCGTCCACGCCCGTGGCCACGGGCTTGAAGTGATAGTCGGGCTGAAACACCGCGGTGGAGCCCTGGAATTTCTTCGCCTCAAGTACGGCGGCGCGCTTGGCGGACTTCGCGGTTTCGGAAGCCTTGGCCTTCTCCAGGTTGGTCTCGAGGGCGAGGGTGTACTCGGCCTTGATGACATCGGACTCGGCCTCGGTGATGGTGCCCTCGGCGACGAGCTTGCGGCTGAGCACGGCGGAGACCTGCGGATGGGCGGCGATCTTGCGGTATAGGAGGGGCTGGGTGAACGCGGGCTCGTCGCTTTCGTTGTGCCCGTGCTTCCGGTAGCAATACATGTCGATGACGACGTCGCGCTGCCATTCCGCGCGGAAGTCGAGCGCGAGCTGCGCGACCATGCAGACGGCCTCGGGGTCGTCGCCGTTCACATGGAACACCGGCGCCTCGATCATCTTGGCGACGTCGGTGCAGTAGCGCGTGGAGCGGGCGTCCTCCGGGTCGGTGGTGAAGCCGATCTGGTTGTTGACGATGAAGTGCAGGGTGCCGCCGGTCTTGTAGCCGGGCAGCTGGGAGAAATTCATGGTTTCCGCCACGACGCCCTGACCGGCAAAGGCGGCGTCGCCGTGGATGAGCAGTGGAAGCACGCGCTTGCGCTCGGTGTCGCCCCGGATGCGCTGGCGCGCGCGGGCCTTGCCCTCGACGACGGGGTCCACGATCTCGAGGTGGGACGGATTGGCGGCGAGGCGGACCTCGACCTTCTGGCCGGAGGCGGTGTCGAGGATGGCCTCGTAGCCGAGGTGGTATTTGACGTCGCCGTCGCCGCCGACGGCGTCGGGGATGTAATTTTCCGAGAACTGCTCGAACAGCAGGTCGAAGTTCTTCCGCATCACGCTCGTGAGGACGTTGAGCCGGCCGCGGTGGGCCATGCCGAGGACGACTTCCTCGACGGTGACGGTTGGGCAGTGCTCGATGATCGAGTCGAGCGCGGCGATCATGGTTTCGCCGCCCTCGAGGGAGAAGCGCTTCTGGCCGACGTATTTCGTGTGGAGGAACTTCTCGAAGAGCTCGGCCTTGTGGACGCGGCGCAGGATGCGGATCTTCTCGGTGGGGGTGAAATTGGGCTGGTTGCGCGTGGATTCCATGCGCTCCTGGAGCCAGCGGCGCACATCCACGTCCTGGATGTGGGTGTACTCGACGCCGATGTGATCGCAGTAGGTCGTGCGCAGGGCGATGAGCACGTCGGCGAGCTTCATCTGGCCGCCGCCGAGGAAGGTGCCGACGTCAAAGGCGGTATCCAGATCCGCCTCGCCGAGTTCGAACTGGGCGAGTGACAGCTTGGGATGCGGCTCGGGAGGATCGCTGAGCGGGTCGAGGTGCGCCTCCATGTGCCCGATGGCACGATAGGTATTGATCAGGTAATGGACGTGCGACTGCTTGAGGCTGTCGATGATCGGCGTATAGACGGCGGCGGAGGCCGCGGGGGTCGAGCCATTGCTGCCGAGCGTAAAACCTTGAAAGAAAGCGCGCCACGTCGGGTCGACCGAGTCGGGATTCTGTTGCCAGGCCTCATACGCCGCCTCGATGACGGCGGAATTGGCGCTGGTGGGTACGTTCAGGGAATTCATGAGGAGGACGGAGGGATCCAAGGTGGACTGCTTGAAGCCGCCGCCACAGGGCACCTCTCGGGCAATAGTTGTTCGAACATTCAGCACGGGAAGGTGGTTTACACAAGCCCGAGGGCGTTTCGGCTCGGGGATTGCAATCGCGCTTAAGTGAGGTAACAGCGGGATTAGTTTCTTCATCCGCCCCATGCCGCAGCAAATTAAGGAATCACTTATCTCGTTGATGAACGCCATTAAGCGTTCGGATGGCCCGGTCATCACCGGCGAGATGGCGCGGCTGGATGGGCTGTTGGAAAGCGGCCGGGCGGCCGGCGCGCTGCCCCCGCAACTGGAGCATTTCCTGGAGAAGCGCAGCTACGCGAAGGCGTTGCAGTATTTGGGGGGCGAAACCCTGCAAATCCAGGGATTCCCCGGGCGACCGGCCAATCCGGCGGTGGGCTGTGACGCGAAGCAGAAGCCCGCCGCAAAAGGCTGATGATGAGCGCGGACGGCAAGATTCCGACCGATGGCGGCGGCGGGCTGGGGCAGAATCCGTTTGGCGCGCTGAGTGCGGCGGGCCTGCCCGTTGCGCCCAAGTCCGTCCTGGAACAAGCCGCGGCCAAGGCTGGGGGAGCGAAACCTGCGGAAAAGAATCGCGGCCGCGTGGACATCCGCCGTGAGACGGGCAACCGCGGCGGGAAGACCGTGACGGTGATCGATGGCTTTGTCGGAATCGGCCTGCCGGAGAAGGAGCAGCTCGCGAAGAAAATACGCGGCGCCTGCGGCTGTGGCGGAACCGTGAAGGACGGGGCGATCGAGATTCAGGGCGACCAGCGCGAGAAGATCGCGCAGATTTTGACCGCGGCGGGATTCCGGCCGGTGTTTGCGGGCGGGTGAACCGGACGGGCGCAGCAAGCCTGCGCCCCTACAATGCAGCGGCGGGGCGAAAGGTCAGGCCGCGAGACCAGCCGCAAGCGCCAACGCGCTCTTCGCCCGGTTCATGATGTAAAGGTGGTAACCGGGAGCGCCATGCGCGAGGAGGTCGCGGATCTGGGTGAGGGCCCAGTCAATGCCGACGCTCTCGACGACCTCGTGGTGCTCGTCGGCGTGCTCCAGCCGCGTGATGAGTTTCTGCGGCAGGCTCGCGCCGCACATCGTGGTGAAGCGCTGGATCTGCTTCAGCGACAGCACCGGCATGAGCCCGGGGACGATCGGGACCGTGATGCCGGCGGCGTGGCATTTGTCCACGAAGCGGTAATACAGGTCGTTGTCGAAAAAGAGCTGTGTGGTGACGAAGGACGCGCCGGCGTCCACCTTGCGCTTCAGGTTGGCGAGGTCGGCCTCGGCGCTCGTCGCCTCGGGGTGTTTTTCCGGGTAGCCGCCGACGCCCAGGCAGAAATCGGGGTGGCGCGACTTGAGCAGCGCGACGAGGTCGGAGGCGTAGCGCAGGCCATCCTGGTAGGGCACGAAGGTGGTGGTGCCGCTCGGTGGATCGCCACGGAGGGTCATGATGTTGCGAAAACCGCCGGCATGGATGCGGTCGGCGATGTCGGCCAGCTCGGCGCGCGAGTGGCCCACGCAGGTGAGGTGGGGCATCACCGTGAAGCCGCATTCGCCCCGGAGGAAGTCGCTGACCTGCGCGCTGCGCTCCTGGGTGCTGCCACCGGCGCCGTAGGTGACGGAGACGAAGTCCGGCTTGATCTTGGCGAGGGCCACGGCGGTGGCGCGCAAGGCCACCAAGCCGGCCTCGTCCCGCGGGGGAAAGAATTCCAGCGAGCGCAGCGGGCGTTGCTGCGCGAAGAGTTCGGAAATGGGGCGGTCGGTTAACACTACATATCAACGCATAACGGTACGTTGATACGTGTAAAGGGTGATTTGTAGGCCGCTCATTCGGGGAGCGTGGGATGCGAACGCCGATGGAGTCTGTTTCCGCGCTGCGGGTAACAGGTCGTTTTCACCTATTACGTGAAAACGACAACCGGTGACGGTTCACCGCGGAGGGTGAAGAGAATCCGGCTGGGCTCGCGGGGAGTGCCCCGGGGTGCGAAGTCAAAGCGGGAGCACAATCGTGAAACTCAGACCGCGGAAAGTTCGCGGGTCTTTTCGGTCTTGAGGCGCAGCTGGCCGCAGGCGGCGTCAATGTCGTGGCCCTTTTCGCGGCGAAGCGTGACGGAGATGCTGGCGGCGCGGAGGACGTCGGCGAAGCGTTCCTGGCGCGTGATGGACGGGCGCTTCCATGGCAGGCCCTCGACCGTGTTGTACGGGATGAGGTTCACGTGGGCGTGGAGGTCGAGCGCGATGTTGCGCAGGAGCTTGGCCTGCTCGAGCGAGTCGTTGATGTCCTCGATGAGAATGAACTCGAGTGTCACCATGCGGCCGTGTTGTTCGGAGAATACCTTCACCGCGGGGAGGAGTTTCGCGAGCGGGTAGGCCTTGTTGACGGGCATGATCTTCTCGCGGACGGCATCGGTCGCGCCGTGGAGGGAGATGGCGAGGCGGAAGCCGAGCGGCTCCTCGGCCAGCTGGAGAATCTTGGGGACGAGGCCGCTGGTGGAGATCGTGATGCGGCGGGCGCCGAAGCCGAGGCCCCATTCGGCGTTCACGATGGTGAGAGCGCGGATGAGGGCGTCGTAGTTGGCGAGCGGCTCGCCCATGCCCATGACCACGATGTTGTCGAAGGAGGCGAGTTCCATGCGGGCGCGCGGCGTGCGCGCGTCCTCGCTGCGGCAGACCTGCAGGAGTTGGGCGACGATCTCGCCGGCGGAGAGGTCGCGTTTCAGGCCGGCCAGTCCGCTGGCGCAAAAGACACAGCCCATCGCGCAGCCGACCTGGGTGGAGATGCAGATCGTCTTGCGCGAGTGGTCAAGCCCGACGCCATCCTGCGGGGCGCGGATGATGACGGTCTCGATGAGGGATTTGTCGCGCAATTCGAGGAGCAGCTTGTCGGTCACGTCTTCGGAGTGCTTGTTGAGCACGAGCTCGGCGGGCATGAAGTCGAACGTGTCGGCGAGCCAGGCGCGCAGCGGCTTCGAGAGGTTGGTCATGGCGTCCCACGAGGTGACGCGCTTCTTGTAAACCCACGTCATGATCTGCCCCGCGCGGAACGCCGGCTCGCCGGCCTCCTTCAGGCGGACGGTGAGTGTATCGAGGGTCTCACCGGTGAGCGCGGGTTTTTCGGGCGTGAACTTCATGAATGGGGAAACTCTTAGGAGGAATGGACCGGGTGCAAGCTAGGCGGAGGCCTCTTCCAATCCATATCGCGGAGGCGCGGGGGAGCGGAGACACGGAGCCTGAAAATCCCGGCTTGGATTTCCGGGCATCCGCGTCTCCGCGATAAGATCGAATTTCCGCGATCGGTTCGCCGCCGATCAATGCTTGGCCAGCGCGCGGTTGAGGGCGCTGACGAGGGCCTTGATCGACGCGAGCTCGATGTTGGTGTCGATGCCCGCGCCGAAGAGCGAGGTGCCGCGGTCGGTCTTGATCTGGATGTAGCTGACCGCGCGGGCCTCGGCGCCCTTGCCGAGCGAGTGCTCGGAG
Source organism: uncultured Opitutia bacterium (assembly GCA_903839035.1). Lineage (GTDB taxonomy): Bacteria > Verrucomicrobiota > Verrucomicrobiia > Opitutales > Opitutaceae > Opi-474. The sequence continues at coordinate 13,441 of CAIMAQ010000038.1, forward strand.
TAGCTCAGGACCTCGAACTTGGGCAGGGCGGTGGCGCCGAGCGCGCGGACGAAGGCGTCAATCGGGCCGTTGCCGGCGGCGGAGAGTTTGTGCGACTCACCGTGGAGCGTGAGGCGGGCCTCGCATTTGACGGCGCTGTCGTGCTCGGAGGTCTTGAAATGCTCGAGCGCGACGGGCGCGGTGCGCTCGAGGTATTCGCGCTGGAAGGCGGCGTTGATTTCCTCGGCGGTGAGCTCGCGACCGGTCGTATCGGCGAGGTCGTTGATGATCTTGCCGATCTCCTTGTGCATGAGCTTCGGCAGCGTGAAGCCGAAGGTGTTCTCCAGCACGTAGGCGACGCCGCCCTTGCCGGACTGGCTGTTGATGCGGATGATCGCCTTGTAGCTGCGGCCGACATCAGCGGGATCGATCGGGATGTAGAGGACGTCCCACGCGCGGTCGGGCTTTTGGTGCGGCCAGGATTTCTTGATGGCGTCCTGGTGCGAGCCGCTGAACGCGGTGAAGACGAGTTCGCCCGCGTACGGCGAGCGCACGGGCACCTCGAGCTTGGTGCAGCGCTCGTAGACCTCGCGGATGCCATTGATGTCGGAGAAATCGAGGCCCGGGTGGATGCCGTGCGTGTACAGGTTCAGGGCGACGGTCACGAGGTCCACGTTGCCGGTGCGCTCGCCGTTGCCGAAGAGCGTGCCCTCGACGCGGTCGGCGCCGGCGAGCAGGGCGAGTTCGGTGGCGGCGATGCCGGTGCCGCGGTCGTTGTGCGTGTGCAGCGAAATCAGGGTGCGGTCGCGGCGCGTGAGGTGGGTGGCCATCCACTCGATCTGGTCGGCGTGGACGTTGGGCATCGCGTATTCGACGGTGGCCGGGAGGTTGAGGATGATCTTGTTCGCGACGGTGGGGGCCCAGACGTCGGTGACGGCCTCGCAAATCTCCAGGGCGAAATCCAACTCGGTGCTGGTGAAGCTCTCGGGGGAGTATTCGAGGCGGACCTGCGTGCCGGTTGCGACGAGGGGCGCCATCTGCTGCTTGAGGAAGGCGACGGCGTGGGTGGCGATGCCCACGACCTCGGCGCGGCTGGCGTTGAAGACGTACTCGCGCTGCTTCGGCGAGGTGGAGTTGTAGAGATGGAAGATCGCGGACTTTGCGCCGCGCAGGGCCTCGAGCGAGCGGGTGATGAGGTCCTCGCGGCACTGGCAGAGGATCTGGATGGTGACACCGGCGGGGATGAGGTTTTCTTCAATGAGCCGGCGGCAGAAATCGAATTCGATCTGGGAGGCGGACGGGAAGCCGATCTCGATTTCCTTGAAGCCGATCTTCACGAGCAGGTCGAAGTACTCGAGCTTCTCCTCGACGCTCATGGGCTGGGCGAGGGCTTGGTTGCCATCGCGGAGGTCCACGCTGCACCAGATGGGTGCGTGGGAAAGGGTCCGGCCGGGCCACTGGCGGTGGGGCAGGGCGACGGGCGGGAACGGGCGGTATTTCGTGACAGGAGCGGGTTGCATGACGGCGAAACGGACGGAAAAGGGAAAGGGGACTGGACGACACACCGCGGAAGCGGCGGAAACCCAACGGCGCAAACGCACGATCGACCGCTACGCGGCGATTCAAAGATCGTGCGTGGAAGTAAGTCGAAGCGCCTGGGACAGGTTTCGCATGAAGCGAGGGGCAGTAAGGAAGGGGCCCAGCGGGGTGTCAATGCCAGCGGGGTGGGCCCCGCTGGTCATGGATGATGGGTCATGAGCGATGGGGTCAGACGGATCGGTGTAGGTCGGGCTTTACGCCCGATATCCGTGGGTTTTGTGGGGAAGCCAGGAAGCCTGAAAACAGAGGATCGGTTCCCCTGTACTGGCTTCCCCATTAAACAACCTCCGGCTGTAACTTGGTGCCTTTGGCCCCGTCTTGCCTGTTGTGCATGAGTTTGACCACATCCTCCTATGTCTGAAGACGAGTCGTTCGATCTGGCCGGCTGCCTTGAGCTCGTTCGCCACCGCGATCAGGCCGCGGCGCGGACCCTCGTCGAGCATCTCCACCCGCTCGTCATCCGCATTGTCCGCGCGCACCTGCCCCGCCGGGTCAGCGAGGAAGACCTGACCCAGGATATCTTTCTGAAAATGTTCACCCGGCTCGAACAGTACAAGGGCGCGGTCCCATTTCCGCACTGGGTCTCCCGGATCGCCGTGACGACCTGCATCGACCAGCTGCGGGCGCAGAAGCGCCGGCCGGAGTTCCGCTGGGCCGACCTATCGGAGAACGAGGCCGACGTGCTCGACGCCGTGATGACGAACGAGAACGACGTGGAGGCGGGCGACGCCCTCGCCGCGCGCGAGCTCGTCCACAAGCTCCTCGACCAGCTCAAGCCCGACGACCGCCTCGTAATCCAGCTCCTCGACCTCGAGCAGAAGACCATCGCCGCGATCAGCGCCACCACCGGCTGGAGCCAGTCGCTCGTGAAGGTCCGCGCCTTTCGCGCGAGACGGAAGTTGCAGAAGCTCTTCCAGGAACTAGAACAAAAGGAACGCCCATGAACCCCTCTGATCAGAAATGGTTGCGCCTCACCACGGCCGCCCGCACAGCCCAGGACCTCCGCGACACCGCGGCGCCCTACGGCTTCGCGACGCGCGTGGCCGCGCTGGCCATGGCGCAGGAGCGCCGGGCCTCATCCCTGCTCGAGCGGTTCTCCCTGCGCGCGCTGGGCCTCGCCGGCCTGCTCGCGCTGGTCTGCGTCGCCGCGAATATTTCCACCGTGACGAGCCTGTTCCGCGACGAGGCGGCCAACGCGGATGATCCCGTCGCGGAAATCGTCGATCTCGCCTCCTGACCATGGACAAGCCCTGGAAAGTCATCCTCGCCTTCGTCGGCATTTTTGTCGCCGGCCTGCTCGTGGGCGGGCTCGTGACCCTGCGCTGGGGCAAGAATTTCACGCAACGCCAGCCGATGGGCGAGCAGTTCGGCCCGCAGCTGATGCAGCGGCTGGTCACCCAGCTCGACCTCACGCCGGAACAGCAGGAAAAGGTGAAACCCATCATCGACTCGGCGGCCGAGGAGCTGAAGCAGTTGCGCCGGACCACGCAGCGGGCCTCCGCGGCGGTGCTGGTGCGCATGCAGGGTGACATCGGCGCGGTGCTGACGCCCGAGCAGCGGGCCAAGTTTGACACGCAGGTCGGCCAGGCCCGCGAGCGGGTCCGCCACTTCATGGACGAGCGCTCCCGCCGGCTGAAGGAACGCCAGGCACCGCCGCCGTGACGGCTGAGGGCGTTTGAGGTTGGGGTGGTCTGAAGTAGGTCGGGCTTTACGCCCGATAATCGGCGCCCGGATATCAGGGATAAACCCCGACCCACGAAGGCGCTCTGCGCCCTCCGGAAATTGATGTTGCGCGAGGTCGGAAGCGGGGCATGGTCCGCGTCGGCCAGGTGCCATGCATGGGCAGGCGCGTGAACTCCGCCAGGGCCGGAAGGCAGCAACGGCAACGACGTCCTACCAGTGCCGTGGAGTGCCTGGCCACCTTCACTTTATTTTCGAATCTCGATTTTCGAATTTCGATTGCGACCCCGGCCCGGGATGGAGCGCGTCGCCCCTCACGCACTGGATCGGGTCTCCGCCAAACCAACGCGTTGGGGATAACGCGATCCTCCTCCGAAGCGCTGGCCGACGTTTTTATTTGCGCTTTGGGATTTCGGATTTGGTCTTGGCGCAGTGTCCAACGGTTACCAAGTCATCGCGCGCAAGTGGCGGTCGCAGACCTTCGACGATGTCGTCGGGCAGGACCATGTGGTGCGGACGCTGAAGAACGCCATCACCCGCAACCGGATTGCTCATGCCTACCTGTTCGTCGGCCCGCGCGGCACCGGCAAGACCTCGCTGGCCCGGCTTTTCGCCAAGGCACTCAACTGTACCGGCGGCCCCAAGGCGGACTTTGAGGTCAACGACCCGGCGTGCATCGCCATCGCCGAGGGCTCGCACCTCGACGTGATCGAGATCGACGGTGCGTCGAACAACGGCGTGGACCAGGTCCGCGACCTCCGCGACACCGTGCGTTACGCGCCGGCGCAGGGGAAGTTCAAGGTCTACATCATTGACGAGGTGCACATGCTGTCCGTGCAGGCGTTCAACGCGCTGCTGAAGACGCTCGAGGAGCCGCCGGAGCATGTGAAGTTCGTCTTTGCCACGACGGAGCCGCAGAAGGTGCTGCCGACGATCGTGTCGCGCTGCCAGCGCTTTGACCTGCGCCC
>CAIMAQ010000039.1 GCA_903839035.1 uncultured Opitutia bacterium
CGCAGGTCGTCAATTACGCGGGGTTCTATGACGAGCTGCTGGCCCGCGACCGGCTCGACACCACCGGCCTCGGCAACGGCGTCGCCCTCCCCCACGCCCGCACCGAGCACGTCAGGGAGATCGTCCTCGCCGTCGGCCGCAGTGACCCCGGCATCGCCATGGACCAGGGGGGTGAACTCGTCCGGCTGTTCTTCGTGCTCGGCACGCCCAAGTCCAAGCCCGGTGACTACCTCGCCGTCGTCAGCGCCCTCTGCAAGCTGCTGCGCGAGGCACCCACGCGCGAGGCCCTTCTCGCCGCCGCCACGCCGGAGGAATTTATCGGCGTCATCCGCGCCGCCGAGGAAAAGCTCGCCGCGCCTGCCCTGAGCCCGTCGAACGGGCCGGTCCACCCCCCCCGCCCATGATCCGCTCCTTTGTCTTCAGCGAGGGCAAGCTCGCCAGCCAGGATCTCGCCATCGAGGCCCTGCGGATCGTGCGCGCCGACAAGGGGCTGATCCTGTGGATCGACCTGGACAACCCCACCGAGGAGGAGATCAAGACCATCCTCTCGGGCGTCTTCGAGTTTCACCCGCTGACCATCGAGGACTGCGTCACCCCGAGCTCACTGCCCAAGATCGAGGACTACGAGGAATACCTCTTCCTCGTCATGCACGCCGTGGATTTCAACCGCTCCGACAAATTCGCCACGACCGAACTCGACCTGTTTCTCGGCAAGGATTACCTCGTCACCTACCATCGCACGCCGCTGAAGTCCGTCCAGGGGGCCATTGACCGCGCGACCAAGGGCGCCGGCTTTCTCGCCCGCGGGCCGGACCGCCTCGCGCACACCGTGCTCGACCTGCTGGTGGACAACTACCAACCCGTGATGGTCGAACTCGTGCGGGAGCTGGAGGAGATCGAGGAAAGCGTCCTGACGAAGGACTCCTCGTCCAAGGCCTTCATGTCCGAGATCCTCAAGGTCCGGGGCGATTTCTCCCAACTCCGCGCCATCGCGGGCCCGCAGCGCGAGGTGATCGAGCGGCTGTCCCGGGGGGAAAACAAACTCATCCGGGCGACGATGCTGCCGTACTTCCGCGACCTCCGCGACAACCTCGCGCGGCTCGACGCCATCGGCGCCAGCCACCACGAACGGCTGATGATGGCCTTCGACATTTTCCTCAACAAGGCGGCCTTCGAAGCCAACGAGGGCATCAAGTTCCTTACCGCCCTCACCGCCGTCACGCTGCCCATGGTGATGGTCGGCGGATGGTACGGCATGAATTTCGACCACATGCCCGAGCTCCGCTCGCCGCACGGCTACCTGTGGGCCGGCTGCCTCACCCTCGTGAGCACTGCCCTGATGGTGATCTACCTGAAGAAGAAAAAGTGGTTCTGAGGCATCGCCCGGGGATGCAGTGCCCCACCGCGTCCCCGGTCCGTCCGCGGTGGGGCACCGCGGCACCACCTATCCCGCCCGCCGCAGCGGAAAAACATCCACGTCCACCGCCGCCGCCGCACAGCGGTGATCCGGCGGCCGGCCTGCCGGGTCGAAGCCCGCGAGCCGCATCATCCCGTCATCCCACACCGGCACCTCCGCTCCGGCCACTTGGTAGGGAGTGTGCGCCACCCTCCCGGCATAAAGGCGCTGCCGCCGGGCAGCGTGGGCAAACAGCGTGTACCGCTCGATCAGGAAAAATTCCAGCGAGCCCGGCTGCGCCGCCTGCCCCGGTCCCGCCGGCCGGTAGAGAAACCGGCTCTCCTCCGCCTGACCGCACCGGCACGCGGCATAATCCACTTCGCCCGTCACCGCGCTGATAACCGCGCTCATGACCGCATGCTCGTAGGGCAGATGGAACAGGCCCCGCGCCACTTTCACCGCCAGCCATTGGTTGCAATCGAGCGAATAAAACCAGACGCCCGGCCGCCCGGCCGCATCGTGGACATACGTGCGCACGTTCAGCTCGAGGAAATTGGACCCGCCCGGCACCGCCGGAAATCCCGCCGGCCGTACGCGGCGCATGAAAAACGGCACCAGCCCGATCCACGCCCGGCCCTCAAACGTGTCGACCGTGAGCCCCGCCGGCAGCGTGCCCTGCACCGCCGCGGCGTCCCACGCCCAGTGCAGGAAGAGCAGGTGCGCCCACTGCTGCCGCATCACCGGCTGCCCCATCGGGCGGTCACGTGCAGCGAGGCGTTGGGCAAGTGTGGGCGTGGACACGCTTCACGGTGGCATAATTCCCCTTGGCGGCAAGGTGGCCGGGCCCGCCCACCTCGTCATATCGCGGATTCCATCTTGTCTCATTTCCCGCCCGGAAAGACCCTGAGCCATGCGTCCGTCATTGTTTTTCGCCTCCGGCCTCATTCTCGCCACGCTCGTCGGCGCGGCGGAGCCTGCGGCCCCAGCCCAGCCCACGCCGCCCCCGGCAGATCTCGCGGCCGAGACGGTGAACCGGATTTTCGCCGAGGCCCTGGCCCACGGGCAGGCCCATGACCAGCTGCGCGAGCTGACCACGCTCTATCCCGGCCGGCTCGCCGGCTCGAAATCCCTCGAGGGTGCCGTCGAGTGGGGCGCCCAGGTGCTCAGCGGCATGGGCCTTACCCACGTTCGCTTGCAGGACGCCATGGTGCCGCATTGGGAGCGCGGGGCGCCGGAGTCCGTACAGTTGCTCGGCGCCAAGGGACCGACGCCGCTCGCCGCCGCCGCGCTGGGCAATTCCGCCGCCACACCCGCCGGCGGCCTCACCGCCGGCGTCATCGAGGTCCACAGCGTTGCCGAGGTGGAAAAACTCGGGCGCGAGCGCGTCGCCGGAAAAATCATTTTCTTCAACCGCCCGATGGATCCGACGCTGTTCCGCACCATGCAGGCCTACGGCGGTGCCGGCGACCAGCGCAACCAGGGCCCGGGCGTCGCGGCGAAATTCGGCGCGGCCGGCGCTCTGACCCGCTCGTTGACCCTCGCCCTCGATGACCTGCCCCACACCGGCAACTCCACCTTCCCCGCCGGTGTCCCGGCCATTCCGGCCGCCGCCCTCAGCGCGGTCGCCGCCGACCGGCTCTCCGCCGCGCTCGCCACTGATTCGCAGCTGCACGTTCACGTCGAAATCCACGCCCGCAAGCTGCCCGACGCGCTGTCGCACAACGTTATCGGCGAGATCCGCGGCTCGGAGTTTCCCGACCAGATCCTCCTCGTCGGCGGCCACCTCGACAGCTGGGACATCGCTCCCGGCGCCCATGACGATGGCTCAGGTGTGGTCCAGTCGTTCGAGGTGATGCGGATCTTCCGCGTCCTCGGCCTCAAACCCCGCCACACGATCCGCTGCGTGCTCTTCACCAACGAGGAAAACGGCCGGGGCGGCGCCGCCGCTTATACCTCCGCCGCCCGGACAGCCGCGGAACGCCATGTCTTCGCCGTCGAGACCGACAACGGTGGCTTTGCTCCCACCGGCTTCAACCTCGGCAGCACGCAGGGCAACATCCACGAGCGCGCCGCCCGCTGGCGCCCGCTGTTCGAGCCGTGGGGCGTGTGGAATTTCACCAAGGGCGCCGGCGGCGCCGACATCTCCACCCTGATGCTGCAGGGCGTGCCCGTCGCCGGCCTCACCCCCGACTCGCAGCGCTACTTCGACTACCACCACGCGGTCAGCGACAGCATCGACAAGGTAAACCCCCGCGAACTCCACCTCGGCGCCGCGGCCTGCGCCGCACTTATCTGGCTGGTGGATCAGCAGGGGCTGTAGCCCCTGCCCTAGGCCATATAGGACGCATAGGACCCATCGGCCCTGTCTCTTCCAGCCATGATCAAGGCTCTCATCTTCGATTTCGACGGCCTGATCCTCGACACCGAATCCGCCCTCATCAGCGCCTACGCGGATGTCCATGCCGCCCACGGCGTGGCCTTTGACTACGCGCACTTCCTGCGCTCGGTCGGGCACGCCGACTACGCCTTCGACCCGTGGCATGCCTTCGAGAAACGCGCCGACCGCGCCGCGTTCGAGCTCGAGCGCCGAGCCTTCAACCGCGAGCGTGACCTGCAGCTGCCGATCCTCCCCGGAGTCGTCGCCCTGCTCGACGCCGCCCGGTCCCACCCGCTGCGCGTCGGTCTCGCCTCCAACTCCGGCCACGCCCATTGCGAGCGCCACCTCGCCCGCCTCGGCCTGCTCGACCGCTTCGAGTTCCTCGCCTGCCGCGAGGACGTCCCGCTGCCGAAGCCCGCACCCGACCTCTACAAGCTTGTCCTAAACCGCTTCGGCCTGCGTGGGCACGAGGCGATCGCCTTCGAGGACTCCCACACCGGCAGCCTCGCCGCCAAGCGCGCTAACCTCTGGACCGTCGCCGTGCCCAATCCCTCCACCGCCCACCACGATTTCAAGCACGTTGATCTCAAGGCCCCCTCGCTCGCCGAGGTGAAACTCGACGAGCTGATCGCGAAGTTCGGAAAGTAGGACGGGGCTTCGACCCGCCCCGGCTCCCCCCCCCCCCCGCACTGTCATTGCGAGGAAGCCCAACGGGCTGACGTGGCAATCCATTCGGCCGGTTCGACAGGCTCAGGCCCCGAGCCAAGTCGGGGGATAGATTGCCGCGGCGGCCCGCAGCGGGTCACCGCGCAATGACAAAGAGGGCGGGTCAAAGATCCGCCCTACTCGTTGGCCTTATTTGGTGATCTTGGCGGCCTCGGCCTCCATCTGGGACACGAGCTCGTCCATCTGGTCCACCACGGCCTGCACCGTGGCGCGCTGGGTCAGGTCGACGCCGGCTTTTTGGAGCTGCCCCATCGGGTAGTCGTTGCCGCCGCTGCGCAGCAGCGTGAGGTAGCGTTCCGTCGCGGCCTTGCGCGCCGCCGGCTCGCCCACCGTCATGTCCTTGAACAGCTTGGCCGATGAGGCAAAGCAGGTCGCATATTGGTAGACGTAGTAGGGCGAATTGTAGAAGTGCGGGATACGCGTCCAAGTGTACTTGTAGGCATCGTCGATCGTGACCGCGTCGCCATAGTAATCCTTCAGCAGTTTCAGGTAGATGGCGTTCAAGGCCGACGACGTCACGGGCCGGCCCTGCTCGACCAGCCGGTGGGCCTGAAGCTCGAAGTCAGCGAACAACACCTGCGTGTAGAAGGTGCCGACGATGGAATCGACCGCGTGCTGCAGGAGCAGGAAGCGCTCCTTCGGGTCCGTGGTGGTCGCCAGCAGCTTGTTCAGCAGGAACCGCTCGTTGGTCGTCGAGGCCACTTCGGCCACGAAAATCGTGTAGCCCGACGTCACGAACGGCTGGGTCTCATAGGACAGCACCGTGTGCATCCCGTGGCCGGCCTCGTGGGCAAAGGTGAACACCGCGTCGAGGGTGTCGTTGTAGTTCAGCAGCAGGTAGGGGCCCACCCCGTAGACGCCCGCGCAATACGCGCCGCTGCGCTTGCCGTCGTTCTCGTAGACGTCAATCCGCCCGCCGGAGACGAACTTCCGGTATTTCGCCACGTAGTCCTCGCCGAGGGGCGCGACGGACGAGATCACGAGGTCCTTCGAGGTCTCATAGGGATAAACCTTCTCGTTCTTGAAGATCGGGATCTGCCCGTCGTACAGGTGGTAGGTCTCGAGTCCCAGCAGCTTCTTGCGCAGCTTCAGGTAGCGCTGCAGCGGGCCCGTGCCCGCGCGCACCGCGTCGAGCAGCGTGGACACGACCGCCGGCGGGATGTTGTCCCCGTCAAGGGCCGCATCGAGGGTGGTCGGGTAATTCCGCGCCTGGGCCGTGAACCAGCCCCGCTCCATCACCCCGTTGTAGATTGCCGCGTAGGTGTGCTCCGTCGCCGCGTAGGTCTTGAGGTAGGCCTCGAAGGCCTTGGCCCGGTCGGCCTGGTGGTAGTTCGTCGCCAGCACCAGCTGGTAGTTGCCCGGCGACAGGGTGCGCTCCTTGCCGTCGGACAGCGTGACCTTCGGGAACTTGATGTCCGACGTGCTCAGCTCCTGGAACGTCGCCGTCGGCGTCTGGTTGAAGCGCGAGGCGAAGGAGAGCAGCCGTTCGCCCTTCTCATCCAGCACGTGGGTCTGCTGGCGGTAGTTGTCCAGGATGGTGTAGCGGTACGGCGCGAGCGCCGGCGTCGCCGCGATCCACTGCTCCATGGTCGCCTGCGGGATGCTGAGCAGCTCGGGCGTGAACCACGCGGTGGCCGTGCCGAACTTCGCGAAGATCGCGCCGACGCGCTGGAATTTCCCCGCCACTTCCTGGTCCCGCGTGTCGGTGTCGCGCTGCAGCGACGGATAGCGGTAGACCTTGTACTGCATCATGCCGATCTCATCGAAGGCCTGGTAGGCCTTCAGCACCGCCGGCGCGCCATTCTTCAGTGTGCCCTTCAGCGCGGCAAACGCATCCATCTTCACCTGCATGTCGGCCATCCCGGCTTCCCATGCCGCCCAGTTGGGGTAGATCGCGGTGAAATCCCAGCGATACTGCGCGGGAATTTCCGCGCGAATGTGCGTCTCCGGTTTGGCCAGGCCGGCCAGGCCGCCGGCCGCGGGAACCAGCGCCAGCAGGGCGGCGAGGCTACGATACATCAGTCGGATTCCATGAGGGGTCATCCCCCGAACTTGCCCAGCGGGACGGGCTCCGTCCAGCCCGTTGCGACGACCCGCAGAACGTAGGGCGGGTCTCCGACCCGCCTCGGCTTGGTGCCCCAAGATTGTCATTGCGAGGAGGCCCTACGGGCTGACGCGTCAATCCATCCGGATGGATTGTTTCGTCATCCCGCCCAGCCGGGACTCCTCGCAATGACAATCCAAGGCGGGGCAAAGACCCCGCCCTACCCCTCCAACTCCGCCCAGCGCGCATAGGCCGCGGCCAGGTCGGCCTCGATGTCGTGCAGCCGCGTCGTCGCCTGCTTCACCTCGGCGGCGGGCTTCTTGAAAAACGCGGGATCGGCCAGCTTGGCCGTCAGCTCGGTCTGCTCCGCCTCGAGCTGCTCGATCGTCTTCGGCAGCGCCTCCTGCTCGGCCCGCTCCTTGTTGGAAAGTTTGCGGGCTTTCTTCCCGGGCGCCGGCGCAGCCGCCGCATCCTTGGCCGCCCGCTTCGCCTGCTCCGCGGCAGCCGCGGCGGCCAGGGCCTTCTGGGCCTTTTCCTTCTGCCAGTCGTCGTAGCCGCCGACGTACTCGGTGATCTTTCCCTCGCCCTCGAACACGAGCAGGCTGGTGCAGACTTCGTTCAGGAACGCCCGGTCGTGGCTCACCAGCAGCAGCGTACCGCCGAACTCCACGAGCAGGTCCTCCAGCAGCTCCAGCGTCTCCGCATCGAGGTCGTTGGTCGGTTCGTCCAGCACGAGCACGTTGCAGGGCTTCGTGAACAGGCGCGCCAGCAGCAGCCGGTTCCGTTCGCCGCCGGACAGCGCCTTGATCGGCGTGCGCGCCCGGCCGGGTTCAAAGAGAAAATCCTCGAGGTACGAGATCACGTGGCGTGTCTTGCCGTTGATCGTCACCGTCGCATTGCCGTCGGCCACCGCGTCCTGCACGCGCATCGTCTCGTCGAGCTGCGCGCGCAACTGGTCAAAATACACGACTTCCAGCCGCGTGCCCTGCTCCACTTTGCCCACCGTGGGCGTGAGCTGGCCCAGCAACAGCCGGAGCAGCGTGGTCTTGCCCGCGCCGTTGGGGCCGACGATGCCGATCTTGTCGCCGCGCTCGATGCGCGTCGTCAAATCGCGGATGATCCAGCGGTCGGCATATTTGAAACCGGCGTCTTCGCAGGCGATGACCTTGAAGCCGCTGCGGTCCGCCTCCTGCGCCGTCAGCTTCGACGTGCCCGTCTTGTCGCGCCGGGCGGCGCGCTCCAGCCGCATCTTCTCCAACGCGTGAATGCGGTTGTTCGCCCGCGAGCGCTGCGCCTTCACACCGCGGCGGATCCAGACCTCCTCCTGGGCGAGTTTCTTGTCGAACTGCGCGCGCTCGACTTCCTCGGCCTCCAGCACCGCCTCCTTGCGCACGAGGAACGTGTCGTAGTCGCACGCCCAGCCGATGAGCTTGCCGCGGTCCACTTCCACGATGCGCGTGGCGATCTTCCGCAAAAACGCCCGGTCGTGCGTCACAAACAGCAGCGCCCCGCCCCATTCGAGCAGGAATTCCTCGAGCCACTGGATCGACTCCAAATCCAGGTGATTGGTCGGTTCGTCGAGCAGCAGCAGCTGCGGTGCCTCGACGAGCCCGCGCGCCAGCAGCACGCGGCGTTTTTGCCCGGCCGAGAGTGACGCAAATTCGCTGTCCGCCGGCAGGCCCATCTGCTCCAGCAGCCGCTCCGCGCGGTCATGGCGCTCCCAGTCGTTGTGTTCCTCGTAGCTGCCACCCTCGCCCTCGACGACGCTGCGCACCGTGCCCGCGAGCCCGGCCGGCACTTCCTGCCGGAGGGTCGAAAAGACCGCCCCCGCCTGCCGGAACACCTGGCCGTCGTCGGGTTTGATCTCGCCCGCGATCAGCTTCATCAGCGTGGACTTGCCCGCGCCGTTGCGCCCGACCAGGCAGACGCGCTCGCCGCGGTCAATCTGGAGATTGACGCGGTCGAGCAGCGGCGGACCGCCGAAGCTCAGGCTGACATCGAGTAAACTGACAATAGCCATGGGAACCGGTCAGCTTGAAGTCCCACCCTGTGCCAGTGCAAGAAAAGTACGCCGGACATCACCCGACCCCGGGCCGGGCAGGCCGGGGAAGGCCGAATCACCCAGGTCGATGTACGAATCTCCCGAGGCAAAGTAACCCAATAGGTTACTTTGGTTCGAAGGTTTTTCCGCCTTGGGCTCGTGCCCGGCCCCAGTATCGTCCCATTCCAATGTCGGTCTCCCGCTACAACGTGCTCGGCGTCGGCGTGTCCGCCCTGACCCTCGCCCAGGCGCGCGACCTCGTGCTCGGCGCCCGCGGCGCCCGGCAGCTCGGCTACGTGTGTGTGACACCCGTCCATGCCGTGAACGAGGCGCGCCGGGATCCGGCTTTCCGCAAGATCCTCAACGAATCCTTCCTCACCACCCCGGACGGCATGCCCATCGTCTGGTTGGGCCCGCCGGGCGTCGAACGCGTGTACGGTCCCGACCTCATGCTGGCCGTCTGTGACGCCGGCCGCGCCTCTGGCCTGCGGCATTATTTCTACGGCGGCGGACCCGGCGTGGCGGAACGGTTGCGGGAGAAACTCTCCACGCGTTTTCCCGGACTCGAGGTCGTGGGCACGTTCACCCCGCCCTACGGGCCGCTCAGCGCCGAAGAAACCACCGCCCTGCGCGCCGACGTCACCCGGACGCGCCCCGACATCATTTGGGTCGGCCTGGGCACGCCGAAACAGGAGCGATTCATGGCCGAAAACGCCCGGGTGCTTGAGACCGGCCTGCTGATCGGCGTGGGCGCGGCCTTCGATTTCCACTCCGGTCGTGTGCCGCAAGCTCCGCGCTGGATGCAGCGCAGCGGATTCGAGTGGCTCTTCCGCCTCGCCACCGAACCGCGAAGATTGGGACCGCGGTATTTCAAGACGAACCCGCTCTTCGTGCTGCGGATTCTAGCCCAAAAGACAGGTCTCAGAAAATATCCGATCCAGATCGCAAAATCCCAAAAGAGCTAAAGCGCGAAACGTAATTCCGATTCCCGGTATTTCCGCCCTTCCGCCCTTCCGCCCTTCCGCGATAAACTGCCTTGGATCAGAACAGTTTCCGCTGCTGCAGCGCGTCGCGCTTGTCCCCGTCGAGCGTGCTGAACGCCAGCAGCTGCATCACGGTTAGCTCCGCCAGCCGCGGCTCCCGCGCAAGCGAGGCGAGCAGCAGTGCCCCAGCCAAAGCATCGTACAGCGCGGCGTGATACCGCCGGCGCTCCGGCGGACAGTGTTCCTGCGCCAGGGCATCGAGTTCGGGCTGCAGGCCGCTCACGGCCACCAAAGTCTCGAGCCGCCCCGAATCAAACTGCGGATAAAACTGGGCGTAGAGCCGCGCCGAATCCACCCACGGCCCCCACTCAATCACGCTCTCGCCCGGCCGCGCAAAATCCGGCGAGTTGCGCGGATAAGGCCAGACCGACTTCAGCAGCCCGTTCTCCACGCCCGCATAATGCGCGGCCAGCGGTCCGCGCTCCCGCAGCCCCGCAAAGTATTCCCATTCATCCGCAAACGGCGGCTCCCCCGCCAGCGCCGCTGCCTCCAGTCCGTGCACGGCCACATCCTCCGGCCGGATCGACCCCATCGCCCGGCAAAGCCGCGTACGGGTCGACGTCACTTTTCCACCGACCACCTCCGCCACGCCAAACTCGAGGATGCCGGACGTCCGGCTCCCCTCAAAGTCCACAAAATAGATCGGCTGGTTAACCCAAGTCATTTTCGACCACGAAAACGTGCTTCGTCGCGGTCGCAACCAAACCTGACACAAAACTTAACCACGAAGAGCACGAGGCGCACGAAGGTTCAGAGGCGTCCGATGGCTTGGTCTTCGTGCCCTTCGTGGTTAAATCATTCCGCAGTCTACCCCCAGATTCCGTCTTTTTTCGTGTGTTTCGGGAGTTTCGTGGTTTCAACCAAGCCGTGGATTTGACGCCCTACCGCTCCTTTATCACCGAGCTCGCCACCCAGAGCGGCGACTTTATCCGCCCGTATTTCGGTCGCACGGACCTCGTGGTCGAAACCAAGAGCGACGCCACTCCCGTCACCCTTGCCGACCGTGGCGCCGAGGAGCTGATGCGGAAGCTCATCAAGGCCAAGTTTCCCACCCACGGCATCATCGGTGAGGAAATGGGCAGGGACCGGCCCGACGCCGAGTTCGTCTGGGTCCTCGATCCCATCGACGGCACCAAGTCGTTCATCACCGGCGTCCCGCTCTGGGGCACACTCATCGCCCTCCTTCACCGCGGCCAGCCCGTGCTCGGCGTCATTCACCAGCCGATCCTGCAGCAGCTCATGCTCGGCGACGGCACCAAGACCACGCTCAACGGCCGCCCCGTCCGCGTGCGCTCCACCGCCCGGATCGAGGACGCCACCTTCCTCACCAGCGATCCTTTCAATCCTTCAAAATACCAGAACAGCGAAGCGTTTAACGCCCTCCGCCAGCGCGCCAAGCTCGTGCGCACCTGGGGTGACTGCTACGGCTACCTCCTCGTCGCCGCCGGCCTCGCCGACGTGATGTGCGACCCGATCATGAACCCCTGGGACATCGCCGCGCTCGTCCCCGTGATCCGCGGCGCCGGCGGCGTGATCACCGACTGGAAAGGCGGCCCCGCCTACCCCGCCGAGTCCACCGTTGCCGCCACCCCCGCGCTGCACGCGGCGGTGATCAAGGTGCTGAATCCGTAATCGGCTTAGCTCTTCTTCTTGGCCGCCCAGCTCGCCGTGATACGCGAAGTGAAGCCACCGCGCGCTTTCCAGTTGGCGATGATCGTCAGCTGACGCGGCTGCAGGGCGCGGCCGAGGTCGTCGCAGATCTTGTTCGTCGCGGCCTCGAAGAAGATACCTTCGTTGCGGAAGGCGTGGAAATACAGCTTCAGCGACTTCAGCTCGACGCACTTCTTGTCGGCCACGTAGCTGACGGTGATGTCCGCGAAATCCGGGTGTCCGGTCATCGGGCACAGCGACGTGAACTCGTGGTGCGTGTGCTCGATCAGGTAGTCGCGCGCCGGCGAGGGATTCGGGAAGGTCTCGAGAATTTTATTATCGGCCATTTGTCCCCACGAAACACGCGAATCACACGAAAGAAAATCCAAAACCACGGAGTCTGGTTCGATCCTGTCTCCGAACTCAGATTTTCGGCCGTTTCGCGTGTTTCGCGGGCAACCCTCAGGTGGCAGTTTCGGTAAAGCGCTGCTCCCGGATCACCGTGATCTTGATCGAGCTCGGGTACTGCAGCTCCGCCTCGATCTTCGCGCGCAACTGCTTCGCCAGCTCCCGCGCACCGTCGTCGGTCACGGCCTGCGGTGACACCACCACGCGGATCTCGCGGCCGGCCTGGATGGCGAACGCCTGCTGCACGCCTTCGAGCCCGAGCGCCAGTTTTTCGAGCTTCTCCAGGCGCTGCGCGTAGATCGCGGATGACTCGGCGCGCGCGCCGGGCCGCACGGCGGAAATAGTGTCGGCGAGGATCACGAGGCCGGCGTAAACCGTCTCGGGTTTCACTTCCTCGTGGTGCGCGGCCACCGCGTTCACGACGATCGGCGTCTCGCCGTGGCGCTTGATAAACTCGGCGCCGATGTGCGCGTGGCTGCCCTCCAGCTCGGCATTGGCCGCCTTGCCGATGTCGTGCAGCAGGCCCGCGCGCTTCGCCACGTTCGGGTCGAGCCCGACCTCGCTCGCCAGCATCGACGCGAGAAACGCCGTCTCGATCGAGTGGTCCAGCACGTTTTGGTTGTAGGAAAACCGGTATTTCAACCCGCCGAGCAGCTTGATGATCTCGGGGTGCAGGCCGTTGATGTTCAGCTTCGCCACGGCGTCGTTGCCCGCCTGCGTCACGGTGAGGTCCATCTCGTCCTGCGCGCGCTTCACGAACTCCTCGATGCTTGCCGGATGAATGCGGCCGTCCTTCACCAGCGCCTCGAGGGCCACGCGCGCCACCTCGCGGCGCACGGGATCGAACGATGACAGCAGCACCACGCCCGGTGACTCGTCGATCAGGATGGTGACCCCGGTGGTCGACTCGAAGGCTTTGATGTTGCGGCCCTCGCGGCCGATGATGCGGCCCTTCATGTCCTCGCTCGGCAGCGCGACCTGCGTGGAGGTCATGTCATTCTCCGCCTTGCTCGCGAGCCGCTGCATCGTCGCGACGAGGATGCGGCGCGCGTCGGTCTGCAGTTCCTGCTCCGACTTCTCCATCAGGTCGCGGCGGAGGGTGCGCAACTCGTCCTGGCACTCGAGTTGCACTTCCTCGCGCAGGGCGCGGCGGATTTCCTCGGCGTCCATCTGCGAAACACCCTCAAGCCGCTTGCGCACGCTCTTGGACAACGCGCGGATCGCATCGCGCGCCTGGCGCACGGCGGCGTTCTCGCGGTTCAGGCGCTCCTGCTTCTGCTCAAACTGATAGTCGAGGAGCGCGAGCGATTCCTCGTGGGCGCGGATCTCGCGCAACCGCACGTCCGCCTCGATCTCATGGCGGTCAAACTCGCGGTTGGCCTCGGCCCGCTTGGCCTGGATCTCAGCCTCGGCCTTCTGCTTCATTTCCTCGGCCGCCACCGCCGCCTCGCGGCGCGCGACTTCGCTCAGTTCCGCCGCCTGCTCATGCGCCACGCGGCGCGTGTGGCGGGTCAGCGCCCAGACTACCAGGAAACCGATGCCTCCGCCGACCAGCAGGGCGACGGGTAACGACCAGTCCGTGCGGTCGGGTTCGGCGGTCAGGGCCGTAATCTGGGCTGCGAAGGCGGAAATCAAGGGACGCGCACGGTAGGCGAAGGAGGTTCCATGTCACAAGTGGCAAGTACCAGAGCTTGGCCGCTTCAATCGGAAGTCCCTTGTTATTTGGTACTTCCGGGCGGCCTTTCAAAGGCCGGCCGGGTTTGATCGAGCACCGTCTGCATCCGCGCCAGTGCCACCGCCTCACCCTCGCGGGCATCGGTTTGCATCAGCACATACGCCCAGCGGTCGGCGCGCGCATGGAAAACGCGGTTCCACGCATCGCGCGCCAGCCGGCGCCAGTACGTGCTCTCAATCGTGTCACCGCCGACAAACGAGTAAACGATGAGCTGCGGCACAACCACGACCCCGCGCGGCGTCTGGACCTCGCGTTGCACGTGCAGGACCGTTGCCGGAAATCCCCCCGGCGCGCGGCCCGGCGTGGAGAACCGATGCTCCGTCACCGCCTGGATCGTCCAACCCTGTCCAACCACACACAGCTCCGGCCGGTGAATGGACGAGCGGTCGCGTCCGCTCAGTACGATCGAAAAAAACACGCGCTGCGCCGAATTCGACACCGCCACGTAATCCTTGCGCGAGTAGCCCGTATCCGACGGCAGAATCGCCCGCTCCGCCACCGTCACCTCCGTGCGCCGCCCGATCCACTCCGTGCCGAGAAACACCGGCAGCTCGACCGGATTCAGTTCGTCCGCCGCCAGCCTCACCCCCACCTGCCCCCGCGGCGGCAATGAGGCGAGGCGCCCAAGGAAAAGCATTTCACCCATCGCCAACACCACGATGACCGCGGCAGCGAGCCAGACGGGCGCCTGGCGGAGAGGGGAGATGGAAGATGGGCGATAGGGTGAATCCAATGGTTCGTCCGTCCCAATCTCCGATCTCGCATCTCCCATCTCCGCGCGCGGGGCCTCAGGCCACACGCGCCTGATCGCGCTCGCCGCGATCATCTCCCCGCCGAGCACGATCACGAACACCCCGAAGCCCATGACTTCGTGCACGCGTTCGCCCCACCCCTGCCCGCCCCACTGGCCCGCGAACACGATCGCCGAAATCCGCGCGACGTTGCCCAGGTAGATTAGAGGGAAACACAGCAGCACCAGTGCCCCCCGCCGCCACCACGAGTGGAAATTGAGATAACCCAGCAGCAGCGACAGCGCGAGCAGCGCCATCAGCGAGCGCACGCCCGAGCACGCCGCCGCGACGTCGTAGCTGTAGCGTCCATCCGGCGCCAACAGCTGCGTCCCGTTCTGAAACACCCCGATCCCCGCCGCATGCGCGAGCCCGGTGCTCGCCTTGATCACCCACAGCCGCAGCCAGAAACCCGCGGAATCGAGGGCGTTGAACGGAATCGCCAGCACCAAAAATCCGAGCGGAAACATCGCCGCCGCGCCCCACCGCCGCCCGCCCCCGAGCCGCAGTACGCCCCAGGTGAACAACAGCAGCGCCACCACCGATACCCGCGCCTGCTGCGCCGCAAAGCCCACGGCATGCAGCGCGAGTGCGGCAGCCATGGCCGCGAAAGCCGGCCAGGCGCGCTCTGCGCGGAGAGGAGAGAGGGCAGAGGGTAGATGGACAGAACCCGCAGCAACTTCGGCTTCCACCACGGGTGCATGTCCCGCACTTCGCGCATCCGACCCCCTGGCCTGTTCCCCGATCTCCGATCTGCGATCTGCGATCTCCGCCGCACCTCGCGACTCCATCTTCCCTCTCCCCTCTCCCCTCTCCGTCGTGCGCAAATTGCGCACGACCAGCCAAGCGCTCAGCGCGAGGATGATCAGCCCATGCTCCGTCTCGGATTCCGGATTCACCCACTGGTAGCCCCACCACCAGAACAACGACGCCGACTTGATGTACCCAAACGACGCGTTGCCGTAAAACTGAAACACCGCCGCCCCCGCCGCCGCGCAGAGCAGGGCCGGCCACCAGCGACTCCAACGGTTTTCCACGGGAGGATTCATGGCGTCGCCTTCAACGTTTCCAAGATCGCCGTCACGCGCTCCCGCGTGAGCCGCGCATAGCTGAAATCCGCCGCGCGCTTCAGCCCCGCCGTCCGTAACTCCGCGGCCAACGCATCGTCCGTGCAGATCCGCCGCAGCGCCTCGCCCGCCGCCGCCGAGTCGGTGAAATCCACGAACATCGCCGCACTCTTCGCGACTTCGCGCAGCACCGGCAGTTCCTGCAGCACGCACGGGCACCCACAGGCCATCGCCTCCGTCACGCTCTTGCCAAACGTCTCCCCCGCTGTCGGCAGTACCAGGGCGCGCGCCCCACGGTACAGCGCCGGCAGGGCCGCGTCCTCGATCCAGCCGAGAAACTTCACCTGCTCCGCCACGCCCAGTTCCCGCGCCCGCACCTCCGCCCGCGCGCGGCCGCCGTTCCAGTCGCCACCGGCCAGTACGAGCGGAAATTGCGCCCGCAGCTCCGGCGCAAGCCGCTCATAAGCCGCGAGGGCCAGCTCCGCGCGCTTGTACGGATAAAAATTCGCCGTCCACAACAGGTACCGGGGCGGCACCCCTTCACCCCCCGCCGGTCCCTCGGGGCGAAATACGCTGTGATCCAATCCCTCCGGGCTCACGACCACCTGTTCGCGTCGTTCGAGGTGCGCCGCCGTCCACCCCGAATTGGCGATCACGAGCGCTGCCTTTTTCAGCCCCCGCGCGACCGCTACTCGGCGGTACCACGCGCCGATCCCGCCGCCCGCCCGCAAATGATGCAGCGAAAACACCTGCATCACCACCGGCAGGCCCGCCGTTCGCAGCGGCACAAATCCCACGGTCAGCAGCGCCGCCGCCCCACGTCGCTTCGCCTCGGGTGCGACGCGAAAATGATCCGCCCACAGCCGCGTCGTGCGCCGGTCGTTGGCGGGAAAATCCCGCACCACCTCCACGCGCGGGTCGTTGATTTCCCAGGGTTGCTCCGGCCCGGCGAACAGCAGCCAGCGCACGTCGGGGAACTGCCGCAGCGCCTCCGCGATAAACCCGTGGAAGAGCGTGGTCAGCCCCGTGCGCCGGCGCGGATTTTCGCAGAGCAGACTGAAGGCGAGCTTCGGGGCCACTCGGCCAGTGTTGCGGACGCGTCCCGCCGCGCCAGACGAAAATCCCCCGCCCCCGCAGCCTTGAGTTTCCCGGCGTGCCCGGCATCTCTCGTCGCTGTTCATGAGTCCTCCCGACCCTTCCGCTGACTCCCCCCACTCCGGCCGGCGCCGCTGGTGGCGGGTCGGGCAAAACGCCGGGGCCTTGGTGGCCGCCCGCGTGGTGTCGGGGCTCTGCCAGCTCGCGCTAATTCCCCTGCTGCTGCGTCTCCTGGGCACCGGGACATTCGGTTGGGTCATGGCGCTCTTGGCCCTCGTGGGACTTTCCCAGTTCGCCGATCTCGGCGCGGCCATGGCCCTGCAACAGAAACTCTCCGAGGCCTGGGCGCGCGGCGATGCGGCCGGCCTGCGGCGAACCTACGCCAGCGGCGTGCGCCTTCTGCTCGGTCTCGGCCTGGCCTGGTTCATCCTCGCCGCCCCCGCGGCCTGGTGGCTGGGCAGTCGCCTGCTCGCGGTCCCGTCCGGCGCGCCCGGCCATCAGTCACAACTCTCCTGGCTGCTCATCGCCGTCGCCGCCACGGCCGGCGTGCCGCTTTCCGCCGGTCCGCGCCTCGCCGCGGCCCTGCAATTCGGTTGGATCGCGGCCGGCTGGACCGCCGCCGCCAATGTCGCGACCCTCCTCGCCCTCTGGATTTTTACCCGCACCGGCAGCACCGGCCTCGTAACCGTGGTGGCGTTGCTTTGCCTCGGACAGTTGCTGCCCGGCGCGCTGACCGCATGGCACGTCACCCGCCGGCTCGGCTGGTCCGGCCCCTCCCCGCCGGACTCCGCCACGGTCGGCCAAATCTGGCATGCGGGCAAAAAATTCGCGGCACCCAACCTCGCCGGCGCCCTGCTGACCGCCGCCGCCCCCGCGGCCGTCGCGCGGTTCGGCGGCTATGACGCGAGTGCCGCGTTTTCCGTGCTGCAGCGGCTCTTCGGCACCGTCCAGCAGGCGCACGCCATCGCGCTGGCTCCGCTGTGGCCGGCGTGGGCCGAGGCCGCCGGGCGTGGAGAGATTCCGTGGGTCCGGCACTCATTGCGGCTGGCGTTGGTTTTCACGGCCGCGCTCTGCGCCGGGCTGGCCCTCGTGGCCGCCGGACTGGCGCCGATCATCCATCTCTGGCTCGGCGCCGGCGCGGCCGTACCGGGAGCCGCCATGGCGTGGCTGGTCGCCACCTGGATCAGCGCCGCCATGTTCGGCCAGACGCTGAGTTATTTTCTGCTGGGACTCGGCCGACTGGAGCGGGTGGCGCTGCCAGTCGCGGCCGCCCACGTCTGCACCCTCGCGGCGGTGGGTGGGCTCGGAATCTATATTGGCGGCACCGGCGTGGTCGCAGCGCTCGCGGCTGGCGCCACCTTCGGCGCACTGCCGTTGTTCATCCGCGCCAGTGTGGCGGCGGCACATGACCTGGCCCGGAAGAATTCGACGCCCGGCGCGACTGCCGTCATCCTCTGAGCATGTTCAACCGGGCCCGGCATCATTTCATCGCGTGGCTGCTGGAGCGCCACCCGCAGGTCTGGTTCCGCTGGAAAAAGATCGGCAAGCACCGGCTCTGCACGGACCGTGACTTCCTCGCGCTGCACGCCCAGAGCCTCCGCGAGGGCGAGGGCCTGCAGGTGCTCGAGGAACGCTACAACCTCTGGATTCTCACGCAGAGCGTGGCCCGCCTGCCCGGCGCGCTCGCCGAGGTCGGCGTGTATCGCGGTGGCAGCGCCAAGTTCATCGCCGCAGCCAAGGGCGGAGCCGACCTGCACCTCTTCGACACGTTCGCCGGCATGCCCCCCGTCAATACCGCGACCGATGGCGCCTTCCGGGAAGGCGAGTCGGGCGACACGAGCGTCGAACATGTCCGGGATTATCTTGCGGCCTATCCCGCCGTGTACCTGCACCCGGGATTTTTCCCCGCGTCGGGTGCGATTCTCGAACGCGAGGCCAGCCTGCGCTTCAAGTTCGTCCATCTCGACGTGGACCTGCTAGCCTCGACGCACGACGCCCTCGCATGGCTCTACCCGCGGATGGTGCGCGGGGGACTGATCGTCACGCACGATTACGGCGACACGACCGTGCCGGGCGTGAAGCGCGCGTTCGACGAGTTCTTCCTCGATAAGCCGGAGACGGTGGTGCCCCTGTGGTTCACGCAGGCTGTGGTCACCAAGCTCTGACGCCCGCGATGCATCTGCTGATTCTCAAGGTCAACCACCTCGGTGACAACGTGGTCTTCCTGCCGGTGGTGCAGACGCTCCGCCGGTTGTACCCGGACTGGCGCCTGACGGTCGTCACCGCCCCGCAGGTCGCGGCATTGTATCAGGCGGACGTGGCGGAAAGTGACCTGCTGCTGACCAAGCCGGATCGGTTCAAAACCGCGTGGAAGCGGCCGTGGGAACTGGCGGGCTGGGCCGCCCGGCTCAAGGCGCGGCGCTTCAATGCTGCGCTGGTGAGCTACGATCAGGGCAGCGTGGCCCACTGGCTGGCAAAATTCACCGGCGCGACGATCCGCGTCGGCGCCGCCGGGCTGAAGATCCGCCTGCGCGATACCCTGACGCAGGAAGTGGCGCTCGCGCCGGACTGGAGCATGGCGCAATGGAACTGGGAAACCGCGCGCTCGCTCGTGGCCCGGCTCGACCCGGCCAACCGCTGGCCCACGGAACCACCCGCGCCCAAGCTCGACCATCTGGTCAGTGACATCCGGCCGGTGCCCGGCCGGATCGTGATCCATGCCGGTTCCAAGCAGGCCCACACGCGGTGGCCGCTGGAGCGCTTTGTTGCGTTGGCGGACCGGTTGTCGCGGCAATCTGAAGTGATCTGGATTGATACGCCCGAGACCCGCGGCGCATCCCTTTCGAGTGGAATTGCCCGGCATGAGACCCGGACGCTGGCGGAACTGGTCAGGGAAATTGCGGGCGCCCGGCTGTTCGTTGGCAACAACTCGGGGCCGATGCATCTCGCCTCTGGACTCGGCACGCCGGGCGTGGTGATCAGCGGGCCCTCGGCCTACGCCTGGGATCCCGCCTGGCACGCGTCGCGGTTCCAGATCCTGCGCACTCCGGGCCTCGCCTGCTTGCCGTGCGAGCAGGGGCCTTTTTCACCCGGGCGTTGCATCAATGCCGCGGAACCGATGGCCTGTATGCAGCGCTGGTCGGCCGAGGCCGTCGAAGCGGCCTGCCGGGCGGCCCTCGCGCGTCCCGCGGAAAAAACCCTAAGCCCATGAACCCCGCCCATCGTACCGTGCTGGTGGCCGCCGTGGGAGCGCTGGCGGCGATCATCATGGGCTTCGGCATCGCCGATGAGCACCTGCTGTTCAGTGTGCTGGTGGTCGGCATGCTCCTCTGGGCGACCATGGAATGGGTCCGCGGCGCCCTGCCCGAGGCCTGGCTGGTGGCGTGGGCGGTCTTCGGGTACATCGTGGGCAACCGGGGCTTTGCGCAGTTCAGCCTATCCGCGGATGTACCGCTGCTGCCGGCCGAGGCCGTCCTGCTCGTCGCGGTGCCCGCCATGGCCGCGCGCATGGCCTTCGGGCAGGCGCAGGCGGTGTTCCGCGACGGCCTCAACTACGCCCTGCTCGTGTGGATCCTCATCGGCGCCGCCCGGCTGCCGCTGGACTTCGCCGCGCATGGGTTTTATGCGCTCCGCGATTTTGCGATGGTGTACTACGCGGTGTTTTTCTTTCTGGCCCAAGCCTGCGCCGGCCATGCGACCTCGGTCCGGCTGCTGCGGTCGACCCTGACCGTGACCTTTGTCGTGCTGCCCGTGGTCGCCGCCATCGAGCAGCTCGCCCCGGGCTTCTTTTTCGCCCATTTCACGTTCCGCGGCATCCCCTTCGTCTTCCACAAGAGCGACCTGCTCGCGGCGTACCTTGCCGCCGGGTTTTTCTGGCTTTGGACGCGCTACGAAAAAAACCACGTGAAGCTCTGGCTCGTGCCCGCGGCCGCCAGCCTGCTCCTGCTCGGCACCACGGCCTCGTCCCGCGCCGCGATGGTCGCGCTCGTGCTGGTGACGGTGATGTGGCTGGCCGCACGGCGCTGGCGCATCGCCGTGGCGCAGACCCTCATTGTTGGAGCCGCGGTGAGTGCGGTGATTTTCGTTTCCGCCCTGAGCAACCGGAGCCTCCAGCAGACGGCGGTTTACTCGGCGTACGAGCACGCCCTCTCGATCTTCGACCTGCGCGGCACGGGCACCTACGTCAACGAGGAGAGCGGCAATCCCGGCCAGAACAACCGCTTCCGGCTGACCTGGTGGAATACGGTTTCGCGCGACGTCTTGGCGCAAAACCCCGTCTTCGGCCTCGGGTTCGGCTACGATTTGGCGGCCCGCTTCCTCGTCGAGTACGAGCTGCTCGGCGCCGAGGATTTCACCACCCGCAGCCCGCACAGCATGATTGTGTCCGTCTTCGGCCGGATGGGCGCGGTGGGGCTCGCGCTGTGGCTGGCGGTGGCCGTCGGCATGGGTGCCCTGACCCGGCGCTGCTTCCAAGTGGGCGATCCCGATGCCCTCGGCTTCATCTGCATCGCCTGGGTGCTCTGGTTCAGCGCGTGCGTCGGCGTCGTGCTTGAGGGCCCGATGGGCGCAGTGGTGTTCTGGACCGGGCTCGGCCTGGCCAACCGCCACCTCGCGGAGTTGAAGGCGGACGAAGCTATCCCCGTTGCGGACTTGCAGCCGGCCCTTCCGGCGGATGAAGTCGCCGCCTCGCCGTGAACCTCCCCTCGCCCACCGATTACATCAGCGTCTTCAAGACGACGACGCGCGGGCACTGGGATGCGGTGACGCCGCTGTCGATCGTCGGCCTGAGCCTGTTCAGCGTGGCTTTCATCTATAGCGCGCAGCTGACGGTGCACGGCAACAACTGGATGACCCAGATCGTCTGGCTGGCCGCAGGGGCGGCGATCTACATCGGGGTCTCGCTCGTGGACTACCGCTTCTGGCTGAGCGTCTCGCACTGGTTCTACGCGCTCTGCATCATCACGCTGGTGCTCGTGCTGCTGCCGGGCGTCGGCACCACCGTTTATGGCTCCCAGCGCTGGATCAACCTCGGCTTCTTCTCCTACCAGCCGTCCGAGACTGCCAAAATCGCCGTCCTGCTCATGACCGCCAGCCTGCTGGTCCGGTCCGAGATCGGCACCGTCCAGCAGTCCCTCGGGGTGCTCGGGAAATTGGCCCTTGCGGTGGGTGCACCCGTGCTCTTGATCTTTTTACAGCCCGACTTGAAGTCGGCGATCGTGTTCCCCCCGATGGTCTTTTCCATGCTCTATGTCTCGAAGCTCTCCACGCGGTTTTTCGCGGCGGCTTTGGGCGCTTTTCTGCTCATCGTGGGCGTCGTGGCCGTGGATACCTGGAGCTACCGGAGCTTCATGGAGTCGCATAACTACTCCTACATGAACGATAAGGGGAACTACGAGGCCCAGTCCTGGATCCCCCTGCACGACTACCAGCGCAACCGCATCATCTCGCTCATCTGGCCCGACAAGATCGACCCGATGGGCGTGGGCTGGAACCAGCGCCAGTCGCTCATCTCCGTCGGGTCCGGCGGGCTGACCGGCAAGGGCTGGACCGAGGGCACGCAGGCCCAGCTCGGCTACCTGCCTCGCTCGGTGGCGCACAACGATTTTATCTTCTCGGTCATCGCCGAGGAAAAAGGATTTCTGGGAAGCCTCACGGTTCTCGGCCTGTTTGGTCTGATGTTGTTCAACGGCATACGCATCGCGGGCCTCGCCCGCGACCGTTTCGGCACCCTGCTCGCCATCGGCGTCACGGTGCTGTTTGCGGTGCATGTGTTTTGGAACATCGCCATGACCATCGGGCTCGTGCCCATCACGGGCATACCGCTTCCCTTTATCAGCTACGGTGGCTCCTTCGTGCTTAGTTGCTGCTTGCTGCAAGGACTGGTCCAGAGCGTCTATCGCTTCAGGAAGGATTTCGCATGAAATCGCTTCTTCGCGCTACCGACCGCTCTGCCGGAATTTCCTGCGCCGCGACTGCCGCACCCCGGGGCCCCGTGAAACCAAACCACACCACCCGCCATGAGCGATTCCTCCTCCCCCACACCCGGCGTCCCGCCGGATGTCGCCCAAAAATATGACGCCGAGCTCGTCAATCCCCCGCCCGCCACGTCGGGCGCACCCATCAGCGCCACTGAACTGAAAGCCGGCGCCGCCGAGCGCGCCACGCAGCGTCCGCTGCTGCAGAAAATCCTGTCGGTCTTCAAGAAGGAGAAGGGCTCGTACCGCGAGCTCATCATCAATTCCGAGCCCCTCGAGAAGCGCGTCGCGCTCCTCATCGACGGCCGCCTCGAGAAGTTCGAGATCGAACGCGAGTCCGACAACCGCATGGTCGGCGGCATCTACAAGGGCCGCATCAAGAACCTCGACCCGGGCCTCAAGGCCGCGTTCGTCGACATCGGCTACACCAAGAACGCGTTCCTCCATTACTGGGACATGCTCCCCGCCGCCGCCGACTCCTCCGTCGAGGTCGTGCGCGTGAACAAGAAGAAGAACGCCCCCGCCCGCGGTGCCGAGCCCACCGTCAAGGACATCCCCGGCCTCTACCCGCCCGGCACCGACATCGTCATCCAGGTCACCAAGGGCCCCATCGGCACCAAGGGCCCGCGCACGACGACCAACCTCTCCATTCCCGGCCGCTATCTCATCCTGACGCCCTACAGCGACGGCTGCGGCATCTCCCGCAAGATCGAGGACCCCCAGGAGCGCAAGCGCCTCAAGACCCTCATCAACGAGCTCACCATCCCCGAGGGCATGGGCGTCATCGTCCGCACCGCCGGCGAGGGCAAAAAGTCCCGCTACTTCGTCCGCGACCTGCACATCCTCCTCAAGACCTGGCAGGAAATCACCGCCAAGATGCAGTCGCAACGCGCCCCCGCCTGCCTCTACCAGGAGCCCGACCTCGTCGAGCGCACCGTGCGCGACTTCCTCACCGAGGAGGTCGACCGCGTCCTCATCGACAACAAGGAGGACCACGCCCACACCCAGCAGCTCGTCGCCCAGATTTCCAAGCGCTCCGCCGGCAAGATCGCGTTCTACAACGACAGCATCCCCATCTTCGAGCGCTTCAACATCGAGCGCCAGATCGAGCAGACCGGCCTGCGCAAGGTCCCGCTCCCGTCCGGCGGCGAAATCGTTATCGACGAGACCGAGGCCCTCATCTCCATCGACGTCAACACGGGCTCCCACAAGTCCCGCGGCGGCGACGAGAAGAACGTCATCTACGCCGTCAACCTCGAGGCCGCCGCTGAGGCCGCCCGCCAGATTCGCCTCCGCAACCTCGGCGGCCTGCTCATCATCGACTTCATCGACATGAAGGAGCGCCGGCACCGCAACGCTGTGTACGAGAAGATGGTCCAGGAAATGTCCCAGGATAAGGCCAAGAACCACATCCTCCCCATCTCGACGCTCGGCATCCTCCAGATGACCCGCCAGCGCCAACAGGAGTCGCTCTCGTCCAACCTCTACACCGACTGCCCGTACTGCCGCGGCCGCGGCATCGTGAAGAGCGCGACCACCGTCTCCGTCGAGCTCCAGCGCAAACTCTCCTCCGTTGCCCGCCGCCTCCAGCTGCGCAACGACGGCAAGGAGTACAACCTGCGCGTCCTCGTCCACCCGAGCATCCTCGAGCGCCTCCGCAGCGAGGACGCCGAGCTGCTCGTGCGCGTCGAGAAGCTCTTCGGCGTGAAACTGGCCTTCCGCGCCGACCTCAACTACCACGTCGAGAACTTCAAGATCATCAACTCCGTCACGGGCGAAGAGTATCGCTGAGTTGGTGTATGAAGACATTAAATCCGTGTTGGTGACACGAATTCCGTGACACCGACATGGATTCCGTATCACGGTGATCCCCTTCAGCCCGCCGCGCGCCACCTGGCCCGGCGGGCTTTCCTTTGTCGCCTATTTAAGGATCCTGCACCGGCGGGAACGAAGCCCCCTGAGCGGCCTAAAACTGCCCCCCGTCCGCTTCCCCGTCATCGCCTCATCGCATGGGCCGAGCACTCCCGCTCCCGGAGACTGGCGGGGCCTGGCGCAAAGCCCGTTGCAGCCCGTAAAGCGCAGGCTTGGGCGCAAGCATCGCATCGAACGGCAAGGCGTCTCCGTAGCCGCGATAGAAACCCGGAACCCATGAGCGGGCATCGGTGAGACCCCAGACCATAAATGTCCTGCACGCGGGCTGTCGCAAAACCAGTGCCAGCAAGTCATGCTCAAGTGCCGCCTGTTTTTCCAGGTCAGCAGCGCTGGCGGGCAAGTGCAGCCGGGCGTCAAACTCCGTTACGGCCAGTTCAAGTCCGAGATCGGCCAGTCGTTGCAGGTTGGCTGCCACGGCCTCGAGATTCGGAGGTGCCGCAACATCAAAATGGCATTGCAGGCCCACGCCGTTGATTGGCACGCCCTGCTGTTTTAGGTCGCGCACGAGCTTATAGACTGCGTCAGACTTCCGATTGAGCTCCTCCGCCCCATAGTCATTGTAGAACAGCTTCGCGTTCGGGTCCGCTTCATGGGCGTAGCGAAAAGCGAGCGCGATGTATTCGGGGCCGATGGTATCGAGCCAGAATGATTGGCGCAGCGGTGTCCTCGGGGCGTTGGTGATGGCTTCGTTGACGACATCCCATTGAAAGATCTGTCCCCGATAGCGGCCCATCACCGTGAAGATGTGGGCTCGCATCAGTTCCCTCGCCTGTTCAGGCGTGTAGTCGGCGGCCTTGAGCCAATCAGGCAATTGGTGATGCCAGACCAACACGTGGCCGCGAACCTTTAGTCCGTGATCGGCGGCAAAAGCCATGAGCGCGTCCGCTCGGCGGAAATCGTAATGCCCGAGCCGGGGGGAGAGCGGCCCAAACTTCAGGTCATTTTCCGCCACGATGGTGTTGGCGTAGACGAGCAAAGTTTCGCGGTAAGCGGCATCGGTGCGGACGACATCCGCATTCGTGGCGACTCCGAAGTTGAGCCCGGCCGCAGTGGCCAGCGGGCGGAGGGCTGGCCCGGCCGGTGGCTCACCAAACATCACGGAACAACCGCAGAATAGGACAAGGGATCCGAGGCGCATAGGTTATGGAAAGAGATCGAGGCTTGAGGTCAAATTCGCTTGGACCGATTACAGCGCCCCGCGCGCCCACTCACGACCTTTCTCGATTTGCGTCTGAGCCCGGTAAGTCTCGCGGCCGGAGGTTTTGTCCAAGCGCGCCGCCTGGACCAAGAGCAGGCTCGTGGCCGCGGCTTAGTTCGGTCGTCGCAGGTCCGGTGGGGTGAATCTTCGATTCAAACCACGAGCGGCCCGTGCCACTGGAGATTGCGATTGATCGCACGGCCGATTGCTCCACCGCTCCGGCACCTTGAGCGCCTGATGTCATGACTGCACTTCATCTCAGAGGGGACGAAGCGAGAAACAGCATCAACTCCGTTGCCCATGAGCCGGGTTCGAGAAGTTGATTCTGTTTCCGAGACCCAGCCGTTTCAGGCCGGGTCTTTTGCTTTCGGGGACCGACTGCGCGGATTTTGGCGTGATTTCCCGCTGGGCCGGTGGCGCCCGGGAATGGCCCTTGCAGGCCTGTCCCTTCCCGCTAATGCCGGTGTCAGGAAACCAGCCGATGACCTCCCGCGAGCGAGTCCTCCAAGCCATTGCGCATCAGCCGACCGACCGGACCCCGGCCGATTTCGGCGCCATCCCGGCCGTGACCGACGCGCTCATTCGAAAATTGGGCGTGGCCGATGCCGAGGAACTACTGGTCGCGCTCGGCGTCGATATGCGGCGGATCGGGTTTAATTACCACCAGCCCGAAACCGCCCCGGATGCCGAGGGCTACCGGCAAACGATGTGGGGGGCCCGGCACCGCCCGGGCGATCCCGACGACGGGCGGCCCAATTTCATCTCACCCTTCAACGAGGACACCACGGTTGAGGAGGTCCACGCCCACGCCTGGCCGGACGCCGGTCAACTCGACTACTCCGGGGTGCGGGAGTTGTGCCGGAAGCACCATGGGAACTACGCCACCTTCGGCGCCCCGTGGAGCCCGTTTTTTCACGAGGTGGGGTGGCTGGTCGGCCAGGAGGAGTTCATGATGTGGATGCACACCAAGCCGGAAGTCATCCGCGCCATCATTGACCATGTCGTCGATTACGAAGTCGAGGCCACGCGGCGGTTTTTCCAGGCGGCGGACGGCCTGCTGGACATCGCCTACTTCGGCAACGACTTCGGCACGCAACGCGGGATGTTTATCTCCCCCGCGATGTGGAACGATTTTTTCCGGCAACCGCTGAAGCGTTATTTTGACGCCTCCCACGACTACGGCTGCAAGGTCATGAATCACTCCTGCGGCGCCATCCGGGACATCATCCCCAGCCTGATTGCTGACGGCGTGGACATTCTCGATCCCATCCAGGTCGCCGCGACCGGCATGGATTTGCCCGGGCTGGTCCGGGATTTCGGACCCGCCGTGACCTTTCACGGCGGCGTGGACACGCAACGCACCCTGCCGTTCGGCTCCACGGCGGACGTGCGGGCGGAAGTCCGGGCGTATCTCGACCTCACCCGGGCGAACGGGGGCTACATCCTCTGCGGGAGCCAGGAATTCATTGAGGACATCCCACTCGACAACATCCTCGCGATGTATGACGAAAACCGGCGGTGATTCCACCCCGGCCGATCTTCAGCCACCTGAAAACGCCGCGTTGCCAAGGGGCCACCCGGCTGACTGAGTCCCAGCCCAGCCGCCATCGCCCTGTTCGCGGCCTCGCTCCCTGTCCAACCCCGCGACTCATTTTCCCATGAAAACCCGCCTCCTTGTTCTTGGAACTGTGTTGCTCTCCCTCCTCGCTGGCCCGCTCCGCTCGGCCACACCGTCTTTCGACCAGTGGGCCAATGAATTTTCCGCCCAGTGGGTGAAACAGAACCCCCAGTTCGCCACCCGCGCCCAGTACTTCACCGGCGCCGAGCAGGATGCCCTCGACCGCCAGCTCACGCTCGGCGGCGCGTTCGGCCAGACCTTCGGCGTTAAAGCCGCCCAGGAGCGCGCCGCCCTCGCCCGCCAGGGCCTGGCCGCCCTCGCGGCCTTTCCCGAGGCCTCGCTCACCCCCGCGCAGCGGACATCCGCCGCGGTGATCAAGTGGACGCTCCAGGACGCCGTCGCGGGCGCGGAGTTCGCTGACCACCGGTTCGTCTTCGAGCAGTTCGGCGGCCTGCACCTCGGCCTGGTCAACTTCCTCACCACCACCCACCCGATCCGCAACCCGCGCGACGTCGAAAACTACCTCACCCGCCTCGCCCTCGTGGCGCCGCGCATTGACGAGGGCATCGCCGAGGCGAAGGCCGCGGCGTCCGCCGGTATCCTCCCGCCGCGCTTCGTCCTGCAGCGCGTAATCGAGCAGCTCGACGGCTTCACCGCCGTCAAGCCCGCGGCCAACGTCTTGGTCTCGTCCCTCGACAAGCGCATCGCTGCCCTCGGAACGGCCGTGTCGGCCGAGTCGCACGCGAAATCCGTCGCCACCGCCGAGCAGGAGGTCCGTGAACGCATCCTTCCCGCCTACACGCGGGTGCGCGCATTGCTCGCTGAACAGCTGGCCCATGCGACTGATGACGCCGGCGTATGGCGCCTGCCGCAGGGCGCGGCCTATTACGCGAACAACCTGGCTTCACTCACCACCACCCAGCTGACCCCCGCCGAGATCCACGCCATTGGCCTGCGCGAGGTCACGCACCTCGAGACGGAAATGGAAGCGATTCTCCAGCAGCTCGGCTACAAGGACGGCACCATCCAGTCGCGCATCGAAAAACTGAACGCCAAGCTGAACCCGCCCGCCGAGCCCGACCCGCGTGTCGCGCTGGTCGCCAAGGTTGAGGCCCTCGTGCACGACGCCGAGCGCCGGTCCGCCGACGTCTTCGACCTGCGGCCCAAGTCCCCGGTCACCGTGCTGCGCGAGCCGGCGTTTTCCGAAAAGACCGCCGCCGCCCACTATTCCCCGCCCGCGCCCGACGGCTCGAAGCCCGGCATCTACTGGCTGCCGCTGCCTGATCTCGCTCCGCGCACGACCTGGCTTGGCACCGGCCTGAAATCAACCGCCTACCACGAGGCCGTCCCCGGCCACCACTTCCAGATCGCCTACCAGCAGGAATCCACCGAGCTGCCGCGCTACCGGAAGCTCGGTGTGTTCGGCTTCAACTCCGCTTACACCGAGGGCTGGGCGCTTTACGCCGAGCGGCTCGCCGCGGAGAACGACTGGTACGACGGCGACCTGCCCGGGAAACTCGGCTACCTGAACCTGCAGCTCTTCCGCGCCCGCCGGCTCGTTGCCGACACCGGCCTGCACAACCTGAAATGGACGCGCCAGCAGGTCATCGACTACGGCTTCACGCCCGCCGAGACCGAGCGCTACATCGTCTGGCCCGGCCAGGCCTGCTCCTACATGATCGGCCAGCTGCGCATCCTGGAACTACGCGAAAAAGCGAAGGCCGCCCTCGGTCCCAAGTTTTCGATCAAGGAATTCCACAACCTCGTCCTCCGCGGCGGCTCCATGCCGCTCGATGTCCTGGCGTCGGAAGTGGACCACTGGATCGCCGCCGGCGGCCGCTGATCGGCCAACCACCACAATCCACTTTATCTATCCCTCAGGATATTATCGTTCCTGAGGCTTTTCGTTGCGGCGGCCGAGGACAAGATAACCGGCGAAAATCGTCCATGTCGGGGCCAACTCCACCCCGGGGATGAGCTCGGGAATGACGGCGAGCAGGATTTCCCAGCGCCGGCCCCAGAGCAGAAGGATCGCGATGACCATCGCGCCATCCCACACCGGCCAGAGAAAGGGCAGCACCCACTGCAGCCCGTCCGCGATCAAGGCACACAGCACCGTGAGCACGGCGCGGGCTTTGTGGGAGCGTGTCTGGGGCGCGCCGGGCGTGGCCGCCGGGGCGGACGCATCGGCGTCCCGGATGATGATCGTCCGTTTCATCAGCGGTGGTTGAATTCCGGGATCGCGAACTCCATGTCGGTCGGGTCTTCGCCCGGGAAAAGCACCTGGATCGCATTGAGACGGCCCGGGGCCCAGTTGCCGTCCGCCTGGAGCCAGGTTTTGACGAACGCCGCGATCGTCTTGCGCGCCGCTCCGCGGACCGCGATTTCATGGAGCAGTGCCTCGTGGTTGAGCCGGGGGGTGATGTCGGCGAGGGCCGCATCGGTCATTTCCTGCCGGTTCGTGCGCAGCGTGCCCGTGTCGGTCCGGATCTGCAGGCTGCGGGTGTCCACATTGACGGGGGTCAGGACGCGCAAGGGCGGTGCGTGCACTACACAGACGCGCAGACCGTTTTTCTCCAGCGCTTCGAGCGTCCACGTGCCCTGCGGGCCCAACAGCGGCACATAGTAGAACGCCCGGCCGATGGCCGTCACTTCCGCGCGGCTGGTGCCAAAGATGTGCTCGTCCACGTTGGTGAACTTCAGGTTCAGGTCCTGCTTCGCCACGATCAGCGGCCCGAGCTTGTCCATCGCCGTCACGCGGCCGACCTCCAACTCGCTGGAGGTGCTGACGTGGCTGGTCGTCAGGAAGTTCCCCACATGCTCCAGGAAGCGCCCGGTCAGCGCCGCGCTTTTCTCGAGCGGTGAAGTCGCGGCATTCATGATTTCCGCCGGCGTGAAATGGCGGATGAACAGGTAACCGGTCACGATGAGGACAATGGCGACGACACTGAACGCGATGGACTTCACCGGACTCGGCGGCAGGCGGCGCTGGTCGATGATTTGCAGAATCTCTTCGTCGTCCGGATTCGGCGGGGCCATGGCGCCAACGTAGGCCGGAGACCGGACTCTGCACGTGAAAAATTTCCCTGTCAGTCCGGCTGGCTTTGGTTCGGGCACCTTCCTCCATCCCCGCACCTCCGCCGCTCGCCCAAGCCCTGTGTAACCTATTGGGTTACATTCCGCCTTGGGCCCGCGGAACCTTTGAGCCAGCGCCTTGACCCCGCGGCTGGACAAAACCGGCCTCATCGCGCACGTTTCGGCCGCTCTCCCATGTCCTCCGCCCCCGCGACCGCCCCGAAATCCATCAGCAAGAGCCAGTTCGTCGACTCGACGCCGCTGCTCGCTGATCCCGCCGCCTTGCAGGCGCGCGCCAAGGAGGACGGTTACCTGTTTTTCAAGCAGCGGCTGCCCAAGGACGAGGTGCTCGCGATGCGCGCGGAGATGCTCGCCATTATCGAGAAACACGGTTGGCGCCAACCCGGGCAGGATGCCCTCGGCGGTCTGATCGACTACGACGCGATCAACCGGCTCACCGAGGAGGAAATGCACCGCACGGATGTGGGCGTCACCGCCGACGCCTACCACGACGTGCAGAAGCTCGAGCGTTTCCACCGCCTGCCCCACCACCCGCGCCTGCTCGAGATTTACCAGAAGCTCTTCGGTCGCGAGGTGCTCGTCCATCCCCGCCACATCGCGCGGCTGGTCACGCCGCACACCTGCATGGTGCCGACGCCGCCGCACCAGGATTTTCCCTACATCCAAGGCACCGCGCAGACCTGGACCTGCTGGTTTCCCGTCGGCGACTGCCCCAAGCCGCTCGGCGGCCTGATGCTGCTGCGTGCCTCGCACACGCAGGGCTACCTCCCGGTCCAGCCCGCCCGCGGCGCCGGCGGTTTTGCCGTGCCACTCTGCCCGACCGAGACCGAGTGGCTGGAGACGGAATATGAGGCCGGCGACGTCCTCACCTTTCCCGCCCACACCGTCCACAAGGCCGCACGCTGCCAGTTCAAGAATCAGATCCGGCTCTCCATGGATGTGCGCTACCAGCCGATGGACGAGGTCGTGGACAACAGTTCGCTCAACCCGCATTGCACGCTGAAGTGGGACGAGATCTACGCCAACTGGCAGTCGGACGACCTGAAATACTACTGGCGCAAAGTTCCCCTCAAGATGAGCGCGTGGGACGACGGTTACCTCAAGCCCAGGCAGCGGATTTGCTGAGCGGCCGAGCCGCTCAGCGGAGATCGGAGTTCGCAGATCGGTGGCTGAGGTCTGAGGGATGCATTCCGCGAGTTCGCGAAGGGACGCAGACTTCAGGTACGTCGCCAGATGTTTCCGATCTGCGATCTCCGCCGCGATCGCGCGGCTAACACCACAGGTTATCCGGGTGGTTGATTTTGCGGCGGTACACGCAGCGGTCGTCCGTGGCATAGAGCCAGTCCTGTCCCTTGCCGCCCAGTGCCACGCCGTCCACACGTTTGCCGCGCTTCGGGTAGAGAATGCCGGCGATCAAGCCGTTGCGGTCGGAAATTTTGAGCCCGAGTTCCGTCGCAAACATGACCCAGCCGTGCCGACTGACCGCGAGCCCGCCCGCCGTCGGACCGGTGGCCTCGTCGCCGGGCCGGTGCAGTGGAAAATACGGCGCGCCATGCGCCAGTCCGCCATCCGGCAAAACCGTAAACCGGTGCGCCACCCAGCCCTGCGCGTCGGTCACGATCAGCTGCGTTCCCTCCAACCACAGCGCCACGCCCGCCGGCTGGCCAAAATCCTTCGCCACCACCCGGCGGTCACCGGCGGTGGTGACCAGCCAGATGCAGCGGTTAACCGGGTCGGTCACGTAGGTGCTGCCGTTGGCCGCAAACGCCACGCTGTGCGCATCAATGTCCGCCAGCCACGTTTCGGTCCGGCCGCTGTGGTCGCAGGTCAGGATATTCCGGACCGCAGGCTGGCAGGCATATAGTTTCCCACCGGCGCCGCAGCTGAGGCTCTGCACAGTGTCGAATCCCTCCGCCAACTTTACCGCCGCGCCGTCGCCCGCTACCCGGTAGACGGATTTCTCGTAGGCGCTGAAAACAAACACGTCGCCCGTCGGACCCGCCGCCAGCGTCGTCGCCGACATGTATTCGCCCGGCACCAGTTCCCATTGCTCACCTGGCACCGTCACCCGCGCGAGGGCCTGCTGGGAATTCACCCCGGCCTGGATCGGCTTCGGATAATCCCGCCAGAGCCAGCGCAGTGCATCCGGGAAAATCATTGAGCCATGATAATCATCATGGCCGGCGTGCTTCGCCCACGCGTGTTTCACCTCGTAGCCCGCATATTCCAGTGCCGCGAGCATCGCCTGGTTGGCCGACCACCAGTCACCGCAGAAGATTTTGAAATCCCGCGCCCCGCTTTCCAGGAACACCCGCAACGGCTTCGGTTCGGTGATCCGGATCAGCGGCGCCAGCGTGTCCGCCCCGCGCATTGGCGTGTAGGACCCGACGATGCTCAGCACGCGCGCAAACGCGTCGGGCCGTTCCCACGCAACGTTGAACGCGCACTTTGCACCACTGCTCCCGCCCATGATTGCGCGGCTGTTACCGTCCGGCGCCAGCGGGTAGCGGCGGCTGACCTCCGGCAAAATCTCCTCCGTCAGGAAGCGCGCGTACCGGTCGCCAAGGCTGTCGTATTCAAAGCTGCGGTTGTTGAGGGCGGCGACGCCGGCGACCGACGCTGGAATGACCCCGGGATTGATGAAGATCCCGATCGTCACCGGGATCGCCTGCTGGTGAATGAGGTTGTCGAGGATCGTCGGAATCCGCCACCGCCGCTCCGGCTGCCAGTGCGCCTCGCCATCCTGCACCACCAGCACACACGCCGGCTTCGCCGCGTCGTACTGCGCCGGCACGTAGATCCAACAATCGCGCACGGTGCCGGGAAATACCCGGCTCGTGGACCAGGTGAATTTTTCCAGCCTGCCCGCCGGCACGCCGGGCTGCGGAAACGAGTCGGGGCCCAGCGGAAATTCGGCGTCCAGTTGCTCGGGGGTCATCGGCACCGCCGACTAAAAGCGATCCGCCCTACTTCGTCGCGAGAAATCGATCCGTCAAAATCGCCTCCAGCGCGGGATCCTCCCCCACCAGCTTGGTCCGCACCGTGCGCAGCCCCGGGGATTTCTCCCGTGCCTGCCGGCAAATTCGCGCAATGTCGCCCCCCGGGCCTGCGTGCCGGCCCGGCAGCAGGAAAAACTGCGCGACGATCACCGGCCCGGCATTCCATGGCGGAGTCGTCAGCAGGTTTTCCAGCAGGGGTTCGTTAAAGTCGTATCCCGCCCCCGGACGCCGCTCCATGCTGCACGGCGCCACGCCCGCCACCGACTGTCCGAGCCGGCGACGTAGCTGGGTCGCGAGCCGGTTCCGGACCTGCGTCACTGTTTTCACCGGGCTGCCATGGTCCACAAGCGCCACCCGCGCGCGCTGGCCGCGCAAAAATTCCGGCGTGAGTTTCGTCCGCACCTGGGTCTCCAGGATCCGCGCCAGCCGGTCATCGCCGCCCACCGCCAGCGGCGCGGCGAGACGCACCCTCAGCTTCGGCGCCTGTAAACGCCATTGAGTGATCAGCTCGGGAATGAACTCCGTCAGCGCGCGGCTGCGGCCAAAAAACAACGGCACGATCACAAACTCCCGCACGCCCTGGTGCAGGCGCTGCCCCACCGCGTCGCGCAGGATTTCCGCCTTTCGCCCGCCAAGTTTTTTTGCCGGCACCTGCTCCGAGTGCAGCAGCGAGACCGGCGTCACTTTTTTGCCCCATCGCTTTCCCAGCGCCGCCGCAATCTTGCGCAGCTGCCGGGTCGCGGCCGGTTGCAGCGAACCGTTGTCCACCAGCAGCACGCAGGGAGACTCTGACTCACGCGTCATCTTATGGCCCGCGGACGCTTTGCTCATGCCGGTAATTCCACCAAGGCCGAGCGGGCCTGCGCGAGGATTTCCGAAAGCCGGACCACTTCACCGACGATGATCAGTGCCGGCTGGCCCTGCAGTGCCGCCGTGAGCGTTTCCGCGGACTCCAACTCACCGATATGCACCGACTGGTTCGGCATCGTTGCATTGGCCACCACCGCCACGGGCGTGGTCCCGGGCAATCCGCCCGCCAGCAATTCCGCGGCGATTTCCCCCAGCCGGCGCACCCCCATGTAAATGCACAACGTCGCCCGGGTCCGCGCCAGCGCGGGCCAGTCCACCAGGGCATCACCGGGTTTTCCGCTGCACTCGTGGCCGGTCACAAACACGACCGCCGAGGCATGCCGGCGATGCGTCAGCGGGATTCCCGTCACCGCCCCCGCCGCCACCGCCGCCGTCACGCCCGGGACGATCTCAAAGGGTATACCCGCGTCCGCGAGGACCTGTTCTTCCTCGCCACCGCGCCCAAAAACCAGCGGATCCCCGCCTTTCAACCGGACCACATGCAGGTTTTTCGACGCTTCGCGGACCAAAATCGCCCCGATTTCTGCCTGCGTCGCCCCATGGCGACCCGCCCGCTTGCCCACGTAGATCCGCTCGATCGCCGCCGGGCAGACCTCGAGTAAGTCGGCATTTGCTAAATCATCATAGACAACGACATCTGCCTCAGAAAGCACCTTCTGGCCGCGCACGGTGATCAAATCCACCGCACCTGGGCCCGCTCCGACCAGCGTGACACGCCCTCCCGGAGCAGGTTTGTCATAGGCTCGGTTTAGGTCTTTACTCGGCATAGAATCATTACTTGAGTTCTTAACTTAGTTAATCAACTATAAACTTTCTCATGTCCGAAGCCGCCACCCCGACCCTCACCAAGAACGAGCTGC
This sequence comes from uncultured Opitutia bacterium, assembly GCA_903839035.1. Classification (GTDB taxonomy): domain Bacteria; phylum Verrucomicrobiota; class Verrucomicrobiia; order Opitutales; family Opitutaceae; genus Opi-474. Next base: position 34,919 of record CAIMAQ010000039.1, read on the forward strand.
TCAAGCAGGACGACCCGACCCTCGGCGGCGGTATTGCCCCGACCCTGCTGGACCCGACGACCGACCGTTTTCACGAGGACGACGAGCAATTTCTCAAGTTCCACGGCATTTACCAGCAGGACGACCGCGACCTCCGCAAGACCGGAAAAAAGTACATGATGATGATCCGCGGCCGCATCCCGGGCGGAGTCATGACCCCGGCGCAGTGGATCACTTTCGACGACCTCGCGTCGAACTTCGGCAACAACACCTTGCGCATCACCACGCGCCAAAGCCTGCAGTTCCACGGCGTCCTCAAGTCCGGCCTCGGCACCCTCGTCAAAAAAATCAACGAGTCGCTCCTGTCGACCCTCGCCGCCTGCGGCGACGTGAACCGCAACATCACCGCCTCGCCCACGCCGGCCTACACCAAGGCCCGGGAACAGGTCTTCGCCGACAGCCTGCGCGTCGTCGAGGCCCTCGCGCCAAAGACCCCCGCTTATCACTCGATCTGGATCGACCACGTGCAGCTCAATCTCGCCGAACCCGCCAACCATGCGTTCGTCGACCCGCTCTACGGTCCGACCTACCTGCCGCGCAAATTCAAGGTCTCGTTCGTCATTCCGCCGGTGAACGACATGGACGTTTACACGAACGACCTCGGGTTCATCGCGGTGGTGGAGAATGACCGTGTCGTCGGCTACAATCTCGCGGTCGGCGGCGGCATGGGCCGCAGCCATGGCAACGCGCAGACTTTCCCCCGGCTCGCCGACGTGATCGGTTTCTTCCCACCCGAGCATCTGGTCGAGGTCGCGAAGGCCGTGCTCACCATCCACCGCGACTTCGGCGACCGCACCAACCGTAAGCACGCCCGCCTCAAGTACGTCGTCGAGGAGCGCGGCACCGCCTGGCTCTACGACGAGATCGTCCGCCGCGCCGGGCCGGTGCTCTCCGGCGTCCGCCGGTTCGAATTCACCACCACCGGCGATCTCTATGGCTGGCACCGGGCCGTGGACGGCTCCCTTTTCCTCACACTGTTTGTCGAGACCGGTCGCATCAAGGACGTGCCCGGCCACACGCTGAAGACCGCGCTGCGTCAGGCCGCGGAAAAATTCCCGCGGATCGAGTTCCGCCTCTCCGCCAACCAGAACATCATCCTCGCCAACGTCCCGCCCGCCGAGCGCGCCACGGTCACCGCCCTGCTCGCAAGTCACGGCGTGAAGGTCGACCAGCAGGCCTCCATCCTGCACGCTGCCGCGATGGCCTGCCCCGCCCTGCCCACGTGCGGCCTCGCACTCGCGGAATCCGAGCGCATGTTGCCCGGCCTCATCGACCGCATCGAGAAACTCGGCGGCGAGCTCGGGCTCGGCGGCGAGGAAATCATCATCCGCTCCACCGGCTGCCCCAACGGCTGCGCCCGGCCGTACATGGCCGAGATCGCGTTCGTGGGGAAGGCCCCCGGACGCTACCAGCTCTGGCTGGGCGGCAATGCCGCCGGCACCCGCCTTAACCGTGTCTACAAGGAGGTCATCAAGGAAACCGAGCTCGAGGCCGAGCTGCGTCCCATCCTGTCCCGCTGGAAAGCCGGGCGTCAGCCCGGCGAGCGTCTGGGCGATTTTGCCGCCCGCGTCCTCTGGCCCGAGGTCGCCGCCGCCGCAACGCCGGCCCCCGCCAGTACTGACACCCCCGCCTGATCCCTTTTTCCCAACTTCGCCTTCCGCCTTTCCGTCCATGCCGTCCTCCGCAGATATTTCCCGCTGGAACACCGAGCTGCGCTCACAGTCGCCGCTCGCCATCGTCCGCTGGGCCATTGCCCAAAGCCAGGGCCGCGCACTCGTCTCGACCAACTTCCGGCCGTACGAAGCCGCCATCCTGCACCTCGCCGTTCAGGCCCAGCCCGACATCCCCGTGCTGTGGGTGGACCACGGCTACAACCGCCCGGCCACCTACCTCCACGCCGAGGCGCTGCGGGCGCAGCTGAAGCTGAACCTCAAGCCCTACCTGCCGCGCCTGACCCCCGCTCACCGCGACGCGATTCAAGGTCCGCTCCCCGAACTCACCGACGAGGAGGGCCTGAAGCGTTTCAGCACGCAGATGAAACTCGAGCCGTTCCAACGCGGCATGCGCGAGCTCGCCCCCACGGTCTGGCTCACCGCCCTCCGCCAGGTGCAGAACCCCAACCGCGCCGGCCTCGACATCGTGTCCCTCGACGCGAACTTCGGCGCGCTTAAGGTCAGCCCGCTCTTCTATTCTTCCGACACCGACCTCGAGGCGTACCTTGACCGGCACCAGCTGCCGAATGAGTGGGATTATTTCGATCCGGCCAAGGCCGACGAAAAGCGCGAGTGCGGGCTGCACGCCGCCTGGGGCGGCCAGGCTGTTGCCACCGCCAGCTAAATTTGATTTCTTAATTCCGAAGGGCGAAGGACGGCCGTCCTTCGCCCATCACCTGCCGCATTTTCCCAACCCGTGTCCGACTACCATCTCGACCACCTGCAATACCTGGAGACCGAAGCCATTCACGTCATGCGCGAGGTCGCCGGCGAGTTTGAGCGCCCCGCCCTGCTCTTCTCCGGCGGCAAGGACTCCATCTGCCTCCTGCGCCTCGCGGAAAAGGCTTTCCGGCCGTCCGACCTGCCGCTGCCACTGCTGAACGTCGACACCGGCCACCACTTTCCCGAGCTGAACACCTTCCGCGACGCGCGCGCCAAGGAACTCGGCGCCAAGCTCATCATCCGCCGCGTCGAGGACGCCATCGCCTCGGGCTTCGCCACCCCCGCTCCCGGCGAAGTCAGCCGCAACCGCCTGCAAATCCCCACGCTGCTCGCCGCCATCGACGAGTTCCGCTTCGAATGCTGCATCGGCGGCGCGCGGCGTGATGAGGAAAAATCCCGGGCCAAGGAGCGCTTCTTCAGCTTCCGCGACAGTTTCGGCCAGTGGGACCCGAAAAACCAGCGGCCCGAGATCTGGAACCTCTACAACGGCCGCCTCAACCCAGGCGAAAACATGCGGGTGTTTCCGCTCAGCAACTGGACCGAACAGGATGTCTGGGAATACATCCGCCGCGAGCAACTCGCCGTCCCGAGCATCTATTTCAGCCACCACCGCACCTGCGTTCGCCGTGGCGGCCAGTGGCTCCCGGTCAACGACATCGTCCCGCCCAAGCCCAATGAGGACGTCCGCGCGCTCGTCGTGCGCGTGCGCACCATCGGCGACATCATCAGCACCGGCCTGGTCGAGTCCCCCGCCGACAGCGTGGACGACATCATTGTCGAGATCGCCGCCGCCCGGGTGACGGAGCGCGGCTCCCGGGCCGACGACAAGTCCTCCGAAGCCGCCATGGAGGACCGCAAGAAAGCCGGTTATTTCTAACCGGCGAAGATGGGAGATAGCAGATGGCGGATAGGGCCAGGACCGATGAAATTTAACATTACACATACAAGACGGAAGCCGCCTGTGCCTCAGGAATGGCCACGCGGATATGGCAGGGCGCAGATGGCAGATTCGCTTCACACCTTCGAAGGATTGGAAGCGTGGCAAAGCGGTCGCGAACCCACCCGATTAGCCTACGGTTGCTTTCGCCGAGGACCCGCCGCCAGGGACTTTGGATTGCGCGACCAAGTCCAGCGTGCGGCGGTGTCAGCGATGACCAACATTGCCGAGGGTTTCGAGCGGATGCACCTGCAGGAGAAGACCCAGTTTTATAATGTCGCCCGTGCTTCCTGCGGCGAAGTCAGGTCCCTTTCCTACGTGATGCTGGACGCCACGTACATCACCGGAGACGAGCACAACCGGATCCAGCAGGCCGCTATCCACACTGGGAGACTCCTGACGGGCCTCCTCCGTTCCACCGAAGCGCGCAAACACTAATTTTTCATGTCTGCTCCGTCCCCATCCCCCATCTCCCATCTCCCCTCTCCGGCGGCCGGCGGCGCCGCGCGCCTGACTGACATCCTCCGCTTCAACACCTGCGGTAGCGTGGATGATGGCAAGTCCACGCTCATCGGCCGCCTGCTTTACGACTCGAAGTCCCTCATGGAGGACCAGCTCGAGGCGCTCGAGCGCTCCGCCGACATCACCGGCGGCGGCCAGGTCAACCTCGCCAACCTCACCGACGGCCTCCGCGCCGAGCGCGAGCAGGGCATCACCATCGACGTCGCTTACCGCTACTTCGCCACGCCGCGCCGGAAGTTCATCATCGCCGACACCCCCGGCCACATCCAGTACACGCGCAACATGGTCACCGGCGCCTCCGCCGCGAACCTCTCCATCGTGCTGGTGGACGCGCGCCTAGGCGTGATCGAGCAGAGCCGCCGCCACACCTACCTCGCCTCGCTGCTGCGCATCCCCCACCTCGTCGTCGCCGTCAACAAGATGGACCTCGTCGGCTGGAGCGAGGCGCGCTTCAACGAGATCCGCGCCGAGTTCGAGAAATTCCTGCCGCGCCTCGACATCAAGGACGTCAAGTTCATCCCCATCAGCGCGCTGAACGGCGACAACGTCGTGGATGCCTCGGTCAACACGCCGTGGTATCCGGGCCCGACCCTCCTCCACCACCTCGAAACCGTGCACATCGGCAGCGACTGGAACCTGAACGGCTTCCGCCTGCCGGTACAGTGGGTCAACCGCCCGAACAACCCCACCGACCCGCGGCTCCATGATTTCCGCGGCTTCAGCGGCCAGATCGCCGGCGGCATCGTCCGCCCCGGCCAGAAGGTCATGGTCCTGCCGGGCGGCCAGGTCACTACGGTAAAGGAAATCTGGACCTACGACGGGTCCGTGGCCGAGGCCTTCTGCCCCCAGTCCATCACGCTGCTCCTCGCCGACGACATCGATGTCAGCCGCGGCAACATGATCATCGGCCAGAACCACCTGCCCGGTTCCAGCAGTGACCTGCTCGCCAACGTGTGCTGGATGCATCAGCGCCCCCTGGTTGCCGGGAAAAAATGCTGGCTGAAGCACACCACCCACAACGTCCAGGTCGCCGTCACTGCCCTCAATCACCGCCTCGACATCAGCACGTTCGAGACCCTGCCCGCGCCGGCGGAGCTGGCACTCAATGACATCGGCGAGATCCGCCTCCGCACCGCCAGTCCGATCTTTTTCGACGGCTACGAAACCAACCGCCTGACCGGTTCCTTCATCCTGATCGAGCAGGGCACGCACGCCACCGTCGCCGCCGGCATGCTGCTCCCGCCGCGTGAGGTCGTGCGGCCGGACGCCACGGATTTCGTGATCTGACCCGCCGCGTCCCGCGGATCAATACCAGCCCTCGGCCCAGGCGGTCTCGTACATCGCGACGATGTTTTCCGTCGGCGTGACCGGCTGGATGTTGTGGCAGGGCGCCAGGATGTAGCCGCCACCCGCCCCCAGCTGGGCCATGCAGTCGCGCACTTCGCGCTGCACGTCCGCCACGCTGCCGTGCGGCAGCACGTCCTGGTTGTCCACGCCGCCGTGGAAGGCGAGGCTGCCGCCGAAGTCGCGCTTCAGCCCGGTCATCTCCATCCCCGGGCACACGTGCTGGATGGGGTTGAGGATGTCCACGCCGAGTTCGACAAAGTCCGGGATGATCCGCCGGATCGCGCCATCGTCATGGTGCATCACCAGCGCGCCCGCCGAGTGCGCGAGATCCGTGAACTTCTTCTGCAGCGGCTTGAACCACTGCCGGTAGCACTCCGCGCTGATCATCAGGTCCTGCTGCGAACCGTAGTCATCGGTCACTTGTGTCAGGTGAATCTTGCCCCGGCCCGCCTCGAAAAACCGGTTCGCATAGTCCCAGCAGAAACCGCTGATCCGCTCGAGCATGTAGGCCGTCAACTCCGGCTCCGCGATCAAGTCGACACAGCTTTGCTCCAGCCCGCGGATGTGGTTGTGCCAGTAAAACGGCGCCACGTAGCACCCCTCGATCGCATTCTCAGGCCAGGCGTCGCACTGCGCCTCGATGGTGGAGAAGTCATACCAGTCGGCACACGGCCATTGGAACGCCTCCAGCTCCGTCAGCGTCGTCGCGTCCTTCAGCGCCCAGGCCACGGACTCGCTGTAGCGGCCGGTGCCGTAATCAATTTCGCGCACCGTATTCCACCACGGCGGCACCTGGTAGTGCCCGCCGCCCAGCTCGCGATGCGGCGGACCGACGTAGCGGGGGGAGACGCCCACGATCTTGTCGAGGTGCAGCTTGGCCCAGAGCTCACGCTCGGTCGCGACCCCGAAATGCGCGAGCAGTCGCTCGTTCACCTCCGGCGTCATCCAGATATCGAGTGGAATCCGATCCGGTTTCCCGCGGCGAGCGGCCGTCAGGATACGTTCGCGCGAAGTCATCATGGTAGGGGTTTTGGCGTCCGGCCTAAGCCCACCCGGAGCCAGACGCCGGATGACAAAGCGGCCAACGCCAATCTCACCGTCCCGCCGGGATATTAAGCACCCCACCGCTGCCTGATGGATCCGCTTACGCCTTAAGCTCCGGCGCGAAGCGGAAAAGGGATTGCCCCGATGGCCCCGGGGACTACTTTAGTACTTCGGTGAAGATTTCCGTCAAAGTGGATTATGCCTGCCGCGTGCTGGCCGAGATGGCTCGGCTGCACGGATCCGGCGAACTGGCCCAAATCGAGCAACTCGCGCGCGTGGAAGCGGTCCCGGCCAGTTTTCTGGCGCAGATCCTGGGCGAACTGCGCAATGGCGGGCTGATCATCAGCAAGCGCGGCATCCAGGGCGGCTACGCGCTCGCCCACCCGCCCGAGCAGGTCTCGCTCTATGACATCATGCAGGTCATCGACGGCGAGCTGATCGAGTTCAGCGGCAATTTCTCGGGCCGGACCGGCCGCCGCATGAAGGAAATCTGGACCGGGCTGCGCACCGGCCTCGACCAGCAGGCCCGCGCCATCACCCTCGACACCTTCGTGACCAAGGCCGGATCGGCGATGTATCACATCTGAAAAGGAGCGAGTAGCAGGTAGTGAGCATACCGGCCGGAACGCCGTGCCGCCACCACCCGGCAGTCGAAGCCGTTCCCGCCAATTCGCGCGCTTGCGCTACTCGCTACTCGCTACTCACTACTCGCTACTGCCCTCCCCGCCATGAACCTGACCCCCATCAAGCAGGCCCTGCTGGACTCCTACCAGAAGCACGGCGGCATCAACCACCTCGACGGGGTTAATCTCCCCGCCCAGGACTCGGTGCAGCAGCTGGCCTCGGACTACATGCATCTGATGTTTCCGGGTTTCTTTGAGGCGACCGCGCTGACCAAGAAAGACGTGCCGGCGCATGTGGACGCCCTGCTGGCCGGACTCGAACGCCGGCTCAGCGCGGAAATCGAGAAAAGCCTCCGTTTCGCCCAGGATCCCGACCCGGTGGCCCGCGCCCAGACCCTCACCGCCGATGCCCTCGGCCAGCTCCCTGCCTTGCGCGAGATCATCCAGACCGACGTCACGGCGGCCTTCCGCGGCGACCCCGCGGCCCGCAACGTCGAGGAAATCATCCTCGCCTACCCCTGCGTGCTTTCCATTTCGGTCCAGCGCTTCGCCAATGTCCTGTTTCGGCTGGGTGTACCGCTGCTGCCTCGCATGCTCACGGAATACGGCCACGAGCGCACCGGCACGGATATCCACCCGGGCGCCACCATCGGCACGAACTTCTTCATCGACCACGGCACCGGCGTCGTCATCGGCGAAACCGCCCGCATCGGCAACCACGTGAAACTCTACCAGGGCGTCACCCTGGGCGCGAAATCCTTCGAGACCGACGACACCGGCCATCCCGTCAAGGGCACGAAACGCCACCCCGACATCGGGGACCGCGTCACGATCTACGCGCACGCCTCGATCCTCGGGGGCGACACCCAGATCGGCGCGAACTCCGTCATCGGCTCCAATGTCTGGATCATGAAGTCCGTGCCCGCCGGCTCCGCTGTCTATTTCAAGAGCGACCAGCTCGTCGTCCGCCCCCGCCGCACCCGGGCCGGTTCTCCCGACCTCGGGACCGACGACATGGCCAACTGGGATATCTGACCGGCGCGATCCATCGCACCGCCGGGTTAGGTTTACGTGTTAAGAGTTACGCGGGCCCATGCGTCAGGCGAACGCCGGCTCTTTCCTAACACCTAAAACGTAACACCTGACACTCTGTTCCGCCCGTGGCCGCTCAATGATGCTCGTTCTCGTCCGGCTTCTTGAATTCCTTGTGGCCGCCCTTGATCAAGGAGCCAGCGTCACCCACGAGCTTGGTCGCGGCGGGAATGTCATTCGCGGTTAGCGCGGACTCCAGCTTGGTCAGGGTCGCGACCAGTTTCTTGAGCTGCGCCTGATAATCAGCGCGGAACTTCGCCCGCTCCGCCGCGGGCTTCTCCGCCTCGAGCGCGGGAGTGAGCTTGGACGCTTCCTCGGCGCCCTGTCGGACGGTGGCCACCAACGCGGCATCCGCCGGGGTCAGCTTGCCTTCCTTGGCCGCCTTGCGGACGTGACGCCACGCCTTGTTCATCTTGCCCATCGTCTTTTCCAGTTCCGTCTCCGGCTTCTCCGCCTTGGCCCCCGGAGCCGGTTTGGGATCCTCGGCCCGCAGGCTGGAGGAGGCAATCAGGGCGAGGCTGAGCGAAAGCAGCAGGAAACGGATTTTCATGGGAATGGGCGCAAAGGCTGGAACAAGACCCGGGCCGGAGGCGAATTTTTTCCGCCTGCAGGAGCCGCGTGATTTTAGGGTTTTCAGCCGCCGAACTTGATGCCCTGCGCGAGCGGAAGGTCCTTGGAGTAATTCACCGTCGCCGTCTGTCGGCGCATGTAGGCCTTCCAAGCATCACTGCCGCTCTCGCGGCCGCCGCCCGTCTCCTTTTCCCCGCCAAAGGCCCCGCCGATTTCCGCGCCGCTCGTTCCGATGTTCACGTTGGCTATGCCGCAGTCGCTGCCGCGCGTCGCCAGAAACGTCTCGGCCTCGCGCAGGTCGTTCGTAAAAATCGCCGAGCTCAGCCCCTGCGGCACGCTGTTTTGGAGGGTGATGGCCTCGTCCAGCGTGCGGTACGTCATCAGGTACAGGATCGGCGCAAAGGTCTCATGCTGCACAATGCTCCAGTGGTTCTCCGCCTCGATGATGCAGGGCGTCACATACAACCCGCTGGCATAGCCGGCCCCGGTGAGTCGCTTCCCGCCGGTGAGTACCCGCCCACCGTGCTTCTTCGCAGCGGTGATGGCATTCGTGAAGTTTTCCACCGCCGCAAAATCAACCAGCGGCCCCATCAGCGTATCCGGGTCGAGCGGGCTGCCGATCCGCACCTGCTTGTAGCCGTCGAGCAGCGCCTTGGTCAGCTTCAACTCCATCGACTCGTGGACCAAAACCCGCCGCGTGCTCGTGCAGCGCTGGCCCGCCGTGCCCACCGCGCCGAACAGGATGGCCCGGACCGCCAGCTTCAGGTCGGCCGAATGCGTCACGATGATCGCGTTGTTGCCGCCCAGCTCGAGCAGCGACTTCCCAAACCGCTTCGCCACCACCTCGCCCACCCGCCGGCCCATCCGGGTCGAGCCCGTCGCCGAGATGAGCGGCACGCGGTGGTCCGCCGCCAGCAACTCGCCGGCATTGGCCGCATCGCCGTTCACCAGCGAGAAGATTGCCGGATCCACGCCGCACTCCTGGCAGACCGCCTCGGCGATCTTGATGCAGGCCACCGAGGTCAGCGGGGTTTTCTCCGACGGCTTCCAGAGCGTCGCATCGCCGCAGACCGTGGCCAGGGCGCTGTTCCACGCCCAGACCGCCACCGGAAAATTAAACGCCGAGATGATGCCCACCACGCCGAGCGGGTGCCATTGCTCCATCATCCGGTGGCCGGGCCGCTCGGTCGCGATCGTCCGGCCAAAGAGCTGCCGCGACAGCCCCGTCGCCAGGTCGCAGATGTCGATCATCTCCTGCACTTCGCCCACGCCTTCCGCCAGGATCTTGCCCGTCTCCAGCGTCACCAGCCGCCCGAGGTCGCGCTGGTGCGTGCGCAGCGCCAGCCCCAGCCGCCGCACCACCTCGCCGCGCTTCGGCGCCGGCACGTCGCGCCACGCCAGGAACGCCCGCTGCGCCGCCGCGGCCGCGCGGTCGTAGTCGGTGTGCGTTGCCGTGGAGACGTAGCCGAGGACGCTGCCGTCGATCGGCGAGTATTTTTCGATTGGCGTGCCCGACCCGAACCACTCGCCGGCAAACACGCCGCGGTTGTGCACCTTCAGTCCGAGCCGGGGAAAGATCTCCGCGGCGGTTTTCTTGACGTTAGTGGCCATGACAGGGGTTTAGTAACCGCGAATAGACACGAATGAACGCCAATTCAGGGCAATATTTCCGAAAATAGGTTCGCGTTCATTCGCGTCCATTCGCGGTTAAAATATTCCGCTCTACTATTTTTCGCCATAGACCTTCCCGCCCCACTGGGTGCCGAGGAAGTCCTTCAGCGGGACGGACTCCTGTTTGACAAAGCCCGGGCCGAGCTTGCCCCGGGCAAACAGCTCGAGCACGCCGGTGACGCCCGCGGCGGTGGTCAGCTGGATGGCGTTGAGCTTGCGGCCGTGGACGGTGCCGCCGTGCATTTTCTTGATGAAGCTGCGCTGCTTGAGGCCGCCGCCGGGCTCGTTGCCGACGACGCTGACATAAAACACCACGACGTCGGACTCGGTCAGTGGCACTTCCTGGTCGAAGATCTGCGTCACGAGGTCCTGGCGCGGCGCCAGGTTCAGGTCCTGCAGGAGGAACTTCATCAGGTCGCGGTGGCCCGGATAGCGCATCGTCTTGTAGTTCAGCTCCTGCACCCGGCCCTCGAAGGTCTCGCACATGGTCGCGACGCCGCCCGAGGTGTTGAACGCCTCGTACTCCGTGCCGTCGATCGTGATGCGCTCCACGCCGTCGAGCGGCATGGTCGTCACGCGTCGGCCCGCGTGCAGCGCCTCGCCGACCTGGCAGTACTCGTTGATCAGGCCGGCCGTGCTCCAGCTGAGGTAATACTTCATCTGGTTGCTCGCGTTGAGCGGCAGCGCGCCCACCCGCATCTCACAGTGGCGGACCGAGGACAGCGACGCCGCCAGCGACCCGCCCACGATGTTGATCGCGCCCGGGGCGAGCCCGCACTGCGGCATAAACGTGGCCCGGCCCTTCTTCGCCGCCAGCTTCCGCACGAAGTTCGTCGTGTCCACGTCCTCCGTCAGGTCGAAATACGACACCCCCGCCTTCGCGCACGCCTCGGCGATGGGCTTGTTCAGGAAATACGGCGCCGCGCTCACGATGGCGTCCACGTCGCCCACGAACGCCGCGAGCTGCGCCCGCTTGGTCACGTCCACCTGACGCAGCTTCGACTTCTTCAGCCCGCGCAGGTCCACCTTGGCGCGTGAGTCCGCGAGCCGCACACCGGAGCAGAACCGGCACGATTCCAGGAGGGTCGCGATGGTGGCTCCCACCTTGCCGGCGCCGATGATGCCAATTTTCAGGGATTGCATGGCGCGGAGTGGCCAGCCTGGACGAGCCGGGGATCGGTCGCGGCGATGATCGCACTGACGGCCTTCTGGTTGAAACCCTTGAAGCCGCCCTTGCGCTGGAGGTTCTCGAGGTGGCTGCCGAGCGCGCCGTTCCGGATGAACCCGTCGGCCTGCTCCGGTGTGATCAACCCGGTGAGCAACAGCGTCGCCACGCGCTCCGGCCGCACCGGCCAGCGCTCGCCCTCCGTGAACGCCTGCTTGAGGAAGGCAAAATCCGAGAAGGGCCGCATCGTGGCCACGCCCTCCGCCGCGAGCTGTTCGCACAGCCGGGCGAAGTCGAAGCGCGCCTCCAGGTGGTGCATGCCCGCCTGCAGGAAGCTGTCGCCATGGAGCGCACACCACAGCCCCACCGTGCGCAGCGCGGGCAGGTCGGGCAGCCGCTCTTTCGCAAAGTCGATGTCGATCTCCCCCGGCTGCAGGTCCACGTCGGCAAACACCACGATGCCCGCCCCCGCCGACTCCATGATCTGCGCGCCCCAGCCCGCCTCCTCGCCGGCGTAGTAGCGCTCGCGTTTTTCCAGTCCCAGCCGGGTGAGAAATTCGATCACGTCGGCAAAGCGCGCCCGCGAGCAGCGGAAAGTGTGGTGGTCGTGGTTGCCCCAGCCGAGGCCCAACAGGTCCTGCCGGCGTTTTTGCACGCGGGCGGCCCGGTTCCGGAATTCCCAGAACGCCCGCTCTTCCGCGAAAAACAGCTCGCAGGCCACGTCGCGCGGCACGAGCGCCAGCACTTGGTCGAGGACCGCGAAGGCGTGCTTCACCCCCGCCGCATCCTCGGCGAAGTCGCGTTTGCGCAGGTGGAAGAGCTCGCGGGCCTTCACCACCGCCGCCGTGAATCCCGCCGCCGGGGCCTCCGGCACGAATCCGCGCCAGCCGAGCCGCTCCACGGCCTCGAGCCGCGTGCCCTGTTCCTCCGCGACCAGGGCCCGGCGGAAACGCGAGCCCGGCTCCCCCTGGATCGGCGCGGCGAGGTCGTGCCGGGCCAGAAAATCAGGCAGCGCTTCCGGCCGCAGGGCCACCACCGACGGCACCCCCGGGGCGCCGCTGCCCAGCCGGAGCAGCACGCGCGGCATCATCGCCCGCGGGTGGTGCAGCACGATGGTGCTGAAGGGCGCGTGCACCTTCTCCACCACCAGCCCCACCGCGTCGAGTTCCGCCGCGTGTTCCGAGCCCAGCACCAGGTGGTCGACCCATTCATAAAAATCCGTCCCGGTCTCGTCGCGCATCCGTTCCGCCAGCCGCCGCGCAAAGCCGTTGCGCTCCAAAAACGCCCCGAGGAAACGCCGCAGCAGCTGTTCCGTCTCATAGGCCAGCGGCCAGTCAAACGGGCCCGGGGATTTTTCAAACTGGGACGAAGGGGTGACCATGGCGGGGACAGGCGGCCGTTGACCAAGAGTAATGCCCCTTTCGGGGGCGGCGGAGAAGTTTAAAACGGCCGCGGGCGGCGAGGTGAAATGAAACCAACCCGGGTCTTAAGTTCCGTAGAATCGCGCGGCGTTTTGCCTTGGCGGCAGGGAGGCGGGGCCCTTCGCTGCCCGCATGAGGAACGAGGATCCGCTGGGGCCGCCGGAGCCGGAACCCCCGCCCCGCACGTTTCAGTTCAAGCCCACGGCGTTCGAGGTCTCCAACCGCCGGGCCGGTGCAGCGCCCGCCGACCAGCCCATCGATGTGCGCCAGCTCAACCGCCTGGCCGGCCCACCCCCGTCCTCGGCGGCGGTCCCGGCCGAGAACGAGGTCCACGCCATCCTGCGCGCCAACCTCGCACGCGCCGAGGCCCAGGGCGAGAACGCGATCATTCTGCCACCCCGCCGGCCTTCCCGGCGCAAACGCGATTTCTGGCTGCTGTTCATCGGCGGCAACCTGCTGGCGGCGGCCACCGTGGGTGGACTCCACAAGAACGTCGTCACCGTGGTCTTTGGATTCAGTGCCATGGTCTTCTTCAGCCTCGGGCTGATCTGGGTGATGTGGTTCGTGATGGACGACTATTGAGCCGCCCGCGATTGCGCCTTGCTTGAACCGGGGGCGGCGGCATTTGAATGGCGTCCCATGAAGCCTCTCCCCGACCTGAGTCGCGTGCACCCTCAGCGGGTGCTGTCGCCGGCGGACGGCATGCTCGTCCCGGGACTGGAACAGCAGTATTTCGACCTGGGTCAGCGCGCGCTCGAGTTGGTGATGCTGTCCGGCCAGCTCTGCGACAAGCCGCACTACCCCGACATCCTCGACCTGCCGTGCGGCCACGGCCGCGTGCTGCGCTGGCTGCGGGCGCACTACGATTACGCGAAGATCACCGCTTGCGACCTCGACCGGGACGCCGTGGATTTTTGCGCCGCGGAATTCGGCGCCATCCCGGTTTACTCCCAGCCGGATCTGAACGCGCTGCCGTTCACCGCGCAGTTCGACCTGATCTGGGTCGGCTCGCTGCTCACCCACCTGCCG